>NZ_JAJTTE010000016.1 GCF_021343995.1 Pseudonocardia terrae | reverse complement strand
TCCCGACGCAGACTGAACGCGCGTTCAGCGAGGGGACACCGCCGTCACCGGGAGGCCGCATGGGCACACCGCCCACCGTGCAGCAGGGGGTCGTGTTCCGCGACCTGATCGACCACTGGGCGGCGGAGACGCCGGACCGCGTGGTCGCCGTGTTCGACACCGGCGACCCCGAGTGGACCTTCGCGGACCTGCGACGCCAGGTACGGGTGACCGCCCGCGCGCTCCAGCGGGCCGGCGTGCGGCAGGGCGACCACGTGGCGTCCTGGCTGGAGAACGGGCCGCTCGCGGTGCGGGTCTGGCTCGCCGTGGCCTACCTGGGTGCGGTCCACGTCCCCTTCAACACCGCCTACAAGGGCGGCCTCCTCGAGCACGCGGTCGCGCTCTCCGAGGTCAGCGTCATGATCACGCACGCCGGGCTGGCCGAGCGGCTCGGCGCGGTGGACACGGCCCGGCTGCGCACGGTCTTCACCGAGGGCGGCCCCACCGAGCTCGCGGGCGTCGACGTCCGGCCGGTGGAGGACCTCCTCGACGGGCCCGACGACCTCGATCCCCTCGACCGCCCGCTGCAGCCCTGGGACACCGCCGCGCTGCTGTTCACCTCCGGCACCACCGGGCCGTCGAAGGCCGTGCTCTCCTCGGCGATGCACCTGGCCACCATGGGCCGGGTCTCGTACCCCGACACCCACGCGGACGACCGCGGCCTGATCTTCACCCCGCTCTTCCACATCACCGGGATGTCGGCGGTGTGCTGGGCGCTGGTGCACGGCGGCTCCTTCGGCGTGATCACGAAGTACAGCACCGCCACCTTCTGGGAGGACGTGCTGCGCGTGCGGGGCACCTTCCTCGTGATGATGGGGTCGATCGGGACCTTCCTGAACGCGCTGCCGCCGTCGGACGCGGAGCGGAACACGACCCTGCGCATGGCACTGCTCGCCCCGATGACCCCCGACGCGATGGCGATCTGCCGGCGGGCGGGGATGCGCTACTACAGCGTGTTCAACATGAGCGAGACCTCGGTGCCGCTGCGCACCGGCTTCGACCCGGAGACGCCCTACAGCTGCGGCGGCCCGCGGAAGGGCGTCGAGGCCCGGCTCGTCGACGAGCACGACATGCCCGTACCACCCGGCGCCGTGGGTGAGCTGGTGCTGCGCTGCACCGATCCGTGGGTGATGACCACGGGCTACTTCCACAACGCCGAGGCGACCGCCGAGGCCTGGCGCAACGCCTGGTTCCACACCGGCGACGCCCTGCGGCAGGAGCCGTCCGGCGAGTACTTCTACGTCGACCGGGTCAAGGACTCGATCCGCCGCCGCGGCGAGAACATCTCCTCCTACGAGGTCGAGGTGGAGGTCCAGGCGCACCCGGCCGTCGACGAGGCCGCCGCCGTCGCGGTGCCGAGCGAGCTGGGCGAGGACGACGTGCTGGTCGTCGTGGTCCCCCGCGCGGGCGCCGAGATCGACCCGGCCGAGCTGCTCGCCTTCCTGGTCGACCGGATGCCGCACTACATGGTGCCGCGGTACGTCCGGGTCGCCGACGCCCTGCCGCGCACACCCACGATGAAGGTGCAGAAGGCGCTGCTGCGGGCCGAGGGATCCGCGGCCGCCTGGGACCGCGAGGCGGCCGGCATCCGGGTGCGACGGGAAGCGGTCCGGTAGCCGCACACAGCTCGCGCACAGGTCCGGCACACGATCGCGACAGCCGGCAGCGGGATGGTCGGGCCCATGAGGCCTGCTCCCCGCTCCGAGCGCGACCGTGTGACGGGCGCGACACCGGATCGGGTCGGCTTGACAGCGGGGCCACAGGTCGACCACAAACCCGCGACAGGCCCGGGTCCGATCGTCGTCGGTATGAGCCCCGTCGTCGCCGAGAACACGACCGCCAGCGCGCCCGGGAACGCCGCACGCGGCGGCCGGCGCGCCTGCACCGTGCTGGACATCGTCGTCCCCGTCCACAACGAGGAGAACGACCTCGAGCCTTCGGTCCGGCGGCTGCGCGACCACCTCCTGCGCAGCTTCCCCTACTCCTTCCGCATCACCATCGCCGACAACGCCAGCGTCGACACGACCCCGCTGATCGGCGCCCGCCTGGAGGCCGAGCTCCCCGAGGTCCGGCTGGTCCGGCTCGAGCAGAAGGGCCGCGGCCGGGCCCTGCACACCGTGTGGTCGGCGTCCGACGCCTCCGTGCTCGCCTACTGCGACGTCGACCTGTCCACCGACCTCAACGCCGTCCTCCCGCTCGTCGCCCCGCTGATCTCGGGGCACTCCGACCTGGCCATCGGCACCCGGCTCGGCCGCGGCTCCCGGGTGGTGCGCGGGGCGAAGCGCGAGTTCATCTCCCGCTGCTACAACCTCATCCTCCGCAGCACGCTGCAGGCCGGGTTCTCCGACGCGCAGTGCGGGTTCAAGGCCATCCGTGCCGACGTCGCGCAGCGGCTGCTCCCGCTCGTCGAGGACACCGGCTGGTTCTTCGACACCGAGCTGCTGGTGCTGGCCGAGCGCGCGGGGCTGCGCATCCACGAGGTCCCCGTGGACTGGGTGGACGACCCGAACTCGACCGTGGACATCGTCGCGACGGCCACGGCCGACCTCAAGGGCGTCTGGCGCGTCGGCCGCGCGCTGGCCACCGGCGCCCTCCCGATCGTCGAGTTGCGGGCCCAGCTGGGTCGGGCGCCCCTCCAGCCGTCCGTCGAGGGCGTGCCGCGCGGCCTGCCGACGCAGCTGGTGCGGTTCGCCGCGATCGGCGTGGCGAGCACGGTCGCGAACCTGGTGCTGTTCCTGCTGTTCCGCACGTTCATGGGCCCGATCTGGGCCAACGTCGTGGCGCTGCTGGTCACCACGATCGCCAACACCGCCGCCAACCGCCGCCTGACGTTCGGCGTCCGCGGCCGCGACGGCGCCGTCACCCACCAGTTCCAGGGGCTCATCGTGTTCGGGCTCGGTCTCGGCCTGACGACGGGCGCGCTGGCCCTGCTCGGCGTCCTCGTCCCCGGTGCGCACCAGAGCCTCGAGGTCGTGACGATCATCGTCGCCAACCTGGTCGCCACCGTGCTGCGCTTCGTCCTCTTCCGGGCGTGGATCTTCCGCGGGCGGTCCGCCGGCGCGGCCGCCGAGCCGGCCGAGGTGCCCTCCGAGATCGCCGCCTGACCCTCTCGCCCGACCCCTCAGCGCGTCCGCACGAAAGGCAGCCGTGACCACCACGCTCCACACCGACACCGGAGCCGCCCGACCCCCCGCGGACGGTTCCGGCCCCCGGCACACCGCCGCCGACCCCCGGCGGCGGTGGCACCGCCCGGCGTACGTGCTCCTGCTGGTCGGTACCGCGGCGCTCTACCTGCAGAACATCGCGATCTCGGGCTGGGGCAACTCCTTCTACGCCGCCGCCGTGCAGGCCGGGACGCAGAACTGGACCGCGCTCTTCTTCGGCTCGCTCGACAGCGGCAACGCGATCACGGTCGACAAGCCGCCGGCGTCGCTGTGGATCATGGCCCTCTCCGGGCGGATCTTCGGGTTCAGCTCGTGGAGCATGCTCGCACCGCAGGCGCTGATGGCGGTCACGTCGGTCGCGCTGCTGTACGCGGCGGTGAAGCGGGTCGCCGGCCCGGGCGTCGGGCTGCTCGCCGGGCTGGTCCTGGCGCTCACGCCCGTCGCGGTGCTGATGTTCCGCTTCAACAACCCCGACGCGTTCCTCGTCCTACTGCTGGTCCTCGCCGGCTACTGCACTGTGCGGACGCTGGAGAAGGCGTCGTGGCGCTGGCTGCTGCTCACCGGGCTGGTGCTCGGGTTCGCGTTCCTGGCGAAGATGCTGCAGGCCTTCCTGGTGGTGCCCGGCTTCGCGTTCGCGTACCTGTGGGCGGCCCCGACGACCGTCGGGAAGCGGATCCGCGACGTCCTGGTGGCCGGCGTCGGGATCGTCGTCGGCGCGGGCTGGTGGCTGCTCGCGGTGGCGCTCTGGCCGGTCGACGCGCGGCCGTACATCGGTGGCTCCACGAACAACACGCCGCTCGAGCTGGCCTTCGGCTACAACGGCCTCGGCCGGATCTTCGGCGGCGAGGGCAACCGCGGGGGCGGCGGCTTCCGCGGTACGGAGCGTGCGTTCGACATGGGCGCCGGCGGGTTCCCCGGGGGCGCCGAGGCGGCAGGCGGCTTCCCCGGGGCACCCGGTGGGATGCCCGGAGGCGGCGGTCCCGGCGGCAGCATGTTCGGCGGGACGGCCGGCCTCGGCCGGCTCTTCGGCACCTCCTTCGGCACGCAGATCTCGTGGCTGCTCCCGGCGGCGCTGATCCTGCTGGTCGCGGCCCTGTGGTTCACCCGCCGGGCGCCGAGGACCGATCGGATGCGCGGCTCGCTGCTCGTGTGGGGTGGCTGGACGGTCGTGACGTGGCTGGTGTTCAGCTTCATGAGCGGCACCATCCACCCCTACTACTCGGTGGCGCTGGCGCCGGGCATCGCGGCGCTGGTCGCGCTCGGCGGGCGCGAGGCCTGGCGGGCCCGCGACACCTGGACCGGCCGGGCGGCCCTGGCCGTGACCTCCGCGGTCACGGCGGTGTGGGCGTTCGTGATGCTGGGCTGGTCACCGACCTTCCTGCCGTGGCTGCGGTGGGTGGTCCTGGTCGTCGGGCTGGTCGCGGCCGCCGCGTTCCTGATCCCGGCCGGGCGCCGGCGCTGGGGGGCCGCCGTGGCGGGCGCCGCCGTGCTCGCCGGCATCGCCGCCCCGACGGCGTCGGCCGCGGTCACCGCGGGCACCGCGCACAGCGGATCCATTCCGAGCGCCGGACCCGCAGTGGAAGGCGCCGAGGGCTTCGGCGGGATGCGCGGCGCGGATGTGCGCGACGACGGGCGGACGGGCGACCGAACCGAGGGCACCTTCCCCGGGATGCCGGGCGTCACGACCGACGGCACGACCCCGAACGGCACCACTCCCGACGGGACCGCTCGCAACGGCACCTCTCCCGGCACCCTTCCGGACGGCTCGGGGCAGCGCTACGGAACGGGTGCTGCGCAAGGCGGCTTCGGCGGCTTCGGCGGCGGCCCGGGTGGTTTCGGCGGCCCGGGTGAGGAGTCGGTCGACACCCAGCTCGTCACGCTGCTCAAGAACGCCGGCACCCGCTGGGCGGCGGCGACCACCGGCTCTCAGGGCGCGGCGTCGATGGAGCTCGCCTCCGGAACGTCGGTCATGGCGATGGGCGGCTTCATCGGCTCCGACCCCTACCCCACGCTGCAGCAGTTCCAGCAGTACGTCGCGAACGGGGAGATCCACTACTTCGTCACCGGCGGTATGGGCGGCGGCCCCGGCGGCCGCGGGGGCGCCACGTCGGAGATCACCAGTTGGGTCGAGCAGCACTACACGGCGACGACGGTCGGCGGCCACACGGTCTACGACCTCACGGCCCCGAAGGCCTGACCTGGGGCGTCGTTGCGCGTGCGCGGTCGGTGGGTGCTCCGGCACCGTCGACCGCGCACAGCGGTGCGGGTGCGGGCACGGTTGAATGGCGCGCGTGAGCGACCGCCGGACCCCCTCCCTCACCGACGCCCTCGGCCCGGCCGCCGCGGGCCTGCGCGGCGCAGCCACCACCGCCCTCGGCACCGGCCGCGCGCTGGTCGCGCTGACGCGTTCCGGCGTCGTCCGGCCGATGCGGCCGGACCGGCTGGCCGGATCGATCGCGGGCCTGGTCCGCTATCGGCTCAGTCTCGCCGGGGGCTACGCGGTCGGCGCGGCCCGCCACCCCGACCGGCCCGCGGTCGTCGACGAGTCCGGCACGCTCACCTACGCGGAGGTCCACGCCCGCACGGACGGCCTCGCGCGCGCCCTCAAGGACCGCGGCGCCGCCGAACGGACCCGGGTCGGCGTGCTGTGCCGCAACCACCACGGCGCGATCGAGGCGATGGTGGCCTGCGCGAAGCTGGGCGCGGACGTCGTGCTGCTCAACACCGGCCTGCCCGCCGGCCAGCTCGCCGAGATCGCCGGGGAGCTGCGGCTGCGGCTCGTCGTGACCGACGAGGAGTTCCGCGACCGGATCCCCGAGGGCCTCACCGTGATCGGCGAGGGCGAGCTCGACGCGCTCACCGCGACGCCGGGCCCGCCGCCCGGGCGTCCGGCCGAGGAGGGCCGGGTGATCGTGCTGACCTCCGGCACCACCGGCACACCGAAGGGTGCGCAGCGGCCGCCGATCTCGACCATCGCGCCCGCGGCGTCGATCCTCTCGGTCATCCCGCTACGGGCGGGCGAGCCGACGCTGCTGGCCGCTCCGCTCTTCCACACCTGGGGCAACGCCGGCCTGCTGCTGACCCTGCTGCACGGCGGCACGGTGGTGCTGCGCCGGAGGTTCGACCCCGAGGACTTCCTCGACGCCGTCGCGGCCGAGCGGATCCAGGTCGTGATCGCCGTGCCGGTGATGGTCCAGCGGGTGTTCGAGACCGGGCAGCCGTGGCGCGACGGGCACCGGCCGCGGATCATCGCCGTCTCCGGGTCGGCGCTGCCGACCGGGCTCGCCCAGGACTTCATGGACCGCTACGGCGACTGCCTCTACAACCTCTACGGCTCCACCGAGGTCTCGTGGGTGAGCATCGCCTCGCCGCGTGACCTGCGCGAGGCTCCGGGCACCGCGGGGCGGGCGCCCGTCGGCACGGTCCTGCGCATCCTCGACGACGACGGCCGCGGGGTCCCGCCGAACACCGACGGCCGCGTCTTCGTCGGCAACGACCTGCCGTTCGAGGGCTACACCCGCGAGGGCCAGGACATCGAGCGGCAGGACGGGTTGATCGGCACCGGCGACGTCGGGCACCTCGACGACGCCGGGCGGCTCTTCCTCACCGGCCGGGGCGACGACATGATCGTCTCGGGCGGTGAGAACGTCCACCCCGGTCCGGTCGAGGACCTCATCGCCGCGGACGACGCGGTGCGCGAGGTCGCCGTCGTCGGGGTGCCGGACGAGAAGTTCGGCCAGCGGCTCGCGGCCTACGTCGTGCTGCGCGAGGGCGCGTCCCTCGACGAGGACGGCGTGCGCGCCCTGGTGAAGGAGAAGGCCGCCCGGTTCGCCGTCCCGCGTGACGTGGTGTTCCTCGACGAGCTCCCCCGCAACCAGACCGGCAAGGTGGTCACCAGAGAGTTACCGGGCGTGGACTGAACGCATCGTGCGAGGTCACCCGTGCGATTTAGGGTGGCCTAAGGTAGGGTCCCGGAATGGCCGGCAGGACCGACGCGCGCTGCTCCGCACTCGCGCGTGCGCTCGCCGAGCCGCTCCCCGGCACCGCCCCCGTCGGCGACCGGCTCGTGTGCGTCGAGCACCTCGGCGCGTGGCCGCGGACCGTCGACCGGCACCCCGATCCCGCCGTCGCCGGGCTCGTCGAACGGGCCCGCGCGGCCGGCCGGCGGCTGCTGCTGATCCGGCGGCCCGGGCGTCGTCCGCCGCCGGACTCGCCGCGCACCGTGCTGCTCGCCGACACCGGCCCCGGGGCCCGGCGGGTCGGGAGGTTCGTCGTCGACGGGCCCGCGGACCTCGCGTCCGTCCCGCTCGACGACGCCCGCGCCGGCGAACCCGTCACCCGGCCGTTGATGCTGGTCTGCACGCACGGCACCCGCGACCTGTGCTGCGCCGTCGACGGGCTCGCGCTCGCCCGCGGGCTCGCCGAGACCGAGACGGACGGGATCTGGGAGTGCTCGCACCTCGGGGGGCACCGCTTCGCCCCGACCGCGCTCGTGCTGCCCACCGGTTACCTCTACGGCCGCCTCGACCTCGCCTCGGCGATCGAGGCGCGCAAGGCCGCCGGACAGGGCGAGGTGGAGCACGGGCACTGCCGCGGCCGCGCCGCCTGGGAGCCCGCCGGGCAGGTCGCGGAGCTGGCCGTGCGCGCGCAGACCGGGCTGCGGGACGTCGACGCCCTCCTCGTCGCCCGCATCGACGGTCCCGAGGTGCTCGTCACCGGGCCTGGCGGTACGGCGTGGGCGGTGCGGGTCGAGCCGGTCCCCGGCCCCGCACGCCCCACCTCCTGCGGCGGCACCCTCGAACGCATGGCCCCGCTCATGGCCACCGAGATCCGGGAGCTCGCCCGGGCGCGATGAGGTGGGCGTCGCCCGGGCCCGGGCGGGCCACCACCCACCGCCCGAGCCGCAGCCCGAACGCTTCACCAGCGTGCTTCGGCCGCGGACGGCACTGGCGCCTACCGTCTCCCCGGTGATCGCTCCCCTCCGAAATCCGGCCGCCGAGGGGCCCGTCGACCGGGCCCGGCGGCTCGCCGTCGAGCTGCTCGAACCGCACGCGGCGGAGGCCGACGACCCGGCGCGCGGGGTGCGCCGGGAGCACACCCGGGCTCTCGCGGCGGCGGGCCTGCTGAGCGTGCGGATCCCCGAGGCCGAGGGCGGGCTCGGTGCCGACGCGCTCGGGGACGTCGAGGTCACCGAGGTCCTCGCCGGGGCGTGCGCGGCAACCTGGTTCGTGGTCAACCAGCACCGCACGCCGCAGATGCTCGCCCGCGGCGCTGTGACCGGCCTCGACCCCGCGCACTTCACCGCCGGAGACGCCGGCCCGGCGCACCGCGCGGCCTTGTCGTCGGCGGACGAACAGGCAGGGCTCGCGATCGCGCACCTGCGCCCGCCAGGCCCACCCGCCGTCCGCGCGAAACCCGAAGGCGCCGGCTGGCGACTGCACGGGCGCGCCGACTGGTGCACCGGATGGGGCCTGGTCGACCACGTGATGATCGCTGCCGCCGCACCCGGCGACCGGTACCTGTTCACGCTGGTCCCGGCACACGACACCGCCGCCCTCCGGAGCGGCCAGCCGCTGCCGCTGGCGGTCATGGGCGGGACCCGGACCGTCGCGCTGGAGATCGACGGGCTCGCCGTCGGCCCCGACGCCGTTCTCGGTCTCGCCGACGGCCCCGCCTACCGCGAGCTCGACGCCGCCCGAACCGCCAACCCCACGGCGGCGACCACCGGCCTGCTCCGCCGGGTCCTGCGCGCGCTGTCGGAACTCGACCGGCCCGGGGTCGCAGAGCTCGCCGCGACGCTGGCCGAACGAGCAGACCACCTCCGCGCCGAGGCCCTCGCCCTGCTGCTCGAGGTCCCGGCGCGCGAACGGATCCCGGAGCGGCTGGCCCTGCGCGGCGAGCTCGGCGCCCTGACCGTCCGGGCCGCGAACGCCCTGGTCGCGGCCCGTTCGGGTGGCGCGATGCTGCGCACCAGCCCGGAGCAGCGGTGGGCCCGCGAGGCGAGCTTCCACCTCGTCCAGGCCCAGACCGCGCCGGTCCGCGCCGCCCAGCTCGCCGCCCTCGGCCGCGACGACCGGCGATGAGCACGACGTTCGAGGACAGCGCTCGTGCGACGGTCGAGGAGCGCCCGCGCGACGTTCACGGACAGCGTTCGCGCGCCCCTCAGAGATAGCGCTCGAGCACCGCCGCGAGGCCGTCCTCCTCGACCGTGCCGGTGACCTCGTCCGCGTCGGCCTTCACCTCGGGCGGTGCCTGCCCCATCGCCACGCCGAGGCCGGCCCAGCGGAGCATCGCGCGGTCGTTGTCGCCGTCGCCGACCGCGAGGACGTCGCCCTGCGCCACCCCGAGCACCCGCGCCACCTCGGCCAGCGCCGACGCCTTGGACACCCCCTCCGGCACCATCGACACCCACGGCATCTCGTGGTCCAGGCTCACCTCGGCGCCGGGGACCTCGACGTCGGCCATCCGCTCGGCGACCTCGGCGGGCGTGCCGTGCGGCCAGTACGCGACCACTTTCGGCGTCGGCTCGCCGAGGAGCTCGGCCTCGTCGACGACCCGGACCCGGCCGGCGAGGATGCCGTCGGGGAAGGGCGCGCCGACCCGCTGCCCGACGCCGACCTCCTCGCACCCGAACACCGCCCCCGGCAGGGCCTCGCGCACCGCCGCGACGACGGGCCCCGGTTCGAACCGGATCGCGTACCGGACCTCGCGCGAGCCGGTGTCGAGCACCACGGCGCCGTTCGAGCAGACGGTCGTGTGCTCGGTGTCGACGAAGCGGTCGGCGTACCGCCCGGTGGCCGGACGCCCGCCGAGCTCCAGTTGGTCCAGCACGTGCCCGACCCCGAGCACCGTGCGCCCGGTGCACAGCGTGACGACGGCGTGCCGCCCGATCTCCCGGACGGCCGCGAGGACCCGTGGGCTGGGCGGGTTCTTCTCGTGGACCGTGGTGCCGTCGATGTCGAGGGCGATCAGTCGCGGCTGCCATCCCGGGGGTCGCACACGCCCGACCCTACGGGGCGGACCGCCCGGCCGAGGGGCTCGCCGCGGTTCCGGAGGGTCCCGCGACACGGACCGGAGGGTTTCGGCAGCATGAACCCATGCAGACCGGGTCCACCGTGCCGACCGCGCTCCCGCTCCGCCCGCCCGCACACCGGGTGGACCCGCGCGCGCGGAGCTGGTGGCGGGTGCGCGGCCTCGGCGGCGCGGGGATCGTCGCACTCCCCCAGCTGGTGGTGGCGCTGGTCCTCGGCGGACCGGGCTGGCTGTGGGGCACGCTCGTGGCGACGGTGGTCGCCGGGCTCTGCTACGCCGCCGTCGTCCCCGGGATCCTGTTCCGGATCCACCGCTGGGAGGTCACCGACGAGGCGGTCTACACGCTGTCCGGCTGGCTGGTCCGCGAGTGGCGGATCGCGCCGATCTCGCGGGTGCAGACGGTCGACACCGAGCACGGGCCGCTGCAGCAGCTGCTCGGCCTGGCCAGCGTCACCGTCACGACGGCGAGTGCGCGCGGGCCCGTCATCATCCGCGGCCTGGCCACCGCGCACGCCCAGGAGCTCGCCCGTCAGCTCACCGAGACCACCCGGGCGACGCCCGGCGACGCCACATGACGGTCTCGGCGGACCCGGCCGACCCCACCCTCGACACCGAGGTCCCGTGGCGCCGGCTCGACCTGCGGATGGTGGTCGTCGAGCCGGTCCGGACGCTGGTCAAGTTCGTCCCGGTGCTGATCGTCGTGCTGATCACCGGGAGCAACAACGACCCGGTCCGGCCGTGGGTCACGCTCGGGATCGGGGTGCTCGTGGTCGTCGCGGGCGTGGTCCGCTGGCGCACCACCCGGTACCGGATCACCGCCGAGCGGGTGGAGCTGCACAGCGGCTGGCTACGCCGGCAACGGCGTTCGGTGCCGCGGGACCGGATCCGCACCGTCGACCTCACGGCGTCACCGCTGCACCGTGCTTTCCGGCTCAGCGTGGTGGCGGTGCGGGCGGCCGAGTCGGGTGGGGAGCACCGGCACGGCGGCCTCACGCTCGACGCCGTCAGCACGGCCGAGGCCGAGACGCTGCGGCGCGAGCTGCTGGACCGGCGGCCGGCCGAGACGCGCAGCACGCCCGTCGCGCAGCCGGTCGAGCCCGAGGCGGAGGTCCTGGCCCGGCTGCACTGGTCCTGGCTGCGGTTCGCCCCGCTGACCTTCTCCTCCCTCGCCGGCATCGGCGCGATCGCGGCCGCCGGGTTCAACGTGCTCAACGAGCTCGGCGTGAACCCCACCGACGTCGGCGGGGTCGACGCCGCGGCCGAGCGGCTTGCGGCGGCCCCGTTGTGGCTGGCCGTCGGGCTGGTGGGGCTGGCGCTGCTGGTGGTCGCCGTCATCGGGTCCCTGCTGTTGTTCACCGAGCGCTGGTGGGGGTACCGGCTGACCCGCGAGACCGACGGCACCCTGCGGGTCCGGCGCGGGCTCTTCACCACCCGTTCGCTGTCGGTCGCGGAGGAGCGGCTGCGCGGGGTCGGGGTGCACGAGCCACTGCTGCTGCGCGCGGGCGGTGGCGCCCAGACCCGCGCACTGTCGACCGGGCTCGGACGGGAGGCGCAGGGCGGAGTGTTGCAGCCGCCGGCGCCGCGGGCCGAGGCGCACCGGGTCGCGGGCGCGGCCCTGCGGCGGACGCCCGACGCCGCCGAGGCCGACCCGACGCTCACCCCGCTGCTCCCGCACCCGTCGGCCGCGCGGCGGCGCCGGTACACCCGCGCCCTCCTCCCGGTGCTGGTGCTGGTCGCGGCGGCGGCCGTCGTCGGGCGGGCCTGGCCGGGCCTGGGGTGGATCTGGCCGGGGACGGTGGTGCTCGTGCCGCTGGCCGCCCTGCTCGCCGCCGACCGGTACCGGGCGCTCGGGCACGCGCTCACCCCGCGCCACCTCGTCAGCCGGCTCGGCGGGCTGTCCCGCCGGACCGTGGCGCTGCAGCGCGCCGGCGTGATCGGCTGGACCGTCCGGCAGAGCCCCCTCCAGCGGCGCGCCGGCCTGGTCACGCTGCAAGCCGTGACCGCCGCCGGCGAGGGCGGCTACCGGATCCTCGACATCGGCGCGGCCGACGCCGTCGCACTGGCCGAGGCGACGACACCGGGGCTGCTCCCACGCACGGACGGCGGGCCCGCCCGGCCCACGGCCGGGGACGACCTCACGGACGCGGCATCCGCTCCGCGTCGGCATGCGTGACGAGCATGAGCCGGCTCGTCGCGACGATGCGGCGGACGGACGCCGGCGGGCGGCCCGTCCGACGACCACGGAACGAGCGGGACGAGCTCGGCCGGGGACACGGCCTCAGGACCGCTCGGCGGCCTCCGCCGTGTCCCCTGCCTTCTCGTCCGCCGCGTCCTGCGCCGGGACCCACTCCAGCAGGTCGCCGGGCTGACAGCCGAGCACCCGGCACATCGCGTCCAGGGTGCTGAACCGCACGGCCTTGGCCCGCCCGTTCTTCAGCACCGCCACGTTCGCCGGCGTGAGCCCCACCCGGTCGGCGAACTCCCCGACGCTCATCTTCCGCCGGGCCAGCTCGACGTCGATCCGCACGACGATCGGCATCAGATGACCGCCTCCATGTCGGTGCGCAGCGTCGTGGCCTGCCGCAGCAGGGCCCGCATCACCACCATCAGCAGTCCCACCACGGCGACGCCGACGACCAGCAGGAACAGCAGCATCGGCAGCCCCGGGTCGTCCGCCCCGACACCGACCCAGAGGAACACACCCACGAGAGCCACCCACGCCGCGACGACCGCCCACACGATCGCGTCGACCCACACCAGGGAGGCCGCGCTGAAGATCCGGTCCTTGCGCACCCGGCCGAGGAGCACCCAGGTCGCCACGACCACCACCTGCACGCACAGCACCCAGAACACCGACAGGGCGGTCAGCGGCCAGCGGAGGTACGCGAGCTCCGGCGACTGCTCCGCCATGTGCGCCCACTGCCCCGGCAGCGACAGGGTCTGGAACACGACCAGCACCGCGAACAGGACCACGAGGAACACCCGGAGCGGCGCCACCGCTCGATGCTCGGCCATCATGCGTCGAGTATCGACTGGTATCTATCGAAAGTCAATCGACGTTAGCGTCGACGCGTGCCGAACAGCCCCCGCGTGATCTCCCGGCCGAGCTGGGTGGCCATGGAACGCATGAACGACTTGGCGGCCGGGGAGTTGAGGATCTGCGTGACCATGCCCGGCTCCTCCCGCTCCTCGCGGCGACGCTCGGGCGCGGGCGCAGCCTCCGGAGGCGGTGGGGCCGCCTCGGCGATCTTGGCCGTGAGCTTCTCGTACGCCGACTCGCGGTCGACCGTCTCGCCGTACCTGCCGTAGAGCGGCGAGGCCTTGGCCGCCTCGGTCACGGCCGGCCCCCCGATCGCGGCCATCAGCGACCGCGGCGCGCGCATCCGCGCCCAGGCCACCGGCGTGGGGGCACCCCGCTCGGACAGCACCGTGACGACCGCCTCGCCGGTGCCGAGCGTGGTGAGCGCCTCCTCCAGGTCGTAGACCTTCGAGACCGGGTAGGTCTTGACCGTCCTCGCGAGGGCCTTCTGGTCCTCCGGGGTGAAGGCCCGCAGCGCGTGCTGGACCCGCGCGCCGAGCTGCGACAGCACGGCGTTGGGCACGTCCGTGGGCAGCTGCGTGCAGAAGAACACGCCGACACCCTTCGACCGGATCAGCTTCACGGTCTGCTCGATGCGCTCGAGGAAGGCCTTCGACGCGTCGGTGAACAGCAGGTGGGCCTCGTCGAAGAAGAACACCAGCTTGGGCTTGTCGAGGTCGCCGGCCTCGGGCAGCTCCTCGTAGAGCTCGGCGAGCAGCCACATCAGGAACGTGGAGAAGAGCTTGGGGTTCGCGGCCTGGTCGGCGAGCTCGACCAGGGTGACGACGCCCTTGCCGTCGACCTGGCGGAGCAGGTCCGCCGGCTCGAACTCGGGTTCGCCGAAGAAGTCCTCGCCGCCCTGGGCCTCGAGGTTCACCAGCGCCCGGAGGATGACGCCGGCCGTGGCCGCCGACACGCCGCCGATCCCCTTGAGGTCGGCCTTGCCCTCGTCGCTGGTGAGGTGCTGGATCACCGCGCGGAGGTCCTTGGTGTCGAGCAGGGGGAGGTTCCGCTGGTCGGCCCAGTGGAAGATCAGCCCGAGCGTGGACTCCTGGGTGTCGTTCAGGTCGAGGACCTTCGACAGCAGGATCGGCCCGAACTGGGTGAGCGTGGCGCGGATCGGGATCGCCGAGGACTTCCCGCCCAGGGAGAGGAACTCGACGGGGAAGCCGGTGGCCACCCAGTCGTCCCCGGTGTCCTTCGCCCGGGACTGGATCTTCGGCCCGTCCTCGCCCGGGCGCGCGAGGCCGGAGAGGTCGCCCTTGACGTCCGCCAGCAGGACGGGGACCCCGGCGGCGGAGAGTTGCTCCGCCAGTCCCTGCAGGGTCTTGGTCTTGCCGGTACCCGTGGCGCCCGCGACCAGCCCGTGCCGGTTCAGCGTGGCGAACGGGATGCGGACGCGCGCCGACGGGTCCACCTGCCCGTCGACCACGACCGTGCCCAGCTCGAGGGCAGAGCCCTCGGTGGCGTAGCCGGCGGCGATCTCCTGGGCGGCGCTTAGCGTGTTCTCCCCCACGTCGCGGAGCGTAGACCAGGCGTACGACAACCGGCGGGCCAGCGCATACGCTGCGGGCCATGAACGACCGGTTGGTGTGGATCGACTGTGAGATGACCGGCCTCGACCTGCGCCGCGACGCGCTGATAGAGATCGCCGTGCTGGTCACGGACGGGGACCTGAACGTGCTCGGCGAGGGCGTCGACGTCGTGATCCACGCCGACGACGACGCGCTGGCGGGGATGCCCGAGGTCGTCCGGGAGATGCACGCGCGCTCAGGGCTGACCGAGGAGGTCCGGGCGTCGCGGACCAGTGTGCGGGAGGCCGAGGAGGCCGTGCTCGCCTACGTCCGCGAGCACGTGCCCGAGGTCGGCACGGCGCCGCTGGCCGGCAACTCCATCGCCACCGACCGCGGCTACCTGGCCCGGGACATGCCGGAGCTCGACGCCCACCTGCACTACCGCATGATCGACGTCAGCTCGGTCAAGGAGCTGGCCCGCCGCTGGTTCCCGCGCGTCTTCTACGCCAAGCCCGAGAAGGGCCTCGCCCACCGCGCGCTCGCCGACATCAAGGAGTCGATCCGCGAGCTCGAGTACTACCGGCGGACCCTGTTCGTACAGCCCCCCGGACCGACGTCCGACGAGGCCAGGGCCGCCGCGGCCGCCCTGGCACCCCCGCGGTGAACGCGGTCGACACGACCTTGTAGAGTTCTCTCCAGAACGCCGGGGCGGCCCGGAGGTTCGATGGTGGGTGTAGCTCAGCTGGTAGAGCACCTGGTTGTGGTCCAGGAAGTCGCGGGTTCAAGTCCCGTCACTCACCCGGGGTCCCGGACCCCTTGCACGGCCCGCAGGACGCACCTGATAGCGTTTCGCCTGTCGCGCAAGGGACACCGCAGGACCCGGTAGGACAACTGAACACATGCGCCGCTAGCTCAATCGGCAGAGCAGCTGACTCTTAATCAGCGGGTTGGGGGTTCGATTCCCTCGCGGCGCACACAAACTAGCAGGTCAGACCGGTTGTCGGTCCGGCCTGTTAGCTTTTCCCGGAGATCCGCTCAACGGAAACTCAACGAAAACCCCGTCCGGGAGGGGTACGCGATGGCTCGACCTCCGCTTGAGCTCGGCTCGCACGGGGAGATCCAGGTCACCCGCGATGGCAGCCGCTGGCTCGCCCGCTGCCGTTACAGAGACCTCGACGGCCGGACCCGCCAGCTGTCCCGCTGGGCGCCCACGAAGGCCACCGCGCAGAAGGCGATCCAGGACGCTCTTCGTGAGCGCAGCGGCGCCCCGCAGGCGATGGCGCTCGGCTCGCACTCCCGCTTCCGCGAGGCGTCCGAGGTCTGGTTCGCGAAGATTCAGGAGCGCCGGGCCGACTCCACAGCCGACACGTACGCCAACTGCCTCAAGAAGCAGGTCCTCCCGAAGCTAGGCGAGCTCCGACTCATCGAGTGCACGGTCGCCCGTCTCGACATCTACTTCGCTGGCCTCGAGTCGGCCCGCAAGATGGTGAAGCTCCGGGACGGCTCCTACGAGGAGCGCCCGGCGCACGCCGCGAACACCCGCCGCATGATCCGAGCCATCGTCTCAGGAGTCATGCAGCAAGCCGTCCTCAACCAGGTCATCCCGACCAACCCGGTTCGCGAGCTCGAACGCATTGAGACCTCCCGCGGCCACAAGGCCACTCCCCCGCGCGGCTTGACGGTCGAAGAACGCCGCCGGCTCCTCGAGTTCACCGACACCGACCAGATCGCCGTCCGTGCGGACATGCCCGACCTCATCCGCTTTGCCCTCGGCTCAGGCCTGCGCATCGGCGAGATCTGCGCCGTCCGCTGGATGGACCTCGACCTCGACGGCTTCCGCATCGTCGGCCCTGGCGAAGCCCGACGAGTCCCCGTCGTCGCCGTCCGCCAGAACGTCTACCCGATCAAGGGCAAGGGCCTCGTCGTCCACAACGGCAAGAGCGCCATGGCTCTCCGCGTCGTCCCGCTCCCCGAGTTCCTCGTGACCCGGCTCCGCGCCCGCCAGGACCCCCTATTCGACCCGTCCTGGCCCCTCTTCGCCTCCGCCGGCCGCGACGGCACCCCGACCTACCGCTGGCCCGCCAACGTCCGCCGCAGCGTCCGCAGGATCCGCGAGAAGGTCGACCTCGACTGGATGACCCCCCACACCTGGCGCCGCACCTACGCCACCATCCTCGACGACGAAGTGTCCCTGACCGACCGCGCCAAGGCCGACCTCATGGGTCAGGCCAAGTTTCTCAAGGACACCTACGTCAGCCGCGGCGAACTCCACCCCGACGCCGCCGTCTTCCTCGACGCAGCATTATCGAAGTAGCGCGTCAAGCACATCCTTAGGCCGGTCTCAGTTCCGTCAGGCCAGCCCCGCGTAGCGTTCGAAGAACTCGACGAGCTTTCCTAGGACCCGCCGCTTCTTGTCGGCATGATTGTTGTTCTTCGAGAATCGCGATGCTGGCGGAAGGATCTTGGTGACGGCGGTACCGGTCGTCGAAACCGCTCCGTCGCGGAACGCATCGGCGACGAAGGAACGCGCCTCGTCAACCTTCAGCGCTTCGGAAGCGATGAGGGCGTCCAGCTCGGCCTCACGGCGCTTGCGTATGAACTCACGCCAATCTTCGCTGACGCCGTCGCTGACCGAGATCGAGTCGACAAAGTCCATGATCAGGTCGCGCTTGTTGCGGAGCGTCGGACTGGAATCGATGGCGTTCTCGATGTCGGCGACCTGCCTGACGTGCTCCGTGCCGGACGCCTTTGCCTCACGCCACTTCATGACGAGCATGAGGATGTAGTCGATGTTGACCTCGACCTGCTTGACGAGCTCGATCTCGAAGACCACGTCGTCAAGAAACGACTCCTTATCCACCTGAGCACGTTTACGATGCTTATCCCATAACGTGTTGTAGGTGCTCGTGTAGTTCTGCAGATCGCGTGGAGTCAGGGAGTCATCGTCGGCGAACTCGTCGAATGACGTGAGGACGTTGCGCAGCTTAAGAATCTCGCCGAACAGGACTACGAATCTCTTCTCGGCCGCCTCGCCAAAGGGGTCCTCGCCGGGCCCCACCAGCTCGGTAAGCTCGCGGACGTACTTGTCGTAAGACGAGCGGTAGTACTGGTAGGGCTTCAGCAGGACAACGCCCCGGGCGTCGCGGTTGCCGAAGAGCGCGAGCGCATCGTCAACTGCCGACTCGAGGTTCCGAAATGCAACGATGTTGCCGTAGGCCTTCACCGAGTTCAGAATCCGGTTGGTCCTACTCAAGGCCTGGATCAGGCCGTGGGACTTGAGGCTCTTGTCCACCCACATGGTGTTGAGGGTCGTGGCGTCGAAGCCGGTAAGGAACATATTCACCACGAGCACGAGATCAACGTCGCGTTCCTTCAGCCGGCGCGCTAGGTCCTTGTAGTAGTTCTCGAACCTCGCCGAGGAGGTGTCGTACGAAGTCCCGAAAGTCGCATTGTAGTCGGCGATTGCCGTCTCAAGGAAGTCGCGCGACGATCCGTCTAGGGCGTTGGTGTCGAGGGCCTCGTCATCGAGCAGGCCGCCGGCTTCCTCGTCCTCGTTGGCGGCGTAGCTGAAGATGGTGGCTACCTTCAACGGCTGGTACGACCGATCCGCCGCCTTCCTCGCGGTCTGCTGCTTGGCGAACTCCGAGTAGTAGGACTTTAGCGCCGGGATGGATGCCGTGGCGAAGATTGCGTTGAAGCCTCGGACGCGCCTCTCCCCGAGACTGTAGCTTTGGCCACGCATCGTCTTCGTGTCGAAGTGGTCCAGGACGTACGTGACGATCTGCCGGATGCGCTCCGGAGCCATCAACACCTCCTCGGTGTCAATGGCCTCGACGTCCTTGTCAGCCACGTGGTCGGCGACCCGAACCGTGTTCTGGTAGGAAACACGGAACGGGAGCACGTTCCCGTCGTTAATGGCGTCGACGATCGTGTATGTGTGGAGCCGCTCACCGAAAACAGACTCAGTGGTGTCGAGCTGCCGGCCGCCAGCATTCTCCGGAAAAATCGGAGTCCCGGTGAAGCCGAATAGGTGGTAGCGCTTGAACGCCTTGCGAATCGCGGCACCCATGTCACCGAACTGGCTACGGTGACACTCGTCGAAGATGAGAACGACGTGATCCGAAGTAATTTCGTGGCCACGGTTCTGCTCGATGAAGCGGGCAAGTTTCTGAATTGTCGTGACAATGATGCGGGAGTTAGGGTTCTGGAGCTGCCGCTTGAGCTCGGCGGTGGACTTCGAGCCGTTCACCGAGTCCTTCTCAAAGCGGTTGTACTCGAGCATCGTCTGGTAGTCGAGATCCTTACGGTCGACCACAAAGAGCACCTTGTCGATACCATCCATCCGCGAGGCAAGCTGCGCTGTCTTGAACGAGGTCAACGTCTTGCCAGAGCCAGTCGTGTGCCAGATGTAGCCGCCAGCGGCGACGCTCCCGAGCTTTTTCATGTTTGTCGACGTAAGGACCCGCTGAAGAATCCTTTCAGCGGCAATTATCTGGTACGGCCGCATTACCAGCAGCGTGCGGGAGACGTCGAACACACAGTACTTCGTCAGGATGTTGAGTAGCGTGTGCTTGGCGAGAAAGGTCTTGGTGAAGGCGGCAAGTTCGCCAATCCGCTTGTTGTCGGCATCGGTCCACCACGATGTGAACTCAAACGTGTTTGAGGTCTGCTTCTTGCCACGCCGCCCACCCTCGGCTTCGGCAATCCTGCGAGCACGGGTGGTGTTTGCATAGTACTTCGTCTGAGTGCCGTTTGAGATGACGAACAGCTGGACGTACTCGAACAGGCCAGCGTCGGCCCAGAAAGACTCTCGCTGGTAGCGATTGATTTGGTTGAACGCCTCCCTCAATGCGACGCCGCGGCGCTTGAGCTCGACATGGACGAGCGGGAGACCATTGACGAGGATGGTGACGTCATAACGATGCTGCCGGTCGACGCCACCGCCTTCCCCCACCGCCTCGTACTGGTTGATCACCTGGAGGCGGTTGTTGTGGATGTTCGACTTATCGATCAACTTGATGTTCTTGCTGGTGCCGTTATCACGGGCAAGAACCTGGATCGGGTCCTCTTGAATTCGCGCCGTCTTCTCGACGATACCTTCGTTCTTCGCGGCGACCTTGTTGCCGAAGAACCATCTCCATTCAGCGTCGCTGAAAATGACGTCATTCAGGAACTCCAACTGTCGACGCAGGTTGGTCTCCAAGTCAGCAGACGAGGCGATCGTGAGCCGCTCGTATGCCTGCGACTGCAACAGCCGGATGAACTCATCCTCCAACTGAGCCTCAGACTGATACCCCTGCGCTTCTGCCGGGTCCGGGGTGTACGCCGCAACAACGGTCGACTCGTCGGTCACCGCGATCGGCTCGTAGCGGAGCGAGGAGTCGGGGGCTTCAGTCATGCGGCTTCCTTGAAGATCAACAGCCTGTCGCGGTAGTACTCGTACTGTCGGCGCCGCAGGTCGATCTCTGCAGACAGGCCTATCCTGAGGTTATTCACGAGGGCCTCGAGCTTGTCGAGGATCCCAACGATCCGTTTCTGCTCCTCGAGTGGCGGCTGTGGCACTGGAATTCTACTAAGATTCGCCTTGTTCAACTTTGGTTGCGCAGCGCCAGAAATATATGGAGTTAGGTCGATCGAGTTCAAATAGAACTCAAGGAATCGACGCTCGGCGTAGGTAGCAAGTTCCAAGACATGTGCGTGATTGTTGATCCAAGTCTTTCCTGAGGCTGTGAAGGCAATCGGTGTTGAGCGCGCCAGCAGGTTCGCACCGTCTTCCGACACCAGCAAATAGTCCCCGTCGAAGATGAAGTCACTCACGTAGTCGACGATTCCCGAGGCGCCGTAGTAGGGAATCTCACCTGGCTCCCGGGCCGCCTTAGTGACCGGCCGACGGCGAGAATCATGATTGATTGCAACATCACCCAACGGAACCCATTGGGCTGCCTCTGCGTCGCGGAACATAAACAGTTGATCGCGATAGTATGAATACTGGCGAGAGCGGCATCCAAGCTCAACCTCGAGCTGAGCCTGAAGCTCGGTTTTAAGTTGCTCCATCACGCCAAGCGCTGACGCAATTTCCCTCTGAATTGTTATTGGTGGGACGGGGATCCTGATCCGGCCGATGTCGGCAACCTTGATCTCTTTGACCTTCGTGCCGGTGACGAACTTCCGCTTCTGCAACTCGAATTGCTCGGTCTGGAAGCAATACGCGACGTACATCGGGTCAAGGGTGTGTTTGAAGACACAGGAGTGGCCCCCAATCGCGATCTCACCCTCGCCAAGCCATGCGACGGCTGTGCAGACGTCCTCGACGTTCTCGCTAGTGGTCGTAACAACGAGGTCCCCGGTTGCAGCCTTCTTAAGCATCGCAGCCAATGCGGGCTCGACGAAGGACTTAGTCGTGGAGGCCGAAGACCCGTAGTACGTGTAGATTTGGCCGTAATGGATGCAGGGGAATCCCTCGGCTACAAAGTCCTTCTTCTGTAGGCCGCCACCACGCACGAACTGTCCGACATCGCCGAGCGCTCGAAACTCAACACCGCTCGGGCACAACTCGGCGATCAGTCTCTCAATCTTGCTCATGACGCCAAGTCTCCACTCGCCGCCACGTCAAGGTGGTTCACATCCCAACCGAGTGCGTCGATCGCCTGTTTCATCTCCTGATTGCTTGCGACATTCTGGATCACGCCGATGACTAGGCTTCTGCAAGGGTGGTATTTCCGGAGCGCGACCTCCTCACTCGAGTCGCCATGAACGACCTCACTCAGCTCACTGAACAATTTGTATCCATCACTGGAAAATACCGAGGGAATAATGTGATGCCTCGCGTCTACCTCCTGCAAGAGGTCACGGAATGGCTTCCGGCCACCTCTACTTCCGGTAGTTGAAATACCTGCCACCTCTGCGACTTGCTTAGTTAGCGCTTCGAAGATCTTTCGAAGGTATACCATAGCTCCCGCGCCGAGCTGCTCCTCGTACGCGAGTTGGGCTCGCTCCAACAGGTCATCGAAATCGCCGGAACCTATTCCAAGCCGATTCGCGACACCGCGCCGGTTCTCGACATAGCGTTCCAAGCGCACGGTCGGCGCCCGCTCGTACAAGCTGTCTCGGGACACCACAAGGAACCATGCCTCCACGGCGGCCTCGCAGACGGGGCATTTCAGACATGCGTCGATGCTCACAACACGGTCGCCGACGACGAGGCAGGAGAGCTTGTGACCCGACATGAACGTACGAGCGTCTCCGCAGGCCTTACAATTGAAGTTCAGAGCGACCTTTCCGACTTCGATCGTTTTATGCTGCCCCCACCCCATGCGGCGGGCGCCGAGGAAGCCTTCCACTTGCGCCTCCTTGCTCGCAGGCGCTCTGGACAGCAGGTCAGACAGCCGCATCGTCAACTTCCAGATCGGCAAGGATGGCGTCGATCTCGGCCCGCAGGGCGGCCTGCGTCGTCACCGCCTGCGCGATCTCTGCGCTAAGGCTCTGGATTTCGACCGCCTCACGCGTGTCCTCCGCCTCCACGTAAGAACTGACTGCGATGTTGTAGTTGTTTACCGCAATGACATCGTGGTCGACTAGTGCCGCGAAGTACGGCACATCCTCGCGAGCAGTGAAGACGTCGAGAATCCTCTGCTGGTGCTGGCCAGTGAGCTTGTTTTTGTTGCCTTGACGAGTGAACTCGGCCGAGGCGTCTATGAAGAGCACTTTGTTGTCGGCCTTCGACTTCTTGAGCACCATGATGCACGTCGCGATTGTGGTGCCGAAGAAGAGGTCCGGCGGGAGCTGAATTACGGAGTCGACGTAGTTGTTATCGATAAGGTACCTGCGGATCTTCTGCTCGGCTCCGCCGCGATAGAGGACGCCTGGGAACTCGACTATAGCGGCCGTGCCTGAGGTGTCGAGCCACGACAGCATGTGCATCGTAAATGCGAGGTCGGCCTTCGACTTCGGCGCGAGCACACCAGCAGGCGCGAACCGCTCGTCGTTGATCAACAGCGGGTTGGCGTCTCCGTCCCACTTGATCGAGTAGGGCGGGTTGGAGACGATCGCCTCAAACGGCTCATCATCCCAGTGGAAGGGATCAGTTAGCGTATCGCCGTGAGCGATGTCAAACTTCTCGTAGTTGATGTCGTGCAGAAACATGTTGATCCGGCACAGGTTGTATGTGGTCAGATTGATCTCCTGACCGAAGAAGCCCTTGCGTACTCCGCCCGGAAGCACTTTATTAAACTTCAACAGCAACGAGCCCGAGCCGCAGGCTGGGTCGTACACCTTGTTGACCTCGGTCTTGCCAACCACAGCGATCCGAGCAAGAAGCTCAGAGACCTCCTGAGGCGTGTAATATTCACCGCCAGACTTTCCGGCGTTCGCGGCATACATCCCCATGAGGTACTCGTACGCGTCGCCGAAGGCATCGATGGTGTTGTGCGTGAAGCCGCCGTTCCCGAAGTGGAGGGCACCGATCGCGTCGAGGAGCTTGACCAGCTTCTCGTTGCGCTTGGCGACGGTCGGACCGAGCTTCGGGCTGTTTACGTCGACATCGGCGAAGAGGCCCTTGATGTCGTCCTCCGAGTCAGTGCCAACCGCCGAGGCCTCGATGTTGTGGAAGACGCGCGAGAGCGTCTCGTTGAGGTTGTCGTCGTTGCGGGCGCGCTCACAGACGTTGGCGAAGAGGTCTTGGGGAAGAATGTAGAAGCCCTTCTCCTTCACCGTCTCCTCGCGCCCAAACTCAGCGTCGGCGGTTGACAGGTAGCGGTAGTCGAAGTCGGGGTCACCGGCCTTCCGCTCAGCCTCGTTGAGGTAGGCGGTGAGGTTCTCGGAGATGAACCGGTAGAAGAGCATGCCAAGGACGTAGGCCTTGAAGTCCCAGCCGTCGACACTGCCGCGCATGTCGTTGGCGATGCGCCAGATGGTCTTGTGCAGCTCGGAGCGCTCGGCTTCCTTCGTCCTTGGACTCACAGGCTGGAGTCTTACAGGAACGCACAGCGATGTCCGAAGCGCGTTCGTCGTGTCGGCGCAGCCTGTCCGTTCCTCGTCCGGTTGGGTGCCTCGAGCCAGCGGGGACGCTCGCAGGCGCGCGTCGGCTTCCTCTCCGGTCGGAGGCCGCGCCTCGCCCCTAGCCTCACGCTGGCTAAGGTCGCGGCGTGACCGCGATCTGGTCGGAGGGCGAGGACGGCTGGGAGCTCCTGCGCCCGGCGGGGTTCCCCGATGAGAAGACCCTCCAGGAGCTCGTCGCCACCGCGCCGGACCTGCTACCTCTCAGTGGCTCACCACGTATCGTCGTCCTTGGCCGGGAGGTCCAGCTCGGCGGCGGGTTGGGTACGCCGACGTCGTCGCCATTGAACCCATCGGACGCCCCGTCGTCATCGAGGTCAAGCTCCGCAACAACGCCGAGTCTCGCCGGGCGGTGGTCGCCCAGATCCTGGCCTACGCCGCCGCCCTCCACGGCCGCAGCGCTGAGGAGTTCGAACGCAGCATCCTCGCCAAGCACCTGGCCGGACGCAGCCTCCATGACACCGTCCGCGACACCGCCCAGGCCGAGGCCGCGGAGCCCGACGACTTCCACCAGACGCTCGACCGAGCCCTCCTCGACGGCGCGCTCCGGCTGGTCCTCGTCCTTGACCAAGTCCCCGCCGAGCTTGTCCGGCTCATCGGCTACCTCGAGGCCGTCACCCACGGCCTAATCGTCGACCTCGTCACCGTGACCTCTTACGAGGTCGAGGGCAAGCGCGTTGTCGTCCCGCAGCGCATCGAGCCCGAGAAGATCGACCTCTCGGACCGCTCGGCTAGCGACCCCGCCCCGGCACAAACCGCGAGCAGCACTGGCGTCACAACTCCGGGCGTGGATGCCTTCCGCGAGCATCTCGCGACAGTCTCTCCCGAGCATCGAGCCACAGCTGAAGCGTGTGCCGCTTGGGGCGAGCGAATCGCAGCCGCTGGGCTCGCCAACGTCCAGACCTACACCGGCAAGGGTGGCGAGGTCGTCCTTTTGCCCCGCCTGCTGCCCGAAGGATCTGGGCTCGTGTCGATCTACATCCGGAGCGACGGCCGCCCGGCACTGCAGTGGTGGCGCTCGGTATTCGATCGCCGAGCCCCGCACAGCATCGACGCTGTCTCGGCTGCTGGGGGCGCTGATATCGGCCGAGGCAGCTTCGTCCCGGCCATCACGGACACGTTGCTCGACGCCCTCTTCGACGCCTACAGGGAAGCCAGCGCGACAGAGTCCGGCCATCAGCAACCGATCTGGGCGCTCTGAGCGTCCGGGCGGTTTGCCTCGCGTAGCGGGTTCGGCACGCCGCGAGGTGCGCCATGAAGTTCAGGGGCCGTTGATGTCGTTGGCGATGACGGCGCGTGCTTGGTCGGTAACGCGACCCGGGCCTCTGCCGAGGTAGCGATCAAGACTCCGCGCGGCGCGAGGTCGGAGGCGGAGGAACCGTGGATTTGAGTGTCGATCTCGACGCGCTTGCGGACAAGGCCGCGACGACGGTCGTGACGACCTTGGCGACGGACGCCTGGGAGCAGGTCGTCAAGGCGTTCAGTGCGCTGTGGAAGAAGGCTGGATCGGGCCGGGCGAAGACGATGCGAGCGGAGCTCGAAGAAATGCGGGCTGGCGCAGGGAAGGACCCAGAGGCGACTCGGGCCGAGCTCGTCAATCGGCTCAAGCGCCTGCTGACCGCCCATCCGGAGCTTGCTGATCCGCTGCGCGACATAGTCAACGAGTTCGCGGTCCCTGCGGACACCGGCATGCCGCAGGAGTACCGCGTCTCAATGCGGGCGAAGGCGTCCGGCAAGTCGCGGATAAGCCAGGCAGGCCGAGACCTGCGCATCGGCGAGTGACGTGGAACCGGAGACCGACCGGGATCCAGAAAACGGGACCAGCCCCGCGGTCCGCATGGAGGCACTGGCCGACAACGAGTCGACTGTTAACCAAGCAGGCCGAGATCTGCACGTTCATTTCGAGCAGGGTGTCCGGCGTGCCATTCCCGTGCGTCCCGCGACGCAGGCGCCGTACCCGGGGCTGGCAGCCTTCACCGCGGACCAGCAGGACATCTTCTTCGGCCGTGACCGCCAGATAGCCGAGCTACTCGCGCTGATCGACGAGAATGTGGCTGTAGGCGGAATCCACGTCCTCCTCGCCGCGTCTGGGGCGGGTAAGACGTCGCTGCTGCATGCCGGCGTGATCCCCCGGCTCCGCCACGGGGTCCTCCCGGGCTCGGCAGGCTGGACGGTGGTGGCTCTCACGCCGACAGACGACCCCGTTGCGGAGCTGTCGGATCGGCTTCGCGAGGTCGAGAGCAAGGAGCCGCTCCTCGTCGTCGTCGACCAGTTCGAGCAGCTCTACACGGCGTGTCCGGAGGACCGCCGGGAAGGCTTCGTCCAGCTGCTCTCAAAGATCTCGTCGAGCGGAGCGGATCCGCGCTGTCTGGTGGTCGTGGCAGTGCGGTCCGACTTCTTCGAAGCCTGCGCACGAAGCTCGACCCTGCGTGAGTCGCTGCAGCGGCGGGCTTTAGTCCTAGGTCCTATGTCGATCGCCGAGGTCCGCACCGCGATCACCGCACCCGCCGCAACATTCGGCCTGACGCTCGAGTCGGGGCTCGTCGAGGTCCTCCTCCGGGACCTGGGGTTCGCCGCTGGCGCAGCGTCCGGTGACGCCGAGGTCGAGAGGGCCGCTGCGAAGCTGCCCCTTCTCGCCCACGCCCTGCGCTCGACGTGGCGCCAGCGACACGGAGACACCCTGACGATCGCTGGGTACGGGGAGTCCGGGGGCGTCAGTCGCGCTGTCACCCAGTCCGCCGAGACGATCTTCTCCTCGCTCTCGAAGGAGCAGCAGAGCGTGGCTCGTGCCGTCTTCCTCCGGCTTACCTGGATCGGGGACGGTTTTGAGGTCGCCCGCCGGCGGGTGTCGGCCACCGAGCTGCACGAGGCCGTCGACTCGCCGCACCTCTCCAATGTGCTGGAACGGTTCACCGCGCAGCGGCTCCTCGCCCGGGACGGGGACCACGTCGAGATCACCCACGAGGCCTTGCTGCAGGCCTGGCCCCGCCTCCGCTCATGGCTGGATGACGACCGAGCCGGGAACATCACCCGTCAGGAAATCCGGCTGGCAGCGACGGAGTGGGCCAGCTCCGGCGGCGACCCTGACCTCCTCTACCGGGGGGCCCGGCTTGAGACAGCGACAGCCTGGGTGTCGACAACGACTGGTGAGGTTGATAGCGCCGCCCGCCTGTTCATCAACACGTCGACCGGCCACGCGACCCGACAACGCCGGATCCGACGAGCCGTGCTCGCCCTGCTGATGACGTTGGCGCTCGTCGCCGTAGTCGGGGGAGTGGCCGCACTCCAGCAGGCTCGTATTGCGAGCGAGCAGGAGCGCCTCGCCTTCGCCAGCGCGATCAGCGCAAACGCAGACCGACTGCGTCTGGACGACGTGGCTACCGCCGCCCAGCTCGACATGCGTGCCTACGACCTGCGCCCGGACGGGACCGCGTACACCAACCTCGTCGAGTCCGGCAACGCCAGCCTCTCCTTTGCTTTAGAAGGGCATACCTCCGATGTGATGGCGGTCGCGTATAGCCCTGACGGGCGGATTCTTGCCACGGGCGGAGCCGACGACTCCATCCGGTTCTGGGGTCTGGCAGGCACCGCGGCCCCGGTCCTGTCGGGAGTCGCTGTCACGGCGAGACCGGTCTTGAGCATCGCCTTCGTCGACGGCGACACTGTTGCCGTCGGCGAGTCCGGTGGCGGGATCGAGGTCTTCCGAGTGCGGGACGCGAGCCGGGTCGGCTCGGTCCTTCAGGCTCATCGTGAGAACGTCAACGCGCTCAGCTACAGCGCCCGCACCGGCATCCTCGCGTCCGCGGGTGAGGAGGGGGCAATTCGCTTCTGGGCCATACGGAGTGGCCTTCCCTTCGAGCCAGCGGGCCGCGACATCTCGACAGCCGGGGTCGGGGTGACCTCGCTGGACTTCGACGCCTACGGATCCACCTTCGTTGAGGGCCGCGCCGACGGCTCCATTGCCACCTGGGACGTTCGCAACTTCGACCGCCCATATCTCCTCGCCACGATGCCCGTCCACGACGAGCGGCTGACTGCCGTCGCGTACTCCAGCGATGCGAGGCTGATCGCTAGCGGCAGCTTCGATGGAACCGTGCAGCTCCTCGGCTCACAGAACAAGTCGTCGTTGACGACCGAGGCGGAGCGCCTGACGCCCGGAGTCGGGGCCGTCGCTTCTTTGGCCTACTCCCCGGACGATCTGACGCTGGCGGTAGCGGGTTATACGGGCGAGGTCGTCATGTACTCGCTGGTTGACCCCACAGAGCCTCGGTATCAGTGGATGCCGCTGCGCGGACACCTCGGGGACGTCGGCTCGATCGCCTTCAGTCCCGACGGGAAGACGCTAGCGTCAGGCGGACGGGACCATCTCGCTCGGGTGTGGCACCTCCGAAACAGCTACATCGCCGTCCCGGGCCCAGTGCGGGGAGTCGACTACCTGCCGGAGGGTGATCGGCTCGCGCTGTGGACGGAGTCAGGGATCCAGATCTGGGACGTGGCGACGGAGGGCGGATCGCCGCGCGTCGAGCGGACCTGGGCCTCGCCCTATCCCGGGAAGCTGGGCGCGTTCGCACTATCCGAGGACTCCAGGTGGATGGCTGCGGGTGACGAGAACGGGTTCATCCACTTCTGGAAAGCGGGCACCGGGGGCTTCGAGTACGTCTCCTCGCTTCAGTCCGAGGTTGGGTGGATCACTGCGATGGAGATCGACCAGGACTCTGGGTTGCTGGCGGTCGGCGGGACCTCGGGAGAGATCAGGCTCGTCGATCTCCGAACACCCACGCCTTCGAGTTACCCCACCACCCTCACCGGCCACGAGGGGGATGTGGCCTCACTGACCTTCAGCCGCGACTCCCGCACCTTGCTGAGCGCCGGAACCGATACGGACATCCGCGTGTGGAATGTGGCGGCCCCCGCCACTCCCACCCAGCTCTCGCATCGCCCGCATGCCCACACCGATCTCGGCACCACTGTGAGCTACTCGCCCGACGGCCTCACGATCGTGACGGCGAGCTACGACAACACCGCCCGACTGTGGCGGCTAGACAACACGTTGAACCTTGTGGCGACCGGCGAACCGATCGACGACGCCTCCTCGTTCCTGATGTCCGTGGCCTGGGCGGACGACGGTGCCCTGCTGGCCACCGGCAGCTGGGACTCCCAGGTCCGCCTGTACACCGTCAACGAATCGGGCGATGCCGCCCCCCGTGGGGACTCTCTACGCAACCAGGGAACCGCAGTGAGCTCCCTCGACTTCAGCCCGGACGGCAGGACCCTAGCGGTCGGTGGAACGAACGGGATTGTGCTGCTCCTTAGCCTCGACGCGGAGGTCCTCAAGAGCCGGATCTGCGCGAGCAGCAGCTTGGATGAGGCGTCATGGCACGAAGCGATGCGCTCTGACGTCGAGTTCGTTCCCGCGTGTGGTAGCTAGGTGAGCTGACCCCAAGGGGCTGACGCTACCAAGCGATCAGTCCGGCGCGAATAGCACCTGCATGAACTGTACGGCCACAACCCGATTGCCGACGCGGCCTTCTGATACTCCACGAGGCACCATGGGTGACTCCGGATCTGGTGCTCGGCGAGTACGAGCTCGAGCCGCGCAAGCCGCAGAAGCCGCAGAAGGTGCTCAGACCCCGATTTCTGCGGCTTGTGCGGCTTTCGCGGCACGGGGGTGGACCTCCCAACGCGGTGAGCTCGGGCGGCCGCCGGTTGGCGCTGACGGTGCGGCGAGGCGGGTGAATCCGTGAGCCTCCAGGAGCTCCAGGGCAGGGCTCAGGTCGGTGACCTTGCGGAAGCGGGCGCGGGAGAGGCCGGTGAAGGCGTCGCGGCGGCTGAAGTGCTCGGCCCCGGTGCGGGCGATCCAATCCAGGACAGCGCGGGCGTCGTCCACCGTTGGGTCGGCGCCCATACGGTCGAAGACGGCCAGGGCGTGCGCCAGGAAGTACTGACCGAGTCGCGCCGCGGCCTCGACGTGACGAGCTTCGACGGGCTGGGGCCATGCCGTCGGGAGGAGCTCGGCAAGGTGAAGCAGGCCCGCGATGCGGGCGGTCGCGCCGGTGAGCTTGGAGGCCCAGTCCGTGACGTGGGCCAGGTCGGCGTGCGCGTCGAGTCGGGGCTCAACGGCGCGCTCCAAGTCGAGAACGCGCTGGTTAGCCTCCTCGCTCAGGCGCAAGTGGAGTGGCTCGTGCTGGGCGGCCAGGGTGACGACCAAGCGGGCCAGTCGGGAGCTGTAGGCGCGGTCGATCGGGCTTGGTACGGCTGGCGCGCCTACGCGGCGGCGGCCGACGGTGTTCTCCGGCAACGAGTACAGGATCCGGGCGAGAAGGCCTCGGCCGCGGAATCCTGGCATGCGGGCGATGTCGGTGAGGACCTCCGGCTGCAAGGCCAGGCCGAGGGTGAGGGCCGGGGCGGCGATGTGTTCGGCCGGGCGGCCCTTCCGGTCGACCCGGAGGAGGTCGCCGGCGTGGCCCTTCAGGAACACCTCGAGATTCGGGACGCCGCTAGAGTAGCGGCCCGCGAGGGTCGAGAAGATCCCGCCCTCCGCTGAAAGCACCGCGAGCCGACCGCCCTGCTCGGCGAGGAGCGATGCCGCAGCCTCTGTGGTCACGTCGTCGGCGATCAGGCGTGGGAGCGGCGGCACGACCAGCTGCTCGGCCTCGACGGAAGCCTCGGCCGCCGACGCGAGCGCTTCCTCCCGGGTCAGCCGGTCGCGCGCGGCAGTGGCCTGCTTCGCGCGCCGCTCGGCCTCCGCGACCGCGACCTTCCGCGCCAGCTCCGCCTCGGCGATCCGCGGGCGAGACTGCTCGACGAGGTGCCGCTCCGCCTCCAGCAGCGGCGCCGTCATCGCCGCGAAGACCGCACTCTTCCGGGAGCCCGGCGGCATCGCGACCACCGTGTAAAGGTTGAGCGGCTCCCGCCAGCCCGCCCGGACCTCCAGGTCCGCCCGACCGCCCGCGGCGGTCGAGAGCGCTGCCAGGGCCAGGCAGCCCGGCAGGTCGAGCGGGGTCTGAGTGAACTCCGCGACCGCCAACACCATGTCGGCCACCCACGGCGGCAGCGCATCAACCGGGAACGGCGGAACCAGGCGGCGCGGGGTCAGCGGGGTCGGGTCGGCCTCCCACCCCTGCGGCTGTGTTGCGTCTTCGCCGTGCAGGACGGCGAGGCGGCGGTCGGCGTCCAGACCGGCGAGGATGTCGCGCGCGCTGCGGCGCTGGGTCACGGTCGTTCACTCCCGATCGGTGCGGTGCGGGGTTGCCGGGCGCCGGCGGTGAGCCCAGAGCGGATCGTGCGGTCCGCCTCGCTCGCCGGAAGACCGACGGCCGCGGACGCTTCCGCAAGCGCTGAGCGGGCAAGGCCGTCCGGGAGCAGCCCGGCGGCGACGAGCTGCCCGAGCGCGAAGGCCGCCTTGTTCAGCGTGGAGTTGCGGCTGCCTCGACCCGAGGCCAGGACGCGGTCGACCTCGCCGCGCAGCGCCGCGGCGGCGTACTGCGAACGGCGGCCGACGATCTCGAGGACCGGCCCGAGGTCCGGTCGCGGGGCCGGAGGGTCGTGCAGGAGCTCGGCGATCCATGGCGGCAGCGGAGCGACCTCGTCGTGCTCGCTGCTGCGGTACCGCCGCCCGCGCACCACCGAGCCGGCCGCGACGACGTACCCGCCCGCCGCGCGGACGTCGATCAGCCAGCCAAGCCGGCCAGCGCTGTTCCGGATCCGGCACCCGGCAGGTGCAGTGAAGTAGAGGTGCTCCCCTCCGGAGGGGGTCTGCGTGGACAGCGTGTCCCAGGGCAACGGCTCGTCGTGGTCGGCCGCGAGCGCAGCCAGCACGTCGACGCCGTCGCGGATGCCGGGTCGGTCCCACTCCGCCGGTCGGACCGAGCCGTGGTCCGAGGTGTCCAGGTCTATTACGACGAGGCCTGAAGGGCCACAGGCGATTCCCACGTTCAACCGCGGGTCCCGCAGCCACGCCCTTCGGATCCGCGCCGGATCCGTGGTGGCCCGCGCCTCCCAGTTCTTGATGGCCGGCCGCTTGTCCCCGGCCCGCAGTGGGAAGACCCGCCATTCGCGCGCAGCGTGCCCGAGCGCAGCCCGGAGCAGTTCAGGCATCGTGCTCACCTCGCGCCGTGACCTCGTCGGTCCTGGATGGGATCCTCGGTGTGTGCGCGTGACCGAGCGCCACCTCGACCGCATGCCGCCGGGCAACCTCCGCGTGCCCCTCGGGGAGTTCGCCGCGCTCTGGAGCGCCGCGGAGGAGCAGTCGCGAGCGCAGGGCGAGCGCGGGATCACCGACTGGACCGCGGGCGGTGTCGCGCTGACGTGCCGCTGGATGGCCCGCGCAGTCACCGAGACTTCGAACGGCCACCGCATGCCGACGCCGGCGCCGATCACGAAGGCGACGGCCCTTGCGTCCGAGGAGCTGATCGAGGCCGAGTTCCTGGCGGCGGAGACGATGGCCGCGCGCACTCCTCCCCCACCGCTCGTCGCGACGCGGCCGGGCTTCGTGGAGGCGGTCGCCGCGACCCTGCGCTGGGCGTGGCGGTCCAGTGGTCCGGTACCGGACCTGACGCCGGTCAGCTGACCTCATGCTCGCTCCCACGCGTCCTCCTCGGTGAGTTCGGCTTCGTCGGCCTGCACGTACTGCTGCTCCTCCGCCTCGCGCGCGACGTCGTAGACCTCGCGGGCCTGGATCTCCGCGAGCGCCCGGTGGGCGCGGTCGATGGCTGCGGAGGTCTCGTCCGCGGACGGCACCCGGACGGCGTCCTCACCGCGTACGGGCTCCTCGGCGGCAGCGATCTCCCGGATGTCCTGCGGCGCCTCGTGCTCGTCGGTCTGGCCGGCGTCGAGCTCGTACTCCTCGGTGATCTCGCGGTGCCGGTCGTCCTCGGCATCGGCGGCCCGGTGCGCCGCCAGCCACTCCTCGGCGGTGACCCGCGGCTCGGGTTCGACGTCGTCGGCGTGCCGGAGGGCGAGCTCGGCCTGGGCGCGGTCTCCCGCCGCGCGGGTGGCGGCGGTGTGAGCGAGCCAGCGCGAGCGGATGTCATCCAGCGCCTGGAGCTGCCCCTGGCGTTCGTCGAGCGTGGCGGCGAGGGCCTCGGCGTCCCAGCTCTCGCGCAGCAGCCGATCCGGCTCGTCGCTCTGCGCGGCCTCGGTGGCCAGCAGCACCGCCTTCTGCCGAAGAGCCTCAGCAGCCTGACGGGTGCCGGCCAGCTCGTTGGCGACGTACCGCGGTCCCCACGCCGCCTCACGCTCGGCCGCGCGGACCCGCAGCCGGAGCTGGCCGTCGGACATCTCGATCTCCTCGCGGTCGATCTCCGGGCGTCCGAGGGCCCGCCAAGCCGCGCGATAGGCGGCGAACGCCTCGACCTGGCCCGGGCTCGGCGCGGGCCCGAGCGCGTCCTCGCCGGTGTGCTCGCGCAGCTCTCGGTACGCGGCCACGGGCCCGGCCCGGGACACCCACGCCTCTCGTTCGATCGCCTCGGCCGGTGGCTGGCCGAACGCGTCGACCGCCCACCGCGGTGCCTCGCGTGCCACCTCCTCGCCGAGCTCGACGGCGCGGCCGTCGGCGGCGGACGCGAGTCGGTCGAGGTAGCGCTGCCACTCCGGGTCGTCGACGCGCGGGGTCCAGTCGGTCCAGGTCGTGCCGGTCGGGTCGAAGCGGTGGCGATCGGTGATGCGCGAGTAGAGGACGTTGGTGGCGTTGCGGGCGTCGTCGAGCGAACGGCCCGCGACCGCCTCGGTCAGCACCTGCCGCGCGTCGTGGCCTGCCAGCTCCGCGCTGCGCAGGACGCGGGTCAGCGACGCCGCGCCGTCCTGAGCGGCGATCCGCGCCCGGTCCCGGATGCTCAGGACGCCCTCGGCGGCGAGATCGTCGAGCCACGTCGCGGTGCGCTGGGTAGCGGCGAGGTGGGCGGCGTCGGTGAGCAGCTCGGCCGCGGTGCGGATCGACCCGCGTTCCACCGCGGACTCCGTCGCTGTCGCCAACGCGGAGCGCGGCGTGGTCAGCCCATCCGGATCGAGGACGAGGGCGAGCGCCGAGACGGGATCGCGCCGCAGAGTCTGGTCCGGCCGCCCGTCGGCCGGATCAGCGACGACGAACTCCGTGGTCACGTGAGCTGTGTTCGACATCCGCCCACGCGACATCCCGACGTAGAGCGCCGCCGGCCCAGTCCGCTGCGTCACGACGACGTGGCTGGTGTCGACCGTCGACCCTTGCGCCGAGTGCACCGTGGACCCGTAGGCCAGGGCCAGCCGATCGGCGACGTACGACGCGGGCAGTGCGATCGGCTCGCCGTCGAGCGTCTCGACGTCCAGGCCACCGTCCTCGCGCAGCCCGGTGACCCGATAGGTCTCCCGGTTGATCGGGCCGCGCCGGTTCCCGAGCTGCCCGGCCAGGTCCCAGCCGTTCGCACGCGCCTCGACGAGATCCCCGACGCCGGCGTAGGTCCCCTGCAGCCCGAGCGGTACCCCGGCTTCCTGGACCCGCCCGAGTCGGACGAGCTCGGCGCGCAGGGACGCCGACAGCTGTGCCGCTTGCTCGTTCGTGTCGACCAACAGGATCGAGCGACATCCGGCGAGGGTGTCGGCCAGCCACGCGCGCGACGCCGACGCCTCGGCCTGCTCCGCGGATCCGGCGTCGAGCAACCGGCCCTGCCGGTGGTACTCGCGCAGCACCGACTCGTCCCCGGCCCGGAGCCGAAGTGACGCCGCCCGTTCCCAGTCCGCAGTGAACCGGCGGGCGTCGCTGAGCTCGTAGCGGGCACCGGCCCCGGCCAGCAGGTCCATGCCGCCGCCGGCGCCGACCGCGGCGAGCTGCTTGTGGTCGCCGACCAGCAGCAGCTTCGCGCTGGCTGCGTCGACCCGCTCGTGGATAGCGGCGAGCGCCGGGGTGTCGGTCATCGCAGACTCGTCGACGACCACCAGGTCGCCCGCTCGCAGTCGCCACCCCGGCTCGCCGCGTTCCTGGGCGCCCAGCCATTGCGCGACGTTGCGCGCCCGAAGCCCCTCCCCCGCCAAGACCTCGGTCGCGACCTGCGAGGTGGCGAGCCCGAATACCCGACGCTCGCTCGAACCGTCGTGCAGCACGGGGTCCGTCCAGCCGCGGGCGATCGCGCCGACCACGAACGACTTCCCAGTCCCCGCCGGACCGACCAGCGACTCGATCCGCGCCCCGGACGTCAGCACGCCGCGGACGGCTGCGGCCTGGTCTGCGCCGAGCTCGATCCCGGTGGTGCGCAGATCGTCGAGGAACCGCTGGGCCGCAGCCTCGGACAGCGCGGTCGCGTCGCGGTCGGCGGTGGCCGCGAGCAGGATGCGCTCGGTGCGAACCTGGTCCCGAGTGGCGTAGAGCTGCGCGCCCGGTGCTTGGTAGGCGGACTGGCCGTTCGCCAGGCGGAGCTCGGCGGGCAGGTCCGGCTCGCCGGGCCGGGCGACGTCGAGCGGGACCGCGTACTTCAGCGCCTCGTCGGCGAGGTCGTCGAGCAGCCTGGCCACGTCGGACCCCGCCGGGAGATCGAGGTAGTCCGGCAGAGCGGCGTTGATCGCTCGAGTGAGGTCCGAGCGCGTCCAGCCGGCCTTTCGGGTCTGGACGTCGGCGAGCGCGGTCTCGATCACGGCCTGCGGTGACCAGGTCTGCGCGGCGGGTGCAGACGGCCGGGCGTCGAGGGCGGAGCGGGCAACGCCCGCCAGCCCGTCGGCGACCTCCGTACGCAGCCGGCTGTCGATGCGGTCGAGGAGTGCCTCACGGGTCTCGCCGCTGTTCGACTTGGCTTTGCGGGTCGCGAACGTCGCCTGCCGGGAGAGCCGGTCTCGCTCGAGACCGTTCGGTGTGCGACCGAAGCGCTCCTCGAACGCGTCGATCAGCTCGGCAGCCTTGGCGCTGACGTCGCGTCGTCGGGAGGAGATCAGGTCCATCGCCTCTGGCGAGACACCCCGAAGCTCGCGGGCCTTGCCGTCCGGCCGGGTGGCGAACGTCGTGCCGAGCGCGTGGGTCAGCCGCTCCTCGGCGGTCCGTTCGGCGACCGCCGCCGCCGCGGCCCGCCATCGGTGCATCGCGCGGGAGTCGAGAGTGCGCCAGTCGCCCTGGGGCGTCTCGACCCGGTTGAGGACGGCGTTGTGGATGTGGAGCTGCGGGTCGTGCTCGCGAGAGTCGTGTTGGAAGAACGAGGCGACGACCCAGTCGTGCGCGTCGACATACCGGCCTGCAGCGCCGCCGTGGTGTCCGAGCCGGGTATATCCGGCCTTGTCCGAGAGGTACGCCAGGCCGGCGTTGTTGCCCGCCCAGATCGCGTCCTCGACCGCCTGCCGGTAGCGGCCCCAGGCCTCGGCGGTGACCTCGTCCCCCGCTGTACGGGCCTTGACCTCCTCGGCGTTGAACGCGGTGTGCAGCAGGGTGACCGACTTCTGAACGCTGAACGTGACGTCCAGGAAGGCGACATTCCGCCGCGCGGACTTGCCCGCCTCGACCCGGAGTTCAGCACGGCGTTCAGGGCTCGCCTTCGGCTCGCGTGCCAACGCCGCGGCGTACAACTCGTCCTCGGACTGGTACCGCCGCCCGGTGTGGCCGAGGGTGAACACCTCGTCCCAGCGGTCCTTGTCGCGGAAACCTTCCTCGCGCGGATCGAGGAAGCGCTCGTAGACGCCGGTCATGTCCTGGGCGTCGACCAGGCCGCGTAGGCCGAGCTTCTCCGCCCCCGCACCCCACCAGCGGCCCGGCGGCTCGCCCTCGGTGACGGCGCCGGTGTAGTAGTTCTCGCGGCCCGTCGCGACGGCCTTCAGGAGGTACTCGGGGCTGTAGCCGACCGCGATGCTCAGCATCCGGCCCACCGCCGGGAACCGGCCCTGTTGATCACGATGCCTAGGTGTGAAGCATCTTTTCTGGTCTGGTCCTTGATCATGAGGTGGTCCTGGAGTCCGTGTTCTCGTGGTTCTGGGGAGCCGGGACGAGCTGGAGTGGATGTGGAGTCGTCTGCTGGTCTCGAAGGGCTTTGAGGGCCTTGGCTGCGGTGCCGCGGGAGACGTCGGCGCGGTCCTGGAGCTCGGAGACGGTCGGGAGCCGACCGTGCTCGGCGCGATGAGCACGCGCCTCGCTCTCGGCGCGGTCGCGCTGGGGCGACTCCGCCGGTCTGGCAGGTCCAGCCGTCTCCAGCTCGGCGGCCGCAGGCACGCCGGTTGCGGGCTGTACGACGCGCCGTTCATCCGGCTGTACACCCGAGCGTTCAGCCTCGTCGTGGACGGGCTGGGGTTCAGCGAGGAGGTACAGCAGGTGTGCCACCACGGCCGCCGCCACCGCGGGCCACGCGCCGATCCCGAACCGCACCCCCGGTGACGCCTCCAGGGTCTCGTCGGACGCCAGGAAGATCGCCTGCGCGAGCCCTGACAGCCCAGCCGCGATGACCACGACCGCCCACGCGTACCGCGCCGCCGATCCCGAGAGCCGGGCCGTCGCCGCGTACGCGACGAGGGCCAGGCCGTCGGTGATCAACGGGTAGAGCCACGCGATCCCGGTCGGTACCCGCGACGCGACGGCGACCTCGTAGAGCCCGTGGGCGGTCGCCGCCGCCGCGCCCATGGCGACGGCGAGGCCGGGCAGCCACACGACCATCCGGCTCATCGGGTGCCTCGCAGCGCGTCACCGGTGACGCTGTTACGCGGCGGTGGCTCGGGTGCCCGCTCGTCGCGGCGATCAGCCCACCACTTGGCGAGCGCACCCAACTGGTCCTCGCCGGGCACCACCGGCGCGCCCGTGGGCACCTCGGGCCAGCCGGGGCGGTCCTGGTGGTTCTCTTGCGAGCAGATGCCGGCCGTCGCCTTGATCCGGCGCACGACCCCTGGCCGCCAGCGGTCGTGCCACTCCCCCACCAGTGCGACCGACGCCGACGGCCCCTGGTACGCCGCTGCCCATGCGTACATGAGCCAGAGCAGCTCCTCGATGACGTGCGGGTGCCAGCACCAGCAGTCCGGGAAGGACTCGGCGGCGTCCGGGTAGCGGAGGTAGATCGCGCGGAGCCAGGCGGCGAGCTCGTCGAGGAGGGTTCCGGTCGTCGTCGCGTCGGTGGGTGCCATGAGCCAGGACGGCGCCGGGGTGGTCGAGCGCGCGCGGAGCGCAGTCACGGTCTCGGCCAGGTCCGCCAGCAGGCGGGACAGCTCGTCGACTCGGCCGGGCAGCACGCGCAGCGGGATGAGTTCACGGCGCAGGCCGTCGACCTCCCGTGCCAGGCCGGCGACGTCCGCCGGTGGCTCCGGCGGGATCACTGCGACCACCCGTCCTCGTCGCCGTCCTGTTGCTCGCCGCCGACGATGTACGCAGCCGGTCGGTCCCGGACCGTCGCAGCCGACACCGCCTCGCGGGCTGCCTCGTCCTCGACTCGCGGCTTGAAGCCGCGCGCTCGCTCGGCCCAGAGGGAGGCCTGCCGACCGACATGACCGGAATAGCCGGGGCTGTCGTCGGCCGTCCCGGCGATCTCCGCCCAACCCTCGGCGTACTCGGCCGCTCGCGCACGGGCCTGAGCTGCAGTCTCGCCGCGCTCATAGTCGACCCACTCGTAAGCACGGCGGATCTCGTCGACGTCGCCGGCGTCGAGCCCCCAGCGGTGGACGGAGACGCCGAGCCGCTCGCTTGTGTCGTCGAGGTAGTCGCGGATCATCGCCGACGCGACCTCGGGATCCCGCCCGGTCGCGATGGTGAGTCGATCGACGACCTCGGCCGCGGTCAGCGGCTCCTGCCAGTCGGTCGTCATGGTCAGGCCTCCTCTCGGACCTCGACGACCTGGCCGTCGACGACGAGTGCGTCCCCGGCCAGCTGGGCGACGGCGGGGCGGGTGAATGCCGGACCGGGCCAGCCCGGGACAAGCCGACCCATCGCCGTCTTCGCGCCGGGCAGACGTCCGGCCAGCCCGACGAGCCGCGCGGTGGTGCGGGGGCGGCGGTCGCAGAACCGGGACCAGCGCACGTCACGTCGCCGCCACGCCATCTGCGCCCGTCCGACAACCGGGGCGATGCCGCGCCGGATCACGAGCACCTTCCCCGTGGGAAGGTTCGCGATCTGCGCCGGCGCGAGCACTGGTGTCTTGCGCGTTGTCCGCGCCACGGTCCGGCCCCGAGGGTCGAGGGTGTCCGCGGGCTCGTCGCGCTCGCCGGTGAGCGTCGACCAGAACTGCAGGTCCTCGCGGTCCCGGGTGCCGCCGAACACCATCACGGCGCCCGCGTTGTTCAGGATCGTCGCCGCGCCGTGCTCGCCGTAGCGGGCCAGCAGCTGCGCCCGGGACTGAACGACGATCAGGATCGTCACCCCGCGCCCGCCCATGTCCGCGGTCCATGCCTCAAGCGGCACCGGGCAGATCAGCGCCGCCTCGTCCAGCGCCAAGCGCAGCCCCGGGTCCAGGCGGCCACCGGGTTTCGTCGCCGCGATCCGACGTGCCTCGCGAGCGACGTAGCCGGTCAGGGCGGTGACCAGCGGGGCGGCGTGCGACTCCTCGCCGCCGAGCAGGAACACCGTGCCGCGTGTCGTTAGGAGCTCCGCGACGTCGAACGGCCGCGGACCCTCGGGCCCGAGCCCGGCCGCCTCGCGCGCGGCCGCGGAGGTCAGCCAGCCGAGCGCGGGCATGATCGTCGAGGTGATCGAGGTCCGGGTGCGGTCGTTGGTGCCGACGAACTGCTCGAACGACACCCGGAATGCCGGCTCGGGCGAGCGCCGCAGCAGTCCCGTGACCTCCTTGTGCGCCGCCTCCGGGCTCGCGGTCCAGTCCAGGACCTCGCGCATGGAACGGTGCCCGAGCGCCGCGGCGTGCAGCAGGGCCTCCAGCACCCGCCGGCCCTGCAGCTCCCAGTACTCGCGGTCTCCCCCGTTGCCGCGAGAGGTCACCGCGGACAGCAGGTCCGCCGCCCGCTCAGCGGCCGCCACCGGGTCCTCGCACCCCGTCAGCGGGTCGAACGTGATCGACGACGGCACGCCGCCCAGGCCGGACGGGTTGAAGGTGACGACCGGCCCCTTCCGCTCCCGGTACGGGGTGCACAGCTCACGGAGATCCAGCCGAGTGCTCGTGGCCAGGACGGCGCCGGGCGCATCGATGATCTGACCGCCGAGCCAACCCGACTTCCCCGACCGCGGGCCGCCGACGGTCACCACGACGTCCTCGACGGACGACCACACCCACTGCGACCCCGATCGGCAGAGCCGCACCGCTACGTCGCTGATCGGCAGCGCCAGCAGCTCGCGCCGCGTCGCACCTTCGAGCGACGGGCGTACGGTCCCCGCCTTCCGGAGCATCGCGCCCGATCCGGCGAACCGGAACACATCGATGGTCGAGGCCACACCGGACTTCCGTCGCGACCGGGCGCCCCAGCGCGACACGATCGACGACGAGCGCGACCACCGGTGCCGCACGACCAGCAGGCTGAGCACGGCAACCGCAGCCAAGAACGGCCACGACAGCGCCTGCACGATTGTCACCAGCGGGAACGCGGCCATGAGCAGAATCCCGACAGCGATCCCGCGGGCACGACGGCTCCACGCGAGAACCGCGGCGACCACCAGTCCCAGCAGTATCAGCGGGGTCGGACTGATAAGGACATCAATGTCGACCATCAGTCGTCCCACCCTGTGTCAGCACGCCATGCCGCGAGCGCGGCCCGATGCCGAGTGCACGTGTCGGCGTGCCCGGACTCCTGGTCGTCCGGGTGCGAGCTGCCGCTGAGGCCGTAGTCGGTGACCAGCTCGCCGCAGGGCCCGCATCGCCAGGACGTCGACGGGCTCCGGACCGAGGGCCAATACGACTCGGCACGGCGGCCTTCCACGATCTCGGCGAACGCCGCCTCGGCCCGCTCCTCGTCCGCAGCGCCGTCCGAGAGCCCCAGTGCCTCCCCGATCTCCTCCCAGGAGCGACCGACGGCGCGCGCCTCCCTGGCCTGCTCGACGAGCAGGCCACGCGCAGCGCTCGCGAGTGCCCGCGCGGCACGTACCCCGGACAACGGATCCACCAGACGTCGTCGGGTCAACACCTGGTAGCCGGGGATCGGCTCCTCGACGATCTCGCCGCCGAACTGCTCGACGGCGATGCGCTCGGCGAGGCGATGGAGCTGCTCTCGCGCCCCGGTCATCGCACACTTCCTACGGTCAGCGCGGCCGCCCAGCGATCCACGGTCCGTCGGGAGACGCCGAACTGCCGCGCTACCCGCGCACGCGAGGTGCCAGCCGCCAACGCCCGCCGGCCCGCCGCGATCACCTCGCCACGCTGGAGCGACCACCGCTGCAGCGCGGTGAGGTCCTCCGCCGCGATCTTCTCCCCGCCGCCCCGCAGCTCGCTGCGCTCGTCGGCATCCAGCCCGCCCGCCACGCCGTACGGCAACGCGTAGAACGCCCAGGCCAAGCACTGCGAACGCACCGGGCAGCCGGCGCAGATCTCCTTGGCCCGGGTGACCTCCTGCTCGCGGAGCGGACCCGACTCCGCGACCGGGAAGAACACCTCCGGGTCGACGTCCCGGCACGCCGCTCGCGCCATCCACTGCGGCCCTACCATCGTGAGCTCACCTGCCGTCGGCTGATGTGCGGTGAGAACCGCCCGGCGGCTGTGTCCCGCCAAGAACCCGTCGCCGGGCCGTCCCACCTGGTCTCGCCATCGCGTCCACTCGTCGGTCATCGACCCGCACCCGCCTCCTGCGGGCCGCCCGTAAGAGCCGGCGTCGCGGCCCCGTCGACGGCATTGATGAACGTGCCGATCGCTGCGGGCAGGCCCTGCCCCACCGGCGTGGCGATGAACAGGACCAGGGCCAGCAGGGAGAACGCGATCGCTCCGCCAGCCGACCGAGCCTTCGAGCAGATGAAGGCCCCGACGATGGCAACGAAGATCAGCACTCCAACTGCGCCCATCACGCGACCTCCCCACTCCGGGCGGCCCGGGTGTCCGGGTGCGCCATCACGAGCGCGTCGTCGCCCCCGGCGGCCCACGCCTCGGCAGCGGCCCGGCTGACGTACCAGCGGTTCCCAATCCGCCGAGCCGGCAGATGCGCCGGGATCAGCCGGCGGATCTTCTGGCAGTTCGCGCTGGCGGAGCCGTGCTCCCCCACTGCGCCGAACCACAGGACTGCGACCTCCTCAACGGTCATCAGCAAGCCGGACCGCTCCGGCACCTCGATGCGTTCGCTCATGATCAGCTCCCCTCAACTACTTGATATTAGCATCAGTTGTGGTCAATATTGCGGCTCACTGGACAGACTTGTGGGCAACACCGGCACCGATCGGTGCCAGCGAGATCGGCGTGCCCTACCCTTCGCGCGTGGTGGAAAGCGAACGTGAGGACTGGTCGGCGGTGGCGACCGCGATCAGCTCACGCCTCGCCGAGACGCGCATGACGCAGATGGAGGTCGCGTCGAGCGCCAAGGTCTCGCTCACCACGCTGAGGGAGCTCCAGCACAACCTGAACCCCCGTCGTCGCCGCCCTCAGACGCTCGCGGCGATCTCCGAGGCGCTCGGCTGGCCCGCGGCCTACCTGGAGCAGGTCCTCCGCGGCGAGACGGCATCCGTTCACGCGGACGAAGCGTCGGATCCGGTCCTCAAGGCCCTCAAGGGGCTCGAGGAGGAGGTTGCCTCGCTTCGCGCCCGGCTCGACCGGCTCGAGCAGCAGCAAGCCGACGAAGGCGAATAGCCCGCAGCTCCGCGATCGACTCGGCGATCTCGTCGAGCTGGCTCCGCAGCACCGCCACCCGCTGCTGAAACTCTGCGATCTCTGTCATGCACCACAGAGAACCGCAGATCAGGGTGCCGCAAGAGGGAGTCGCGAGTCGGAAGCGGCGTATTCCTCGCACGACTATTCGCTGACGGAATCTCTCCTGGTCACAGCGTTGTAGGCGTCTCGGACGATCTGACGAAGATCCGACCTCTCGGGCCGCCAGCCGAGCTCCTTCTCAGCGAGAGAGGGATCCGCGAGCAGCACCTTCGGCTCGTCCGCCGGCGGGTTGTGCCGGACGGGCAACGGCCGCCCGATGACCTCCTCCGCCGCCGCAATCACGTCGGCGATGGTCGAGCGGTTCCCGCTACCGACGTTGTAGGCCTTCCACGTGCCCGGCTCGCACGCCTCCAGGGCACGAAGGAAGGCGTCCGCCATGTCGGCGACGTGGAGGTAGTCCCGGACAGCCGACCCATCGCCGTTCACCGTCAGCTCGGGCGCCTCGCCGCGCGCCACAGCAACGATCTTCGGAATCAGCCGGCTCGTATCGGGGTCCGCGTGACCGCCGATACCGCCAGCGATGTTGAAGGCCCGGAGACTCACCGCCCCGATGGCGCCCGTCGCAGTAACATCGGCGATCGCCCGGTCCGCAGCGAGCTTCGTGCTGCCGTAGGGGTTCGTCGGCTGCGGCACCTGCGCCTCAGTGATCGGCTGCGGCACGTCCTCGCCGTAGACCGCGCAGGTCGACGCGGCCACAAGCCGTACGGGCTCGTCCTGTGCGACAAGTGCCTCCAGCAGCGCGAGCGTGCCACCGACGTTCGTCCGCCAGTAGCCGACCGGATCCGCGCGCGAGTCACGAACTCGCACTAGCGCCGCGAGGTGACACACGGCGTCAGGCCGCTCAGCCTTCATGGCCGCAGCAACCCTCGGGGCGTCGAGGAGCTCGGCTTCGACCCGGCGAACGTTGGCTGGCAGCTCGCGCTTCGACCTCGTTAGCGCCGCCACGTCATGACCTGCTCCCACGAGCGCGGCTGCGAGCGCGTAGCCGACGAAACCGGTCGCACCGGTGACAATGACCCTCATCAACTGATCAGGTTATGCCCCGGCCAGCCGCCTTCTTCACCCTGACCCTTCATCACAACCCTCCCCACGGTCCTGGAGGTCGACGGTCAGGCCTCGAAGCACCTTCAATCACTCGATCCTCGGTCTCACTTCTCGGAGAAGCAGCCAAATCGCCGCCGTCGAGTCATTGACTGAAGTGATCTTCGAGAGGCTGACCTCACCGACCGAGAAGTCCCTGCCGGTGCTGCCATGCCAGCTCGATGCACGCTCGGGCGATCGGGGAGAGGGGCTCGTCCCGCAGCCGCTCCCGGGCCTCCGAGGTGAACGGGATCCCGACGGCGGGCTTGTCCGCGTCCGTGCTGACCGCGGCGCCCTCCTCGTTCACCGAGACCATGTCGCGGAACAGCTCGTCGAACACCGGCGCCTCGATCACCGCGACGGTCAGCAACTCGACCCACAACGTCAGCGGCTCCAGCACCAGCGCCAAGGCCGACACCCGGAAGTCGCCGGCCAGGCGAGCCCGCTCGAAGGATGCGAAGGGCTCCTCGCCCAGGTAGTCGATGGGGTCGACGCTGTTGCCGTCGTGCTCGGCGTTGCCGAGAAACTCCTCCGAGTACTCACGCTGGATGTTGCGCCAGATGGAGAAGTCGTTGGCCTGATGGGCCGGCGCGAGCGCAGCAGGCTGGAACGCGCCCGCCGGGACGACGTGGAACATCCCACCAGCCGCCGCGACCGCGCCCGCATTCCGCTGATGCAGGTACATCCGGTGCCCGTCGATTGGGTCCCGCCGGATCGTCAGCGTGTTGATGCTCGGCAGCATCGGCCGCGCCACCAGGTCGAAGGGATCCTCGATCAGGCGCCGCAGCGGAAGATCTGCCGGGCTGGGCCGCTTGCGCCCGCGCTGCTGCCACGCATCGGCGAACTCGTGTCCGACGGCCTCGCAGACGTCCAGGACGTCGAAGTAGCTGGTGTAGTTGAAGCCGAACCGTCCGCGCCCGCCAGACCAGTCAGCGGAGAGCAGCCGATAGCTCGCTCTGTTGTCGAGCAGCTTCGGCCGCGCGAGATCGCGCAGCGCGCGCGAGTACCGGTCGTAGGGCTCGCCCGTGGCGCGCAGCGACCGCACGGCTGCCGCCTCGTCGACCTTGCCCGTGATGATCGGGGTCGGAGACTCAGCCAGCCAGGTCATCTCGACGTCGGCGAGATCCACCGGCTGATCCGGTACCCAGCCGGGCCCGGCAAGCACCGTCGTCCCAGCGACGCGTTGCTCCTGTGGGTACAGCTCAGATGCGAGATCGCCCAGCAGCGCACGGTTGCCGTTGAGCTCATGACGGACCTCGCACCACCGCTCCTGGCTCGTCCGCACAGGCCCTGGCTCCTCGCTGACCGCGCCCGCCTTCGGCATCGCATCCCGGGAGTTGTCCGGCAGCACCCCGAGACGCTCCGGTGGGATCCCAAGCTTTGCCGCGATGTGCCGGAGCTCAACGACGTCGCGTAGCGCCTGCGACCCCTTCTCCAGCTTCGACAGCCGCGATTGGGTCGTGTTCAGCAGCTCCGCCGCGTCCTGCTGGGTCAGCCCCTCACGCTGCCGGTACCAGCGGATGATCTCCCCGACGTCGGAGCCGTCGGGAGGCGCAGCTGCCACGGTCTCGGCCACGTGGAGCCATGCTTCTCCACGATCCGCCCTTGCCTGCATCCGGCCCCCGCACGCTCGTGATCTCGCGTCCTGTCGATCATGATCGCACTGGGGACGGCGACTTCGCGGCGCTTTGACCAAGAATGCCCCGATCGCGACCGAGCTCCGGGAAGCTGAGAGCGTGCCTGACCTCGTCGTGGTCGCTGTCGTCACCGGTCCTCGCGGCGTGCTGGTCGTGCAACGACGCGACGGGGAGCCGCCCTGGGTCTTCCCTGGCGGCAAGGTCGAGGCCGGCGAGACGCCTTCGGAAGCCGCACGACGCGAGGTCCTGGAGGAAACCGGCGTCGAGGTCACGGTCGCGGATGAGCTGGGCCGGCGCGTCCATCCGGTGACCGGCGCGTCGATGATCTACTTCGCTGCGATCGCGACAGCTTCGACACCCGCGGCAAGCGATCCGGCGGTGGCCGAGGTCCGCTGGGTTCGAGTCGATGCCCTGTCCGCTCTGATCCCCGTCGAACAGATCTTTCCGCCCGTCCAGCGGCACCTTGCAGGCTGAGCCGACCACCGGAGTGGCCCCGGCGAGGTGTCGTGTCCTCGCCGGGGCCGCCGCTCACAGGATCCGAACCATCGTGCAGATCCACTCCTCCTCGCCGGTGATCTGGAACGTCGCTACCAGCGCCCGCCGCCGGCCCCGCACCTGCAACGAGCTCGCGGTCTCGATCCGGCACCGGTTCGGCTGCGACGGGTGGAAGCTGACGACCTTCGCTACCCCTGTCCCCAGCCGCGGATTTACTGGGGCCGCCCGCAGGTAGCGACCGACACCGGGGACCGCGAGGTGCGCAACCTGCAGCCACGGGCGACGGCGGTCGAGCACCTCCATCAGCAGGATCAGCGTCTGGAACGCGATCCGGACGGCCGCCGCATCCGGGACCAGATCGCGAACCGGCGGACCGGGCGCGACAACCGGCACCAGGGCCTCATCGGCGAACTGCCCGCAGGTCGGGCAGGGCTGCGAGATCGGCGGCTCCGTGACGACGCGCCCGAAGATCGGGCCGTTCTGGGTGGTGGCGTCGGGGGTCTTCTCGTGGTTGCGGGTCGGGGTCGTCATGGCCGCGGCTCCTCTGCTCCGGAACGGAACCGACCCGAGAAGCTGATGTAGCCGGTGGGCCGGTAGCGGGGCGCGGTGCGAAGCGCCCGCCCCTGCCGTCCGCGCCCGACTCCGCCCGGCGAGGCTCGCGCTGAAGGGCGGCCCAGCCGTCGGCGCTGCCGATGCGAAGCACCCTTGATCGTGAGACCGGGCGGAGTAAGCGGCCCATCGCGAAGAAAGAGCCCGGCCACAGGCCGGTCCGAGGCACGCCGACGCCCTGCAGTCAGTTATTCACAGCCCCAAGAACTGGCGCGTTCACGAGCCACGATCGGTCCTACCGTCGGGACATGCCCGAGATCAGCCGTCTGACCGCGACCGCTCCGGAGACTCTGGTTGTAGTTGTGGCGGAGCTCGAACTCGCCGAGGCAGGGAGGACAGTCTCCACCTTTGCTCGCGGCATAGTGCCCTGCGGACACCCAGTCGATCTCGAACCCCGGTGCACTCGTGGTGGATGCAGTCCGTCTTGCTGCTCACGCGCAGAAAGTGCTCGTCGCCGCTGTTCGCCTCGCGCGAGCTGGCAGCACCCAGGACTCGCCCGTTGAAGAGATCGTCGGCACTGCATCCGCCGCTACCCGCAAAGAGGTGACTCTCGTGACCGGCTCGTCCGATCCCGTCGCCGACTTTGAGGCCATCGCCGAGGAGGTTATGCAATCTCGACACCTGGATGTGTCGCCACGCCGAACCCGACGATCCGCCTCCGTCCGCACAGCCGGTCATGGCCGCCGTGGTCCGACATCTGCTAACTCCGCAGTAGCGCCCGCGCACTCCAACATGCGGTGGCTGGATGCGTTCTGGGCGCGGAGACGATGGAGATCGGCTGCAGCACGTCCTTGCCAGAGTCGGCACACCTCAACGCAGCTACCAGCTGCTTGGGATCATTCTGCGGAGTAATCCGAGTAGTGGTTGATACCCACTCGGCCACGGTCCGACCAATGTTGAAAGTACGCTGGCGTTGCTCGATGCGCTCCGATCTCGCCGCAGCTATCCGAACCAGTAGGAACAGTCTAAATAGGCGGACGGACCTCAGGGGACTCTAGCTCGCGACTCAAATCAACACGGAACCGAATCTGCGCTAGATCAAGCCAGGGCGCGTACGTACCGGCTGAGACTATCCGGTGGAGCTCTTCGGCGTCGTTGACCAATGGAACTAACTTCTTGACTTCTTGATAGAAGTACATCCTTCTTGTCAGGATCCTCGACAACTCGGCTCGACGTTCACTCGCACTTTCGATTGCCTGATACTTCTCTCCCTCTTCGGTAGCCTGGATCCAGGTGATCGCGCGACGTCGCTCTCCCACAATGCGAAACCGACCCTTCTCCGGGCAGCGCCGCTTGCTCCCAACCTCTAGACAGCCAGCATGCCTCAAAATGAACCGCAGTCTTCGAGTAAACAGCACTCCGCGCACATCCTCGCGGACTGCCAAACCGAGAAGACAAGCGAGGTCAGCATCGTGCTCGCAGATCCGACTCTTCTTCATTTTATGCTCGACAAGCTTGTCCAGGAGAAGCTTCGTCGAATCGACAACGTCCAATCTCTCGATTGAGCCTTTTGGGTCGCGGATAATCGCAGTACAGGTTGACGAGGGACGACTGCTTCGTGACAGCACGATGACACAGCGAGAAGCGAGCAATCCAGCCATAACACTTGTCCCGACAAGAATCAGCGGACTGTACGGCCAGCACGCCAAAGGCCACCATGCCGGAGACGGTGCAGGAACACCGTTCGCACAACTAGCATTCAATAAATCAGGAACCGGGGAAGGCGAGCTTATGAGCAGCCACACCCAGGCGGCAATGGATGCCCCATAAACAACAGAAAGCGCCAGATCATGCCAGAGTGGCACCAACAAAACCGTAGGCTTCGATGGCCGCTCGTTCATCAGGCCGCCGACACCACTAAAACTTGCGGCTGGTTGCCCGAGCAGTAGCTCGAGGAACTTTAGGCGATGCACAACGGCATCGTGAAGCTGACTGTTGCGCACTTCGTACACAATAACGCCACAAGTGGCAACAAGTCCGAGGAGCGCGAGGGCAAAGCGGGCTGCTCCAGGATCATTCTTCGCCCCCAGTAATCCTGTAGTCACAGCAGCCGCACCAGGTACCAGTACCAGAAGTCGGAAGCGCACGTCAACAAGCGTCTTGAAGACGTCGAGTGATCGCGCATAGTCATCACGCAAGATGTCCTGGGGGGGCGGCTTCACATGTCAGTGCACGTCACACAGGGCAAGAGCGTTACAGGATCGCTCGACACACCGACCTGCTCTGAAGATGTCTCGACCTGGACAACTTGAGGCATGCAACTGCCGCGGTTTGCCGCGACCTGACGGAGCCAGCGAACTCCTTAGGACACCAGCCATCGCTCTTCGCCATCACACGGCGTCGGCGCAGGTCGCCCCCGTGGGGGCGCGAAGTTGACAGCTAGGTGCTGCAGGATCGACTGGCCACTGCCAATCTGAGCCACATGGTTCCATCAGCCGTTATGCACTCCTAGCCTGCGAGAACCTCCAGCAAGGACTCCGCTTCGCTCTGAGTTCAATACGTACATCTACGCATGTCGGTACGGCCGTGGGTGAGTTGATCATATGGCTGGCGCCCTTGATGTCCTCGGCTCCGCCGGCCGGGTTGGCGCCGAGAAGCGAAACTCCACCCTCCGGAGGTCCACAATGCCCCTGCTCGTGATCCTCCACGTCTTGGCTAACACCGACCGCTGCGGCAGATGAACCAATGAGGTGCAAAGACGTCCTCGCCATGCTGCAGGCGAACGATGCGGTGCGCGCTCCGAGGACACCGTCTATAAGGCACTGCGCCGGATGTCCGACGACGGCATTCTTACCTTGGGCTGAGGGATCTCCGACTGAGTCGCCTGGCGCCCAACCACTGGTCACCCGCGGTTCGAGGAAATTTCCGTCGCCGTTCGCTGGTTTCGCACTGGCCTGTGCGCGCTCGAGTGCTTGGGCGGGACACGATGAACAACCGCACAGGCCTAACCAACGCAGGCCGACCATGGCCACCTGCGTGCACGCGCACGACACCGTTCATGCCTGCAGGACTCCCGTCAGCAGATGCAGCAGGCGCTCGCGGACACCGCCGTTCCCGGGTCGTTGGGTGGTGGCCATCCTTGTTTCCAAAAGGGTTGCCGCACTCTGCGGCGTAGATGTCGTTCCAGATCCCACCCCTGGGCCACGCCCCAGATGGCCCCACGGTCCGCATGGTTGTTCCCGTGGCCCCTTCGTGACGGGCCTCACCGGCATTCCGGATGACAACGACGCACTCCGCAGTACAGGGGGAAGTACGCGATGGAGATCCGCCAGCTTCGCTATGCCGTGACCCTTGCCGATCAGTTGCACTTCGGCCGCGCGGCGGAGCGCGAACACATTGTTCAGTCGGCGCTGAGCCAGCAAATCCGCCGACTGGAACGCGAGATCGGCGCGCGGCTGTTCGACCGGAACACGCACCAAGTGTCCCTGACCCTAGCCGGTCGGGTCTTCATCGCCGAGGCCCAGCGGATCCTGCGGCACCTGGACCGGGCCGCCGCTATGGCCCGCCATGCCGTTGCAGAACACCCGGTGCTGCGGCTCGGCTTCACCGAGGCCAGCTACGAGCACATCCCGGCCGTGGTGGAAACCGTGGTCGCGGAACACCCCGGCCTACACGTGCACCAGCGGATGATGAGCCTGCCGCAGCAGTTCGAGGCCCTCGATCGTGGCTACCTCGACATCGGCGTCGGGCTAGCCCGGTTCGCGCCGGCGGAGATCTCCACGGCCCGGCTGGCCCTCGACCCGGCCGGCGTCTTCGTCGGCACCAAACACCCTTGGGCCAGTCTGCGCAGCATCCCCGTGCGCGAACTGCGCTCCGTCATCCTGCTGCGCGGGGACGGCGACCAGGCGCCCGAGTACAACGACTTCGTCGTCGAGCTGTGCGGTCGCGAGGGTTTCTCACCGAACACGCGGCCCGGGAGTGTGGACGGCGTGCGCGCGGCGATCGACCTGGTGCAGCGTGAGGACGTGGCCTTCTGTGCGCCGCGCGCCGTCTGGCCTCATGCCCCCCACGTCCGCTGGGTTGCGCTGGCCGATCCAGTCGTGCACTACAAGCAGTCGGTGCTGTGGCGTGCGGGCAACCCTTCGCCGCTGGTGCACTCCTTCGTGCGGCACAGCCGGGAACTAGCGAGCCGCACCCTCCCGTGATCACTTGAAATGAACACACGATCGCGGATCGGACATTACCGCGGTCGCGACTCCCGGGTTGTCTGGTGAGGCTCTGCAGAGCCCGTATCCGGGAGGTTGTCATGGCCGTCGTCGTCGTCCGCCTGCTGCCGCAAAAACCCGTCGAGGGCGACGATTTCATGCCCTACCTGGAGGGCCTGGAGATCTCCATCGCCGACCGGTCCTTCGAGGATCCCAGCGGCATGGACGCCGGGCACCAGCTCGGGTCGGCGGCCTACCTGACCGAGGGCGACCCCGACGCGACAATCGTGCAGCACCTGCGCCCGCCGTTGCTGGCGGACCGCGCGCCGGTCGCCACGGCTGCGATCGAGATCCCCGACCCGCTGCCCTTCCCCGAGTACCAGACGGTGGATCTCGCCTTCGTGATCACCCGCACGGTGGGCGCCAACCCGCCGCAGACGGTGCAGGTGAAGGAGTTCCACTTCAATGTCGACACCTCGACGAACGCCCTGCCGAACCCCGGCGACAACACGCCGATCGCCTACGCCGGGCTCGAACCCGTCGCCGCGTACCTCTATCTGCCGAAACCGCTCGTCGGCCTGGCCCCCGGCAGTGCCTACGTCGCCACCCCGACGGACGGCTCGGCACCGCCCTACGCCGCCGTCCGGACCGCGATGGAGACCGTCCTGGCGCAGGATCCGGGCGCGGGCGCGCCGTCCCTGGCGGATCTGACGCCGGCCCAGTGCCGCCACCTGGCGTGGGAGATCGTCTCCAACCACGCCCTGGACCCGCTGCCGGTCCCGACCCGTGACCTGGAGACGCTCTACCGCGGCGGGGACGAGACGGCGCGTCAGCAGTTCGAGGCCGACCTCGTCACGTACTACGCTACGCAGGCCACCAACGCGGACGTGATCGCGACGTTCGCGTACTCGGTGAGCGCGGCCATCGCCTGCCAGCAGCACACCCAGGCGGCCACCCGGGTCGGGCTCACCATTCCCGTCCTGCCGGGGTTGCCTTCGCCGGCGACGCTGCCCGTGGTGGTGTCCCAATGATCCCGTCCTTCGAGGTACCGCCGCAGTACTTCTACGCCCTCGCGGCCGGCCTGCCGACGACAGTCACGCCGGAGGTGCGGTACCGGCTGGCCACGCTCTCGGACGAGAAGACCATCCTCGACGTGCTGCGAAAGGCCATCGAGGACGCGACGATCGTCGAGGACGCCGCCGTCACCGTCGAGATGGCCGCCCGCCGCCTGCGCGCGCTGGGCAGCGTCCAGGGCATCACCCCGGTCGGCGCGTCCGGCGTCGGGCTGGCCCTGACCCAGGGTTACGCCGCCTACGAGACGACGCCGCCCGACACCGACCCGACCGACGACATCGCGCCCTTCTGGAACGGCGTAATCGCGAACGCGCCGCAGGCCGCCGCCCACCTCGAGTTCGTCCTGGCGGCCATCTTCCAGCTCGCCGACCCGCGGCCCCTGATCGCCGCGGCGGCGACGATGCCGGCTCCGTTCCCCGCGCTGACCAGCGTGCAGAACCTTGACGCCGACCCCTGGGCCGGCAACCCACCCGAACTGGAACAGGGCGACTGGCTCGCGCTCTTCACCGCGCACCCCGAGGTCCTCCCGCCGATCATCGGCGGCACGGGCTCGCTGGAGGAGCAGGTCGGCCGCTTCGTCGCCCGGCTGCGGGCCTACTTCGAGGTGACGAGCACGGCGGGCGGTCCGCATCACGAGGGCCCGCTCGCCCCAGCCACATTCGCCCTGCCTGCCTTCGACCCGATCAGGACGTTTGTCGACGCGTACCGCGCGCTGCCGGGTCACGCCAGCTGGGGCTGGGGCGACGGCCTGGACGCGACCGACCGCGATGCGGCCGTGGCCTCCGTGCCGATGGACGACAAGGGCCGGGCATGGCTGGCCCAGGCGGTGGCCGCCGTCGAGGCGGTCTTCGACCTGACCTCGGGCCTGGGTGTCACCCCCGAACTGCAGTTCAGCCTCGCGGAAGCCCTCTACGCCCGGGGATTCACGACGGTCGAGCAGGTGCGCCGGCTGACCCGCCAGGAGTTCGCGGACGTCCTGATCGGCAGCCCCGCGCACGCCTTCGCCTCCGACATCTGGACGTTCGCGGAAGGAACCGGCACACCCGAGGAGGGCCCGGGCACCTTCCATCCCGTCAACCCAGGCGATCTCACCGACTGCCGGCCGCCGTGCGAGCTCTCCGCCACCGGGGACCTGGCGTACCTGCGCGCGCTGCTGGACATCCCGGTTGGCGGCGGCCGGCTGGAGGACGGCGTCCAGGGTCGCCGCGGCCCGCTCGGCGACCTCGCGGCGACCTCGGCGAACGCCACCGTGCCGGTGCCCGTCATCGACCTGGTCAACGAGTGCCTCGAGGCCGTCGCCGAGACCGGAGTCCCGGCAGGGGTGGTGCACGACACCGATCCGGACGTCGGCGGCGCGATCGACGCCGAGACCTGGCTGCGCGCCGTCCCCGAGTACTCGTCCCCCGCGACGCCGGTCAGCGCTCCCGGCGCCTACGCGGCCCTGGCCACCGACTTCTCCGCGCCGCAGCTGCCCTACTCCCAGCCCCTGGACCTGAACCGGCGGCACCTGGAGGCGCTCGGCATTGACCGCTACACCGCGATGCGCGGGTTCCGCCGCGACATCAGCGAGTTCGTCCGCGACCGGGAGGCCGAGCCTGCCGACTTCCCCCGCCACGTTCGGCGCTACCCGGTGCGCCTGCCCCTGGCCCTGGAATACCTCTGCATCAGCACGGTCGAGTACGACGCGATCTACACCGGCCCGGTGAATGAGCCGTTCGTCGTCCAGCTGTACGGCTACCCGCCCGAGACCGAGGACTGGAGCCGCGACGTCCGGCAGCTTTCGGTCCTGCTGTCGCGCCTGGGCCTGGACTACTGCGACCTGTACGAGCTCAGCAACTCGGGTCTGGTGCCGATGCACGTCCGCTCGGTCGGCTCGGTCGAGGACGCCGCCGACCTGCCCGAGTGCGAACCCTGCTGCCTGGCCGACTACGTGGTCTTCTTCGACGAGCAGGACGCCACAATCGCTTTCGGCCGGCTCGCGATCCTCGTCCGGCTGTGGCGCACGCTGCGCTGCCAACCGGGCGGCGGGTACTCCTTCGCCGACCTGGCCGACGTCGCCGACGTGCTGGGCATGTTCTCGGGCAATGGCGTCGACCCCGACTTCATCCCCCAACTGGCCGCGCTGGGGATGCTGCGGTGGGACCTCGGCTTCGCGGCCCTGCCGATCGGCGACCTGCTCGACCTGTGGCGGAACCCGGCGGCGCCGCTCGACGCCGAGGACGTCGAGACTTTCATCGACCGGACCGCCGCCGCGGCGCAGGCTCGGCACGACTGCCGAAGGCGCGGGCCCGACTTCGAGAAGCTGCTCGCCACGAACCTCGACGTCCTCTCCGAGCTGGGCGGTTTCGACCCGCTGGACGCCGCGGCCACCTGGCGCGCCCGGCCCAGCCACACGCTGCGGTTCGTCGAGGAGCTGACCAAGATCTACGCCTCGACGTTCGGGATCGGCGAGTTGCTGTTCGCCTGCACGGCGCAGCCGCACCTGGCCGGCGACGACCCGTCCGTGGTCGCGCCCGCCGACGAAGCCGAGCTCGACCCGCTGCAGGATCCCGACGACGACCAGCAGCATTCGCTCTGGCAGCTGCGCGGACGGCTGCTGCAGGTGGAGCCGGACCCCGACGGCTACACCTGGACGCGTATCCGGGAGGTGCTCGGCAGTCAGCTGGGATGGACTCCCGCCGCCGGCACCGACCCCCTGCACGACCTCGGCGCGCACCTCTTCCCCGACGTCCTGGAGCGGGCCGGCGAGCCGGTCGCGGCCGCCGAACGCCGCTATGCAGTCGGCCTTCCTGGCAGCCCGGCCTCGATGTGGAACACCCCCGACAGCCCGTTCCGATACGCCTCCGGGCCCGACCAGCTCACCCTGGCCGTGCCCTTCGACGACGACGCCGTGCTGACCAAGCTGAGCCGGATCAGGCCGCTGCAGGCCGCGGAGCAGGAGGCCGTCCGCTCCCTTTACCACCTTCCCCTGGTCGAGCTCGCGGCCTTCGGCTACCTGTTCGACGACCTCGACGAGGCCCGCGCTCGGCTACACGCGGAGGCCGACCAGGACGCTCGGTGGGCCTGGTTCCGGGCCCGGTTCGCGCTGTTCCACGCGCGGTGCGCGGTGATCGTGGAGCACCTGGCCGAGCACGTCCTGTCGACGGCGGACCCCGACGCCCGGGAGGTCTCGCTCGATCCGACGCCGACCCGCGCCGAGGCGATCGCCGTCGCGTGGCGGCTGCTTCCGGTGCTGCTGGCCGACGAGAACGCCGCCGACTCGCTGCCGTGGACGCGGGACGACGGACACCGGCCCGACGTCCGATGGGACCCGACCCCGGTCGGCGGCGCGTTCGCGGCGATTACGGGACTCGCCGGGACCGGCCTGCTGGCCGAGTACCGCACACTGGACGACGACACGGTGATCTGGCGGGCGATCCAGCCGACCACGGACCTGATCCGGCCCTCCACGAACGCCTGGAACGCGCCGGCGCCCACGCTGATCCCCGCGCTGTCCGCCGACCTGCCCGACGCCCAGCAGCGGTACGCGCGATCCCGCAACGGCATCCTGATCTCGGCCCGTGACGCCGAGGTGCTCGGTGGTGTCGAGGGCTACCGGGTGACCTGGTCAGGCGCGCTGCTGGTGGAACGCGCTGGTGCGTACGACTTCTGGGGCGGCGAACCCGACGCGCAGCCGGGCCGGCACGCCGGCGAGGGACGGCACTGGCGGGTGCTGCTGCGCCGCGGCCAGAAAAGCTGGGTGCTGCTGGCGCACAACTGGCAGGAGGACCAGGACTGCTTCGAGACGGCCGGGCTGCGGCTTCGGCGCGGCACCTACGACGTGGAGATCGAGCTCATCCGCGACCGCCCCGGCGACGACGAGCTGGACGACCAGCGCCCGCTGCGGACCGGCCTGCGGATCGAGTACCGCGGCCCAGACACCGACGGCGAGCGGACCGTCATCCCGACCGAGCGCCTGTACCTGGTGGCCAAGCGCGACCGGCTCAGCACCGGCACGAACGACTCGGTGGTCAACGGGGTCGTCTTCGAGCTGCTGTCCGACACCTACGTGAGCAGCCTCCGGGACGCCCGGCGCACGTACCAGCGGGCGTTCAAGGCGGTGCTCGTCGCGCAGCGGTTCGGCCTGTCCGCCGAGCTGTTCGCGGACTACGCGCAGTCCGAACTGGGCTACCTGCTGGACCACCGGGACGAGATGGCCGGCCTGGCCTTCTACGACGCCGCCGGCTGGCAGCCGCACCGCGTCGACTTCGATCCGAACCTGCTGCCGCTGTTCGACAGCTACCATCCGCCAGCCCCCGCGGAAGACGACCGGGTGGCACCCTCGACGGTCCGCCGGGCCGCGCTGTTCGACCTCTGGGAGAGGCTTTTCGACCACACCTGGTTGCGTGCCGCGGCTGGCACGGCACCCGAGAAGCCCGTCTGGCTGCTGTATGACGAGGCGGCCGAGAACCAGCCCGACAATCCTGCCCAACTGCTGCGGCATCTCGGGGTGGACCTCAGCGACGCCGAGCTGGTGCTGAACTACGACCCCGGGTACGCCGTCACGGCGAGCGATCTCACCGACGAGCGGTGGGCGACCAGGGCCTGGCACGCGGACCGGATCGTGCGGGAGATGGTCGCAGTATTCGCCTTCGAGGACATCCGCGACGCCCGGCCCGACCTCTGGGCGGCGGACGATCCCGGCGCTCCCGGCGAGGGCAACGAGAACCTGGCGGCCGTCGTCCGGAGCGGGTTCGTGGGTTCGGCCCCGCGGCGCTTCGTGGATCTGCAGCACCTGGACGACTGCCTGCGCGTGCACGCCCGCGACGCGCTGGTGGCCTACCTGTGCCGCATGGACCGCGTCGCGCTGCCCTGGCCGGGCGCGGGTTTCGCGACGGCCGCGGCCGACCTCAGCGCCCTGCTGCTGATGGACGTCGAGAGCGGGCCCGAGCCGGTGGCCACGCGGGTGAGCAACGCCGTCGCCGCGATCAACACGCTCGTCTCCCGCGCGCGGCTGGGCCTGGAGCCGCCCTGGCGCCCGGACAGCAACTTCCTCTGCGAGTGGGACACGCGCTACGCGGACTGCGCCGCCTGGGCGGCCTGGCGGCGGCGGGAGCTCTACCCGGAGGACCGCATCGCCGAGGTCAGCCGCGACCGCGACCGCGCCTCCGAGGCCTTCCGCTTCCTGGAGGACGAGCTGCGCCGCGCGACCCTGACCGTCCCCATCCCCGGCGGCCTGGAGTACTGGGACGCCGAGGGCCTGCCCACCCATCCGGGCCTGGTCCTGCTGCAGCAGCGGGAGGCCTCGAGACTCCGACGACTCAGCCCGGTCCGGGAGGGGCTGGACGTCCTCGGCACGCCGGACGCCGGGGCCGAACGCTCCTGGCTCGCGCCCGAACCCGCGTTTGTCGTCCGCGACCCGCAGGACGGCGGCAACGACGGGCACGATAACGAGGATGGGAACGGCGATGGCGGCGGGATCAACGCACCCGCGGCCCCCGTACCGCCGGTGGTCCGTGCGGCCGCGGGCCAGGTGCCCGGCACGGCGACCGGGGTCTCGCCGCTGTGGATCGAGGCGGCGGTCCGCCTCGGCGCGCGCTTCCTGAGGGTCGCGGCGGCGGGCCCGCCGGCGGCGTCCCAGCCCTTCGCCCCGCGCCCGGACGTCGGCGATGTCACCTGCGAGAGCGGGGATCTCGCGGCCTACGTGGGCGAGTACTACTTCTGGCTGGTGGACACCCGCTGGTATGACGACATCGAGCAGGTCGCCGACTGGCCCGGCTGGCACGAGGAGGACCTCGCCGCCCCGATGCTGGTGTGGACCCCCGACCCGATGGTGCACCTGATGTGGAGCCGGCTGCACGACGGCGAGCTCGAGCAGCCACGGCGCTCGGTGGAAGGCCTCCGGATCGGCGAGGGTGTCGACGTCACCGACGTGGACCTGGTGCTGGTCGGGCGATCCGGGGACTCCGTCCTGCTGTGCGTGACCGGCGGTGCCGCGGACCCCGGCGCCGTCCCCCCGCCCGACCCGGGATTCCGGTACGACCTCGTGCCCGACCAGGCCTACCCGATCCCCGAGTTCGTCCCGCCGTTGCCCGCCGACGAAAATGGCGGGGACGACCAGGACGACGAGGAAGAGCCGCCCGAACTGCCCGCCTACCCCTTCTTCGTCTACAGCGACCCGGGCGCACCTCTCTTCCCCCTCGACCCCTTCAGCGAGGCCGTCACGGTCGCCGAGGCGCTGCGTACCCGCTGCTCGTACGAGGCGGCGCTGCGCTGGTACGGCGTGTCCTTCGATTCGGTCACGAGCGACAACCGCTGGTGCAGGCCGAGAGACAGGGTGGACGACGTCGCCGTCCCGGCCCGCCGGCCGGCGCGGGGCCGCCGGACCCGGGCCCGCGCGGAGATGGAGCACCCGGCGCTGGCCACGGGCCGGCGAAGCTTGTGCTGCACCGGCGTCGAGGTCGGCGAGCTGACCGCGCAACGGCGGCACGTCACCATTTCGTCCATCGAGACTCTGCTCGCCTGGGGCGATGGCGAGCGGATGTGCGGCACCGCCGCCGGCGACGCACGCGCCCGGCTGCTCTACGCGGCGGCCGAGCGACTGCTCGGCCCGGCACCCGTGACGGTGCACGAGCCGGGGGGCGGTGACCCACAGGTCCGGGTCCGCGACTACGTCGCCGCGGCGGCGGAACTGAACCCGCGGCTCGTCGTCCTGTGGGAGGAGGTCGCGGAGCGGCAGGAACTGCTGCGCCGAGACCCCGGCCACCCCGACGGCTGCTGCTGCGGCGGGTGCGACGCCGACTGCTGCGGCACTAGCCCATACCGCTTCGGCGTCGTGCACGCCCGGGCGGCGCAACTGGCCGCCCAGGCCGCCAGCTTCGGCGGCCAGTTCCAGGCGGCCCTGGAGCGCGGCGACGGCGAGCACCTCGCGACGGTCCGGGCTCGGCAGGAGCACCAGGTGGCCGGCCTGGCCCGGACGGTCCGCCAGGAGCAGTGGCGCGACGCCGACTGGCAGGTGCAGGCCCTGCAGATCACCAAGCAGATCGCGGAGGCCAACTACTCCTATTACGACCTGCTGATCACCAACGGCCTCGGCGCGGGCGAGCTGGACTACCAGGAGCTGACCACCTCAAGCACGGCATCCACCACGGCCGCCACCATCCAGGAGGCGATTGGGACGGTGCTGGGCGTCATCCCCGACGTTTTCGTCGGGACGACGGCCTTCACGCACCTGCCCATCGGCACCAAGCTGGCCGAGGTCTTCCAGGGCGTGGCCCGCATCCAGCAACAGGTCTCTGCCGTCCTCAGCGGCAACGCCGGACTCCGCTCGACCCAGGGAGGCTGGGACCGCCGGCTCGCGGAGTGGCAGCACCAGCGGGCGATCTTCCTGCTCGAGATCCAGGCGGCGGAACGCCAGATCCTGGCGGCCGAACGCCGCCGGGCCGCAGCCCTGCGCGAGCTGAACACGGCCCAGCGGCAGGTCGAGAACACCGCGGAGCTGCTGGACCTGCAGCGCGACAAGACCACCTCTAGCGCCCACTTCCTGTGGCTGCAGAAGGAGACAGCCGCCCTCTACCGGCAGCTGTACGACCTGGCGCTGCGCGCCGCGACCCAGGCGGAGCGGGCGTTCAACGCCGAGCGGGGTTTCACGCAGCGCCGGTTCCTCCCGGACACCCCGTGGGAGGACGCGCACAAGGGCCTGCTGGCCGGCGAGCGGCTGGCACTGTCCCTGCACACCATGGACCAGGCCTTCTCCACGGAGAACGAGCGCGAGTTCGAGCTGACCAAGCACGTCTCGCTGCGCAAGTTCTTCCCGGCGGCGTTCCTGTCGCTGAAGGTCACCGGCACCTGCGTGCTAGAGCTGCCCGAGTGGCTCTTCGACCTTGACTACCCGGGGCACTACCTGCGCCGGATCAAGAGCGTTTCGCTGTCGCTGCCGTGCGTGGTCACTCCCTACGCCGGGGTGCACTGCCGGCTGACGCTGCTGAGCAGCACGACCCGGGTCAACACCCTCCTGCTCGGCCCGCAGGGCGGCTGCTGCGCGGACGGGGGCGACTGCTGCGCCGAGGGGGGTTGCTGCACGGGGTGCGGCACCGGCTGCCCCGCCGACTGCAGCTCCTGCGGGAAGGCCTGCGACCAGGACTGCGGCTGCACCCCGGGCTATGCCCTGCAACCCTGCGACCCGCGCGCGGTAAGGGTGCTGGCCGCCCGGAACGCCATCGCGACCTCGACCGGCATCAACGACAGCGGCCTGTTCGAGCTGAACTTCCGCGACGAGCGGTACCTGCCGTTCGAGCTAGCAGGGGCGGTGAGCCGGTGGCGGATCGAGATGCCGCCCGAGAACAACGACTTCGATCTGGACTCGCTCAGCGACGTAATCATGCACGTGAACTACACGGCCCGGGACGGCGGCCCGCTGCTGCGCGCGGCGGCGACCGGCGAGGCGCGGCGGCAGCTCCCGGACGCTGGCACCCGCTTGATCGACGTCCGGCGCGAGATGCCGCAGGAGTGGGCTCGTTTCGTGGAGCAGGAGGGATCGCGGCGGTTGGAGCTGCGGCTGTCCCGGGACTGCTTCGCGTACGCCTACGGGGACCGGTCGGCGGTGGTGAAGCGGCTGGAGGTCTTCGTCGAGGCCGCCGGCGCGCAGCCTTCGGCGCACCGCGAGGTCGAGTTCCAGATCGAGCGCTGGTCCGATCGGTGGGGGTCCGACGTCGACCTCACCTTCACGATGGTCTGCGGCGCGCCCTGGTGCGGCTTCTTCCAGGGCGCGGTGGACGTCGAGGTCGGGCCGGTGCGCTCGGGCGAGCCCCGACTGCTGGGCGTCTTCGACTTCGAGGAGCCCGTCAGCGACGTCGAGCGGGTGTTCCTCGTCGTCCACTACGACCTAGAGCGCAGCGATGGTCGCGGCCACTGATCCCACCGCAGCACCGGCCGTGGAACTACCGACCGGTGGTGGCGCCGTCCGCGGGATCGACGAGAAGTTCAGCGTCAACTCGGGCACCGGGACGGGGTCGCTCAGCGTTCCCGTCGCCACCTCGACCGGGCGGTCGGGCTTCGGCCCCCGGCTGAACCTCACGTACGACTCGGGATTCGGCAACGGTGTGGCGGGGCTCGGCTGGCGGCTGGACCTGGTGGCCGTCTCCCGGAGGACGGAGAAGGGCCTGCCTGGCTACGACGACGCGCGGGAGTCGGACGTCTTCGTAATGTCGGGCCTGGAGGACCTCGTGCCCGTCGACGTGCCGGAGGTCCGCCGAGACGGTTACACCGTCCGCCGCTACCGCCCCCGGGTCGAGTCGTCCTTCTCCCGGATCGAGCGGTGGAGCAGCCGGACCGACCCCGCCGACGTCTTCTGGCGGACGATCTCGGCGGACAACGTGCTAACCCGCTACGGCGGCACCGACGAGTCCCGGGTCCGCGACCCCGACGACCCGGCCCGGATCTTCAGCTGGCTGATCTGCGAGCAGCAGGACGACAAAGGCAACGCGATCAGCTACGGCTACCGGCAGGACGACGCGGCCGGCGTCGACGTCACCCGGCCCGACGAGCTCGCTCGGGGGGCCGCGGACAGCCCGGCCAGAGCCGTCAACCGCTATCTGAAGAGGATCCGCTACGGCAACCGCCGGACGGCGCTGGACCCAGCCGGTCGGCGCCGGCAGACGCTGACCGACGCAGGCCTCGCCGACGATGACTGGCTCTTCGAGGTGGTCTTCGACTACGGCGACCATGACCCGGAAACGCCCACCTCCGCGGTGCAGCGGCCGTGGCCCGCCCGGGCGGACGCCTTCTCCAGCCGCAGAGCCGGTTTCGAGGTCCGCACGCTGCGGCTGCTGCGCCGGGTGCTGATGTTCCACCACTTCCCCGACGAGGACGGCGTCGGCCGCGACTGCCTGGTCCGCTCCACCGATCTCTCGCATACCGGCGATGCCCGCTTGAGCCTGCTGACCGCGGTCGGCCAGACCGGGTACCGGCGGGACGGCGAGGGGTACCTGTCCCGCAGCATCCCGCCGCTGCAGTTCGACTACTCCGAGCCCGAGCTGCACCCCGAGGTCAGGACGGTCGCATCCTCGGTGCTCGGCAACCTGCCCGAGGGCATCGGCACCGGATACGAGTTCGTGGACCTGCACGGCGACGGGGTGGCCGGCGTGCTCGCCGCCACCGAGGCGAGCTGGCTTTACCAGCGCAACGAGAGCCCGGCGCTCGACAGCGTCCGGTTCGGGCCGGTCCGGCAGCTCCCCGTGCACCCGAACCAGTCACCCGGCGGACAGGTCCAGCTGCTCGACCTGGCCGGCGACGGGACCGTCGACCTCGTGGCCCTGGCCGGCCCCGTCACTGGATTCTGGGAACACGACGACGCCGAAGGCTGGCATCCCTTCGCCCCCTTCGCCCACGCCCTGAACCGCGACTTCGACGACCCCGACCTGCGTTTGGTGGACCTGGACGGCGACGGGCACGCCGACGTCCTGATCGCAGGGGACGACGCACTCGTCTGGCACCGGTCGCTGGACGAGGCCGGCTTCGAGGCGGAACAGCGGCGCCCCGTGCCGGGGGACGACGATGCCGGGCCACGGCTGGTCTTCTCGGACCTGACCGAGTCCATCCACCTGGCCGACATGACCGGGGACGGGCTGACTGACCTGGTCCGGGTCCGCAACGGGAACGTCTGCTACTGGCCGAATCTCGGCTACGGACGGTTCGGCGCCAAGGTCACCATGCACGACTCGCCCCGGCTCGCGGCCGCGGACGCGTTCTCGCCGGAGCGGGTCCGGATCGGGGACGTGGACGGCACCGGCCCGGCCGACCTGGTCTACCTGGACGACGACGGCGCCCTGCTCTTCCTCAACCTCAGCGGCAACGGCTGGTCCCCGGCGCACCGGCTGCAGTTGCGCGAGTACTCCGGCCAGCTCGTCGACGTGTCGCTGGTCGACCTGCTCGGAACCGGCACGGCCTGCCTGGTCTGGTCCTCGCCGCTCCCCTCGGACGTGGGCCGCCAGCTGCGCTACGTGGACCTGCTCGGCTCCGTCAAGCCGTTCCTGCTCACCGGCATCACCAACAACCTGGGCACGCAGACGCTCCTGACGTACGCGCCGTCCACCCGGTTCAGCGTGCGTGACCGGCTCGCCGGCCGGCCGTGGCGGGCGCGCCTACCCTTTCCGGTGCACGTCGTTGAGCGGGTGGAGACCCTGGACCTGATCGGCCGCAACCGGTTCTGCACCCGGTACGCCTACCACGACGGGTACTTCGACGGCATCGAGCGCGAGTTCCGCGGCTTCGCATTCGTGGAGGAGTGGAACCACGAGAACTACGAGGCCGTGCCGGCGGCCGACTGGACCAACCTCGGCGACGAGACCGACGTCCCGCCCGTCTACAACCGCACCTGGTTCCACGTCGGTGCCCCGCTGCCCCGCCAGGGGATGTCGGCCGACGCGCCCACGCTGCCCGAGCCGGACCTGCCGGCCGGGCTCGCACCCGAGGACCGGCGCGAAGCCCTGCGCGCCCTGCGCGGCCTCACCCTGCGCCGGGAGGTGTACGCGCTCGACGGCACGGACCGCCAGGAACACCCGTACGTGGTGACCGAGGAGCGCCACCGGGTCGCCGTCCTGCAGCCGCGTGGGCGGAACCGGCACGCCGTCGTCCACTCCCACGTGTACGAGGCCGTAAACACGCATCTCGAGCGTGACCCGCTCGACCCGCGGGTCGAGCACAAGATCACGCTGGAGGTCGACGGGTACGGCCTCGTCCGGCGGGACGTGCTGGTCGCCTGCGGGCGACGACGTCCTGACGGCGCGCTCCCCACCGACTCGGACCGTGTCGTCCAGGGCAGGCCGCTGGTCGTGTACTCCGAGCACGCCGTCACCCAGCCGGTGGACGACGTGCAGGCGCACCCCGACGACTACGCGGTGCCCCGACCCGCCGAGAACCTCACCTACGAGCTCACCGGGTTGACCGCGGGAACCGGGGAGCACCTCGGCGCCGGCGACTTCGAGCGGGCCGCCGTGGCCGCGATCCCCGAGATCGCCTACCACCGCGAACCCGACCACGCGTCGCCCCAGCGCCGGGTGATCGAGTGGACGAGAGTGCTGTACCGGCCGGACGACCTCGGAGCTGCCGCCGGGGACCCGCTGGCGCTGCTCGCGCTCGGCCGCGCCGGCGTCCGGGCGGTGCAGGGCGTGAGTCTCGCGCTGGCGTTGACGGACGGCCTAATCGACGACGTGCTCGTCCGGGACGGCCGGCCGCTGGTGCCGGACCACGCGCTCCTGACGGAGGCCGGCTACATCGACGGCGCCACCGCCCACCGGCGTGGCTGGTTCCCGGAGCACCTAGCCGGCACCTGGTGGCTGCCCACCGGCAGGACGTTCCTCGACCCGGCCGAGCAGGCCGACCCGGCCGGCGAGTTCCGGTACGCGGCAGAACACTTCTTCCTGCCGCTGCGGCATCGGGACGCGGTCTACCAGCCGGGCTTCGACACGGAGAGCTCGGTCGCGTTCGACCGGTTCGACCTGCTCCCCGCTCGGAGCACCGACGCCGTCGGCAACGTGGTGCGGGCCAGCCGCCGCGACTACCGCGTGCTTAAGGCGGCGCAGGTGACGGACCCCAACGGCAACCGCAGCGAGGTGGCCTTCGACGCGCTCGGTCTCGTGGTCGCCACGGCAGTGCGCGGCCGCCGGGGCGAGCACGTCGGCGACAGCCTGCGCGACCTCGTCACCGATCCCGACGACGACACCGTGCTCGCCTACCTGGACGACCCCGAGGGCCGCGCCGGGCCCCTGCTGGGCGGCGCGGGAACCCGGATCGTGCACGACCTCTGGGCCTACGCGCGCGCGCCCGAGCAGCGGCGACCCGCCGTCGTCGCGACCATCGCGCGGGAACGGCACACGTCCGATCTGCAGCCGGGCGAGGACGTGCGCCTCCAGCAGACATTCTCGTACAGCGACGGTTTCGGCCGCGTCGTGCAGGCCAAGGGCCAGGCGGAGGGCGGGGCCGACGGGACCGAGCGCTGGGTGGGCTCGGGCTGGGCGATCCTGAACAACCAGGGCAAGCCGGTGCGCCGGTACGAGCCCTTCGCCAGCCGGACGCACCGCTTCGAGTTCGAGCCGCTCGTGGGAGTCAGCGCGCTGGTGGCCTACGACCCGTTGGGCCGCCCGATTGCCACCGTCCACCCCGACGGCAGCTACGACAAGGTCGTCCTCAGCTCGTGGCATCTCGCGACCTGGGACGTCAACGACACCGTGCTGCTGGACCCGCGCAGCGATTCCGACCTCGCCGGGTACGCGGCCAGGTCCCTCCCGGACGGCACCTGGTACCAGCGCAGGATCGCCGGTCAGCTCGGGCCGGTCGCCAGGCGATCGGCGGAAAAGGCTGCCACGCATGCGAACACGCCGACGGTGACGCACTCCGACCCCGCGGGACGACCGTTCCTGACGCTCGCCGACAACGGCCTGGACCGCGACGGCAAGCGGGAGCTGCTGGCCACCCGCCGGGAGATCGACGTCGAGGGCACCGACCGGGTCGTGCGCGACGCCGACGACAGCGCCGACCCGCGTGGCCGGGTCGCCATGCGGCAGGACGTCGACGTCACTGGACGGCAGATCCACCGGTGGAGCCCCGACTCCGGCCATCGCTGGCTGCTGGACGACGCGACCGGGCAGACGATCCGCAACTGGGACGGGCGCGGCCACACCGTCCGGACGAGCTACGACACGGCCCGCCGCAAGGTCGCCCAGCACGTCACCGGCGCCGACCCCGAGGACCACGACCGCGAACTGCTGACCGGCCTGATCGACTACGGGGAGGGCGAGGACGAGGCGACGGCCAGGAACCTGCGGGGCCGGGTGGTCCGCCGGATGGACCAGGCAGGGCTGGTCGAGATCGCCGGCTACGACTTCAAGGGAAACCTGCTGGCGACCACGCGGCGGCTGGCCGCGCAGTTCGACCGGCCGGTGGACTGGTCGGCGGCCCCGGATCTGGAGGAATGCGGGTACCGCGGCGAGTCGAGGTACGACGCGCTGAACCGGGTAATCATCTCCAAGCGACCCGCACCGCGGGGGATGCCGGTCGCCGCGGTGCGCTACGCCTACGACCGGTCCGGCCGGCTGTCCGCGGTCGAGCTGCGCCGGGAGCCCGCGGCCGCCTGGGAGGCGGTCGTCACCGGCATCGACTACAACCCGAAGGGCCAGCGGCTGGCCATCGGCTACGCCAACGGCGCCCGGACCCGGCACGACTACGACCCCGAGACGTTCCGGCTGACCCGGCAGCGGACCCGCCGACCCTCCGGCGGCAGACGCCGGGTGCAGGACCTGCGCTACAGCTACGACCCCGTCGGCAACGTCAGCCAGGTCGAGGACAGCTCCCGCCAGGCGGTCTTCTTCGACAACGCGAGGGTCGTTGCGGGCAGCGACTACGAGTACGACCCGACCTACCGCCTGGTCCAGGCCAGCGGCCGTGAGCATCTCGGGCAGGCGGGTGGGCCGACGTCGCCGTGGAGGGGAAGCCGGCCCTCGCAGCTGCGTCAGGCCGGCGACGGGCAGGCGATGACCCGGTACCACGAGGCCTACCGCTACGACCGGGTCGGCAACCTGCTCGAGCTGCGGCACCGGCGATCCTCGGCCGGCGACCCGGGCTGGACCCGCAGGTTCCGGTACGCCGCCGCGGGCAACCGGCTGGCCGAGAGCGTCGACAGCGGTGGAGATCCCGTCCGCTACGACTACGACGAGCACGGCAACGCCACCGCGATGCCGCACCTGACGGAGCTCGTCTGGGACCACCGCGACCAGCTCAGCCTTACCCGGCGGCAACGGGTCAGGGGCGGCGCGGCCGGCGACCGCACGTACTACGTCTACGACGGCGACGGCAGGCGAGTCCGGAAGGTGACGGTAGGCCCCGACGGGAGACCCAGACGGGAGACCGTCTACCTGGACGGCGTCGAGGTCGACCGGGAGCACCGCGGGCGGCGTGCCGGGCAGGTGCGGCACACCCTCGACATCGCCGACGGGCAGCGCCGGCTCGCCCTGGTCGAGACCCGCACGTCGCCGGGCCGGAAGGCGGCGCGAACCACCCGCTACCAGCTCGGGGACCTGCTCGGCTCCTGCGTGCTGGAGCTGGACGACAAGGCGAGGGTCGTATCCTACGAGGAGTTCTCCGCCTACGGGACGACCAGCTACCTGGCCGTGCGCGCGCACCTGGAGTCACCGAAACGCTTCCGGTACAACGGGAAGGAGCGGGACGCCGAGAGCGGCCTGGTCTACTACGGGGCCAGGTACTACTCGCCCTGGCTGGGCCGGTGGACGGCCTGCGACCCGATGCCCCTGGTGGACGGGACCAACCCGTACGCCTACGCCCGGGACAATCCGGTCCGGTACACCGACGCGACCGGGGCGTTCGTGAACGAGGCGGCTGCTGCGGCGACCGGCGCGCTGGGCTTTATCGGCGCCGACATCGCGATTCCCGAGCCGACGGACATAGTTCCGCAAAAATGGGTGGCCTACGCCGTGGTAGCGGCCGTCGCTGGCCTGACGCTCGGGGGTATCGCGGCTTACAAGTACTTCTCCGACGACGACGTGCCCGCCCCACCCATCGAGCTCCCGCCCGAGGTGAAGCCACCCGAGGCCCCGCCCGACACGGAGGCGCCGCCCGAGATCCCGCCAGCGGTGGCACCGCCGGTGGCCCCGCCGCTGCCACCCGTGGCACCGCCCGTACCGGTGCCGGAGGCGCCGCCGATCGGGCCCGTCGTGCCGCCGATCGGCCCGATCGCGCCCCCCGTGGGCCCGATCGCGCCACCGGTCGGGCCGCTCGCGCCACCGGTCACCGACGCGCCGCCGATCACCGATGCCCCGCCGGTCGACAAGCCCGTCCCGGACGAGAAGACCAAGCCGAAGGAGGGCACCGACGACCCGCCACCGCTGCCGAAACCCGACGACGACGAGCCTCCCCGCCGCCCCACGATCCGGGTCTACCGGGTCGAGGTCGAGGGCAGCAGAGGCCGCAGGATCGTGATCGGTCCCGGCGGAACGGCCCAGGTGCTCGGCCCTGACAGCCGGGTGCTGTGGCTCAACTTCGGGCAGCCTCAGCGTGCGGAGGAGGTCGCCCGGGACAAGATTCGGATGGGCGCAAAGGACGTGCGGATCCGCTCCTTTGAGGTGCCGCTCGAGTTCTACGTCGGACTGCTGGCCATTGCCGTAAACGAGCGCGACGTCAACAAGCCGAAGTCGAACAAACTCCGGCCTATCATCTCGGCCGACCCGCCTCGAGGCACGCAACTCGGTCTGCGCGCTGCCCACATCGCCGCGCTGCGGCTGGTTATTATCCAGGGCACCGGCCGTGAGGAGCGCCGCCCATGACCGATATCGCTCACACCGTCCAACTGCTCCGAGTGAAGCAGGTCGGCGACCCGCCCTCGCCTTGGCGTGTGGTGCGTCAACTCATCGCCGGCGTGACTGCTGTCGGTTTCGCCCCCAGAACGGACCTGCTCCTGGTGCTCTCGCACAGCGGGCGGGGGGTCCTTGACGCGGTTACTGGCGACGTGGTTGCCAGATCGGACGACACAGACTTCGAGGACGACCCCTACCCCGTGTCGGCCCCCGGCATCGGACCACTCGAGGGGCAACGGATCGCAGTTGCCGGGCTGTGGGGCGGCGGGCTGCGTGCTTTCACGCCCGACGGCTGGTGGGTCACCGTCATCGCACCGGACTGGCCCGAGGAAGGGGTGGTGCTCGTCCCACCCGACGCGCCCGACCCGCTGGAGGACCCGACCGCCTCGCAGCTCGTCGTCGCGGGCGGCTACGGGCCGGTCCGGGCCGCCGGGTTCTCCGACACCGGCCGGACGCTCGTGGTCGCGACCACCCGACTACACGTCTGGACCCGGCCTGACCCGAGCGGTGCATGAGGAGCCGATCCTCCGTGACTGACAGGCACCTTCGCCGGGGCACGTCAAGGCTGGGCGAACGAGTTGCTCCGCGGTGTGTCCGGGCAGTCAATGGCTGACCTGCGCAGGGTGGCGGTCATCGAGGAGCGCCGCGCCTTAAGGGCGCCGTTGCGCTTCCGTACCCGGTGACGATCCCCAAGCTTGGCGAGCTCCGACTGGCCGAGTGCACCGTCGCCCGCCTCGACACGTTCTTCGCCGACCTCGAGCAGGCCCGGAAGGTCGTCCGCCACCGTGACGGCACGTTCGAGGAGAAGCCGGCCCACGCCGCCAACACCCGCCGCATGATCCGAGCCATCGTCAGCGGCGTCATGCAGCAGGCCGTCCTCAACCAGGTCATCCCGACGAACCCGGTCCGCGAGTTGGATCGCATCGAGACACCTCGCGGCTTCACCACCACCACTCCGCGCGGCCTCACGGTTGAGGAACGCCGCCGGCTCCTCGAGTTCGTCGACACCGACCGGACCGCCGTCCGTGCCGACATGCCGGACCTCATCCGCTTCGCCCTCGGCTCCGGCCTCCGCGTCGGCGAAATCTGCGCCGTCCGCTGGATGGACCTCGACCTCGACGGCCTCCGCATTGTCGGCCCCGGTGAGGTCCGCCGTGTGCCTGTCGTCGCCGTCCGCCAGAACGTCTACCCGATCAAGGGCAGGGGCCTCGTCGTCCATGACGGCAAGAGCGCCATGGCTCTCCGCGTCGTCCCGCTCCCCGAGTTCGTCGTGACCCGCCTCCGCGCCCGCCAGGACCCCCTTCTTGACCCGTCCTGGCCCGCCGCAGGATCGCCACGCAGGCCCGGGCGACCGCTGTCCAGTCGGCGAACAGCTCCCGCATCCGGCGGTCGGTGAAGATCAGCGGGACGTAGTTGAGCTCACGCACGGTCACGGCGTCGAAGTCCGCGTAGACCCTGGCCGCCAACGGTTCCACGCCAGAATGTCCGTCCTGGGCCCCAGGACGAGCGCCGGCGCTGCAGTCTTCGCCGTCGCCGAACACTTGCGGATAGCGGAGATCACTTCCCTCGACAGGCTCCTACGCTGTCAAGCCATGTCACACGGATGCCACCGTGCTTCTCTGATGGGAGCCGCGCCGCCGCAGGCACGGACCTCCGCAGTCGCGCGACTGCGGAGTGGGCGCGAGCCCGGCTCCGCAGAACTGATGATGAACGTAACGAGTTCTCGCAGCTTCTCGAATGGCTTCGTGTGGCGATGGGTGAGGGCGAGAGCTTCGGTCCGTACCGGCTGGTGGAGCTCCTCGGCCGCGGCGGCATGGGTGAGGTGTACCGCGCACTCGACACTGACCACGACCGATACGTGGCGCTCAAGCGACTTGCTCCGCACCTCGCGGACGATACGGAGTTCCAGCACCGTTTCGGCCGCGAGGCACACCATGTCGCGAAGCTGCGCGATCCCCATGTCGTGACCATCCACCGCTACGGGTCCATCGACGACCGGCTCTTCATAGACATGCAACTGATCGACGGCGGAGACCTGCTCGGTCTGATCGAGCGCTCCGGCCCGCTGCCGGTCGAGCGCGCGGTCGTGCTCCTCGAACAGGTCGCGAGCGCCCTGGACGAAGCCCACGAGAGCGGCTTGGTGCACCGGGACGTGAAGCCGTCGAACATCCTGCTTGACGGTCGGCTCGCAAACTTCTGCTACCTCGCGGACTGGGGCATCACCCGCCCGATGACCACCGGACGCAGCCACTCCCTGACCCGGACCGGCGCGTTGCTCGGCAGCCTCGCCTACATGGCACCCGAGCAATTCGACGGCGCGGTGTCCGCGGCATCCGACGTCTACGCCCTCACCTGCGTCTTCTTCGAGATGATCACGGGCAGGCCGCCGTACGCGGGCGAGGGTCTCCCAATGCTCATGCACTCGCACATGAAGGTGCCGCCGCCGCATCCCTCCCAGGTGCTCCCTCACACGCAGGCGTTCGACGAGGTGGTCGGCCGGGGCATGGCGAAGGACGCGGCCGAGCGGTTCTCTTCTGCCGGTGCACTCGCGCGAGCGGCACGAGAGGCCCTCGACGTGCCGCACGCGACGGCAGCGCAGGCCTCTGCAGCGGTGCGCGAGGAGACCCCGGATTCTGGTCACACCACTCGGCGCCGAGCCGCCTCTCCGCCCGTTGAGGCGACCGCGCGACCGCGTCTGAAGCGCGTGGTCGGGCACCGAGGACTCGTACCCGCAGCGGCCGGGGTCGCTGTGCTCGCGGTGCTGGTCGCGGTCGGTGCGTCCCTGCGGGGCGCGTCCGCTGAGGCGAACGCGCCGGTCGACACACGTGCGGGCGCCACGACCACCGCCGCTCCCGCCGCGATTCCACCCGTCGCCGCCACCCCCACCAGGCAGACCCCGGTCGTCGGGGAGGCCGTATACACCGGCCGCACTAGCGGGAACGAGTTGACGGTGGCGATCGGCGTCAAGGACGGTCGGGTTGCGGGCTATCTCTGCGACGGCAAGGCCGTCGAAGCCTGGCTAGAGGGAACCATCGACGGTGACCGAGTCGTCCTGCACGGCGGCGCCCAGGGCACGTCGGTCGAGGCGACCGCTGATCAGCTGTCCCTGCTCGGCACCGTCACCGTCGGCGGTGTGCAGCGATCGTTCTCGGCGCAGGTCGCCAAGGACGCCGAAGGGCTCTACCAGAGCCGCCGCACCGTCGCGGGGATCGCGACTCGCATCGGCTGGATCGTCCTGCCTGACGGGAACCAGGTCGGGATCGTCAAGCGGGGCGACGTCCGAAGCCCGGCGCCTCAGCTCAACCCCGTGACGCGGCAGGCGACGGACGGAGGGACGATCGTGACCGCGGACCGGCTCTCCGGGGAGTCCACCGTCCTTGGCTGACTCAGCGTGCGTTGTCGATCACCATCGACTCCACTGCTCGCGCCCGCCACAGGGCTTCCGCCACCACTCGGTTGCGCCGCTCGGCACGCTGGTCACGGGTCTCGTCCGGCTCCCCCTCCGACCACGGAGGCCAGGTTGGGAAGACCAGGTCGGCGCGACGCCCGTCGGACAAGAGGCAGTTCGCCACCTTGTCCGCGATTGTGTGCAGCTGCTGCCCCAGGGTCGTGACGTTACGAGTGGCGGACTGCCAACCAAGCTGGGTGAGCCTCTCAATGACGTCCCGGCCCGACCAGCCGACGACGTGCGGACGGCGGGTCGCCGAGGTGCAGGGCCAGGCGAGCGCGTGCGCGACCCGCCACAGAGCGGAGCCGATCTCGAGGTCGATCCGCAGGGTCAGTGTGGTGCCGCTGACGGGGAGGATGTCCGTTCCGGCCGCGAAACTGTCCCCCACCAGGATGTCGACGACGAAGTCCAGGTGAAGGCCGTCGACTGTGGGACTCACATAGCTCGTCCCCGACGCCAGCACCGCAGGACTCGGCCGGATCACGCCGTCCACCGCCACCCCCGCGCTACGGCTGGAGCTGATCGCCACAGCCAGGCTGCCGACCCGGAGCTCGAGATGGCTCACCGAGAGGTCGGGGCGTGCGTCGGGCACCCCGAGATGGCGTGCTGCACGGTCCGGGCGCTCGGCGAGGAACCGCTCGTCCCGCCGGCCGACCGTCCACACCTGACCCGGTCGCAGGTCCACCGGCGCCGGATACGCGGAGCCCGGCGGGAGCAGCCCGGAGATCCGCCCGACCGGCTCCTGCGCGCTCATGACCCCACCCCTCACATCAGCGAAACGTCGGCGCGACAAGGAGAATCGTTACGCCCGGCGCGGACCGAAGAGTTCTTCGTCGACGGCGCGCGACGGGTCGGTAACAGTGGTCCCACCCACCCCGAAGGACAACGGGGATCACGCCCCTGCTCCCACTCAATTTGGAGATCACCATGGCTCAGCTCGCTGTCACCTTCGAGGATCTGCGCACCCAGTCCGCCGCCGTCCAAACCGGTGCCGCTGACGTCAACGACATCCTCACCCGACTGACGTCGCAGATCGCCGACCTGGCCGCGCGCTGGGAGGGCGGTGCGTCGCAGGCCTTCCAGTCCCGTTGGCAGGAGTGGCAGTCGGGCGCCCAGTCCATCCAGCAGGCCATGGACGACATGGGGCGCTTCCTCCAGACGGCCGCTGACACCTACGAGCAGACCGAGCAGGGCCTCCAGCAGGCCGCCGGTCGCTGAGCGGGAGCCGGGCGGTGAGCGCGCCGGGTGAGCTGTTCGTCGACTTCGACGAGCTCGGGCGGATCCAGCAGGAGCTCTCGACGCTCATCGGCGCGCTCAGCGAGCTCGGCTCCCGGCGGGCACCGCTGCCCGGGGACGAGATCGGGGCACGCGAAGTGGCCGACGCGGTCGGCCACTTCGAGCAGAGCTGGCAGGGCGGGCGCGACCAGCTGATCGAGAACCTGCGGGCGTGCCAGGAATACGCGGCCCTGGCGCTGGAGCACTACACGAAGACCGAGACGATGCTGGAGGACACGATGGACGGCGGGGCGTCATGAGCTGGGAGGCCTTGGGCGGGAACCCCGTCCCGGGCGATCCCGGCGTAGCGCTGCGGCTCGCCTCGACCTACGGCGAGGTCTGCGACCAGGCCGAGCAGATCACCTCCCGGTTACGCGCGCTCGACGGAGGCTCGGGCCCCGAGGTCTGGCGCGGCCAGGCCGCGGACGCCTTTCGGGACAAGCTGGCCAAGATCGGCCCGGACCTGATCACCATGGCCACGCACTACCGCCAGGCGTCGGAGGCGTTGCGGGACTTCGCCCGCAGCCTCGACGAGGCCCAGGCCGCCGCACGCCGCGCCGAGTCCGACGCCGGCTCGGCCCTGATCGACCGGGACGCCGCCGCCTCCCGGCGGGACACGGCGAACCGGGACGCCCGCACCGCGGACGGGACCGCCCTCTTCGCCGACGGCAAGATCGTCGCGGCGCGGGCACAGGCCGCGATCGCCGCGCCGCTGGACCCGACCTACCAGGCCGCCATGCAGGACTGGGAGCGCCGGGTCGCAGCCCAGCGCGACGCCGCCCGCTCCCAGGCCGCCGACGCCCGCCGCCGGGCGGGCGCCGCGGCATCCGAGGCCGCGCAGGCACAGGCCCGGGTCGAGGCCGCTAAACGGCTCGCGGCCCAGGCGGAAGCAGTCCGCGACGACGCCGCCCGCACCGCCGCCGCCCGGATCAAGGCCGCCGATGCCCCCGGCTATGACGACCGTGGACTGTGGGAGAAGGCGTGGGACGCCGCCACGACACCGGTGCGAATCGACCGGCTCCTGTCCGGTGCCGACGACTTCTTCCGCGATCTCACGTCGAGCGCGACGTTCCAGTCCTGGCTCAACATCTTCAGCACCGTCGGCGACATCGTCGGAACCGTGGGTACGGTGCTGAGCTGGTTCTCGTTCATCCCCGGCGTCGGCCCGATCGCCGCCGCCATGATCATCACCTCCGTCGCGCTCAAGGGCCTTGCCTTCCTCGGCACTCTGCTCAGCGTCCGCTACGGCAACGCGAGCTGGTCTCAGGTCGCGGGTCGAGGTGTCGATCTCGGTTTCTCTGCCCTCGGGCTGCGCGGCTTGGGCGCGATCAAGGCGGCAAAGGGATTGTCGGACGCAGGGAAGCCGAGCAACTGGATCGTGCGGGACATCCAGAGCGCGCCCTCGCAGTACCGGAAGCTGACGAACCCGGAGGAGGCCATCGGCAGGAGCCTGGACATCGGGTCCAAGGGGTACATCCGAGCCTCCGCCGCCTTCCGGACCGGGGGCAAGGCGGTGGATGCGGGGTTCGAGCTGCGCGACGGGTGGACCGACCTCCAGAAGGACATTCAGGAGTTCGGGGATCCCACCGTGCAAGACCGCGGCCCGGACAACTGGAAGAGCTTCGCGGGTCAGGTCGTGTCGAATTCCGGTGAGATGCTGGGCGAGCACACGAAGTACGACTGGCTCGCGGATTCCGCGGGCGCTGTGGCGGAGCCGGTGGTCAAGCGAACCGTGAAGGCGATGGCGAGTCCCGATGAGTGAGTCCCCCACTGTCCCGCCGCACTCCGTCGGCATCAGTTTGCCGCCCGGCTGGGTTGAGATCGACCCGCGGGTCGGGGATGTGGCGGCCGAGCTCGCGGCGAAGATCCCCCTCGCTGCCGAGGAGAACCGAGAGCTCGCCGTCGCGCTCCTGGCCCCGCTCGCGGTGCGGCTCGGGAGGCTCTCCGCGGTGGCGGACGTCGTGCTCGCCGGGTTCTACACCGACCTGGTCGAGGTGGAGGGCGAGGAGACGCCGTTCGTCATGTCCGCCCAGGTCACCCTAGCGTTGTCGCCGCCGATCGGTGGGGCGGACGTGCTAGAGGAGCTGCTGGGGGGCGACGGTGTCGAGGTCATGCCCGTCGACCTGCCCGCGGGCGAGGCCGTACTCGTCTCCGGTGTCACCGAGGTCGACGACCCGGCGTGGGACCAGCCGCAGCCCGCCCACCTGCGCCGCTACTTCGTTCCCGTCCAGGGGATGTCCCGGATGGCGGCGCTGTCGTTCATGACGCCGAACCTGGACCTCGTCGACCAGTTCGACGAGGTCTTCGACGCCATCGCCCGCACCCTGCGCTTCTCGTAACCCGACTCAGCCGACGTCCGGGGCCCAGCTGTCCACCAGCCAGCCCCGGGCGTACTCGTGTGCCACTCGAAGTAGTGGTTGTGGCCGCTGCTCACCCGCAGGTAGGCGCCGACACTCCCCTCGCCGTTGACGTCCTCGGTCGTCGCGAACGCCTCCTCTCCCGGCCGAACCTGGAGCAGCGTCGGCACGAGCGGCCCGCTGAGGTCCTGCGTGGCGGCGGTGCTCGGCTGCCGCATCCGGCCAGCGTCACCGGCTCGCCATGCGGCGAGGAGCGCGGCCGCGCTCGCCTGCTGCGCCATCACCTGGTCGCGTTCGACACAGACCCTGTCGGTCGCGGCACCGGGGTGGCCGCGGCGGGCGGCGATGGTTCAGCGCCACACCCTCCGGCGAACAGCAGGACGGCGGACCGCACGGGGGTGGACCGCCGCAGGTCGCGGGTCTCCTCAGCGATGGTCGAGGGAGCAGGCTCAGTCCGCGGCGGGATCGATCACGTGGCCGAGGATGAGCTCGCCGCCGAGGGCGAAGAGGGCGCGGCCGGGAGGGCCGGTGAAACCGCTCCCCCGCTCGATCTTCACGCCCACGTTCTCTGCGGCGAGGTTGTTCGGTGGGCACAGGAGCACCACACCGCCCGGTCGGCGCCGTGCGGCCTGCACGAGGCCGCGAGCCCCGAAGCCGAAGGCGTCCAGCGTCGCGCCGACGATCAGGCCGGGCCGGGCGGAGAGCGCCGCCACGAACTCGTCGTCCACCGTCAGCAGCTCGGCGTCGTCCACGGCGACGAGGTCCGCGCCCGCGACGTCCGGGGGAGCCACGACGCGCACCCCCGCCCGGATCGCCTGCTCGTGTATCTCGGACGGCCGGCCCGCGACCAGGGCGACGTCTAGTCCGCGCCGGGCCGCGTCGGTCGCCAACTGCACGATCGCCGTGCTCCGACCCGACCGGGGCGGACCGGCGACCAGCACCGGAGCCCCGGGCGCGAGAGGAAGCTCGATCCGGGACAGCCGGTCCCCGGACACGCCGGCGAGCACGTGGCCCGAGCGGGCGGTCGGCAACGGCTCGGCAGCGGCGGGCCCGATGCGTAATGGCAGCGCGTCGAGGCGCATCGGCGCGCGCTCGACGGCGGGCTCGCCGTGCCGGGCGCGGGCGGTCGCAGCGATCGTGCGCAGCGCCTGTACCTGGGCGGGCCCAGACCGCTCGGCACCAAGCAGCGGGATCTGTACCTCGCACCCGTCGTCGGCCCAGAGAGCACGACCGGCTGGGAGCCCGTCGGGAAGGTTGCGGGGGCCGAGGCCGAGGGCGGTGGCGTCGGCAGGGTTGTTTAGCCGCAGGCAGAGCCGGTGGTCGAGGCGGGTCAGCAGGCGCCCGCGCAGCAGCCGTTCGTCGCCCGCGAGACACACCGTCACCCCCGCCGCGGCGCTCCCGGATCCCAGGAGCTCCTGCAGGGCGGCCTGCGCGGGCCCGTCGCCGTCGACCACGCCGTGCCAGTCGTCGACGAGCAGCACGATCGCCGGTGGGGGGTCCGTGAGCTCCGCGACGCTCGCGGCACCGTGCTCGGCCAGCAGCCGACGCCTGCGGCGCACCTCGTCGGTCAGCCGGACGAGCAGGCGCTCCGTCCGCTCCGGATCGTCGTCGTCCGCGACCACACCCACGTTGGGCAGCGCGGCCAGCGCGGCGAGGCCGCGACCTCCGTCGACGGCGTGCACATGGACCGTGTCCGCCGGATCGCTCATCGCCAGCCCGGCGGCGATCGACCTCAGGGTCGCGGTCCGCCCGGTCCGGCTGCTTCCCACGACGCCGAGGTGACCGGTGCCCAGGGGCACCGACAGGACGTCTTGCCGTTGCTGCGCGGGCCGGTCGACGAGGCCAAGGAGCAGGTGGCCCGGTGTCACCTCCAGCGACTCGAGCAGGACGAGGTCGGCCAGCGGCGCGCTCCACGGCCGGAACGGCGCGACGAGGCCCTCGCCCTCCGCGGCGGAGGCGACACGCTCGACGAGCTCGTGCAGATCGGTGCGCAGACCGCCGGTCGCCGCGGCGACGGGCGCGGCCGGGGCCGACCACGCCAGCGAAACGGCTCGGCGGGCGGCCCCGCTCCCATCGGGCACCGGGGTGGTGATCCGGGCGGTCTGGACGAGTGTGGCCACCGGCCCGCCGCTGCCGACGAGGGCGCGACCGGGGCGGTCGACCGGGATCCGGGCCGCGTCCCCGGTCTCGATCACGTCGATGCTCTCGCCCTCATCCCGGGTGCGCAGGCAGACCCGCAGGTTCACGTTGGCGCGGATCTGGGAGTCCACGACCCCCGCGGGGCGCTGGGTGGCTAGCACCAGGTGCACGCCGAGCGAGCGGCCGATCCGCGCGACCCCGACGAGCCCCTCGACCAGCTCCGGCAGCTGGTCCTTCAGCTCCGCGAGCTCGTCCACCACGATCAGCAGCCGGGGGAAGGCCGGCAGGCCCGGGTCGCGTTCGGCGCGCCGCAGGTAGTCGTTGCGGTCCTGGGCGTCGGCAAGCTTGAGCTGGTGCTGGCGGCGGGTCAGCTCGGCGCGCAGCGAGGCGAGCGCCCTCCTGGCCAGGCGTTCGTCCAGGTTGGTCACAGTCCCGACGACGTGCGGCAGCGCGACCAGGTCCCGGAACGCGGCGCCGCCCTTGTAGTCCATGAACACCACGGACAGCCGCTCCGGTGAGTTCGCCAGCGCCAGCGCGCCGACCCAGGTCTGGAGCAGCTCGCTCTTGCCAGCTCCGGACGTGCCCGCCACCACGGCGTGGGGGCCGTCGGCCGCGATGTCGAGGGTGAACAAGCCGTCGCCGCTTCGCCCGAGGATGATATCCGTCCGTTCCGGGACGAGCCGCCAGGCGGCACGGATGGCGTCAGGATCGCCGACGTCGACGACCTCGGTGAATCGGACCGCCGCAGGCAGCCCGCCCAGCGGCGAGTCGCCGACACGCCGGAGCGGGGCGAGGATGCGGGCCACCCGCTCCTCCGTTCCCGGGGCGAGGCGGTCCGGCCGGACGACGAGCTCATCGCCGCGGTCGATCCGCACCACGGTCTGCCCGCCCCGGTCCGACACCACCGCGCGGCAACTGTCCGGCAGCAGCCGCTCGTCCCGGTCGGTGCACACGAACCGGAAGCCGAGCGCAGGCCCCCGCACCAGCAGGTCCGCGACCTGCGGCGACCGGACCAGCCGACCCGCACCGACGAGCACCACGACGACCTGGCCCGCCACCGCGCGCCCTGGCGCCCCGAGCGGGCCACACCGCTCGGCCTCGATCCGGTCCAGCTGCTCACCGAGCTCACGGACGAGCAGGGCGACCGACTCGTCGTCCCAGGCGGCGAGCACGCCGCCACTCGCCGTGCGGGCATGGGGTAGCCAGCGCACCCAGCCGAGCTCGTCCTCGGCGGTATCCGGCGCGAGGACCGCGACGGCCAACTCGTCCGCGCTGTGGCCGGTCGCGATCTGGGTCAGCACCCAGCCCAGGTGTTCGTGGGACTGCGCACCCGCGAGACCGAGGACCCCGGCGGCCTCTAAGTCGATACCGACCGGGGCTGCGCGAAGCATCGCATCGGCCCAGTCCGCGGGGCGTTCCCCCTGCACCACCACGGCGGCGCGGCGGTCCGCGGTACCGACCCGCAGGCGTAGCCAGTCGTCGTCGCCCGACCGGCGGGACCAGAGCTCGCGGCGCAGCTCCGTCGCCATGCGCACGACCGTCGTTGGATCCGGATACGCCCGACGCAGGTCCGCGTCCTCGTCGTCGACGGCGGCCTCGACCTGGACCCGCGCGGCCCGGAGCTTCTCGGTGTAGGAGCCCTCGGCGCGCTGCTCGCGGGCCTTGCGGCGCCGGCGCTCGGTCCACCAGTTGGCGCCCAGCATCACGGGGCTGAGCAGGCCGAACAGCAGATAGATCGGAGACTTCAGGACGAGGGCGAGCACGACCGCGAGGACGAGCGGGATACCCATCGCCAACAGCGGAATGCCGCGGGCGTCGTCCTCGGGCAGCGGGGTCGGGAGGGTGACGGTCGGCGCGGTGAAGGGGGCGCGCCGGTCCGGGAAGGCACGGTTGAGCAGGTACGCGCCGTCCGCGGTCCGGCTCAGGGCGGCCCGGGCCCGCGCCGGGTCCTCCAGGACGAGCCGAGTCCCGCCGAGCTGCAGCACCTCACCCTCGCGCAGCGCGTGCGCGCCCTCGACCCGACGCCCGTCCACGAACACCCCGTTGGCTGAGCCCGCGTCGCTGACCTGCACGCCTGCCGGGCCACCCTGGACCCTGGCGTGGACGCGGGACACGTCCGGGTCGTCCAGCACCAGTCCGGCGGTCGGTGCCCGGCCGATCTCCAGGTGGCCGACCACCGGGACCATCAGGCCTGCAGAAGGACCGGCGACGACCCGCAGCCGCGCCTCCCTGCCCGGCGCCGTCCCGAACGGGTCGGGCGCCCCGGCGGCGGGGGGCCCGTAAGCGAGTACGGCACCCTCGCGGAGTGCGGACACGGCGACCGCAGCGGACGGGTCGAGGAACGCGCCGGACACGGTGGGTGCCCCACGCACCGGCAGCACGCCGGCCACCAGGTCCAGGACGACCCCGACCGGGTCGGTCGGCTCGCACTCCACGACGACGTCGGAGCGAATGCCCGTGGCCCCGTCGGACACGGTGAGCCGGTAGTGCACCTGACCTCCAGATCGACTGCCGATACGCTCGGCCGGTGGCGCCCGTGACCCCCGACCTGCCCGGGCTGACAAACCTGCACCTGCTCGGGCGGGGTGGGTTCGCCGACGTGTACCGAGGCCGGCAAGCCCATCTCGACAGGTTCGTCGCAGCCAAGGTCTTCCGGGTTACGCTCGCCGAACGCGCTGCCGCCGAACAGTTCCGGGCCGAGTGCCAGGCGGTCGGCCGGCTCGACGGGCATCCCAACCTGATCAAGGTCTACAACGCCGACGTCCTGCCCGACGGGCGGCCCTATCTAGTCACCGAGGCCTGCGACATCTCCCTGGCCGCGCTGCTGGCACAGCGCGGGCCGCGCCCGGCCGACGAGGTGGTCGATCTCGGGCTCACCCTGGCCAGAGCCCTGTTGTTCGCGCACTCCGCCGGGGTGCTCCACGGCGACGTCACGCCGCAGAACGTCCTGCTCCGCGCCACCGGCGCGCCGGTGCTCGCGGACTTCGGCCTCGCCGTCCTGCGGGACTACCAGGGCAACGTCGCTAGCGGGTTCACCCTGACCCATGCCGCCCCCGAGACCCTGCGCTACGACGGCGCCATCGACGAACGCACCGACGTCTACGGCCTCGGCTCCACCCTCTACGCCGCGCTCACCGGCGCCCCGCCGATCGCCCCCCGCCCCGGTGAGCAAGACCCCGCGCACATCAGCCGGATCCTCACCGAGGCTCCGCCGCGGGCGGCCGGGCCCGCTTGGCTCGCCGATCTGCTGGCGTCGATGCTGGCCAAGAACCCGGCCGCCCGGCCGTCGCTGGTCGGCGTCGCGGACACCCTCGACGCGGGTAGCGGGCCGGCTGCGCCGCCCGCCTACGCACCCCCGTCGGACGTCCCGGGGGCACTGCCCCAGGACACACGGTCTCGGTACGCGCCGCCGCCACCGGGCGAGGACACCCGGCTGCGAGCGGTCCCGACGGGGCCGACCTACGCTCCCCCGTCCCCTGGTCAGGATGACACCCGCCTGCGCGCGGGCACCCCGCCGCCTGCGCAGGAGGACGACCGGGCGCGGCCACGGTGGCTGGTCCCGACCGCGGCGGCGCTCGTCGCCGTCCTCGCGATCGGCGGTGGGCTGTTCGCCTTTCTCGGGACCGGCGGCGAGGATCCCACCCCGGTCCCCACGACCAGCGCGGCCCCGCCCGGGCAGCAGCCCACCGCGGACGCCCGGATCGAGCTCGCGCGACCCGTCGACAACGGCGGCACCGTCGAGCTGACCTGGGCCGCGGAGGACCCCGGCCCCTTGGACTACGCCGTCCTGATCGGACAGCCGGGCGCCGCGCCCGCGGTCGAGCTGGTGGGCCGGGTGACCTCGTACACCGTCCCGGTCGAGCCCGGCACCCAGTACTGCTTTCAGGTCCAGGGCAGCAACCAGGCGGGCACGGTGTCGGAAAGCAACGTGCAGCCCGTCCGGGACGCCGTCTGCCGGTTCACGAGCTCCTGACGGTCGTCTTCTCCTTCGGACTTCGAGTTCCACGCAGCCCGCGCAGTCCCAACGCGGCCCGAAGTCGCTCGCCGACCGGGCGGTGGTGCAAGGCCTGACGCACGGTCCGTGCGGCCGCCCACGCCTCGTCGGCGAGCTCGGGGCGGACCGCCTCGCCGGACCAGAGCGCCTCGTCGACGCACCGCGCGAGCCGTTCGAGCTCGCCGGAGGACCCGTTCAGGACGGCGCGGCCGGGCTCGACCACGTCGCGCACCGTCATGCCGGTGGTCGTCGGCACGCCGTGGTCACGCAGGCGGTCGCGGGTGTCCAGCCACGCCCCCACGACCCCCTCAGCACCCGGTGCCCGGCGGCGCCGCAGCCGTCGGAACCACTTCGCCGCGGGCACACCGGCGAGCCACGCGAGGACCAGTGCTCCCACGATCACCACCGGCACCACCCACAGGGGCCGGTCGTCCTCGCCCATCGCGGGTGCGGGCGCCGCCTGCCCGGGCCCGGACGACTGCTGCGGCACGGCCTGGGTGGGCTGCTGCGGGTTTTCCGCCGATGCGTCCGCGGCCTGGGTGACGGGCGGGGCCTTGTCCGGGTTCTCCCGCGCGCCGCCGGTCGGGTCAAGCGGGACCCAGCCGACCCCGGCCACCGCGACCTCGGGCCAGGCGAACGCGTCCGCGTTGCGCACGACGTAGGTCCCCGACCCGTCCGACTTCGGCGACCGGAACCCGACGACGAGCCGGGCCGGGATCCCCGCCTGCCGCGCCATGAGCACGTAGGCGGCCGCGAACTGCTCGCTGGTCCCGCGCTTGGAGCGGTTGAGGAAGTCGAGCAGCTGGGCGTTCCCGCTGCCGGTCGGCAGCTCATCGCCCGTCGCGACCGTGTGGTTGTCCTTAAGCCACTTCTCCAGCTTCTGCGCCGTGGCGAACGACGGCGGATCCTGCCCGATCGCCGCCGTCGTGGCCGTGGCGATGCCCGCGGGCAGGTCGGCGACCTGCACCGACCCTGGCGCGCCCCGGTCGATCGCCGCGCCGACGAGCTGCTCGAGCGCGGGCTGGGCCGCGCTCCACCGCAGGTGGTAGTCGGCGACGCCGCCCCGGTCCGGGTCGAGCAACGTCCCCGTGACGGCGTCGACTGCGGGACTCAGCCCGTCGACGGACACGGTGCGGTTCTGACTCGGGAGCCACGGACCGTCCGCGCCGGCACCGAGGGTGATGTCCGCGTCGAAGGCCTGCGTGCCAACCGTGACGGCCGGGTCGGCGTGGAGGGCGGCGCCGAGCGGCCGGTAGGTGGCGCTGCTCGTCCAGCCCGCGCCGTCGTAGCCGTCGAGCACCAGCTGGGGCCACCGGTCGACGGGCGCCTCGGTGCGCGCGGTGAACACGACGGTCTCGGGGGCGTCAAGCCTGCCGCCGATCTCGGTCAGCGGGCTCACCGTGCCCGCCGGGACCTGGGTGAGCTGGAACCGGTCGTGCACAGAGTAGGTCGGCAGGCCGAGCGGGTCGGCCGCCGCCAGTCCCCAGGCGCCGAGGCCCGCGACCAGCAGCACGGGCAGGACCAGCGCGGTGACGTCGACCAGCCGTCGGGCGTTGAACCCCTTCCCCGGCGACTGCCTGCCCGCGGCGAGCGCGACCGCCGCCGCGACGCCGTACCCGACGGCGAGCAGCACGGCGGTCCAGCCCTCGGCGGCGCGGAACACCTGGCCGAGGATGACGACGGCGGCGCTGGGCATGAGCGTCGCGAGCGGGGCGAACCCGCGGCGCAGCCACTCCACGCCAATCACCGCAGCCAACAGGGCGAGCAGAGGCACGAACGCCAGCAGCGGCCCCTCGGGGCGGGCCGGGAAGGTCGACTCGAGGGTGTGCAGCCAGCCGTCGAGGGCGCCGTCGAGAACCGCCCGACCGGCGGCCTCCCACGGCAGGCCCGGCAGCGTCAGCACGGTGAGCCCGACCGCGGCGCCCGCGACGAACCCGAGCAGCGGACGCACCGGTGCGAGCCCGGTGAAGCGCAGCGCGAGCTGGTCCACGACCGCGACCGGGACGAGCACCACCAGCAGCGGGAGGACCAGTGCGGTCGGCGCGAAGACCTCGCTGAACGACAGGCCGGCGACCAGTGCGGTGAGCACGACCCCCGCGCCGGCGACCCGGGAGGTCATCGCGCCACCACCGCGTTCCACGTCGCCAGCGCCTCGGCGGCGGACGAGGCCCGCACAGTGAGCAGGCCGTCGACGCCGCGGCTCGGCGTCGTCACGGTCAGGTCGAACGCCACGGCCTGCGCGAACCGGCGTCCGGGGGCCCGCAACTCGGCGGCCGACCCGCCGACGTACGCGAGCAGACCGTCGCCCCGGCCCACGCCGAGCCGGGCCAGGTCGAGGGTGATCTCGAGCCGGTCGTCCTGCCGCACGTCGCAGAGCAGGTCGAGGACTTCGCGGATACCCGCGGCGCCGCCCGCGACCAAATGCCGTAGCCCCGACGTGGTGCAGAGCCTGGAGGGCCGCTCCTGCTCGCTCGCCTCCCAAAGCAGGGACGACGCGACCTCCACGGCCTCCTCGAACCGCTCGGCGGACAGGGCCGCCGACCGGGTGTCGAGCAGCACGACCATCCACGGCTGCGCGGGATCCACGTACTCGCGGACCATCAGCTGCCCGGTCCGCGCGGTCGCCTTCCAGTGCAGGTGCCTGCGCTCGTCGCCGACGACGTACTCGCGCAGCGACCGTAGGTCCATCGACCCGGGCATCGGCTGCAGCGGCGGCTCGCCCTCGTGGTGGTGGCGGGCGCGCCCGGCGGGCGAGAGCCGGACGGGATGCCGCTTCGGGTACACCCGCAGCTCGGACACCTCGCCCAGCTCCCCGCGGGCACGCGCCAGCCCCAGCAGGTCCGAGCGCTCGATCGACAGCGGCCCGAGCGGGATCCGCCCGCGCCGGTCCGTCGGGACCTCGTAGCGGTAGCGCGCCGAGCCGCCCGCGGGCAGGGCCCGGACCGGGATCTCCGTGACCTCGTCGCCGATCGTGTCCCGCGCGACGAACGCGGCCTGGCGGAAGGACCCCGCGTTCCCGACGACGAGCTCGGCGATCGCCGTCCCGCCGCGCTGGACCCGGTCGGGGTTCACGTGCCGGGTGACGGCGGGCTTCAGCCGGGTCACCACCGGCAGCACGGCGACGACGAACGCGCCGAGCGCGCAGCCGCCCAACGCCCGGAGGACGGGCAGGCCGAGCAGCAGCCCGGCAACGTAGAGCACCACGGCGCAGACCAGCACCGCGATGCCCCGAGGGGTGGGGCGCACCTCAGCCCGCCGACGCGATCGGGACGGACGTCGTGCCGAGGACGTCGGTCAGGACGTCCGTGGTGGAGCGCCGGTTGAGCTCCGCCTCGGGCGTGAGGATCAGCCGGTGCTCGAGGACCGCGTACGCGACGGACTTGACGTCGTCGGGCGTGACGTAGCGGCGGTTCTCAATCGCCGCCGACGCCCGCGCCGCCCGGATGAGCGCGACGCTGCCGCGGGGGCTCGCCCCGAACCGGATATCGCGGTGGGAGCGGGTCGCGGTGGCGAGCCGCACCGCGAACGACGCCACCTGCGGGTCCACGTGCAACTGCTGGACCTGCGCGATGATCCGCTTCAGGGCCGCAACGTCGAGCACCGGCTGGAGCCGGTCGGGATCGAGCCCGGTGGTGTCGCCCAGGACCACGCGCACCTCGGCGTCGTGGTCCGGGTAGCCGACCGTCAGCCGCATCATGAAGCGGTCGAGCTGGGCCTCCGGGAGCCGGTAGGTGCCCTCGAGCTCGATCGGGTTCTGAGTGGCGACCACCAGGAACGGACGCGGCACGGCATGCGTCTCGGAGTCGACGGTCACCTTCCGCTCTGCCATGACCTCCAGCAGCGCGGACTGGGTCTTGGGGGTGCCGCGGTTGATCTCGTCGGCGAGCACGACGTTGGCGAAGATCCCGCCCTTGTGGAACTCGAACTCGCCGCTGCCCTGGTGCCACACCATCGTCCCCGTGATGTCGCTGGGCAGGAGGTCCGGTGTGAACTGGATGCGCTTCCACTCACCGCCGATGCTCCGGGCGATGCTGCGGGCCAGGGTGGTCTTGCCCAGGCCCGGCACGTCCTCAAGCAAAAGGTGCCCCTCCGCGAACAGCGCCACAACCGCCATGCGGACGATCTCGGGCTTGCCCTGGACGACCCGCTGGATGTTGTCCGCGAGCATCCGGTAGGCGGTGGTCGGGTCGGGAAAGGCGTTCACTGAGGTCCTCTCGACGGAGCGGTGCGTTCGATCAATCGTTCGCGAGGCCGAGGATGTTGCAACACGTCATCAGCTCTCGGGCTTCGTGCAGGTGCTACCGTCCGCGCCGCCGGTCTCCCAGTTGGACAGCAGGATGCTCATGTCGGTGAGGTTCACCGCTCCGTCGCCGTTGATGTCGCCGTCGAGATCGTCGCCCTGCTGCCCCACTGCTGCTGGACGAGGTTGAGGTCGTAGCAGCTCACCTTGCCGTCCCCTGTGACGTCGCCGCGCACGGCCGGCTTGGCGTGGTCAGCGTCGCGGTGGCGGTGCTGGTGCTGCCGTCGATCTGCGTCACCTAGAGGAAGAGGTCGTAGGTCGTGCCAACCTGCAGCCCGGTGAGGGGCACCGTGGAGGTCGGGTTGATGGCGGCCGCCGAACCGCCACAGCGGCCGTTCCACACAGCATGACGAGCCGCAGCGAGCAGTCACCCGCGACGGCCGGGTCACGCGGGGGCCAGCTGGGTCATCGTCACGCTGGCCGCCGTCGGCCCCGTCGCCGCTGCAGTGATGTCGTAGTCGATGGCGCAGCCCACGCCGCGGGCACTCGTCACGGTCGCTGCGGGGCCGGTCAGGGTCTTCCCGCCGCCGGTGGTCACCGCGCGGACCGTGACAATGAAGGGGCCGGCGCAGCGGTCCATCCAGATCTCGGTCATCGCCGTGGCCGTTGTCGTCTTCGTGAAGGCACCCCCGAACTTCCCGGTGGCCTCGACGAGGTAGTTCTGCAGCGTCCCCCGTTGAGGTTGCCGCGTCTAACCAGGCCGTGCGTCCACGGCCCTCGTGCCACTGTCAAGGTGCACGACCGCGTTCTCGCTCCGTTGAACACCCAGTGCCCCGCCTGCGCGAACGCCGCTGCCGTCCGCGCTCCAGTCGTCAGCATCACCGACGCCAGGACGGCCCCGACCACCAGCACGCTCAGGACCGCCGTCGGCACCCGCCCCACGACCGAACCTCAGTTGCCCCCGTCTTCCGCGGGCGCGGCGTCATCCGCCGCCGCCCGCCGGAGTCGTGACAGTGGTCCTCGAGGTCCGCGTCGAGCCGTCAAGCTGTTTCATGTTGAGGACGACATTGTAGGTGGTTCCGGGCGTCAAGCCGTCTACGGGAACGCGTGTCTTCCCACCGTTGGTGGTCATGAGAGCCCCACCGCATTGGCCGTTCCATACAGTTCGTCCGTTGAACTGCATACTGCATGGCGCGGTCACGCCATCTGAGGTCTCCTGCGCATTCAGGGTGGCAGTCACGTTGGTGGGACCGTTGGCTACCGCGTCGACTGTGAAGTAGATGGCGCATTTCCCTGCATTGGCGCTCTTCACCGTCGCGGGCGGTCCGGTGATCTGGCGTCCGCCGACATTAGTAACCGCGACGACTGAGATCGTGAACGGGCCAGCACATCGGTCTTGCCAAATCTCCCCCAGAGCCGTGGCGGTCGTTGTCTTGCTGGTGACCTGGGCTCCCGTCCGGTCCGCGACGGTGAGAACGTAATGCACCAGCGTCCCGCCGTTCAGCTCCGGCGCATTCCATGCCGCCTCCAGCCACGCCGTGCGCGCCCCTTGGTATCCATCCTTCGTCAGCCTCAGCCCCGTCGGCGCGCCCGGAGGCCCGCCGGGGATCGTGACGGTGTTGCTCGTCGCTGCTCCGCTGTCTCCGCCCTCGTTGGTGGCCACGACAGTGAAGGTGTAGGTCTCCCCCGCTTCCAGGCCGGTGAACTGGGCGGTCGTGCCGGCGCCGGTCTTCGAGTTCCCACCGCCGGTGACGGTGTAGGTGACCCCTTGGCCACCGCCTCCGTTCCAGGAGACCGTCACGGCTCCGCCAGCACCCACGCGAGCCGCGACGCCGGTCGGCGTCGGCGGAGCCTTGACCTCCGGCTCGACCGGCGGGACGTACGGCGCGTCCTCGTGTCGGCCGTCCTGCGGAGCCGGGGTCCACTCGCCACCCTCGTCCGGGACGGCCTCCCCACCGTCGCGGATGACCGGCGGAACGTCTCCCCGGCGGGACGAGAGCTCCGGCGGCGCGGGGAGTACGGCCGCGAGGGCGTCCGGCTGGGCCGAGACCACGGCATCGGACGGCGTCCCCGTTGCGACGGACGTGATCGACCCGTCTCGGCCGATGACGTGGGTCTGGGCGCCGCTCGCGTCGTCGATGTACAGCCGGCCGTCGCTCCCACGCGCGATGGTCGCTTGCCCCTCCCCCGGCGGGAGGTCCGCCGTCCCCAGTGGACGCCCGTCCATCGCGAAGGTCAACAGGCGGTGCCGGGTCAGGTCGATCAGGGCGACGACGCCGTTCGCGGCGACCGGCGCCGAGAAATCACCCGGCCCCAGCTCGACGACGACCGGGGCCGCACCGGCCCGTCCGGCGAGCACCCCGCCGTCGTCGGTGAGGACGAGCCGGTTGGGGTTCGCCGTCACGGCGGGCAGCCGGTTCTCCGAGTCCCGGTCGGCGATCAACGCGCCGTTTGGCAGGTCCGTGCCGACCCCGACCGGTGGCAACAGCCCGGCGCCCTGCACGATCGCCACGGCGTCGTCCGACGTGTCGACGAAACCGGCCACGGCCTGCGTGATCGCCAAAGCGCCCGGCGCCCCGGCGGGGGTCCCGATCGAGCAGTCCAGTTCGGACTCGCCAGCGGCGAGGGAGCAGATGTCTCCGTTGTCCGTGCGGTGCACCCAGACCGTGCCGTCGTCGGTGTAGACGGGCCTGCTCACGGGGCCGCCGACGGGGATGGTCGTCGGCGGAACGCCCAGGCGGACGATCGTCCCAGCCTGCTTGTAGACGAGATATGGCCCGCCGACGGTCTCGATCCCTACGGGAAGCTCGTCCTGGCCGCTCGGGATAGTGGTCTCGACGGTCAGCGTGGACTTCCCGAACACGGTGATGTTTCGGCGACCGACGAGGAAGCCCTGCGTCGGCCCCTGGACAGCGAAGGCCTCGTCCCCACCGGCCTGCGGCACGGCGACGCGCGCGTCGACGGCCCGCGTACCGCTGTCGACGTGCACGACGGCGCTCTCCGCGCGGTTGAAGACCCAGTGGCCCGACTGCGCGAAGGCGACCGCGGGCCCTGCGGTCCCGATCGCGACAGTCGCCAACCCCACCAGCCCGGCCACAACGACGGCGCTGATGACCGCCGCCGGCACCCGCCCCTTCAGGAAACGCACCCGCACCTCAGATCACCGATCGGACACTGACGACGAGGAGATCGCTCCAGGGCGGCACAACGTAACGGCCGGGCGGCGCAGCGTTGTCGGACCGAGACGCATTCAGCCGACGTCCAGCGCGTAGCTCCGGACGAGCCATCCCCGCTGGTAGTCGTCGTCCCATTCGAAGTAGAGATCGGGCCCCGAGGTGCTTATGTACGCCGAGACCTTGCCGGTCCTCTCCACGTCGTAAGTAAGTTCGAACCGCCGCTCCGCCGGGGCGAACTGCAACAGGCTCCCGACCAGCGGCCGCCCGAAGGTGTCCGTCGCGTCCGCGGTTGACAGCCTGGTCATTCCTGCCGCGTCCCCGGCCCGCCAGGCAGCGAGGAAGGCGTCCGCACTCGCCACGGCCTGCTGCTCCATCACCTCGTCGCGCTCGACGCACGCCCGACCCGTAGCCGGCCCCGGCGACCTGCCGCGGCAGTCGTCGTTGAGCGCCTTCCACCGCGCCCAGAGCGCGTCCGGGGCGTCGGTTGCCGGCGCTGCGCTCGTAACCTCCGCGGCCACCACTGGGGCGGCCGCCGCTGAGGGGGCAGGGATCGGGGCCGAAGCGACGGGAGCGGCCGCCGGAGCCAGCTCCGAGGGACTGCCACACCCTGCAAAGAGGACAAGCGCTGCGAGCGAGCCGAGAGTCGCGCCTTGATCCTTGCCATGGATCATGAGTCGGGGCCAGGTTCGGCCTCGTTACGCACAGCGCTTTTCAGCCCCTGAAGAGAGTCGACATCGCGTGACCGGGCTTGGCGATCTGACGATCGACGACGCACGCAAGACGGTCCGCGGCCGGGCGTTCCTCGGGTTAGACTCGCGCCGGCGCCCCCGCCCGGACGACCTCTCCTCGACGGCGGTCGTCACCGCGGGCATTCGTTGATCTTCCGGAGTCACCGTTTTGGTCACCGCTTACGCCAGAACACCGTGAGCGGCAGACACCACGAGCGATGATCAATTTAGCCTGCACCTGCCTCGCGACCAGCAAGAACGACTCTGGAGGAACCTGGGCGAACACCCGACTCCCCTCCAGCGGGTTGGGGGTTCGATTCCCTCGCGGCGCACAGAAGTTGCAGGCCAGAGCGTTGTCGCTCTGGCCTGCAGTGCTTTTCCAAGATCATACTGACCGCTTATTCGCCGGTACAGCGGAAAGTGGAGTCGACTGATCACGGTCGGCATCCGGTTCCTCCCACCCCGGCTACGATCACCAACCTCGACCGGTAGGCCGGCCTGTCTGCGCCGAGCGGGACGAGTTGACCGACGAGCTTCCAGGTGTGCCCGCCGAGCGTCTCGAACCTGCGTCAACTGGCCAGCAGCATCGCTAGGCCCTTGGCCAGCAGACGCACCAACCTCGGCGCCGCCTTGTGCTCCTCCGGCCCTCGGCTTGCTGACCTGACGGTGGGCCGTCGGGTCATGGACGAATCAGCTGGCAGATGAAGGTCGATTGGCGGAGCAATCGTCAGTAGTGCACCGCACCCCGGTCGCCGCCCGCGACGCCGACTGCGTCACCGGTGACCGCAGCAGCCGGGGGCGAGCAGAGAAAGACGACGTCCACGACCTCCGCCAACGAGACGAGCCGGCGCAGGCTGGAGGTGGCTTCGAGCCCAGCCCGCACCTCGTCCTCAGTGAGGCCGGTCGCGACAGGCAGAACCCGCACCGGAAGGCGTACTCGACCATGAAAACCTCCCGCACCGGATGGGGGGCCTCCTCGGTGCCGAGCCCGGCGACGGTGTCGACGCGGGCGCCCTCTGCGCACCGGCGAGGATCAGGCAGATCTTGACGCGGCGTCCGTCGACGACCGCGGTGCAGGCCCCGCAGCCCCCATTGCGGCACCAGGGCCACTCATCCATGTCAGACAGTTCACCTTCGAACTCGTCGAAGTATTGACTCAGTCGTCAGACGACGCTTACGGTCGAGCCGCCCACCACGCAAAGGAGCGTGCTCATGGTCAGCCCCGAGGTCGCACCCTTCGATCCGTTCGCCCCAACCGAGCTGGACGACAACCGCCGCACCCTTGTCCACGTGCGGTCCCGCTGTCCCGTCGCCGGGATCGCCCCCGGCCTGCACTTCGCCGCCCGGCACGAGACAGTCCGCGCAGCGCTGCTCGACCCTTCCGCGTACAGCAACAACGGCAACTTCGTGCTCGAGGCGGGCGACGGGCCGGCCCCGCCCGAGCTGATCACCCAGAGTGACCCACCGCGCCACAGCGCGCTGCGCGCCCTGCTGCGCCCCGGCTTCACCCGGGCCGCGATCACCGAGGCCGCGCCCTGGATACGTGAGTACGCTGACGCGCTGCTCGACGGGCTCGCCGCGCCCACCGACCTCGTCGGCGACTACGCCCTTCCCCTGACCGCGCGGGTTATCGCCCGGCTCGTCGGGGTGCCCGCGGAGGACGCGGCAGAGCTCGCACGGCTGTCGTTGGACATCACCGCGATCCTCCCCGCCGCGTTCACCGAGACCGAGGCGTGGCGGCGGTTGGAGGAGTACTTCTCCGCGGCCGCCCGCGAGCGCCGCGCGCACCCCACCGACGACCTCATCACCCTCCTGGCGACGAGCAACGACCTCAGCGACCGCGAGGTGGCCTTCCACGCGTGGCAGCTGTTTGTCGCGGGGTTGGAGAGTACCGCCTACACAATCGGTTCGACGCTGCGGCAACTCCTGGAGAACCGCACGCTCTGGGAGGAGCTGTGCGCCGACCGCGCCCTGCTCGACGGGGTGCGCGAGGAAGGTCTGCGGCACGGCTCGGCGATCCGCTGGGTGCTGCGCACCGTGGTGGGCGACCACGACCTGGGCGGGACCGCGGTGCACGACGGCGAACGGGTGATCGTCGGGCTGGAGTCGGCGAACCTTGACGAGGTGGTGTTCGGCCCAAACGCCGCCGCGTTCGACCCGCGCCGCCCGAGCGCGCGCCGACACGTCTCGTTCGGCCACGGCATCCACCTCTGCCTGGGCGCCGAGCTGTCCCGGATCGAGATCTCGACGGCCCTGGAGGCCCTGGCCGACCGGATGCCCGGCCTGCGCCTCGCTCCCGGCACGGGGGTCACCGAGGTCACGAGCCCGATGTTCTGCGGCCCCGCGCGCCTCGACGTCACGTGGTGAGCCCAATCAGCTGAGGGTCAGCGACAGGGCCGGACCAGCCCCACCTGCGTCGCGCTCCCCACGAGCACGCTCGTGCTGTGGGCGTCGATGACGCGGCGCGCGGTTGTTGAGGCGACGGCGTTGGCTGTGTGCTGCAGCCCACGGCGATGCGCGGCGGGTTCGGCGAGGCCATTGACACCATGGCCACGCCGATCTGAAGGGCGATGGTGCGGGCGACGACCTGGCCGAGGCGATGAGCCAGACCAGCGCCGCGGCGGAAGCAATCCGCGAAGAGCTGCATGCTCACGTCAGCGACACCCAGGCGAAATCGCTCAATAGCGCGCCCGCTTCGACGAGGCGGCCGCTCCGTGGTTCGCCGAGATCGAAGAAGGCGTGCCGACTCACCACGTAGTGACCTCCCGCGCCGCCCTGACCGCGTCGGGTGCCGACCGCCGCGGCACCACCGTGACCACTACTGCGCCGGGCAGGGCCGAGGCGACGAAGGCGAAGAAAATCGCCGGGATCGGCAGCCGGCGGAGAGCAGTAGGCTGCCGTTCTGCGGATGTCCTTCGCCGGCCAAGCCCCACCCTTGACCGTGGAGACGAAGATGACGGTGGGGCGGGTGTCGTCGATCGGGCCGAACACGTCGTCCAAGGCCAGCATGTCGTGACCGCCGAGGTTGCGGACCGCCGCGTGCAGCGTGCCCCCGAGATGCCGGCGAGGATCACCGAGTCCATACAGGCGGGGGAAGGTCAAACAGTACGCGAGCTGCCCAGCGTCGAGCTCTCGGTGTCCTCGCTCCCGAGGGTGTCTCGGGAGGTCTCGCGGGTGATCGCGACGAACGCGAGGCCGACGAGGGCGGCGAAGATCAAGTAGAACGCGGGCGCCAACGTGTTGCCGGTCAATGTGACCAGGGCGGTCGCGATCACCGAGACCAGGCCCGAGCCCAGCACTCCACCGATGTTGAAGCCGATCGAGACGCCGGTGTAGCGAACGCGTGTCGGGAACAGCTCGGGGAGCAGGGTGTAGAGCACGCCCTGCTGCACGGCGAAGGGGATGTTCAGGATGATCGCCGCCACCATGGCCCAGACCAGGGAGCCCTGCTGCATCACCCAGTAACAGGGCACCGCCAGGACGATGAACCCGAGCGCCGCCGCTGCCAGCACGGCTCGACGCCCGAACCGGTCGCTCAGCGCGCCGGCCAACGGCACCAACCCGACCGGCAGCAGCACGATCAACACGATCAACCACAGCGAACCCGTCAGCGGGTACCCGAGCACCGCTGAGAGGTGCACCAGGATGTAGACCGAGGCGAGGCTGCCGGTCGTCAACGTGGCATAGACGATGCCGACGGTCCGCAGCACGGCACTTCCGTGATTGCGGAGAACCTCGGTCACGGGGGCCTTCACCGGCTCAGAGTGCTGAACCAGCTCCTTGAACACCGGCGAGTCCTCCACCCGCATCCGGTAGAGCACCGCGCCGAGCACGAGAGGGCCGGCGATGAGGAACGGGATGCGCCAGCCCCACGAGGCGAGCTGCTCGGGAGTCGTGACCGCGGTGACGGTCCCGACAGCGGCCGCAGCACCCGCCAAGCCGAACGCGACACCGACGGACGTTGCAGAGCCGAACAGGCCGCGGCGTCGCGACGGGGCGGACTCGGTCGCCAACGAGGCGGCCCCGCCGATCTCGCCGCCGGCAGAGATGCCCTGCACGACCCGGAGCACGGCGAGCAGGATCGGCGCGGCGACGCCGATGGTGGCGAAGGTCGGCAGGAGTCCCGTCAGCACGGTCGAGACCCCCATCAGGCTCACCGTCGCCATGAGCACTATCCGCCGGCCACGTCGATCACCGATCCGCCCGAAGATCACTCCACCGAGCGGGCGGGCGGCGAACCCGCCGGCCACGACGACCAGCGTCGACAGGACGCCGACGAGCCCGTCCTGGCTCGGGAAGAACAACGGCGCGAGGACGACGGCGAGGTAGCCGTAGATCGCGAAGTCGTAGTACTCGATGGCGGTACCGACGGCGGCGGCGATGCTCGCCCGCCGGCCGGTGCGGGCCGCCTCCTCGGGGGTGACCTGGGACATCGGCGCTCCTTCGCGCTGCGTCGACCCGGGCGTGGCCCGTAGGTCGTGGATGCTGACTGCTAGGTGGCGTGGTATCCGCCGTCGACAGGGACGGTGAGGCCGGTGATCCACGCGGCCTCGGCAGAGAGCAGGAACGCCACCACCGCGGCGACGTCCGCGGGCGTGGGCAGGCCGGGGATCGGTGTCTGGGAGGTGACCCGGCGTTCCATCGCGGACGGGTCGGGCGCATTCTGGATGTGCTGCTCCACCAGCGGTGTACGGACGGCGGTCGGGGCAACGGCATTGACCCGCACCCCGCGGGCCGCGTACTCGATGGCCGCGGAGCGGGTCAGCCCGACGATCCCGGCCTTCGAGAAGCTGTACGGCGCCATGTTGGGCTTGCCCGACAACCCGGACGAGGAGGCCATGTTCACCACGGCACCGCCCTCGCCCGCGACCATGGCCCGCAGGGTCGCGCGCAGCACGTGGAACGCGCCGTCGGCGTTGACCCGCATGACGGTCGACCAGATCGCGTCGGTCGTCTCGTGGACCGGCACCTGCGGGCCGACCACGCCGGCGTTGTTGACCAGGGCGTCGATCCGACCGTGCCGGGCGGCCACCGTGTCGATCACGGTGTCGACGGCGGCTGCGTCGGTCACGTCGACCTCGTGCGCGGTGGCGTGGGGGAGCTCGTCGGCCAGCTCGGCCACGGCCCGCAGGTCGCGGTCGAGCAGCGCGACGGTGGCGCCCTCGGCGGCCAGCCGCTCGGCCGCGGCGGTCCCGAGGCCGGAGCCGGCCCCGGTGACGACGGCGACCGAGCCCTCGAACCGGCGGGCCACCGTCGTCACGCCGGGGCCCCGTCCCGCAGCTCGCGGGCCAGCCGGGACGCGTCGGCACGGGAGAGCTTGCCCACCCGGTTCTGCGGCAGCGCCTCCACCCGGAACACGAACTCCGGCCACTTGCCCTTCATCAGGCCGAGCTCGCCGAGGTGACGCTGCAGCTCGGCGAGGTCGAGATCGGCTCGCTCGGTGACCAGCAGGACCGCGATCCGCTCCCCCAGCACCTCGTCCGGCACCGGGACCACGCAGACCTGGTCGACCTGCGGATGGCGGGCCACCGCGGTCTCGACCTCGGTGATGTCGATGTTGCGCCCGCCGCGGATGATGATGTCCTTCTCCCGGCCCTTGATCGAGATCGTGCCGTCCGAAGCGGTCTCGACGAGGTCGCCGGTCGGGAAGAACCCGTCCGCGGTCAGCTCGGGCGGGTCCACGGCCCCGGCCCCCGCGTAGCCCTCGAACAGCGAGGGGCCGCGCACCTGGGCCCGTCCGGTCGCCCCTGCCGGGAGCGGCGCGCCGCCCTCGTCGACGGCCCGCAGCTCGGTGCCCGGGAAGGGGACGCCGTCGGTGCCGAGCCGCTTCCCGGGGGTGTCGCCGGGGAGCGAGGTGGTGTGGCCCAGGCATTCCGACATCCCGAAGACCCGCAGGAAGCGCGTCCCGAGGTGCTGCTCGGCCCGGCCCAGCGCGCCCGCGTCCATCGGCCCCCCGCCGACGGTCATCGCCGTCATCGCGGTCAGCAGGCCCGGCTCTCGGGCGGCCCCGCCCATCTGCAGCGCCATCGTGGGCACGCACATCGTCCAGCGGGCCTCGTGCTCGGCCATCAGGTCGACCGCGGCGGCCGGGTCCCAGCGGTCCGCCAGCAGCACGCGTCCGCCGAGCATGAGCGGCAGGTACAGGCCGAAGCAGACGGCGGCGGCGGACGACAGCGGGACGAGTGCGGCGACCGTGTCCCCGGGTCGTAGCCCGACCGCGTCGATCGTGGCCTGCCCGGCGTAGCGCAGCGACGCCTCGGACTGCACCACACCCTTGGCGCGACCGGTCGACCCCGAGGTCAGGCCGATGACGACCCCACCCCGCCAGCGGTCGCCGTCGCGGGCGGGCCGGGCCGCGAGCCGCCAGCCGTCCAGGACGTCGGCCGCCGCCGGGAGCCCGACCGCCCAGTCCTGGCTGATGCCGGGGGCGGCGACGACGGCGTCCGGGTCGATGTCCTCGCACGCCGCGGCGAACTCCTGCCGAGTCGCGTGCCTGCTGATCAGCGCGAGTGTGCCCGCGAGCCTGCCCACTGCCACGGCGGCGACGACGGTGCGCCACGAGTTGTCCGCCTGCACCAGCAGCGTGGGGCGGGGGCCGGTCGCCTCGCGCAGCGCCGCGGCCAGCGCGGCGCCCTGCTCCAGGATCGCGGCGAGCCGGTGCGGGCCGTCGGCGCCGATCGCCACGACGTCGTCCGGCGCCGCCGCGGCGCGCCGGTCCAGATCCAGAACGAGCTGTCGCATCGTCAGGCCCGGAACATCTCGCGCTCGTCGCCGAGCAGGGCGATCCGCTTGCCCCGCATGGCGCCCACGTGCCGGACCGCGGCGGCCCACTCGTCGCTCGCGAGGGCGGCGCGGGCGGCTGCCTCGTCGTCGAAGCTCAGGACGGACAGGCCGTCCCAGCCCTCCGACCGCGGCTCGAGCGCGCTCGACACGGCGGTGTGGCGCCAGGCCCGCAGCCCCGGCAGGGGGTAGGTCACCTCGGCGTGCTCGCCGCGCCACCAGGTGATGAACTGCTCGTGGGTCCAGTCCGAGGGACGGGCGGCGAGCAGGGCGAGGTTGAACATCTCCGGTCTCCTCTTGAGTCTCAGGCCTCGATGTCGAACTCCGGGGAGCGGCCGATCATCAGACCGACCACCTGCCCCGAGTCGTCCAGCCGAGCCGCGGCGACGAACGTCGATTCGAACTTCCCGCCGCGCCGCGCCTGACCCAGCACCAGCTCGTCGGACCCGACGGTCGAGGCGGACAGCACGTGATGGGTCAGCACGCCCTTCTCCCGCTGGCGGAGGTACGCCTCCATCGCCTCCCGGCCGCCTGCGAAGTCCCGGGCCGCCTCGCCGCCGGTGCCGAACACGATCGAGAAGCGGAAGTCCGGCGCGATCATGCCGAGGATGTCGTCCGGGGAACCGCCGTCGAGGGTGTCGAACCACTTCGCCAGGAACGGGGCGCTCACGCGGCACCGCCCGTGGGCAGCGGGAACATGCCGAACGTGGGGTGGAAGAAGGCCTGGTAGCGGACCAGGCGCTTGTCCGGCGACACCAGCGCCACCGAGGAGAACGAGCCTGTCCCCCGGCCGTCGCCCTCGGTGATGATCCCGTAGACCATCTCCAGGTCGCCGTCGGTCCCACGGGAGACGATCCGGTGGCGCCGTCCGACGGCGGGCCGCCCGGCGATGTACGCCTCGAGATCGGCGCGGCCGGAACCGGTGATCTCCTGGCCCGGCAGCGCGATCAGGAACTCGACGTCCGGTTCCACCAGGTCGAGCCCGGCCAGCGGCGTCGTGCCGTCGAGCCGCGCGTAGTAGTCCTCGATGATCATGTCGACCGTCCTCCCTGACGGTGGGCCCCGCGTGGAGGGTCCACGACCGACCGGCTCAAAACTGAGCTGAGTTCAGTTTGATTGAGTTCAGACTAGGCAAGCCCCCACCCGGAGGCAAGGGGTTCAGCCGGCGTCCGGCTCCCGGCCCGCCACCATCCGCACGCAGCACCCGGTGATGAAGTCCGAGATGGTCCGCAGCTCGAGCGGGCCGCCGGGCCGGTACCAGCGCCAGACGCCGACAACGAGGCCGAGCAGGCTGCGGGCCATCATCTGCGGGTCGCGGCGGGGGAACTCCCCCGCGGCCATCCCGCGTTCGAGCAGCTCCGCCCAGTTGTGCTCGACCTGCGCCACGAGCTCGCGGCACGCCTGCCGCTCGGTCTCCTCGCGGCGCGAGGCCCGCTCGTTGGCCAGCAGGGCGATGTTGCTCTGCAGGATGCGGTTCTGCTGCACCTCCTGCGGCGAGAGCGCGTACGCGGCCTCGACCGCGGCCCGCAGGGCGTGCGACGAGCTGGGCGCCCCCGCCGTGGCCTCGCGGAACGCGGCGTCGGAGTTGCGCAGCCCGAGCCGCATGATCGTGAGCAGGCAGTGCGCCTTGGACTCGAAGTAGTGGTAGAGCGCGGTCTGCCCGATGCCGACCCGGTCCGCCACTTCGGACCACTTGGTGGCCTCGTAGCCGACCTCCCCGAAGCATTCCACGGCCGCGGCCAGGATCGCGGGCCGCTTGGACCGCGGCCCGTCGTCCGCCTCGGTCAGAGCCTCGATGCTCACGTCACCACTCCCTCGTCCGGTGGCTCAGCCTAGCCACGTGCCCGAACCGGGTTCACTTCGCGCTCACCACGTCGTCCGCCGCGGCGAGGCCGGTCGCGGCGGCCGCGGCGATGCCGCCGGCGTAGGCGCCGGCGTAGATCCCGCCGACGTCCGATCCCGCCGCGTACAGCCCGGGCACCACGTCCCCCGACGCGCCGAGGACCCGCCCCCGCGCGTCGATCCGGATCCCGGCGAACGGGAAGGTGAGCGCGGCCGCGACCTCGACGACGTAGTAGGGCGCCTCGGCGAGCGGCCGCGGGTCGATCGTGCGCGGCGGGCTCGGCGCCGCCCCGCCGGCGAGCCGGGCCACCTCGTCGGCGATCCGCTCCCCGTCGTAGCCCCACTCCTCCGGCATGGCGCGGAAGTCGTCCGCGTCGTCGGCGACGACGCACCGGCCGCCCTCCCGCCGGGCCAGCGCGAACTTGTCGGTGGCAGGCGCGCCCTCCACATAGGACCCGGTGATGTACTCGCGGTAGCCGCGGGCGTCCGTCACCAGCAGGCCTCGGCCCTCCGGCTGGTCGAGCAGCGCCATGGTGGTCAGGTGGTCGCCCACGGTCTCGTCGACGAAGCGCTCGCCGGCGAGGTTGAACAGCAGCGCGTGCTCGCTGTAGTAGAGGGCGAGGTCCACGAAGTGCTCGGGCTCCAGGTCCACGTGGGCCGGAATCAGGTGCCCGTAGAAGCCGCTCCCCTCGCCGGTCACGGCCCCGCCCGCCTCGGTGGCCAGCCGCAGCCCGTCACCGCTGCTCCAGGGGTTGGAGCGCAGGGCCACGTCCCGGGCCTGCGCGTGCACGTACCGCGCACGCAGCTCCGCGTCCGCCTGGAACCCACCGGTCGCCAGGAGGGTCGCACCGGCCCGCACGGTGCGGGTCGAGCCGTCTGCGAGGAGCAGCTCCGCGCCGGAGACCCGGCCCTCGGCGTCGATCGTGAGCTTCGTGGTTCGCGCGCCGGTGGTGACCGACCCCTGGGCGAGCACGGCTCGCCGGCACGTGTCGATGTAGAGGCTGGTGTCGAACGCGTGGCCGCGGCCGAACCGCAGGATCGTGACCGCGTCCGCGACGGGGACCTCCAGGTCCCGGAGGAACGCGACGGCGTCGGCGAACCGGCCGACCACGGCGGCCTTGAGCTCCGGATCCCCGTGCGGGTTGATCTCGTCCATAGTCGCGGTGTCCGGGGCGGTCCAGAGGTAGCCGGCGAACTGCGCCGATCCCCCCAGCTCCGGGGCCCGCTCCACGACGGCCACCCGCAGCCCGGACCGGGCGGCGCGGGCGGCGGCGGTCATGCCCGCCATGCCGCCGCCGAGGACGAGGAGGTCGACCGGGTCGGTCGGGGTCGGTGCGTCGGGCATGCGTCGTCGCCTCTCTGCGTCGAAGTGTTCTCAGATGCCGAGCCGTGCGAGCAGGGTCTCCCGGTGCGCGGCGGGCTCGGCCACCAGGACGGCCGTCGTCGCCGCCCGCCGGACGTGCAGGTGCGCGGGGTGCTCCCAGGTGAAGCCGATACCGCCGTGGACCTGCACGGTCTCGGCCGCGACCCAACGGTAGGCGTCGCCGCACACGAGGGCGGCGGTGGCCGCGGCGGTCGGCAGCTCCGCGGGATCGTCCGCGGCGGTGGCCGCGGCCCAGAGCGACGCCGAGCGGGCCGCCTCCACCCGCACGGCCATGTCGGCGCACCGGTGCTTGATCGCCTGGAAGCTGCCGATCGGGCGGCCGAACTGCAGCCGTTGTGCCGCATAGGTCGCGGACAGCTCCAGGGCCGCCGCTGCTCCCCCGGTCTGCTCGCAGGCCAGCGCCGCGGCCGCGCGGTGGTGCACGCGGTCGAGCACCGCCTGCGCGTCGGCGGCGAGCAGCGTCGCCGGGGTCCGGTCGAACACCACGTCCGCCAGCTGCAGGTTGGGGTCCAGCGCCCGCATCGGCGCGCGGGTGAGGCCGTCGGCCTCCGCGTCGACGACGAAGAGCGCGGACTGCCCGTCGACCGCGGCGACGGCGAACAGCAGGTCCGCCGTGGCGCCCTCGACGACGAGCGTCTTGCCCCCGGTCAACCGCCACCCGCCGGCATCCTCCTCCGCCCGGGTGGCCTGCCCGCTGGGCGCCTCGCGCTCGGCGAGGGTCGCGGTCGTCGATCCCGCAGCCAGCTCGGCGAGCAGCTCGTCGTTCCCCCCGGTGTGGAGCAGCACGCCCACGCCGAGGACCGCCGTGGAGAACCACGGCAGTCGGGCCAGGGACCGGCCCAGCTCCTCGGCGACCACGCCGACCTCGCGGAAGGTCGCGCCCGCACCGCCCGCCGCCTCCGGGACGTCGAGGGCCACGACGCCGAGCTCGCCTGCCAGCCGCTTCCACACCGTCCGGTCCCATGGCTGGTCGGGCTCTCGCGCGGGTTCGGTGTGCCGTGCCAAGAAGTCACGGACCGCCGCGCGCAGGTCCTCGGCGTCGGCGTCCGGGGTGAGCCGGGGGATCATGCGGGCTCACCGTCGTCCACGGCAGCCAGCACGTCGGCGAACCGCTCGCGGGCCTCCGCCTGACGGATGGGGACGATGTAGGGCGGGAACAGGCCGTCGTCCGGCTCGGTGCCGCGCAGGAGGAACTGCGCGAGGTTGACCTTGTGCACCTCGGTGGCGCCGTCGGCGAGTCCCATGTGGAAGGACTCCAGCACCCACTTCCCGAACGGCAGTTCCTTGGAGATGCCGAGCGAGCCGTGGACCTGGATGGCCCGCCCGGCCACGTCGGCGAGCACCTTCGGCATCGCCGCCTTGACCGCGGAGATGTCGGCACGGACCTTGCGGTAGTCGTTGTACCGGTCGATCCGCCACGCCGTGCGCAGCACCAGCAGCCGGAACTGCTCGAGCTGGATCCACGAGTCGGCGATCATCCCCTGCACCAGCTGCTTGTCCGCGAGCCGCTCGCCCTTGGTGGTACGGGACACCGCGCGCCGCTTCATCATCTCGAACGCCGACTGCACCAGCCCGACCGTGCGCATCGCGTGGTGGATCCGGCCCCCGCCGAGGCGGGTCTGGGCCACCGCGAAAGCCTGGCCGCGCTCGCCGAGGATGTTCTCCGCCGGCACGCGGACGTCGGTGTAGCGCAGGTAGTTATGGCTGCCGACCGGCTCGTCGTGCCCCCACACGGACACGTCGCGGACCCGCTCGATCCCTGGGGTGTCCGCGGGCACCACGAACATCGACATCGACTTGTGCGCCGGAGCGTCCGGCTCGGTCACCGCCATCACGATCAGGAACTCCGCCCACAGGGCGTGGGAGGAGAACCACTTCTCCCCGTTGATGACCCACTCGTCGCCCTCGAGGCGGGCGGTGGTGCGGAAGCCCGTCGGGTCCGACCCGCCGTGCGGCTCGGTCATCGAGAAACACGACACGATGTCGCCCTCGATCAGCGGCTCGAGGTAGGTCTTCTTGAGGTGGTCGGTGCCGTAGTGCGCCAGGATCTCCGCGTTGCCCGAGTCCGGGGCCTGACAGCCGAACACCACCGGCCCGGAGTGGGTGCGGCCCAGCTTCTCGTTCAGCAGCGCCAGCCGCAGCTGGCCGTATCCGGGCCCACCCAGCTCCGGGCCCAGGTGACACGCCCACAGCTTCTTCTCACGGACCCGCTGCTGCAGGGGCTTGATCAGCGCGTTGCGCACCGGGTCCCGCGGGTTCCAGGCGTGCTCGATCACCTGGTCGATGGGCTCGACCTCGCTGCGGACGAACTCCTCGACCCAGTCGAGCTCCTCCTGGACTTCGGGGTCGTTCTCGAATCCCCAGCTCATCGACTCGCTCCTACCGGGTCAGGACGGTGCAGGCGGAGATGCCCGGCGCCCCGTAGACGTGGGTGAACCCGACTCGCGGGTCCCCCGGGACCTGGTGCTCCCCCGCGCCCCCGCGCAGCTGGAGCACGTTCTCGTAGACCTGCCGCAGCCCGGAGGCGCCGATCGGCTCGCCGTTGGCCAGGCAGCCACCGTCGGTGTTGACCGGCAGCCTTCCCTCGATCGCGGTCGCTCCGGAGGCGATCAGCTCCTCCTGCTCGCCGTGCGCGCACAGCCCGGTCTCGGCCGTGTGCATCAGCTCCGCACCGGACTCGGTGTCCTGGATCTGCGCCACGTCCACCTCCGACGGGGCGATCCCCGCCGCCGCGAACGCCGCCGCGGCCGCCTCGGCCGTGGGCGAGCCCGCCCGCTCCGCGGCCGTCCAGGGCGAGAACACCTCGAACGACCCGTACCGGCGGGAGCGGAACGCCGCGCCCTGCAGGAACACCGGGTGCTCGGTGTACCCGCGAGCCTTGTCCGCCCGGCACAGGACCAACGCGACCGCGCCCTCGGCGGGCGAGCAGTACATGTACTGGGTCAGCGGGTGGGAGATCATCGGGGCCGCCGCGATCTCCGCGGCGTCGATCTCCTTGCGCCGCCACGCCATCGGATTGCGGGCGCCGTTGCGGAAGGCCTTCTCGGCGATCGTGGCCAGCACGCCCGGCGCGATGCCGTGCTCGTACAGGTAGCGCTTGATCTTCAGGCCGAAGAACTGCGTGGTGACCATCAGCCCGGTCTCGCCGTACCAGGCCCCGATTCCGTGCTCGGCCGGGTCGGTGTTGAAGGCCCCGCGCGGGTGCTTGTCGAACCCGATCACGATGCCGACGTCGTGTTGCCCGGAGCGGATCGCGGCGTCTGCGGCGATCAGCGCCGATCCGCCCGTCGCGCAGCCGTTGGCCACGTTGATGAACGGCAGCCCGGTCAGCCCGAGCTCGGAGACCAGGGTGTCCGCGTCGCCCGCAGAGTGCGAGCCGCCGAACCCGAACTGCATGTCGGAGAACTTCAGGCCCGCGTCGGCCAGCGCGGCGCGGGCGGCGTGCACGGCCTGCGCCCGCCCCGACACCCCCTCGGTGCGACCGAATCGGTGCATCCCGATCCCGACGATCGCCACCCCAGACCCGGACACCTCAGACATCGGACGCTCCCGGCTTGCTCGACACGAAGGCGAAGGTGTGCACCGGCCACCCGTGTTGGTCATCTCGGAACGGGGTGAGCACCATCTCGACGGGCATCCCGATCTCCAGCCGCTCCGGATCCGTCTCGACGAGGCGGGTCTCGACGATCAGCTGCCCGGGCAGCTCGACGTATCCGACCCCGTAGGGCTCGTAGGATTCCGTGCCCGTGTACGGCGGTTTAGGCCGGAACCCCTGCACCGTCCAGGACCACAGCGTGCCCGTCCGGGACAGCGGCACGTCCTCCATCGCCGAGCCCGTGCAGCGCGGGCAGCCGCCCTGGCGCGGGAAGGTGTGGGCCGCGCAGTCCGTGCACCGGCTGCCGAGCAGCGCCGGCCCCTCCGCGGTCTCGACGAACAGCGCGTCGTCGACGGTCGTCTTGCCGGCGATCACGGCGCGGCCAGCCGTCCGCCGTCGACGGCGAGCAAGGCGCCGGTCGTGTACGTGGCATGCGGCCCGCAGAGGTACAGCGCCGCACCGACGATCTCGTGCGGCTCGCCGACCCGCTTCGCCGGCCAGTCCTGCGCCATGCGCGCCACCGCCTCCGGGTCCCAGGCCTTGCTGATGTCGGTGGCGAACGGACCCGCCAGGATCGTGTTCACCCGCACGGTCGGGCCGTACTCCTGCGCGAACCCGGCCGTGAGGGTGTTCAGGGCGGACTTCGCCGCGGTGTAGGGCAGGTCGCCGGCGGTGGGGCGCTGCGATCCCATCGAGGAGATGTTCAGCATCACCCCCCCACCGCGGGCGACCATCCGCCTGCCCGCGGCGGCCATCAGGCGGAACGGGCCCTTGACGTTGACCGCGAAGACCTTGTCGAACAGCTCCTCGCTCACCGCGACCAGGCTCGGGTAGACGGGCGCGATGCCGGCGTTGTTGACCAGCACGTCGACCGGGCCGAGCGCCTCCTCGACCTCGTCGAGCAGGGTGCCGAGCCGGGTCCAGTCGCCGACATGGGCGGCGTGCGCGGTCACCCGCTGCCCCGTCGCGGCGACGAGGTCCTCGGCCAACGCCTCGCAGGCGTCCTTCTTCCGCGACGCCACCGCCACATCCGCACCCGCGGCGGCGAACGCGATCGCGATCTCCCGCCCCAACCCGCGCGACCCGCCGGTCACCAGCGCCGTGCGCCCCGCGAGGGGCTGGTCGACGGCACGCGCCGCCCTCACCGATTCCTCGACACTCATCTCGGGATGTCCTTCCATGCCACGCCGCGATCGGCGCGCGGCTCCGGCGGCAGCCCCAATAGGCGCTCCGCGATGATCGTGCGCTGCACCTCGTCCGAGCCCCCGGCGATCCGGTAGCCCGGCGCACCCAGGTAGTGCTCGGTCCAGCGGTAGGTTCCGTCCCCGACGTCCGCGACCAGCCGCGGGCCGAGCACCAGCGCCGCCGCCTCGGAGACGAGCTTGAGTCGTTGGGCCCAGTCGAGCTTGCGCAGCGAGCCCATGGGACCCGGTTCGCCGCCGGCCAGCCGGGTTTCTCGATCGCGCTGGGCCGACAGGGCCGCGACCTTCTCCGCCGTCCAGACGTCCGCCAGCACTCGCCGGACGTCCGGGTCCACGGTCCGACCGAGCCGGCGGGCGTCGTCCGCGAGCTGGGCGAACCCGCCGCCCAGATCCATGTTCGCCCCGGACGCCCCCCGTTCGAAGCCGAGCGTGGCGAGCGTGACGCCCCAGCCCCCGCCGACCTCGCCCAGGCGCAGCGAGTCCGGGATCCGGACGTCGTCGAGGAAGACCTCACAGAACGACGAACCCCCGGACATCTGCCGCAGCGGCCGCACGTCCACTCCGGGGGTGTCCATAGGCAGCAGGAAGGCGGTGAGCCCCTTGTGCTTCGGCACGTCCGGGTCGGTGCGGCAGATCAGCTCGCCCCAGCCCGCGAACTGTGCGCCGGAGCTCCACACCTTCTGCCCGTTGACGATCCACTCGTCGCCGTCGCGGACCGCCCGGGTCGCGAGCCCCGCGAGGTCCGACCCCGCCGACGGCTCGGAGAACAGCTGGCACGCCAGGGCGTCCCCGCGGAGTAGCGGCCGAACCAGCATCTCCTTCTGCGACGGCGTGCCGAACAGCTGCACCGTCGGCGCGATCAGCTCGGTCGACACCGAGGTCAGCTCGTGCTGCCCGGGCGTCTCGAACTCACGCTCGACCTCCGCGAAGGCCTCCTCGTGCAACGCCGACAGACCCGCGCCGCCGTGCTCGACCGGCCACGAGATCGCGCCGTAGCCGGCGTCGTACCGCGCACGCAGCCAGTCCTGGATGCGTCCCAACAGGGCACGCTCGTCGTCGAAGGGGAGATCGTGGAAAACCGCCACCGACTCGCGCGGCGCGTCGCCCCGCGGAGCGAGCCGCTCGACCAGCCAGGTCCGGGCGGTGGCGGCGTAGTCCGCCAGGGCGCTCTCGGTCACCGCGGTCATCGGGCCGTCCACCCGCCGTCGATCGCCAGGACCTGGCCGGTGCAGTAGGTGGAGGCGGCGGAGGCGAGGAACAGCAGCGCCCCGTCCAGCTCGCCCGGGTCACCGCCGCGGCGCAGCAGGGTGTTGCGCTCGATCCAGCGCACCGACGCGTCGTCGGTGAACATCGCGTCGTTCATCTCGGTCCGGAACCAGCCAGGGGCCAGCGCGTTGGCGCGCACGCCGTCGCGACCCCAGTGGCCTGCGAGCTGCCGGGTCAGGCCGATCAGGCCCGTCTTGCTCGCCGCGTAGCTCGCGCCGCCGCGCGGCGCCGTGGAGACCAGCCCGACGATCGAGCTGACGTTCACGATCGACAACGGACGTCCGCCCGCCGCGGCCGCGGCGAGCTGTGCCAGGTGGAAGGGGCCGGTGAGATTGAGCTCCAGGACGTCCGCGAACTCGGCACTGGTCTCCCGGTGCGGCTTGGCCGGGCTACCGGAGCCCGCGTTGTTGACCAGCACGTCGATCGGGCCGGACTCCGCCACCACCCGCTCGACGAGTTCGGCGCGGTCCGCCTCCGACGACACGTCGGCCGCCGCCGTCCGCAGCCCGGGTACCTGGGCGGCCAGCGCGTCGAGGCGCTCCTTGCGCCGCGCCGCCGCCCAGACCGTGGCGCCCGCGGCGGCGAGCACGCGCACGAACCGCTCCCCCAGCCCGGACGACGCCCCGGTCACCAACGCGGTGCGCCCCGTCAGGTCGAACAACTCGGCCGGGTTGGGAACGCTCATCGGGCCCCCTCCAGCAGCCGCAGGCCGTCCGTGATCAACACCGTGATGGTCCGTGGGAGCTGTTCCTGGACGGGATCGTGGTGGGCGCCGCTGCGGTGGCGCACCAGGTTGTGCCCCATGATCGCCGCCATCTTCATCCGGCCCAGCGCGCTGAACCAGACGGCGTCCGCCGAGGTGCCACCATCTGCACCGCGGGTCGCGCGGTACGTCTCGGCCAGTTCGGCCTCGCTCGGAAGCCCCTCGACGACCCGGCCGGACCCGGGGAACAGCGCCCCGTCGGTGAACACCCCGAACCAGCCGAGGTCCACCCGCGGGTCGCCGACGCTCCAGATCTCCCAGTCGACCAGCGCGGTCGGCGTCGCGCCCTCGAACAGCAGGTTCCCGAGTCGGAAGTCGCCGTGCACGATCACCGGGGCCACGGGTGCCGGGACCACGGCGGCCAACCGCTCGACCAGCTCCCCGCCACCCGGTCGCAGGTCCTCCGGCACGGCGTCCATCGTCTTCGCCCAGCGGGCCACCTCGCCATCGGCGGTGATCGCCTCGGGCAGGGTCCCGCCGGTCTTGCTCAAGCTCCGCTCCACGACGTCGAGCGGCACGGCGTGCAGCACGCCGAGGATCCGGGCGGCCTCGAGCATCCGCGTGCGAGCCAGCGCTGGCTCGACCGCCGCGTCGACCTCGAGGACCGGCTCCGCCGCCTGCCCCGCAGCGAACTCCATCGCGAACCAGGCGGGCTGCTCGGTGTCGCGGGCGAGCACCGCTGGCGCGGGGACCGCCGTTCCGGCCAGCGCCTCCAGGATCGCGGCCTGGTGGAGGACATCGTTGCGTCCCAGCGCCTTCCGGCCCGGCGGCACCGCCTTGACCACCGCCCTGACCGCACCCGCGCCGATCGTGTAGGTCAGCCCCGAGCGGCCGCCCTCGAGGACGGCCAGGGCGTGAGTCCCGCCGAGGCCGAGGCGGGTACGCACCCGGTTCGCGAGGACCGGGTCCGCATCGACTGCCGTGTCCACTGTCTCCGTCATCTCACTCCTCCACCGAGCCCGGCCGGTCGCGGCGCCGGCGGCCCACGCGGCGCGCAGGACCGCCGACGCAATCACGGCGAGGTCAGCGCCCGGTCCACTTTGCGTCGCGCTTCTCCAGGAAGGCCGCGACCCCCTCGGCAGCGTCCTGCGAGTTCAGCGTGACACCGACGGCCAGGTGCTCCAGCACCATCAGCGACGCGATGTCGGCGTCGAGGCCGCGGTCGATCGCCATCTTGGTCAGCTTCATCTGGAACGGGCTCTTGTCGGTGAGGTGGCTGATGAACTCCTCCACCGTCTCGTCGAGCTTCTCGGCGGGCGCGCTGGCGTTGACCAGGTCGAAGTCGTCCGCCTCCTTGCCCGAGAGCAGCTTGCCGGTGAGCATGAGCTCCTTGGTCTTGCGGATGCCGAGCATGCGCGGCAGTCGGTAGATCGGGCCGGCCCCGCCGAACAGGGCACGGCGGATGTGGAAGTCGCCGATCTGCGCGGTCTCGTCCGCGATCGCGAAGTCGCAGGAGATCATGACCTCGAACCCGCCCGCGGTCACGTAGCCCTCGAGCACCGCGACCGACGGCTTGGTCATGTTGTAGAGCCGGTCGCAGACCTTCGCCGACACCACCGCGACGTCCATCGCGGTGCTGGTGCCGATGAAGTCCGACTGCAGGCTGTCGAGGTCGAAGCCCGAGGAGAAGGTGTTCTCCCGGCCGCGCACCACCACGACGCGCAGCTCGGAGTCCGCCTCGATCTCGGTGATGTACTCGTCGAGCTTGTGCAGCATCGGGACGGTGATGCAGTTGCGCTTGTGCGGTCGGTTCAGCCAGATCCGCGCCACGTGACCGTCACGCTCGAACTGGATGTCGTCCTCGACTGCCATGGTTCCTCCTGAAACTGAACTGAATTCACCTCTGATACTGCGGACCGACGTGTCCCCTGTCAAGGGGCGATCAGGTGGCGCGGACGCCGCCGTCGACCGGGGTCCCGAAGTAGGCCTGTTCGGCCCGCGTGGCGAAGTTCGTGTCGTCGGGCGAGCCGGTTGCCCGGATGACGCCCTCATGCAGCACGACCACCTCGTGTGCCACAGCGAGGGCCCGGGTGAGGAGCTGCTCCAGCACCACCACGGTCACCCCGTCCTCAGCGAGGCCGGTGATCCGCCTGTACACCTCGTCGACGAGGGCCGGGGCGAGACCCAGCGCCGGTTCGTCGACGACGACGAGACGTGGATCGGCGATCAACGCACGGGCAATGGCGAGGAGCTGTTGTTCGCCTCCGGACAGCGCCGCCGCCGGAATGGACAGCCGGGTCCGGACCCGTTCGGGAAGCCACTCGACGGCCTGGTCGATCCGGGACCGCAGGTCCCGCCCCGAGACGCCGGCGGCGTACCCGGCAACCTCCAGGTTCTCCCGTACTGACAGCGTCCGGAACAGCGCCCGTCCCTCCGGGACCAGGCTGCTGCGCACCGCGCCGTCGGTCGTCCGCGTTCCCGCGGTGGGACTCAGCGTGCCGTGCAGGACCTGGCCCAACGTGCTCTTGCCCGCACCGTTCGCCCCGACCACCGCCAGGACGACGCCCCCAGGCACGGCCAGGTCCACACCGTCGAGTGCGGTGACCCCGCCGTACCGGTGGGTCACCCCGGACAGCGCGATCGCGGGAGGCCCCTCGGCGCGGGTGGGCGTGCGGGGCTGCCGCGCGGAAGTCGTCCCGAGGTAGGAGCTGCGGACGCGGTCGTCGGCCAGGATCTCGTCCGGCGCGCCGGAGCCGATCGGGCGGCCGAAGTCGAAAGCCACCACCCGGTCCGCGGCGGCGAACAGGTCCTCCAGGACGTGGTCGATCACCACGACGGACGTGCCCGCCGCGCGCAGTCCCTGGATCTGGCCGGCGAGCAGCCTGCGCTCCTCGGCGTCCAGCCCGCCGAACGGCTCGTCCATGATCAGCAGCCCGGGCTGCTCGGCGACGGCACGCCCGAGGTCGAGGCGCTTCTGCGGGCCGAAGGGCAGCTGGTCGGGATGCACGTCCCCCTGACCGGCGAGGCCGATCCGGCCGAGCAGGGTGTCGACCGCCCGACGACGCGCCGGGGTGGTCCATCGCGTGGTGCAGAGCAGGTTCTCGGCGACCGTCAGCTCGGTGAACACCTCCGCGTGCTGGAATGTGCGGCCGATGCCGAGGCGCCGGCGGCGGGTCGCGCGCGCTCGCAGCAGGTCGACGCCGCCGAAGGTCGCCGAGCCCGTCGTCCGGCCGCCCGAGACGAGGCCGCACAGGGCGTTGACCAGCGTCGTCTTGCCCGCGCCGTTCGGTCCGATGATCGCGACTACCTCACCCGGGGACACTGAGAGCGACACGCCCTCGAGGGCTTGCAGACCGCCAAAAGCCACGCCCAGGTCCGCGACCTCGAGGGTCCGTCGTTTCGCGGCCGGGGCGGGAGCCGGCTCGTCCGGAATCTCGACGACCGGCGGTCCACCCGGCCGCCGCACCCGCCGCTGCAGCGTGCGCAGCACGTTCCCGAGAGCGGGCACCACGCCGGCCGGCAGGAGCAGCAGCGCGAGGATGAGCAGCGCGCCCTGAAGGATCATCTGGTCGACGCCCAGCAGTCCGGCCAGGCTCGGCGCGAACGCCAGGAAGATCCCGCCGAACACCCCGCCGCCGACCGCGCCGACGCCACCGAGCACCGCCGCGGCGACGGTGTTGATCCCCAGGGTCAGCGAGAACGTCTCCGGGCTGACGAAGCCGGTGATCAACCCGAGCAGCACGCCCGCCAGCCCGGTCGCGGCACCGCTCACCCCGAACGCGAGGGCGCTCTGGGCCTCGGGCGCGATCCCGACCGACCGGGCCACCACCGGATGCGACTTCGCCGCGACCATCCGCATCCGCAGGCTCGTCGACCGGGCCAGCACGGCGCCCCCGACGACGACCCCGGCGGTCAGGATCGCGGCCACGACTGCCTCCGAGCCGCCGGCACCGAGCGCGCCCGCGCCCGTCAGGCTGGGCAGCTCGGTGACCGCCACGCCCTGGTCCCCGCCGGTCACGTCGACCCAGCGGTTGATCACCTCGAGCGCGACGAGGCTGAACGCCAGGGTGAGCAGGGCGATGTAGAGCACCGAGAAGCGCGCGCCCGCGAACCCCAGAAACGCACCACAGCCGCCGGCGAGGAGCATCGCCACCAGCACCGTCGGCTCCAACGCCCAGCCGTGCGCGGAGCCGTAGGCGACGGTGTAGGCCCCGATGGCGAACAGCGCGGGATGGCCCACGGACCAGATGCCCGCCCACCCCGCCAGCAGCCCGACGCTCAGCACCAGGATCGTGTAGGTCGCGGCCAGGGCCACCGAGTACGCCTGGTACCCGGGCAGGAGCCCGCTCTCGACGAGCACCACGAGCAGCGCCGCGGCCACCGGGCCGAGGACCGCTCGCACCGCCACCTTCCAGGTCAGGATCATGGCGCTCAGACCCTCTCGAAGCTGCGGGTGCCGAAGAGGCCCTGCGGCCGCAGCAGCAGGATGAGGATCGTCAGCGCGAAGACGAAGGTGTCGCGGAAGTTCGCCGAGACGTAGGAGGCGGCAAGGTTCTCCAGCACCCCTATCGCCACGCCGCCGATCACCGCACCGTGCATGCTCGTCAGCCCACCGAGGAAGATGCCGGCGAACGCCCGGAACAGCGGGGCGGCCAGCACCGTCGGCGCGAGTCCGACCCGGGGGACGTAGAGGACCGCCGCGAGCGCGGCGAGCCCCAGACCGAGCGCCCACGCGATGCGCGCGACCCGCTGCGCGGGCACGCCGACGATCTGCGCGGTGGTGGCCGACTCGGCCGCCGCGCGCATCGCCGAGCCCAGGGTGGTGCGGGTGAAGAGGTAGCCCACGGCGAGCATCGCGACGGCGGACACCCCGATCACCATCAGGTCCTGCGTGGCGAGCGTGGCCGAGCCGAGCATCACGGTGCCTCCCACCAGCGGCGGGAGGGCGTGCGGCTCGGTCCCCCAGACGTCGCTGATCACCGCCTCGGCGATCAGCGAGACCCCCATCGTCATCACCAACGCGGCGAACAGCCGCCCCGTGCCGAGCGGGCGGATCACCAGCTCGCGGACGACGAGCCCGAGAACGACGGCCACGAGGACCGCGGCGATCACGGCGGACCCCACCCCGAGCCCGCGCTGCACGACCATGAGCGCGACGTACACGGCGAGCGTGGCCATGCTCGCCAGCGCGAAGTTCACCACATCGGTGGCCCGGTAGATGATCACGAGACCCAGCCCGAGCAGGCCGTAGACGGCACCGCTGGCGATCCCGCTCACCACGACGAGGAACAGTTCGCTCATCGGGTGATCAGTCCCGTGACGGCGGGCGGGCGCGGTGCTGAGGCGTCCCACCGATCCCAGAACAGGACGTCGTCGGCCGGCGGGCGGCGGGCGGGCCGGAAGTCGGTGCCCACTGTGTAGGCCAGCGGCGTGAGGCAGACCTGCTGGACCGTGTCGAAGGGGATGTCGAGCAGCTCGGCGACCTCCTTCTCCCGCGCGAGGTGCATCGTCGTCCAGCAGGTGCCCAGGCCGCGGGCCCGCGCGGCGAGCATCATGCTCCAGACCGCGGGCAGGACCCCGCCCAGCAGCGACGCGCTGGCGAACCCGGCGGCACCGTCGAGCCGGGCACCGTCGAGACAAGCGATGACGATGGTGTCGACCTCGTGCAGCGCGCGTTCCAGTGCGTCGGCCGAGCGGCCGGTGCGCTCCTGCGCGGTCGCCCCCTCGGCGTCCGCGACCTGCACGCGCCCGATGTACCCCTCGGAGTCCTTGTAGGAGTTCAGGTACACGTCGGAGTAGAGGTCGGCGACGGCGCCGCGCAACGCGGGATCGCGCACCACGACGAACCGGGTCCGTGCGACGTTCGACCCCGCCGGGGCCTGCATCGCGAGGGTCACGCACTCGCGGACCAGGTCCGCGGGCACCGGGCGGGAGGGGTCGAGGCGCCGTCGTACGGCGCGGGTGGTGGCGAGTGCCTCGTCGAGGTCCACGGCCTACCCCCGCTCCGGCGCGCTGACGAAGTCGCCCTCGGAGACCCATTGACCGTTCCGGACGGTGACCCGCTGGACGTCCCGGGTGCCGAGGTGCGACTGCGCCGAGAACGACATGTCCGGCGCGACCCCGGTCTTCACGTCCGACGCCCTGCCGTACGCGTCCGCGATCGACTTCGAGGTCACCGGCCCCTGGATGGTCTTGGCGATCTCCACGAAGACCGCCGCGTTGGCGTAGCCGAGCAGGGTGGAGAAGTCGGCGGGCTGTCCCGGCGAGTACTTCGCGATCGCGTCCCGGAACTGCTGCATCTCCGGCGTCTGCTCGGTGGGCGAGCGGACCAGCGACACCGAGTGGTAGCCCTCGGCTGCGGGGCCCGCCAGCGTCACCGTGGTGCCCGACGCGGTCGGTGCGTAGCCGTAGGTCGGTAGCGACACGCCCTGCAGGGCGGCGGCCTTGAGGTACGCCGCGGCCTCCGGAGCCGGGAGGACCAGCATCACCGCATCACCACCCGCGGCCTTCACCTGGCTGACCGCCGGCGCGAAGTCCGTGGTCCCCAGCTTGACCGGTACCGCGGTCGTCGTGACGCCGGGCTGCTCTCGCTCCGCCGCGGGCCCGATCTGCCCGGCCACGTCGGCGAACGCCTTCGGGTCGTCGTGCACCACGACGAGCTTGCGGGCCCCGGACTGGACCGCCCACTGCGCCATCGCCGCGGCCTGGTCCTCGTAGAGCGTCTGCGTCCCGAACAGCAGCGGTCGGGACGGGGTGTACCAGCTCGCGATGCCACCGTAGTGGTCGACGATCGGGACCTGAGACTGCTCGAGGACGAACGGGAACGCGGCCTCGGACGGGGCGACGCCGTTCGCGTTGACGATGGCGACGACGTTCTCCTGCCCGACGAGCTGCCGTGCGGCCTGCACGGTCTGCTGGGGGTCGTAGGCGTTGTCCTTCACGATCCAGTCGATCTGACGGCCGTTGATCCCGCCGTGGTCGTTGACCCAGCTGAAGTAGGCCTTCGCCCCCTCCATCTGGGGCACGCCCGACGCGGCCTGCGGGCCGGACAGCGGGATCCACGCGCCGATCTTGATCGGGCCGGACCCGTCGTCGGCGGCCCCGCCGCCGGCTGGGGATCCGCCGCAGGCGGTCAGCACGATGGCGAGCACCGCCGCCAGCGCCGCCAGCGCGCTCGTCGGTCGAGGACGCATCTCCACTCCTTCGTGAAATGCAATTGAGGTGAGTTCAGTTCGAGTCGGGGCCGAAGAGTAGACCGGCGGCGATGCCGCAACAAGAGCGCTGGCCTACCGAGTTGAGTTCAGTTAAGTTCTTGCCGTCACCGACACGACGAGGAGGCGCGATGACGCTGCCGACCACGGACCCTGCGCTGCGGGGGCGGCGGATCGCCGTCACCGGGGCGTCGAGCGGAATCGGACGGGCGACCGTCGACCTGCTCGCGGCGCAGGGCGCTTCCGTTGCAGCTCTGGATATCCGGCCCCTGACCGACGGCGGCGCCGCGGCCCGCGAGCTTCGCTGCGACGTCGCCGACGCCGACTCAGTGGACGCCGCCCTCGCCACGGCGGTCGACGCGCTGGACGGCCTTGACGGGCTCGTGACCTGTGCGGGAGTCACCGACGGCACCCCGACCGACGAGATGCCGCTCGCTGTGTGGCGGCGCCTGGTCGACGTCAACCTCACCGGGACCTTCCTCTGCGTCCGCGCGGCCCTCCCCCACCTCCTGCGCGCCGATGCCGGGGCGATCGTCACCATCGGCTCCGTCGGATCCCTGGTGGCGGCCGGACGGTCCAGCGCCTACGACGCGTCGAAGGGGGCGGTGCTCGCCCTGACCCGCAGCCTCGCCGCGGAGTACGCGGACCGTGGGCTGCGTGCGAACTGCGTCTGCCCGGGGCCGGTCGCCACGGACTTGGCCCGGTCCAGCGCCGACGACCCGCACGGCCTGCGGCCCGAGCCGCGCACCGCCATCGCCGGCCGGGTCACCCCGCCGATCGCCCGGACGGCGGCGCCCGCGGAGATCGCGACCGCCGTCGCGTTCCTGCTCTCGGCGCAGGCATCGTTCATCACGGGCACCGCAGTCCCCGTCGACGGCGGCTACACCGCCGTCTGACCCGACCCTTCTGGAGACCCTGTGCGACGACTCGACGACACCCGCGTGATCCTGACCGGCGCCACCGGCGGCCTCGGCACCGCGATCGCGGCCCGACTGAGCGCCGAGGGCGCTCGCGTCGCGCTGACCGATGTGGACCCCACAGCCTGCGAGAAGCTCGGCGCCGAGCTCGACGGGCCGACCCTCGCGCTGGGTCTCGATGTGGCGGACGAGCAGGCCTGGGCCGAGGTCGTCGGCGCCGTCGCGGACCACTGGGGCGGCGTGGACGTGCTGGTCAACAACGCTGGCATCGGCAGCACCGGGACCGTGGAGTCCGAGAGCCGCGGGCGGTGGGACCAGGTCGTCGACGTCGACCAGCTCGGGACCTGGCTCGGCATGAAGCACGCCGGACCCGTGATCGAACGCAGCGGCGGCGGGGCGATCGTCAACATCGCCTCGATCCTCGGCGCGACGGGCGGCCTGGCCAACAGCTTCTCCTACGCCGCCGCCAAGGGCGCCGTCCGCTCGATGACCATGAACGCCGCCCTGCACTGGGCTACGCGCGCGGTCCGGGTGAACGCCGTCGTCCCCGCCTTCATCGGGACCGCACCGCTGCTGGAGCGGTTCGCCGGCACGGAACGGCACGCCGCGATGCTGGCGAACACGCCGATGCGCCGGCTGGGCCGCCCCGAGGAGGTCGCGGCGGCCGTCGCCTTCCTCGCGAGCGGGGACGCCGGTTACACGACCGGCTCCGAGATCTTCGTGGACGGCGGCTGGTCGGCTCGCTAGTCCGGCACGAGCACCGCTCGGCCGGTCAGCCTGCCGCCGCGCACCTCGTCGAAGGCCCGGTCGGCGTCGGCGAGCGGGAACACAGTGGTGTGCGGGGCGAGGACCCCCTGGCGCGCCAGGTCCACCACGGCCGCGAGCTCGGCGCGCGAGCCCCAGAACGGCAGCTGCAGGCGGAATCCCGTGCGCAGCACCCCGGGCTTGGCGACCTGCAGTACTCCCCCGCCGCTCCCGACGAGGACGAGCACCCCCGCCGTCCGCAGCAGCGACGCGGCCAGGTCGATGCTCGTCTGCGCGCCCGCGAAGTCGAGGACGACCTCGGCGCCCCGCCCGGCCACCGCGGCCACCGCAGCGGCGGCCTCGTCCGGCGCCACGGCGACATCCGCGCCACAGTCCCGCGCCAGCTGCCGGGCCGCCTCCCGGGTGTCGACCGCGACGACCCGGGCGGGACGCAGCGCGTGCAGCAGCCCGATTGCGAGGTGCCCCAGCCCGCCGACCCCGATCACGACGGCGACCGAGCCCGGATCCGCCAGATCCGCAGCGCAGCTCTCGATCGCGTGGAAGGACGTGAGCCCGGCGTCGGTGAGGGTCGCTGCCGCCACCGGATCGAGGCCGTCGGCGGGCACCAGCCGCTCCTGGGAGACGACGACGGCGTCGGCCATGCCCCCGTCGACACCGAGGCCGACACCCGCCGCGGGCAGCCTGTCCTGCTCGTCGCAGTAGTTGCTCCGCCCCTGGTCGCAGCGGCCACAGTGGCCGCAGCCGAGCGGGGCGTGCACCAGGACCTGGCGACCGATCTCGAGCCCCTCCACCCCGGCGCCCAGCGCCGCCACCCGCCCGCAGATCTCGTGCCCGAGCGTCATCGGCAGCGGCCAGCCCGCGCCGACGCCGTGGTCGAGCACGTTCAGGTCCGAGTGGCAGATCCCGGCCGCCAGGACGTCGAGCCGCACCTCGCCGGGCCCCGGCTCCGGGTCGGGCACCGACACCAGAGCGGCCCGGCCGGCGCCGGTCATCCGATATGCGCGCACCTGTGCCTCCCGTCGTTGACACCGGACTCTAACCGACTGAGCTGAGTTCAGTTAGGCTGCCGTCGCGGATTCCCGCCCGACTCACCGAGGAGCCCACGATGTCGTTCGTCCTCGTCCACGGCGCCGGCTACGGCGCATCCTGCTGGGACGAGCTCGTCCCGCTACTGGAGCACGACACCCTCGCGGTCGACCTTCCCGGTCGCGGATCGCGCGCTGGCACCGACCTCACCAGGGTCACGCTGCAGGACTGCGCCGACGCCGTGGTCGCCGACGTCGAGTCCCGCGACCTGACCGACGTCGTGCTGGTCGGCCACTCGTTCGCCGGGGTGACCGTGCCGCGCATCATGACCGCGCTCGGCGGGCGGATCCGCCGCGTCGTCCTGCTCTCCGCGGTCGTCCCGCCCGACGGCACCCGGGTGCTGGACCAGATCGACCCGGACGTCCGCGGACTCGTGGAGCAGTCACTCGCCGGCGGGATCTACCACCAGGAAAGGGTGGCCGCACACACCATGCTGTGCAACGACATGGACGAGGCCACCGCGACCGCCGCACTCGACCGCCTCGTCGACGACTCCGCCGCCCTGCTGTCCGAGCCCGTCGACCTGGCCGGGTACGCGAGCCCCATCCCCCGCACGTACATCCGGCTGACCGCGGACCACTGCTACACCCCGGACCTACAGGAGCGTTCGGTCGCCTTGACCTCCGCCGACGTCGAGTGGATGAAAACCGGCCACCTCGCGATGATCAGCGCCCCCACGGAACTGGCCGCACTGCTCAACCGCCTGCACGGATAGCCCGCGCAGCCAGGCGTCGTTCGTGTTGAGTCAGAATCGCTCCGCCGCGGACGTCGACGAGGTGATGCCCGGGCTGAGGTCGGCCACCGACCATGCCAGCGCCGACGCCGTCGCAGCCCGTCGCTCCTGACATCCCGCCGTTCGACCGACCACGGCAGAAGATCGTCAGCAGAGCGATGACCGTTTGACCAGCAGGATCGTCGTTCGTGGACTCTGGGAGACCACCCGACTCCCCTCCAGCGGGTTGGGGGTTCGATTCCCTCGCGGCGCACAGAAGCAGCAGGTCAGAGCGTTCTCGCTCTGGCCTGCTCGCGTTCTCGGCCGCCGCCGGCGGAGTTGGTGGCTTTTGATCTTCCGGGGACACGCTCCTCGCTGGCAGGATCCCCGGTGATGGGCCCAGAGGGCATCCCGTCGATCGAGGGGACTCCGTGTCATGACCTACACCGTGGACTTCCAGACCGTGTCGACCGTCGGCCTGGAGTCGTCACCGGCCGCGGAGGCGCTCGCAGGCCTGCGGGCGAACGAGGCCCGCTATTTCAAGAACAAGTACGACCACGAGTTCACGGTGGTGCCCGCGACCGACGCCGAGGAGACCGTCGAGTGGGTGCACCGGATCCTGCGGGAGGAACGCGACATCGTCATCTCGTCCCCGCCCCTCGAGGCGACGGCCTTCCAGGTCGAGAACATCCGGATGGCCTACGTCTTCTACGAGAACGGCCTGTCGATCAACGTCATGTACAGCCTCGACGACGGCGGCAAGAGGGCGGTCGGGTTCAAGCTGTCCGACGGGATGGAGGTCCCCGAGGAGCTCGCCACGCGTTTCAAGTTCGCGCGCCAGAAGTCGAAGCTGGCCGGGACCATCCGCGGTTCGTACTTCACCATCAAGAAGGAGTACTAACCGGAAGAAGGAGTACTGACGGGCGCCGAACGGCCGTGGTGAACCGGCCCGGAGCGGCTCCGTCGGGCGGATTCGCCGCGGTCGGCGTATACCACCTGCCGTGGTGTGCACGGCGTTCGTTCTCGGAGGCGGCGGCGTGCTCGGCGCCGCAGAGGCCGGGATGGCCCGCGCGCTGCTGGAGGCCGGCATCGTGCCGGACCTGGTCCACGGCACGTCGATCGGGGCGATCAACGGGGCCGCCATCGCCGCCGACCCGACGCCCCGGGGCGCCCGGAACCTGATCCGCACCTGGGACGTGCTCGCGTCCGGCGGGGTGCTGGGCGGGTCGCTGCTGGGCAGGGTCGGGCAGGTCGTGCGCAGCGGGACGTCGTTGCACGACACCGAGGACCTGCGCCGGTTGCTGCGTGAGCATCTCCCGGTGGCGACGTTCGACGATCTCGTCGTCCCGTTCGAGTGCGTGGCGGCGAGCATCGAACGGGCCCGCGAGCACTGGTTCAGCGGCGGCGACCTGGTCGAGGCCGTCCTCGCCTCCTGCGCGCTGCCCGGGGTCTTCCCGCCCGTGCGCATCGGGGACGAGCACTTCATCGACGGGGGACTCGTGAACAGCATCCCGCTCGCCCGCGCCGTGGGCGAGGGCGCGGACACGGTCTGGGTGCTGCACGTCGGACGAATCGAGGAGCAGTTGCGCGTTCCGCGCCGGCCCTGGGAGGTGGGTTTCGTGTCGTTCGAGATCGCCCGCCGGCACCGCTTCCACGCCGACCTCGCCCTCGTCCCCGACGGCGTCACGGTGCACGTCCTCCCGACCGGCCTCCCCGCGCGACCGGCCGCGACGTGGTCCAACCTGCGCTACCGCGACACGGGCCGGATCACCTCGAGCGCCGGCCGCGCCTACGACGCCACGCGCGCCTACCTGGCCGGGCTGGGATGAGGGTCGGCGCGGCCCTGCGCCGCACCGTGACCGTCCCGACGGTGGCCCTCCTGGATCTGCTCATCCTCGGAACCGCCCCGATCACACTCGCCGTCGCCGCGCTGGTCTGCCTCCCGGCGCGGTCGAGCCTGCCGCTGCGCACCGTCGCGCTGTTCGTCGCCTACGCGGCCATCGAGCTCTCGGTCCTGCCCCGGCTGATCTCCGCCGATGAGCACGACTGGAACACACTGCTGCGTGACGTGCTCGGCCGCGGCTACCGCGCTTTGCGGAGCATCCTCGACGTCACCGTCGTCGAGCAGGACGGCTCGGTCCCGTCGGCGGACCTGCGCGGCGAGGGCGGCGTGATCGTCCTCGCTCGCCACTGCGGGCCCGGCGACTCGCTGTTCATCGCATGGCTCCTGGCCGTGCATCACCGCCTGCGCCTGCGGGTCGTCCTCACCGCGCTGTTGCGGCTCGAACCGAGCGTCGATCTCGCGGGCGACCACCTCCCGCTGTGCTTCATCGGTCCCCGACGCGGGCGCTCCCGGGCCTGCGTCGAGGACGTCGCCCGGTCGATGACGGCCGGCGACGCGCTCCTGCTGTTCCCCGAGGGCCAGAACTTCAGCCGAGCCCGCTGGCTCCGCTCGCTCACCGCCCTGCGTGACTCGGGCGCCGTCAGAAGGCTGAAGAACCTGCGTCGCAACACCTACACGCTGCCGCCGCGGCTCGGCGGGACGTTCGCCGCGCTCACCGCCGCGCCCGGCGCCGACGTCGTCCTGCTCGCACACTCCGGCTTCACGGACGACGGCCGCGACCGTCCCCTGTGGCGCCTCCCGACCCATCGCACGTTGCTGGTGCACACCGTCCGCGTGGCCGCCGCCGACATCCCGCGCCACGACCACGCCGCGCTGTCCGCCTGGCTCGACGACGCCTGGACCGGGGTCGACGAGTGGATCGCGGCGACTGTCGTGGCCAACCGGCGCAGTGCCGGGCTCGACACGACATCGACGGCCGGGTGAGGCGTCACTCCCTCAGGTCGGTCGCGCGACTGAATGCCGGGCATCCGCTCTCCGACGCCTCAGGTCAGAGCCCCGGAAAGCCCGCTCGGCCCGGCACCCTCGGCGGCCAGGCCGTTCAGCGCGTCGCGAAGCTCCGCGACGAGGTCGGCGGGCTCCTCGATGCCGACGGAGAGGCGGACGAGCCCGTCGGTGATCCCGAGCGCCTCGAGCTCGGCGGGCGGCAGCGAGCGATGCGTGGTCGTGGCGGGGTGCACGAGGGTGGTGGCGACGTCGGCGAGACTCGGCGACAGCGGGACGGCGTTCCCGAGCCGGGCGATCAGCCCGGCGACGGCGGGACGGCCGCCGGCCAGCTCGAAGGAGAGCATGCCGCCGGTGCCGCCGGGGAGGAGCCGGGCGGCGATCTCGGCGTGCGGATGGTCGGGGCGGCTCGGGTGGTGCACGCCGGTGACCGCCGGGTGCGCAGCGAGGAACTCGGCCACGACCAGCGCCCCACGCGTGTGCGCCTGCATCCGCAGCGGGAGGGTCTTCAGTCCCAGCAGCGCCATCCACGCGTCGAAGGGCCCCAGGGTCGCACCGAGATGCACGACGGACCGACGGACCCTGGCGACGAGCTCGGCGTCGCCCGCAACGATGCCGCCCATCGCCGCGGAATGGCCGCCGAGGTACTTGGGGGATGCTGTGCCACACCAGGTCGGCATCGTGGTCGAGGGGCCGCACCAGTGCGGGGCTCGTGAACGTCGAGTCGACGACGAGGACGGCCCCGACGCCCGCCGCCAGCACGGCGAGCGCAGGCAGGTCGGGCACCCGCAGCGTCGGGTTGGTGAGGGACTCGACGAGCAGCAGCCGGGTCCGTGGCGGGAGCGCCCGTTCGACTGCAGAGCGGGGACCAGCGGCGGCGCTGCCCCGGGGAGGTGGTGGGCGCCGGCGCGCGCGGCACGGGTCGTCGGACTCTGGCTCGTGGGCACGGTCGGCCGCTCAATCATATTGACCGAAAGTTCGGTAATGTTGGCTCATGGCGCGCCCACCCTCCATCGAGGACGACAAGCTGATCGACCTGATCGTGTCGGTGTTCCGGGAGAAGGGGTTCGACGGGACGGCGATCGGCGACCTGTCCGCAGCCTCCGGACTCCAGCGGGCCAGCCTCTACCACCGCTTTCCCGAAGGAAAGGAGCAGATGGCGGAGGTGGCCCTCGGCAAGGTCGGGCAGCGCTTCGGGTGGATCCTCGAGCCGATGCGGGAGGACCCGGAGGTCGCCCGGGGGATCGCCGAGACGGCGCGCAGGATCGGCGAGTTCTACGGGGCGGGCGCACTGTCGTGCGTGCTGGACACCATGACGCTGGCCGGGGCACCCACGGCGGTCCGGGACCACGCCCGGTCGCTCGCCGCGGCGTGGATCGACGCGATGACCGACGCCGCGCGACGCGCCGGCCACCGGCCCGATGCGGCGTTGCGTGCGGCCAAGGACGCCTTCGTGCGCATCGAGGGAGCGCTCGTCCTGGGCCGGGTGACGGGCGACACCGGGGCCTTCGCCGAGGCCGTCGCGCTCCTGCCGACCCTGCTCGTGCCGGAGGCGGCGGACTAGCCACGTCAGAGGCTCAGCACGGCACGCCTCGATTCACGCTTGAAAATTACCGATCATTCGGTAACTTTGAAGCCGTCCCCACGACCGAAGGAGAACCCGATGAGCGAGAAGACCGCGGTGGTCGTCCTGGCCGACCCGTCGACCGGGACCGAGGAGGCGCTGGGCCGGGTGTTCAACGCCCTCGCCACGGCCTGGGAGTACGGGCAGGGCGGCGACTCCCTGGTGCTGTTCCAGGGCGCCGGCACCCGCTGGCCCGCCGTCCTGGCCGATCCGGCGCACCCCGCCAACGAGCTCTACACGGCGGTGAAGAAGCAGGTCGCGACGGTGGCGCCGAACGGGTGCGCGACGGTCTTCGGCGCGACCGAGGGCGTCGCGGGCGAGGGCATCGAGCAGGTCGGCCAGAACCACGCACCGGGGACCCCCGGCGTCGCGAGCCTCCGGGAGCTGGAACGGTCCGGCTACCGCGTCCTGGTCTTCTGACGTCATGGCCGACCGGATCGACCACCTCGCCTTCCACGACGGCGAGCTCATCGCGCAGCGGGAGGCCGGGACCTCCGAGATGGCCGAGCGGGTCCGGCCGATCATCGCGAGCACGATCCCCCGCGGGGCGTTCGAGTTCCTGCAGCGGCAACGCATGCTGGTGCTGGGCGCCCGCGACCGCGACGGACGCGTCTGGGCCACCAGCCTGAACGGCCCCGAGGGGTTCCTGTCCGCCGCGGACCCGTACACGCTGCGGGCGACGGCGGACGTGCCGCCGACGGACCCCCTGGCCGACGTCCTGCGGGACGAGACGGACGTCGGCACTCTGGTCATCGACCTCGTGACGCGCAAGCGGTTGCGGATCAACGGGCGGTGGCGGCGCGTCGACGGGGGCGCCGAGGTGGAGGTGCACCAGGCGTTCGGCAACTGCCCCAAGTACATCCAGGCCCGCGCCGTGCAGCAGGGACCGCCGATGGACCGCCCGCCCATGGCGACACGGGGTACGGCACTCGATCCCGGTCAGGCGGACCTGGTGGCGGCCGCCGACACCTTCTTCATCGCGACGGCCGCGGCGGGCGGCGCGGACGTCTCGCACAAGGGCGGCGACCCCGGCTTCGTCAGGGTCGTCTCGCCGACCGAGCTGACCTGGCCGGACTACGTCGGCAACGCGATGATGATGACGGCGGGCAACCTCCGCGTGAACCCCGCGGCGGGGCTGTTCCTCCCGGACTGGCGGTCGGGAGGGACCCTGCAGCTGACCGGCACGTCCGAGGTGCGCCCGTCGGTGGGGGCTGCGGCCTCGCGCGCCGCCACGGGACGGGAGACCGTCTTCCGGATCACCGGAGCGGTCTGGACCGAGAACGCCTTCCCCTCGAGGTGGTCGGAGCCCGCGTACTCCCGCTTCAACTGAGCGAGGCGACGCGGGGCTCGCGTGCCGGGAGTCCTGATCCAGGACCTCCGGTGGCGGGCAGTGCGGAGGGCGGCTTACGAGCCCGGGACGACCGGAGCGGGGACCACGTCGGGATGACGATGCGCCAGGCCTCACAGGCCTCTCGTGGGCGCCGCGAGACTCACTGCTCCGCGCGCCCCGCCTGCCCGTGCCGCACCTGGTGGCGGAGCTCGCGGAACCGGTGGGTCTCGTAGCCGACGAGACCGCAGAGGACCACGGCCAGGATCAGCAGCGCGACGACGGCCGGGACCATCGCGACCAGCGGCGTGATCGCGAGCAGCACCACGCCGACGACGATGCGCTCCACGTTCAGCGTGCCGATCATGTAGCGCTTGAACCAGACGTGCGCGAAGAGGTAGATCGCCGCGCCGCCGTAGAGCGCGGCGAGCGGGATGCCGTAGAGCGGCTCGCCGAGCGTGTGCCCCTCGCCGCCGCCGATGAAGGTCAGGGCCTTCTTGAGGCCGAGCGACATGAGGATGATCCCGACGACCATCGGCAGGTGCAGGAAGGTGTAGCCGCCGCGGGCCAGCCTGATCTGCCGCTCGCCGGTCGCCTCGGCGAGGGCGTGCTCGGTGAGGATCGAGGTGACGTCGAAGTAGGCCCACCACATCGCGCCCGCGACCGCGAGTCCGAGCACGCTCCCGATGATGATCGGCCAGGAGATCGGCAGTGCGGCCACGCCGATGCCGATGGACACGATCGACTCGCCGAGCGCCACGATGATGATCAACCCGTGCCGCTCGGCGAAGTGGCTCGCGGAGTTCAGCCGCCAGGAGGCGCCGGCCAGCGCGGTGCCCACGTAGTCGCCGAGCAGGGCGCCCGCCCAGAGCGCGGTCTGCACCCAGCCCTCGGCCTGCGAGGCGAGGAGCAGCAGCACCGTGCCCAGCACCACGGACGGGATCCACCGCACGACCTGGCCGCGCAGCTGCGGGTCGTCGCGGCTGCAGATCCAGAACATGCCGAGGTGCACGATCCGGACGATGAAGTACGCGACCGCGAACACGACGGGCCCGGACAGGCCGCCGGGCAGGTCGTCGAACGCCTCGGGGATGGTGATCGAGGCGAGGAACACCCCGGCCATCGCGACGAGCATGCCGACCCTGATCAGGCCCTCGTCGGCCTTGGCGACGTTGCCGAGCCAGGAGTAGCCGACCCACGCCCACCACATGACGACGAGGATCAGCACGCCCCGGAGCACGACCTCGGCGGTCGGGTCCTCGGCCATCCAGTCGGTGGCGCGGGTGAGCGCGAACACGAATACGAGGTCGAAGAAGAGCTCGAGCGTGGTGACCGCCGCGCCCTCGCCGACCGTCTCCACCCTCGTCCGCCGCGGCGTGGCCATGCCGGGCATCGTGCCAGGCCCGGAACGTGGCCGACAGCCCGGAATGATCACTCGATCATCGAGAGGCTTTGCCGTCGAGCGGGTAGCGTGAGGACCATGAGCGCGACGACACCGGTCCGTGTGGTCGGCGGCGGGCCCGGCGGGATGCTGCTGGCCTACCTGCTGGCGCGGGCCGGGGTGCCGGTGACGCTGCTGGAGGCGCACCGCGACTTCGACCGCCGGTTCCGCGGCGACTCGCTGCATCCGTGGACCCTCGAGCTGCTCGACGAGCTGGGGCTGGCCGACGAGCTGCTCCGGCTCCCGCACTTCCCCGCCCGGTACTTCCGCTTCCACACCCCCGCCGGCACGCTCACCCCGGCCGACTACGGCGCGCTCGACAGCCGCTTCCCGTACGTCGCGCTCATGCCGCAGGCCCGGTTCCTCGACTTCCTCGCGGCGAAGGCCGCCGCGCTGCCGGCGTTCGAGCTGCGCACCTCGGCGCGGGTCTCGGCGCTACTCGAGGAGCACGGGGTGGTGACGGGCGTGCGGATCGGCGAGGAGGAGCTCCCGGCGAGCCTGGTCGTCGGCGCCGACGGCCGTTTCTCCAAGGTGCGGGCCCTGGCCGGGTTGCCGGCCCGCTCGCTCGGCGCGCAGACGGACATCCTGTGGTTCACGCTGCCCCGCCGCCCGGACGACCCGCCCGAGGCCGACGTCGACCTCTACTTCGGCGCCGACCACTACGTCGGGCTGCTCGGCGGGCCGGAGGACTGGCAGGTCGGCTGGTCGCTACCCAAGGGCGGCTTCCCGGCCGCGCGGAAGGCCGGCGTCGAGCCGATCCGTGCGTTCCTGCGTACGCACGTGCCGTGGCTGGCCGACCGCGTCGACCTGCTCACCGACCTGCGGCAGACGACCCTGCTGTCGGTCGACATCGCCCGGGTGGAGCGCTGGTGGCGGCCGGGCCTGCTGCTGATCGGCGACGCCGCGCACGTCATCTCCCCGGTCGGCGGCAACGGCATCCTCATGGCCCTGCAGGACGCCGTCGCCGCGGCGAACCGGCTGGTCCCGGCCCTGCGCGCGGGCGGCGTGCACGAGAGCGACCTGATCGCGGTGCAGGGCGACCGGGAGCCGGCGATCCGCACGGTGCAGGCCCAGCAGGTCCGCACCGAGCGGCGGGTGGTGCAGGCGCGCGAGCGGGACCGCGCGATCGCCCCGCCGGCCGCTCTCCGGTGGGTCTTCGGGCTGCCCGGTGTGCGCGCCCGGGCCGCGCGCGGCAACGCCTACGGACCGAACCCGCCGAGGCTGGCCCCGGGCGTCGTCGGCGCGTGATCCTCGCCGTGACGGGCAGCGGGCCGGGCGGGCGGCGGCTAGCGTGCCCGTCCGTGGGCGAGGCGAGCAGTGTCGCGACGGGGGCCGGGACCCTGGCCACCGTCGTCCGGTCCGGGGTGGTCGAGTCGGTGCACCTGGGGCACCTGGCGACGATCGACGGGCCGCAGATCGGCCGGCCCGGCACCACCTTCTTCCCGCGCTCGGCACTCAAGCCCGTCCAGGCGGCCGCGATGCTGCGCGCCGGGCTGGACCTCGACGGCGAGCTGCTCGCGCTCGCGGCCGCCAGCCACGCCGGCCTGCCGATGCACCGCGCGGGCGCGGCCCGGATCCTCGCCGCGGCCGGGCTCGACACGGGCGCGCTGCGCAACACCCCGGACCTCCCGCTCGACCCCGGCGCCGCCGCGGCCTGGCGCGCCGCAGGCTCGGCACCGGAGCCGGTCGCCCAGAACTGCTCGGGCAAGCACGCCGCGATGCTCGCGACCTGCGTGGCCGCGGGGTGGGACACGGGCACGTACCTCGATCCCGCGCACCCGCTGCAGCGGGCGATCCGCCGGCACGTCGAGGCGCTGACCGGCGACGAGGTGCGCCACGTGGCCGTCGACGGCTGCGGTGCACCGTTGTTCTCCTGCACCGTCGCCGGGCTGGCCCGCGCCTTCGCCGCGATCGCGACCGCCGACCCCGCGAGCCCCGAGGGCCGGGTCGCCGCGGCGGTCCGGGCGTACCCGGAGTGGCTCGGCGGGCCCGCCCGCCCGGTGACGCGCATCCTGCGGGCCGTGCCCGGGCTCGTCGCGAAGGACGGGGCGGAGGGCGTGTTCGCCGCCTCGCTACCCGACGGTCGGGCGCTGGCCCTCACGGTGCTCGACGGCGCCGCACGGCCAGTCCCGGCCGTGGTCGCGGCGACCCTGCGCGCCCTGGGGGTGCGTTCCCCGGAGCTCGATGCCGCCGGCCACGTGCCGGTTCTCGGTCACGGGGCCGAGGTCGGGGCCGTGGAGCCGGCGGTGCCGGCCGGACCGGTGGTGCCGGCGGAGCCCGCCGTGTCGTCGCCCGCCGACACCGGTGCGGCCTGATCCGGGACCTCGACCTCGTCGAGCATCCGGTGGGTGCGCCGCCGCACCACGAGCGCGACGGCGACACCCACGACGACCGCCACGCCGAGGCCGACCCAGGAGAACCGGGACAGCCACTTCTCGGCGACGATCCCCAGGTAGTACACGGCGGCGGTGGTCCCGCCGGCCCACGCGATCGCCCCCGCGACGTTCGCGACGAGGAAGCGCGGGTAGTGCATCCGCAGCGCCCCGGCGAGCGGCCCCGCGAAGATCCGCAGCAGGGCGACGAACCGGCCGAAGAACACCGCCCACATGCCCCAGCGGCCGAAGAAGCGCTCGGCCAGCGCGACGTGCCGCGGTCCGAAGTGCTTCGGGAAGCGCCTGCCGAGCCGGTCGAACAGGGTCATGCCGTAGCGGCGGCCGATCAGGTAGCCGATCGAGTCGCCGACGACGGCGCCGGCGATCGCGGCCCCACCCACCGCGACCGGGTCGACCGCCAGCTGATGGTGCGACGCCAGCAGCGCCGCGCTGACCAGGACGATCTCGCCGGGCAGGGGGATGCCGAGGCTCTCCACACCCACCACGAGCCCGACGATCAGGTACACCGCCAGCGGCGGGATCGCCAGCAGGATGTGGTCCACGGTCATGCCCTCCAGAGTGCCCGACGTCGGTGGGCGGCGGAGCGGGGCCACCCACCGGACCGCCCGGGTGCAGGCCCCACCCGGATGTCGCTTTCCTCCCATCCCGTCGGGTTCGTCGCGCCCGGAAGGGTTCCGACGGCTAGGTTCGGCCCGTGCGCTCCCCCACCGCCCTCCCCCTCCGGACCGGCGCCGCGCTGCTGCTCGCGGGCGCGCTGACCCTCACGGCGGCCTGCGCCGGGTCCGCCCCGGCGCCCACGTCGCCCGGCCCGCCCGGCACCCCGTCCGCCTCCCCACAGAGCGCACCGACGGCCGGCGAGCCGCGGGTGCTGGCGTCGGGCCTCGAGGTGCCGTGGGGCATCGCCTTCCTGCCGGACGGCTCCGCGCTGGTCACCGAACGGATCCCGGCGACGATCTCCCGGGTCGCCCCGGACGGCGCGGTGACGAGGCTGGGCAGGGTCGACGGCGTCACGCCGACCGGGGAGGGCGGGCTGCTCGGGATCGCGCTCTCCCCCGACTACGCCACCGACCGCGGTGTCTACGTCATGTTCACGACCTCGGACGACAACCGGGTCGTCCGGCTCACGGCGAACCCGGACGGCACGATCGACGGGTCGCGGCAGCAGGAGATCCTCATCGGGATCCCGAAGGGCGGCAACCACGACGGCGGCCGGATCGCGTTCGGCCCGGACGGCTTCCTGTACGTCGCGACGGGCGAGGCGGGCCGCGGCGAGCCGGCCCAGGACCGGGACGACCCGGGCGGGAAGATCCTGCGGCTCACCAAGGACGGGCAGGCGGCACTCGGCAACCCGTTCGGCACTGCGGTCTACAGCCTCGGCCACCGCAACCCGCAGGGCCTGGCCTGGGATCCGTCCGGGCGGCTGTACTCGGCGGAGTTCGGCCAGAGCACCTGGGACGAGATCAACCTGATCACGCCGGGTGCGAACTACGGCTGGCCGGAGGTGGAGGGCCCGGAGGGCCGCGACGGCTTCGTCGACCCGCTGGCCCAGCAGCGCACGGACGACGCCTCGTGGAGCGGCCTGACCTACGCGGACGGCGCGCTCTACGCCGGCGCGCTCGGCGGCGAACGGCTCTTCCGCTACCCGGTGAACCCGGACGGGTCGCTGGGCGAGCCGCAGGTGCTGTTCCAGGGCACGTACGGCCGCATCCGCACCGTCGCGGCGGCGCCGGACGGGAAGTCGCTGTGGTTCACCACCAGCAACCGGGACGGCCGGGGCGACCCCGGCCCCGACGACGACCGCATTCTCGTGCTTCCGCTGCCGTGATCCGGTAGACCGGAGACCGTGCAGACGAGCGAGCGGTCGGTCGAGGACCAGGGCCGCCGGGCGCCGGAGGCGGTCACCACCGCAGGCCGGATCCGGGGCGTCGAGAAGGACGGGGTTGCCCGGTTCCTGGGCGTGCCCTACGCGGCACCGCCCGTCGGCCCGCTCCGGTTCGCCGCGCCCGCGCCGGCACCCGCCTGGGACGGGGTGCGGGACTGCACCACCGCCGGCCCGAACGCCCCGCAGCCGCCGCGCACCTTCGGCGCCCTGGACCTCTCCCCCGTCGTCGGACAGGGCTGGCGGCCGGGCGACGACTACCTGACCGTCGACGTCTGGACGCCGGACCCCGGCGGCTCCGGACTGCCCGTGATGGTCTTCGTGCACGGCGGCGCGTTCGTCGCCGGCGAGCCGGGCGCCCCGGTCTACGACGGGACCGCGCTGGCCCGCGCCGGCGTCGTGCTCGTGTCGGTGACCTACCGGCTGGGGATCGAGGGTTTCCTCCCGCTGGCCGGCGGGGCCACCAACATCGGGCTGCGCGACCAGCTCGCGGCCCTGGCATGGGTCCAGGAGAACGCGGCCGCGTTCGGCGGCGACGCCGCGCAGGTCACGGTGTTCGGGGAGTCCGCGGGCGCGATGAGCGTCGGCAGCCTGCTCGGCTCGCCGCGCGCGGCCGGGCTGTTCCGCCGGGCGATCGTGCAGAGCGGCGGCGCGGAGATGGTGCACAGCGAGGGGCCGTTGCGCGGGTTCGCCGCGCGCGTGGCGGCCGAGCTCGGCGTGGAGCCCACCGCCGAGGCCTTCCGCGGGCGCTCCCTGACCGACACCCTGGCCGCGCAGGACCGCATGGCCGATCCGCTCAAGCGCGGCGACCTGCGGGAACCCGACGGCGTCGATCCCGGCTTCGGGCTCGGCGGGTTCTGCCCGGTGGTGGGCGACGACGTCCTGCCGCGCTCCCCGCTCGACGCCGTCGCCGAGGGCTCTGCCGCAGGCATTGACGTGATCACCGGCTTCAACGCCGAGGAGATGAACCTCTACCTCGTGCCGACCGGGGTGCTCGGCGCGCTGACCGACGCCCAGGCCCTCGCCGGGCTCGGCGCCGTACACCCGCAGGCCGCGGAGCTGCTGGCCGCGGGCACCGGGACCACGCCGGGCGAGCGGTACGGCGCCGTGCTCACCGATCTGGTGTTCCGCGGTCCGGCGCTGCGCCTCGCTCTCGCGCACACCGGGACGGGCTCCGGCGCCACCCACGTCTACGAGTTCGGCTGGCGCTCCCCCGCCTTCGGCGGTGGGCTGGGCGCCTGCCACGCCCTGGACCTGCCGTTCGTGTTCGGCACGCCGGAACGCGCCGCCGGGCCCGACGCCCTGGCCGGCGAGGACCCGCCTCGCGCACTGGCCGACGAGATGGTCGCCGCCTGGACGGCGTTCGCCCGGACCGGCGCACCGGGCTGGCCGGCCTTCACCGCCGAGGGCCGGGTGCTGCGGCGCTTCGGCACGCCGTCGGTCGACGCGGCCGCCGACCCGGTCACCGCCGCCTGACCCCGGCGCGGTTACCGTCGCCGCATGAGCGCCCGCGTCGGCAGGTACGTCCGCATGATCGCGACCCCCGGGGACGGGGGCGCACTGGCCGAGGGCATGCTCCGGGTCGCCGAGGGCATGCGGTCGGCGCCGGGCTGCGAGCTGTACATCGTCAACCGCGCTCCGGACGAGGAGGACGCCGTCTGGGTCACCGAGGTGTGGGCGGACGAGGCGGCGTCCGAAGCCGCGCTGGAGCGCGACCTCGGCGAGGCCGGCCTCGGCGCGGTGCTGCCGCTGCTCGCGGGCCCGCCCGAGTACATCGAGCTCACCCCGGTGGGCGGGCCCGGGCTCGGCTGAGGCGGCTCGGCTGAGACGGCTCGGCTGAGACGGCTCGGCTGCGACGGCTTGCTGGGACGGCTCGGCCTGCGACGGCCGGCGTCAGCCGACGGTCACGTGCAGCACGGCCGGCAGCCGGTGCAGGCGCGCGACCAGCAGCTCGGCCTCCTCGGGCGTCAGCGGCAGGCGGACCCCGAGGGCGCCGGTGTCGTCGTCGGCGAGGTCGGCGGTGAGCTCGCGGACCGGGTAGCCGCGGCCGCGCAGCAGGGTCACGACGCGCTGGACGCCGTCGAGGCCCCCGGTCACGGTGACGGCGACGGTCACGGCACCCGGGACACGAGGGGCGGCGGGCGCGGACGGCAGGGCGGCGGTCATCGGATCTCCTTCGCGAGGTGGGGATCCGGGCCAGGTCCCGGGCGGGCGCACAGGAACAGCGCGCCGGCGACCTGGCTCAGCCGGCGCGCCGGGTAATGATCTCCCGCCGGGAGGTCAGCGCGTGGCGCACATTGCCATCCTAGCGGTCCCGCTCCTGCTCCGACGCCCCCACCGCGCCGGGAGCCTTCCGGCTGGCCCGCAGTGAACCCGCGTGCGCCCGCTGGCCGGGGTCGTTGCGCGTCCTGATCAGGCTCGCGACCGTCACGACCACCAGGATTCCGATGATCACGGCGAGGCTCAGCGTCGTCGGGATCTCCGGCACCGACGGGCTGATGTCGACGTGCAGCCAGTGCAGGATCAGCTTCACCCCGATGAACGCCAGGATGACCGACAGCCCGGTCGAGAGGTACACCAGCCGGTCCAGCAGGCCCTTCACCAGGAAGAACAGCGCGCGCAGGCCGAGCAGGGCGAAGGCGTTGGCCGCGAAGACGATGTAGGCCTCGCTGGTCACGCCGAACACCGCGGGGATGGAGTCGAGCGCGAACAACAGGTCGATGCCGCCGATCGCGACCAGCACGATGAACAGCGGCGTGGCCAGCCGCTTGCCGTCGACCTTCGCGAACAGCCTGCCGCCGTGGTACTCGTCGCTGACCGGGAAGAGCCGGCGCGCGCCCTTGACCACGGCATTGTCCTCGACGTCCGGGTCCTCGTCGCGGTGCCGGAAGAGCTGCACGGCGGTGTAGAGCAGCAGCAGGCCGAACACCAGGAACATGAACGAGAAGGCGTTGAGCAGCGTGGCACCGACGGCGATGAAGATGCCGCGCATGATCAGCGCGAGCACGATCCCGAAGGTCAGGACCTTGTGCTGGTGCTCCTCGGGGACCGCGAACGTCGTCATGATGATCACGAAGACGAACAGGTTGTCGACCGAGAGGCTCTTCTCGACGAGGTAGCCGCTGAAGTACTCGATGCCGAACTCGCTGCCGGCATACGCCCAGAACACCACGCCGAACAGCACGGCCACGGCGATGTAGAAGACCGACCAGAGCACGGCCTCGCGGAAGCCCACCCGGTGGGGCTTCAGGGCCGCCACGATCAGGTCCAGCGCGAGCAGCAGGACGATCGCCCCGATCGTCACGGCCCACGCCAGCCCGCTGACCTCGAGCACCCGGCCTCCTGAAGTCGATGTCGGCGTCGCCGCCCTCCGGGAGCAGGCTACCGACACGGGGGACATTTCGCCCGAACCGGGACGAAAGTGGCGCTCGCCACCGCGGCTCAGCGGGTGCGCTCGACCCGGCAGGTCCCGGAGACGATGTCGGTGCCCGGCGGCAGCGACCCGCGCTTCTGCGCCCAGCTGCTGTCGCCGTCGTGCTCGTAGCTCTCCCGGAGCCACTGTCCCGCACCGGCGTCCGCCTCCACCACGAACAAATCGCGGACGGACCCGATCGGGGAGTCGAAGGCGAGCACGAACGAGGCGGGCCCGGAGTCGGCCCGGACGGGGGCCTTCGCGAAGAAGGGCAGGCCCTCGGTGAACAGGCGCAGCATCAGCCAGTAGGTGTGGTCCGGGTCCGCGGGCTCGACGACCTCGAGGTCGACCCGGATCCGGGCCGGGATCCCGGGCTGCCCGTCGTCCGAGGCCACGGAGAGGAACCGGACGTCGGCGCCCGCGCCGCCGTCGCCGCAGTTCACCCCGCCGGGGCCGGCCGGCTCGGTGGTCGCCACGCCGGGCAGGGCGAGCGGCGACACCGCCACGGTCTGCTGCTCGGAGGATCCGCGGCCGAGGAGGAGGCCGAAGACCGTGCCCGCCCCGAAGAGCGCGAGCCCGGCGAGCGCGAGCGCCAGGAACCGGGTGCGGCCACTCCGCCGGGGCGGGTCGGCGGGAGCCTGCGCGCCCTCGCGGGCGGTCGTCCCGGCGGTATCCGCACCTCCGACCGTGGTGCGGCCGGTGGTACCGGCGGCGTTGCCGACGCCGGTACCGCCGACCTCCGCGGCGTTCCCGGTGTCCTCCGCGTCCTCGCCCGCCGTCCACGCGTCCCGGGCCGACGTCCAGCGCGTCTCGAACGGCTCCGGGTCCTCGCCGTGCACGACCAGGAAGGCCCGCACCGAGGGCCAGCGCGGCAGGGCGCTGCGACCGTCGGGCGAGCGACGTGGGCCGAGCATCCGGGAGCAGGTGGCCGACGAGACCGTGACCAGGTCGGGACGGTCGGTGCGGGCCCGCACGATCGCCTCCTCGACCAGGCGGAGCCGGTCGAAGGGGCCGTCGGTGTAGATCGCCCGCAGCACCGTGACGACCTCGCGCACGGGCTCCGGCAGGTCCTCCTGCAGGGGGTCCAGCCCCTTCTGCGGCATCGCCGCCCGCCTCCTCCTCGCCGGTGTCCCCCGCCGATGTGCCCCGCTGACGTCCCGTCGATCAGCACTGATCAGGTCGCTGCAACGTTGCCGTTGGTTACACCTGTCCGGTGCACGTCCACGGAACGCGCCCCGGTCACGGAGCATCGAGCGATCGACGACACTGGGTATTCGACCGGGCAGGAGGTGATCACGGGGTGGGCGAAGCCGCACACGCCGTCGGGCGGCTGACCCTGCGCCTCGACGCCCCTGTCGGTGCCGCGGTCCAGGTCGGCACGGTCGCCGTCCCGCTCGCCGGGTTGGTCGGCAGTGGGTCGGGCGTTGCGTCGGGAGCGGTGCCGGGCGCCCTCCCGCCGCGCCCGCACGGTTTCGCCGGGCGGCGCCGCGAGCTGGCGGAGATCGTGCGGGCCGTCCGCGGACCCGTGCGGGCGGTGCTGCTGACCGGCCGTCCGGGCGCGGGCACCACGGCGCTGGCCGTCGAGGCCGCGCACCGGCTCGCCCCGCTCTTCCCCGACGGCGTCCTCGCCGAGGACCTGCGCGACCGGCCGCCCGGGACGGCCGGCCCGGCGGGCCGGCTGCTCGCCGGGCTGGGCCTGCCCGTCCCCGAACGGACCGTGGACGCCCGGGCCGCGCTGCGGGCCGCCCTGACCGAGCGGCGCGTCCTCCTCCTGCTCGACGACGTCCCCGACGCCGGGCTGGTCGCCGGGCTCCTGCCCACCCGGGCCGGCTCGTTCGCCCTGCTCACCGCGGCCTGCCCGCTCGCACTGCCCGACGGCGCCGCCGTTCGGGTCGAGGTCGGCGATCTCGACCCGGACGAGGCCCGTGTCCTCCTCGGCGGCCCCGGCCCCGGCGTCGACGAGCTCGCCGCGGTCTGCGACCGCCTGCCGCTCGCGCTGCGCATCGCGGCCGCCCGCCTGGCCGCCGACCCGGACCTCACGCCGGAGCGGCTCGCCGCCGAGCTGCGCGACCGGCACCGCACGTTCGCCGGGCTCCGGATCGGTGACCGGACCCTGCGGGCGTCGTACGCCGCGGCCTACGCCCAGCTCGGGCCGACCGAGCGCCGGGTGCTGCGCACGCTCGGGGCGATGCCGCTCGCCGACGTCACGCCGACGACGGCGGCGGCGCTGGCCGGGGTTGACGTCGAGTACGTCGGGCCGGCGCTGGCCGTGCTCGCGGTGGCCCGGCTCGTCGACCGGCGGGCGGGCACGCCCCCGCGGTACGCCCTGCGCGGCACCGCCCGGCGGTTCGCGGAGGAGGCGCTGCGCGACACGGGCGGCGAGCGGATGGCCACGGCCGCCCGGCAGCGGGTCGCCCACGCCTACCTGCAGGCACTCGACCGCGCCCGCCCCACCCCGGGCCGACCCGCGGACCACGGCTGGTTCGCGGCCGAGTGGGACAACCTCGTCGTCGTCGCCGAGGACCTCGAGCGGTCCGACCGGATCGGGCTCGACCAGGTCGCCGACGTCCTCGCGGACCGCGACACACTCCCGGCGCCCTGGTCGCACTGGCACCGGGTCCAGGCCGCGGCGTTGCGGTGCGCGGAGGCCGAGGGTCCGCCGGAGCGGCGGGCGGAGCTGCAGGTGCGGATCGCCGTCGCGCTCCGCGAGCGCGGCCGCGCCGACCTCGCCCTGGGTGCCCTCGACGGGGCCGAGCGCCGCTTCCTCGACGCCGGCGACCCGGTCGGGGCGGCCGGGGCGGTGCTGGCGCGGGCCGAGGTGCACCGCGAGCTGGGCGACGGGGGCCGCGCCGAGCAGCTCTACCTGCGCGTGATCGCGCTGCTGCGCGCACACCGGGGCGCGGAGGCGGTGGGGACCACGGCGTGGGCCCTGCACGGGCTCGGGGTGGTGGCGTGCTCGCGCGGCCGCACGGACCGTGCCCTGCACTGCGGGGCGGGGGCGCTGGAACGGTTCCGGGTGCTGGACCACGGGCCGGGGCAGGCCGCGGTGTGGCACGGCCTCGGCGACGCACGCCTGGCCGCGTGCGACGCCGCGGGAGCCGTCGAGGCCTACCGCCGCAGCTGCGCGCTGCACGCGGACCTCGGCGGGCCGGAGCCGGCGGCCCCGCGGCAGGGGCTGGGTGAGGCGCTGGCCGCGGCCGGGCGGGCGGGTGCGGCGGCGGTCGAGCTGGGGGCGGCGCTCCGGGCCGCGGTCGCGGCGGGCGACCGGACCGGTGAGGCGAGGGCGCGCCGCTGGCTGGCCGCCCTGGGTCACCAGGAGTCGAACGGGAGCTCCGTCGGCAGCGCCGCGCCGTCGTGGCCGAGCAACGCGAGCATGTCCTCGTCCACGGCGAAACCGGACGGGGCCGGTGCCGGTCCCTCGTCGGGATCGGGTTCAGCGCTCACCGCGGCTCCTTCCCGTCGCCGGGCGTCGGGCCCCGATGATCGCCGGGATCCGGCCCGGTGATGTCGCACCGGTGCCACCTGCGGGGCTCAGCCGGCGGGTTCGCCCAGCCTGCGCCGCAGGCCGTCGGGATCGAGGACCCGCAGCTTCCGCGGCGACGAGCGGTAGCCCGTGTCGACCAGCCCGGCCTCCTGCAGCCGGGCCAGCTCGAGCCCCACGATCCGCGGCTTGGCGCCCACCAGGTCGGCGATCCGCGGCTGGGCGAGCGGCACGTCGATCACCACCGCCCCGCCGGGGCCCGGCACGCCGAACTCGCGGGCGTGGTCGAGCAGCACCCGCGCGATCCGGACGCCGATGCGGCCCTGCGTGTACCGGACCCGGCGGTCGGTGACCGCCCGCATCTTCGCGACGACGGCGGCCGTGACCGCCCGCTGCGCCTCGTGGTCGGCGCCGAGGAACCGGTCGAGGGCCGGACGGGGCACCACCCGGCAGCGGGTGGGCACGGCGGCTCGGACCATCGCGGAGCGCGGCCTGCGGTCGACGTAGCCGAACTCGCCGAGCAGGGAACCGGGCCCGCGGAAGGCGAGGAACACCTCGGCCCCGTCCGCGGCGGTGACGCTCACCGTGGCGAGGCCCTCCTCCAGCAGCAGCATCGACTCCGAGGGCGAGCCCTGGAAGAGGATCGTGACGCCGGCGGCGAACTCGGCGGAGTGCCCGAGGGCGCGCAACGCCGCCCACAACGCGGGATCGAGGGCAGGGTCGGACCCGACGCCGGCCCACCGGCCGTCCGTCCGCTCCTGGGTCGTCACCGACCGGTCACCCCCGGGTGCCCCGCGGACCGGGCGGTCCACATGCCGAACCTACCCGGAAGGTGCCCCCACCTCGTAGGCTCCCCGTGGACGGCGGTCGGGTGTACAGGGGGACGGGTGATCGGACGCCGGGGGGATCCGGGCGACCGGTTGTGCGTCGCGGTCGACCTGGAGGGCTACAGCCGGCGCTCGGACGCCGGCCAGGAACGGGCCCAGGAGGCCCTCGCCGGGCTGCTCGACGCGGCGTGGCGGGCTGCGCGGACGGAGGCGCTGCGCCAGCCCAACGGCGACGGCGAGGTGGCCCTGCTCGGCCCGGCGGCGGAGCCCGGGGCGGTCGTCGCGATGCTGCAGGCGCTGGGCGCCGGGCTGGAGGCGCTCAACCGCTCCACCCCGCGTGAGCGACTCCGGCTGCGCGCGGCCGCCCACCGCGGCCCGGGCCGCCCCGCCCGCAACGGGTTCGCCGGCAGCGGCGTGGTGCGCACCTGCCGGCTCCTCGGGTCCCGCGCGCTGCGGGCCGAGCTGGTCCGCCGGCCCGGCACCGATCTCGCGGTGGCGCTGTCCGATCCGCTCTTTACCGAGCTCAGCGGCGTGCTCCCGGTGCAGGACTTCCGGCGCGTGCTCGTCCTCGAGCCGGCGAAGGTGTTCTCCGGCCACGCCTGGCTGCACACGGGTGGCCCGCTTCCCGCGCTGCTCGACGCAGCTGGGTCCGCCGGCGTCCGGCCGGAGGAGCCCGACGTCCCCGATATGCGGATCGAGATCGCCGACGGCGGCCAGGCCGGGTCCGTCGTCCAGGCGCGCGAGCTGCACGGCGGCCTCACGATCGGCCTGCCGGACCGCCGGGGCGACAGGTGAGGGAGCCGGAGCTGGACCTGCGGGTGGCGGCACCCGTCGGGACCGTCGTGCAGGTGGGGCGGGTCCTCCTCGAGCCGGCGGCCGCACCCCCGGTCGACCCGGGCACCCTCGCGGGGCTCGTCGGCCGCGAGGCCGAGCTCGGCGCCGTGCTGCGGACGCTCGCCGCCGGCGCGCCCGGGGTCGTGCTGGCCGGCGGGCGCGGCATCGGGACCACCGCCGTGGCCCTCGCCGCGGCCGCGCGCTTGTCCGGCCGGTACCCGGGCGGGGTCCGCTTCGTGCCGCTGACCGGCCCGGATCCGGGGCCGGTGCTGCGCGAGCTGCTGCGCGACCTCGGCGTGCGGGCCGGCGAGATCCCGGCGTCGACGCCGCACCGCGCCGCCCTGCTGCGCGCGGTGCTCTCCGCGGCGCCCACACTGCTCGTGCTCGACGACGCCCGCTCGGCCGCGCAGGTCCGCGCACTGCTCCCGGGCGGTGGTTCGGCGGTGCTGGTGACCACGACCGAGCCGCTCGACGAGCTGCACCTGGACGGCCTGGCCCCGGTCGCGGTGCGGGGTCTGCCGCCCGCCGCGGCCGCCGCGCTGCTGCCGGGCGCCGACCCCGCTGACCCCGCTGACCCCGCTGACCCCGCGGACCCCGCGAATCCCGGTGTGCCCGTCCTGTGCCCGGCGCCGAGCCGTCCGGAGCCCGGGGTCGTGTTGCTCGAGTCGTGTCACGGGTCGCCGCTCGCGGTGCGCCTGCTCGCGGGCGCCTGCCCGACGCCGGCCGCCGCGCTCCGGGCGTTGACGGACGAGCTGTCGGAGGAGCTGCCGGGGGCGTCGACCGAGGCGTCGACAGGGGCGTCGACAGGGGCGTCGACGGGGACCTCGACGGGGCCGTCGACGGCCTGGGCCCGGCCGCTCGACGCGGCGGCGGCCGCCCGAGCCGCGGCCCGGATCGCGCTGGCCGTCCTGCCTGCCGCCGAGCGCGAGGTGCTGGAAGCCGTCCGGGCCACCGGGCTGCCCCTGGTCGATCCGGCCCGGTGCGCCGCGGTGCTCCCGGACGGGCTCGCCGGTGGCGTTCCGGTCGACCCGCTCCTGCGCGCCCTGCTCCGACGGGGTCTGCTCAGCCGGCGCCCGGGACCCGGGGCCGGGCCGTGGTGCGCCCTGCCCACGGCCGTCGCCGAGGTGCTGCCGGCCGACCCGGAGTGGCTGGCCGTCCCGTCGTCGCGACCGGCTGCTCTCGAAGGCCCCGCCACGCACGACACCCCCACGCCCCTCGGCCGCCCGACCGCGCACGCCAGCCCGGCCCCGCTCGACAGCCCGGCCCCGCACGACAGCCCGGCCCCGCACGACAGCCCGGCCCCGCACGACAGCACGGCCCCGCAC
>NZ_JAJTTE010000015.1 GCF_021343995.1 Pseudonocardia terrae | reverse complement strand
GCCGATGGTACTGCACTCGCCAGGGTGTGGGAGAGTAGGTCGCCGCCGACATCAAACATCGCAGAAGGGCCCCGGAACCGTGTTCCGGGGCCCTTCTCGCGTTCTCGGACACGTCCTAGAAGGGGCGAGAAGCGCCCCTACCACCGACCCCCGACAAGTCGTGCGTTTGCCGGCCGCACTTCCGCCGACTCGTCCCCACCTCGGTGCACGTGTCCACAGGATCGGCAATCGTTCCGTCGAGGGTCCGTTCTCACCGCATGCTTGGTGCACCGGATCGATCGACACGAGGAGCGAGAGCGATGACCGAGATCCTGACGACCGTGGTGGGCCGGCTGACGAACGCGCCCGTCACACGCGACCTGGGCGGCGGCCGCGAGGTCGTCTCCTTCAGGATGGCCTGCAACCACGGCTACATGGACCGCACGACGGGGCAGTGGAAGGAGTCGTCGACCTCCTACGTCTCGGTCGACATCTGGCGTCGGCACCTGGGGCGCAACGTCCAGGGCTCTTTCGCGAAGGGCGACCCGGTGATCGCGCACGGCCGGCTCTACGTCCGGGACTACGAGCAGGAGGGGCGGACCCGCACCACGGTGACGCTGGTGGCCGATGCCGTCGGCCCCGATCTGAACACGACGATGGCTGTCGTCACGAGGGTGCGGAGGACCGCCGACGGGAGCCTCGTGGAGGAGGCGGGGATGCCGGCGGCAGGGAACGGGAGTGGCCTCCCGGACGGCGTGACCGTCGGTCCGCGACCCGCGCCGGACGACGAGCGGGTCGAGCCGGTGGTCGACGCCGTACCGGCCGCGAGGGGGTGACGAGGGCGGAACTACCATCGAGGCGTGGCGGAGTTCATCTACACCATGAAGAACGTGCGCAAGGCGCACGGCGACAAGGTCATCCTCGACAACGCCTCGATCAGCTTCTACCCGGGGGCCAAGATCGGTGTCGTGGGACCCAACGGCGCCGGCAAGTCGAGCGTGCTGCGGATCATGGCGGGGCTGGACCAGCCCAACAACGGCGAGGCGTTCCTGACGCCCGGGGCGACGGTCGGCATCCTTCAGCAGGAGCCCCCGCTGAACGAGGAGAAGACCGTCCTCGGGAACGTGGAGGAGGGCGTCGGCGAGATCAAGCAGAAGCTCGACCGGTACAACCAGATCGCCGAGCAGATGGCGACGGACTACTCGGACGCGCTGATGGAGGAGATGGGCACCCTCCAGGAGGAGCTCGACCACGCCGACGCCTGGGAGCTCGACTCCCAGCTGGAGCAGGCGATGGACGCGCTGCGGTGCCCGCCCCCGGACGCCGAGGTCGGGCACCTCTCCGGTGGTGAGCGGCGCCGGGTGGCGCTGTGCAAGCTCCTGCTTTCGAAGCCGGACCTCCTGCTGCTCGACGAGCCGACCAACCACCTCGACGCCGAGAGCGTGCTGTGGCTGGAGCAGTTCCTCAGCTCCTATCCGGGCGCGGTCCTGGCCGTCACCCACGACCGGTACTTCCTCGACAACGTGGCGCAGTGGATCCTCGAGCTGGACCGCGGCCGCACCTTCCCCTACGAGGGCAACTACTCCACCTACCTGGAGAAGAAGGCCGAGCGCCTCGCCGTCCAGGGCAAGAAGGACGCGAAGCTGCAGCGGCGCCTCAAGGAGGAGCTGGCCTGGGTCCGCTCCAACCCGAAGGCGCGCCAGGCGAAGAGCCGCTCGCGACTCGACCGCTACGAGGAGATGGCGGCCGAGGCGGATCGGCACCGCAAGCTGGACTTCGAGGAGATCCAGATCCCGCCGGGCCCGCGCCTGGGCAACTCGGTGGTCGAGGTCTCGCACCTGGACAAGGGCTTCGACGGGCGGCAGCTCATCAAGGACCTGTCCTTCTCGCTGCCCCGCAACGGCATCGTCGGCGTGATCGGACCGAACGGGGTCGGGAAGACCACGCTGTTCAAGACGATCGTCGGCCTGGAGAAGCCGGACTCGGGCGAGGTGAAGGTCGGCGACACGGTGAAGCTGTCGTACGTCGACCAGAACCGCGCCGGCATCGACCCGAAGAAGAACGTGTGGGAGGTCGTGTCCGACGGGCTCGACTACATCCACGTCGGGCAGACGGAGATGCCGTCGCGGGCCTACGTCGCGGCGTTCGGGTTCAAGGGGCCGGACCAGCAGAAGCCGGCGGGCGTGTTGTCCGGCGGTGAGCGGAACCGGCTGAACCTGGCCCTCACGCTCAAGCAGGGCGGCAACCTCATCCTGCTCGACGAGCCGACGAACGACCTGGACGTCGAGACCCTGGGGTCGCTGGAGAACGCGTTGGAGCAGTTCCCGGGCTGCGCCGTGGTGATCTCCCACGACCGATGGTTCCTGGACCGCGTCGTGACCCACATCCTCGCGTGGGAGGGCACCGAGGAGAACCCGGCCAGCTGGTTCTGGTTCGAGGGCAACTTCGAGGCGTACGAGAAGAACAAGGTCGAGCGTCTCGGAGCGGATGCCGCGCGACCGCACCGTGTGACGCACCGTAAGCTGACCCGTGACTGAGAGCTATCACTCTCCGGTGGCCTGAGGTCACGGAGCGGCAGCGGGAGCGACCCCGGAGTCGGGGTGCACGGGAGGGTGCATGTCCGAAACGGTCCGGCACGACGGGGACCAGATCTCCGGGGCAGCGACGATCGGTGTTGCCGCGTCGCTGCGGTGGAGCAGGCCGGATCTCACGGCCGAACTCGCCGGGCACGTCGCCGACGCGGCGTGGCCCGGCGACCCGACCTTGTGGCTCACCGCCCTCGGGTGGCGGGTGCACGGGATCGCCGCGGTGGGCGACGGCCGGTCGGCGGCCATCGAGGCCCTCGCGGCACTGGACGCGGCGGACGCCGACCCGATCGGGCTCGCCGGCCCGGCGGGGCTGCGACTGCTGGTCGAGGTCGCGTCGGCCTGCCGGGACAACGGCGACGTCGCGTACGCCCGGCGGCTCGCGGAGGTGGCCCTGGCGCGGGCCGACGAGTCGCCCGAGGTCCGGTTCGACGCGCGGCTGGTCCTTGCACGATGCGCGGGCGGCGACGCGCCGGCGGAGGCGCGCGGCATCCTCGAGTCCGCCCGGGCGGAGGCACGGCTGCTGCCCGGTCCCGCCATCGCGGCCGTGGCGCTTGCCCGGGCGTCGGTCGCGCGGGAGGCCGGACGCACGGACGACGCGGTCGCCGCCGCTCGCGAGGGTCTGCAGGCGCTGGGCGCCGGCGACGGCACCGAGCCTGGTCCGGCGTCCCCCCATCTGGTCGACGCGCTCGTCGCACAGCGCCTCGGTGCGCTGCTCGAGGCCGATCGGCGGAGCGAGGCGCGGGCCGTCGCCGACGCCGTCGCGGGGCGGGCGGGCCCGAAGGCCACCCGACAGGCCGCGCAGCTGCGGCTCGTCGTCGCGCAGGCGACGGCCGAGCACGGGGCCGCCGCCGAGCGAGCGCTGTCCGAAGCGGCCGAGTACGCCGCTGCGGTGGACAGCCCCGGCCTCGAAGGTGCGTGTCGCGTCGCACTCGGCGACCTCGCGGAGAAGCAGGGCCGCCTGGACGCCGCCCTGGCCGCGACCCGCGCCGGGCTCGAGGCGGAGCACCGCGACGCGGAGCGTGGGCGGCGATTCCGCGAGCTGGTCTCGGCCGCCGTGGATCGGCTGGTCGGCGACGCCGCCTCAGCCGGAGCCGGCGAGAACCGAACCGCTGGGACGAGCGTCGGGGCGACGCCCGGGAACGCGCGGGTTGGTGCGGCAGACGCCGGCGGCAGGACGCAGGAGACGTCCTCGGGCCGTGCCCCCGGTCGGACGGACTCGGACCGCGAGACACGGAACGGAACGCCCGCGACACCGACCGCAGCGCCCTCGACCGGTGGGGCTGCGCGAGTCGCAGGAGCGACCAGCGCGATCGACGCTTTGCTGGGAGGCCTCGACGCGGGGATCGTGCCCGCGTCCTGGAGCGGCACGGTCGCCGACCGGCCGACCGATCGTGGGCCTGCGGGTCGGCGTCGGGAGACCGGCGGCGACGTGAGTGCGAGCGGCGGTCGGCGTCGCCGTGCAGTGGACGAGACCGCCGACGAGCCGGGGACGACGGCGGGTGAGCCGGGGATGACGGCGGGTCGACGGCGGAAGGACGACACCGACGCCGGGGCGATCCTCGGCGTCATCGGGAACGACAGCGTCATCGGGAACGACAGCGTCATCGGGAACGACAGCGTCATCGGGAACGACAGCGTCATCGGGAACGACGGCGTCAGCGGCAACGACACTGCCCACCGCGGTCGGCGCGGCGCTGCCGACGCGTCCACCACGACCGGCGCCGGGCGCGGCGTCGACGCGCCCGGTCCGCTCAGCGCACGAGACGGTGCCGCGGACGACGCTGCGCCGAAGTCGGGTCGCCGGAGCAAGGCAGAGTCGGGGACGAACGGTCGCGCCGCCGGGACGGCGTCCGGAAAGGGCCGGGGCCCCAGGGAGTGGAGGGAGCTGCTCGATAGCGCTTCGCCCGCTGCCGAGCCGTCGGAGGCGTCGAGTGATGCCACGGTCGGACCCGGGAGTACGCAGGAGACACCGCCGAAGCCGCGGCAGCGGACCATGGCGACCGCGGTCCCGATCGACGACACCGATCGATCGACCGGCACCCACGGGGCCCTTCTCGGGGACGCACTGATCTCCGAGCTGCGGGCCTCGGGCCGCTGGAGCGACGACGATCGGCCGCATTCCTGGTCGCGCCTTCGCCCGGGTGACGACCTGCCGGGCGTCGTCGGCGGACGGCGCCATCGCAGCGGCGAGTCGGACGAGCCGCGACCGGGTGACGCCCTCGGGCGGACTGCGCCGGACGAGCCCGATGCGGGGATCGCGGCCGGTCGACGTGCCCGCAGGCGCGACGACCGCGTCGGCGGCGTTCCGGGTCTCCGAGACGGCGCGGTTGTCGGACAGACCGGCGACGACGTCGCTGGTCGTCGCGGCCAGGTCGGCGAGGACGGCACTGGCGCGGGCCGGTCGGCGCCGCGGAGCGATCGCAGCACTGCCGGGCCCGACGGCGACGCCCTCGCCGGACCTCGTAGTGGCGGGGGCGCGGAGCTCTCCGCCGACGAGATCTGGTACGCGAACGGCGTTCAGACCGACAACCGGCTCGAGGCCGAAGCCGAGGCCGAGGCCGAGGCCGCGCTCGGGCGTGCTGCGCGGCGCGCTCGCGAGAGCGCCCCCGGCGGCGCGCGGACCCGGGCGCGGGGCGACGAGGGGACGGTCGAGGCCTCTGCCCGAGCGGGTAACCCCGCGGAGGGCGACGACCAGGGCGCCGGGACGACGGGCGGGAAGCGGTCCCGGTCGCGTCGTTCGGCCGACCGGCTCACCGAGGGAGGCTCGGCTGCACGCCGGGTTGCGGACCTCCTCGCCTCGGCCGAGGGCGGAGGCCGCGCCGCCCGGCGTCGGGCCCGGGAGGCCGCCGAGGCACAGACCGACCGCACGGAGCCGACGGAGCCGAACGGGGAGCCGGGGCGTGGCGGCGAGGTGGGCCGGATCGGCGAGGAGGGCCGGATCGGCGAGGCGGGCCGGATCGGCGAGGCCGAGCATGGCGGCGAGGCGGGGCGTGGCGGCCGGGTCGGCTGGATCGACGAGGCCGGGCGGAGCGGCGAGGCCGAGCGTCCGGGGTCGCCGGATCGTGCCGGGGAGGCGGACAGCGGGGGTCGTTCGGGCGGTGTAGCCAACCCGGGCGGCGTCGACGCGCTGGGCCGCGCGAACGGTTCGGGCCGCGTGCGCGAATCGAGCGGCGCCGACGCTCTGAGCAGCATCGACGAGTCCGGGCAGGCGAACGGTTCGCCGCAGCGTGGCGGGCGGAGGCGCTCGGACGAGCCCGCGCGTCCCGAGGCGTCGGGACCTGAGGTGGCACACGGAGCACAGGGCGTCGGAACACCTCCTCGTGACAGGGACCGCTCGGGCGGTGGGCAGCCGTCGCAGGCCGAGGAGCCGGCGCGGTCGACCGGGCCGGCATCGGTTGGGCCGGCATCGGTTGGGCCGGCATCAGTTGGGCCGGCATCGATTGGGCCGGCATCGACCGAGGTCGAGCCGTCGGCGGCGGCGCAGGCGGCGGACGACTGGTTGCGCTCGGCGATCGCGGAGCTGGACCGGGTCTGGGGCAAGCCCGACGCCTTGTCGGGCGCGCTTCCCGTCGCCCCGAGCGACTCGGCGAGACCCGCCGGAGGCGACGAGGACGCCGGCACCGGGACCAACGAGGGCCTCGGCACGTCCGTGGTGCTCGATTTCGTGGACGGGGATCGGCGGATCGGGTCGCCGGACGCCGAGCGCGCCCTGCGACGGCTCACGGACCGGATGCGCGTGCACCTGCCGAGCCGGGGGCGCGTCCGCACCGAGGACCCGAGCACCGTGCGTGTCGACCTGCCGGGGCGGGACCGGAGCGAGACCGCTGCGTGGCTGCATCCCGTGATGCGGGACCTGGCGGCCAGCGTCGACGGCGGTGCCGGGCTGCGCGGCGCGCGGCTGCGCGGCACCGTGCACGGGACGGACGGCGCCACCGGCGTCCAGCTCATCCAGGACATCGAGCCGTCGCCGCCGGTCGCCGCCGGGTCGACGCGCGGGCGCACGAGTGCCGGCCCCTTCCGGCTCGAGGACCTGGCGGTCCGCCCGGGGAGCGGTGGTCGTCGGCATCGGCGAGCGGCGGGGTCCAGCAGCTCGGAGACCACCGGCGCCTCGGACGACGAGGGCGACCGAGCCGAGGTGCCCTCCGGCCGGGCGGCCCCCGCCTCGACCACCTCCGGGATGGACGCCCCCACACTGCAGCTCGAGGATCGCCACGACGGCAGGGCCGATACCGGCCGGCAGGGATCTGGGGCCGGCCGCACCGGCGCGGCCGGTGGCGGCCCGGAGTCCGGCACCGCGAGGAGCGAGACGGACGCGCAGGCCGATACCTCGACCGAGAACGGCGACGGGACCGAGCCGGACGGACCGGCCGGGAAGGAGAGCCCCACCGACGGTCTGGGGCTCGGTGACCTCCTCGCCGGTGCCATGGCGGCCTACCGCGGCCTCTGACGAGTCGCCGGCCCTGATCGCCGGCCGGGACCGGCGGTCGCCAGCTCCGGCGGCTCGCCAGCTTCGGTGACCCGCGATCTTCCGGTGGGTCGCCAGAGCCCGAGACCCGTCGCTCTGAGGACTTGCCGGCGTGAACGGGCTGCCACCAGCCCGGCGCTGGTCGAGCTGTCGGCGGCGCGGCGGTTGCGCCGAGTGCGCCGGAGTCGGTAGGCGCCTTGCAGTCCGCCGGCCGGCTCGATGTCCACGGAGCGGTGGCGCAGGGCGTCGGATCCGAGCGGCTCGCGGTGCTCCGCCTACCTCGAGCGCGCGCTGTCGGGGTCCCCCGGCCCACCGACGCGGGTTTCACCCGCCGCGATCAGCCGCTCATCCAGAGTGACCGGAGCGCGTTCGGGTCGCCGCCGCGGTCAGCCGATCGGGGGCTAGTGTGGACCCGCCCCGAGCAACCCTCGCAAGACCCGGAGTCGCCGAGAATGAGCCGGACCCGTGAGCACACCACCGCCGCGGAGCCGGCCGCCGAGCCGGACGGCCTGACCGCCCTCTATGCGCGGCACGCGCCCGCGGACGGGGCGCCCGCCCACACCGACGGCCCGGAGCTGCCGCCGCTGGACGCGGTCGCGACGGAGCAGCGCGCCCTGGCCGAGCGCCGCCTGGTGGGCGAGCCGCTGGTCCGGGTCGACGGGACGGCCGTCCGGATCGTCACCGACGACATGCCCTACCTCGTCGGCTCGACCCTCGCGGCGGTGTCCCGGGCCGGGGCGGAGGTGCGGCGACTGCTGCACCCGATCGTGGTCGTCCGACGCGACGTGGCCGGGCAGCTGCAGGAGGTCCTGCCCGACGCCGATCCCGCGGACCCGCCCCCCGGCACGTTCGCCGAGTCCTGGATCCGCCTGGACCTCAACATCGCGGTGGATCCCGACCTCCTCACCGAGGAGCTGCGCGACACGCTGCACGACGTCCGCGAGATCGTCGAGGACGGCGACCGGATGGAACACCGCATCCGCACCCTCGCCGACGAGCTGCTCGCCGACGAGCTGGTGCCCCGCGGCGTCCGCACCGACCGCGGCTCCGAGCGGCACGAGACCGCCCAGTTCCTCCGCTGGCTGGCCGACGGACACTTCACCTTCCTCGGCTACCGCCACTACCGGATCGACGGCGAGCGGCTGCGGCCCGAGCTCGCGTCGGGCCTGGGCGTCCTGCGCCGCGACACGCTCGACGACGGCGCCTTCGTCCCCGACGGCGGCGGGGTGGACCGGGCCGAGGAGCTGCTGATCCTCACCCGCGCCGGAATGCGCAGCCGGGTGCTGCGCCCCGCCCACCCGTACTACGTGGGTCTGCGCACCTTCGACCAGCACGGCGCGCCCACCGGGGAGCACCGCTTCCTCGGGATGCTCACGGTCCCGGGGATGTACGAGAGCGTGCTGGACATCCCGGTCGTCGCGCGCCGGGTGCGCCGGGCGATCCGGCGGGCGGGGTTCCCGCTGGAGTCGTACTCCGGGCAGCAGATGCTCGAGGTGATCTCCGGTCTGCCGCGCGAGGAGCTGTTCAGCGCGACCACGGAGTACCTGCACGACGTCGCGATCGGCGTCCTCGGTCTGGCCGCGCGCCGCGCGGTGCGGGTGTTCCTGCGCCGCGACCCGCACCACCGGTTCGTCTCGTGCCTGGTCTACGTGCCGCGCGACCGCTACACCACGACGAGCCGGCTGGCGATGGCCGACGTGCTGCGCGACCGGCTGCACGGCAGCACGGTCGACTACACCGCACGCGTCACGGAGGCGCCGTACGCGCGCGTGCACTTCATGGTGCAGACCGACCCCGCGGCGCCGCCGGTCGACCCGGAGGCGCAGGAGCTGACCGACGCCCTCACCGAGGCCGTCCGGACCTGGGACGACCGGCTCGTCGACCGCCTCGGCGCCGGCGCAGCGACGGTCCCCGGCCTGCTCGCCGGCGTCCCGGACTCGTACAAGGCGGGCACCGCGCCGGACCGCGCCGTGGAGGACCTGAAGCGGATCCTCGCGCTGCCCGAGGGCGGGTTCGACGTCCGGCTGCACCACGAGGACGGGGAGCGCCGGCTGGCGATCTACCTCGACGAGCCGGTGTCGCTGACCCGGATCCTGCCCGTGCTGCAGCACCTGGGCGTCGAGGTCGTCGAGGAGCACCCGTCCGAGTTCGTCCGGCCCGACGGCCGGCGCTGCTGGCTCTACGACTTCGGCCTGCGCCTCGACACCGCCGACGACCCGGCCGACACCGCCCTCGCCGGGCGGGACGAGGCCGAGCTGGACCGCGACTTCTGCGCGGCGTTCCGCGCGACCTGGGGCGGCGACGCAGAGGCCGACCGGTTCTCCGCGCTCGTGCTGCACGCGGGCCTGCACTGGCGTGAGGCGGCGCTGCTGCGCTCCTACGCCCGCTACTCCCGGCAGGTCGGCAGCACCTTCGGGGTGCAGTACATGGCGAACACGCTGCTGGCGCAGCCCGCCGTCGCACGCGGGCTGGTGAAGCTGTTCCGGGCGCGTTTCGACCCGGCCGAGGAGAACCGGTCGAAGGCCACCGAGGAGGCGTTGACCGAGGTCACCGCGCTGATCGACCAGGTGACCGGCCTGGACGCGGACCGCATCCTGCGCGGCTTCCTGGCGATGATCGTCGCGACGCTGCGCACGAACTGGTTCCGGAACCGCGCGTTCACCTCGTTCAAGATCGACCCGGCCGCGGTGCCGGACATGCCGGCGCCCCGGCCGCGGTTCGAGATCTTCGTGTACTCGCCGCGGACGGAGGGCGTGCACCTGCGCTTCGGGCCGGTCGCCCGCGGCGGCCTGCGCTGGTCGGACCGCCCGCAGGACTTCCGCACCGAGATCCTGGGCCTGGTCAAGGCGCAGATGGTGAAGAACGCCGTGATCGTGCCGGTCGGCGCGAAGGGCGGGTTCGTGGTGCGCGCGGCGCGGCCGGACCCGGCCGAGGTCGAGGCCTGCTACCGGATCTTCGTCTCCGGGCTGCTCGACCTCACCGACAACCTCGTGCGGGGCGAGACCGTGCCGCCACCGGACGTCGTACGCCACGACGGCGACGACTCCTACCTGGTCGTGGCCGCGGACAAGGGCACGGCGCGGTTCTCCGACGTCGCCAACGAGGTGGCGGAGGGCTACGGGTTCTGGCTCGGCGACGCGTTCGCCTCGGGCGGCTCGGTGGGCTACGACCACAAGGCCATGGGCATCACCGCCCGCGGGGCGTGGGAGAGCGTCAAGCGGCACTTCTCCGAGCTCGGGATCGACACCCAGAGCCAGGACTTCACCGTGGTCGGCGTCGGGGACATGTCCGGGGACGTGTTCGGCAACGGGATGCTGCTGTCCGAGCACATCCGGCTGGTCGCGGCGTTCGACCACCGGCACGTCTTCGTCGACCCGACCCCGGACGCGGCCCGCGGGTTCGCCGAGCGCAGCCGGCTGTTCGCCCTGCCCCGCTCCTCCTGGGACGACTACGACCGGGAGGCGATCAGCCCCGGTGGCGGCGTCTGGCCGCGCACGGCGAAGGCGGTGCCGGTCGGCCCGGAGGTGCGCGCGGCCCTGGGGCTGGGCGACCACGTGGTGAAGCTGAGCCCGCCGGAGCTGATCCGGGCGATCCTGCTCGCCCCGGCCGACCTGCTGTGGAACGGCGGCATCGGCACCTACGTCAAGGCCTCCACCGAGGCGCACGCCGACGCCGGGGACAAGGCCAACGACGCCATCCGCGTCGACGGCCGGGAGCTGCGGGTCAAGGTCGTCGGCGAGGGCGGGAACCTCGGGCTGACCCAGCGCGGGCGGATCGAGTACGCCCGCGGCGGCGGCCGGGTCAACACCGACGCGATCGACAACTCGGCCGGCGTGGACTGCTCCGACCACGAGGTCAACATCAAGATCCTGCTGGACCGGCTGGTCACGGTCGGCGAGCTGGACCGCCCGGGCCGCAACGCGCTGCTCGCCGAGATGACCGACGAGGTCGCCTCCCTCGTCCTCTCCGACAACACCGACCAGAACGCGGTGCTCGGCGTCTCGCGGTCGCACTCCGGCGAGATGGCCAACGTGCACGCCCGGGTCGTGGCGGACCTCGAGGAGCGCACCGGGCTGGACCGGGCCCTGGAGGTCCTGCCGACGCCGGCCGGGTTCCAGGCGCTCGAACGGTCGGGGGACGGCCTGACCGGCCCGGAGCTGTCGACGCTGCTCGCGCACGTCAAGCTCGACCTCACCCGGCGGCTGCTCGACAGCGACCTGCTCGAAGGGGCCGCGTTCGCGCCACGGCTGCCGGAGTACTTCCCGCACCCGCTGCGCGAGCGTTTCCCCGAGGCGATCCGCCGCCACCCGCTGCACCGCGAGATCCTCGGCACGCTGCTGGTCAACGAGATGGTCGACGGCGCCGGGATCACCTTCGCCTTCCGGATCAACGAGGAGACCGCCGCCGGGCCGTCGGACGCGGTGCGCGCCTACGCCGTCGTCACCGGCGTGTACGCGCTGCGGGCGCACTGGCGGCAGATCCGCGAGGCCGGCCTGCCCGTCGAGGTCGCCGACCGGTTGGTCCTGGAGTCCCGCCGGCTGCTCGACCGCGCCTCCCGCTGGTTCCTCACCAACCGTCCCCAGCCCCTGGCGGTCGGGGCCGAGGCCGCCCGCTTCGCAGGCCAGGTGCGCACGTTGTGGCGCCGGCTCCCGGACCTGCTCGCGGGCCGGGAGAAGGAGGTCGTGCAGACCCGGACCGCGGCGTTGCTCGACGAGGGCGTGCCCGACCGGCTGGCCCGTCGTGCGGCGACGGCGGTGCACGGCTTCGGGCTGCTCGACGTCGTCGAGCTGATCGAGCTGTCCGAGCGTGACGGCGAACCGCGGGACCCGGAGGAGGTCGCCCGCACGTACTTCGCGCTCAGCGACCACCTCGGCGTCGACGTGGCGCTGACCTCGGTCAGCGCACTGCCGCGCGGGGACCGCTGGCACCAGCTCGCCCGGCTGGCGCTGCGCGACGACCTCTACGGCTCGTTGCGCTCCATCACCCTCGACGCGCTGCGCGAGGCCGCGCCGGGCACCCCGGTGCCCGAGACGATCGCCCAGTGGGAGCGGGCGAACGCGTCGCGGCTGGTCCGGGCGCGGTCGGCGCTGCAGGAGATCGCGGGGGCCGAGCAGCTCGACCTGGCCACGCTCTCCGTCGTCTCCCGCCAACTGCGGGGCCTCGCGCGGTAGCGTGGAGGGTCACACGCGCGGCGAAGGGGGCCCCGTGGACGACCGCGATGCCGAGGTGGTGGCCCTTCCGTCCGTGCGCGAGTACCCCGGCGGCACGCCGCTGGAGATGCGCGCCGTGCACCCGGTCCCGTGGCTCGCGCTGCTGCTGCTGTCCGGTGAGATCGACCTGACGAACTGCTTCGCGATGGGCTCCTGGGTCGAGTCGCACGCGGCCGACCGGGTCGTGGTGGACCTGACCTGCGTGGAGCTGCTGGCGGCCTGCGGCGCCCGCCGCCTCGCCGAGGCCCAGGAGACGCTGCGGCGCCGGGGGAGCGAGCTCCACGTGGTGGTGTCCGACGATCCGTTGCAGGAACAGATCCTCCGGGTGATCGGGAGCTTCGCGCTCCACGGATCCGTCACGGCGGCCTGCCGGGAACGATGAGTCCGGGCCGCCCGTCCGGTCCACCCCGGCATGACGACGTTCCTGCTGCTGCCCGGCGCGGGCGGCGAGGCCCGGTACTGGCACCGGGTCGTCCCGGAGCTGGCGGCGCGCGGCCACGAGCCGGTCGCCGTCGACCTGCCCGCCGACGACGAGACGCTGGGGTGGGCGGAGTACACCGACCTCGCCCTGGCGGCCCTCGGCGACCGGCCCGACCCGGTCGTCGTCGCGCAGTCGATGGGCGCCTACCTCGGGCCGCTGGTGTGCGCGGCGGTGCCGGTGCGGCGGCTGGTGCTGGTGAACCCCATGATTCCGGCGCCGGGGGAGAGTGCCGGGCACTGGTGGGAGGCCACGCGGCAGGCCGAGGCCCGGGCCGAGGCCGGGTACGACGGGTTCGACCTCGAGCGGGACTTCCTGCACGACCTGCCGGCGGACCTGCGCACCGAGCTGGCGCAGGGTGGGCGGAACCAGTCGGAGCGCTCGTTCGCCGAGCCGTTCTCGCTGACGGCCTGGCCGGACGTCCCCACGACCGTGCTGGCCGGCGCCGGCGACCGCCTGTTCCCCCTGCCGTTCCAACGGCGGGTGGCGCGCGAACGGCTCGGGCTCGACGTCCGCGTGATGCCGGGCGGGCACCTCAACGCCCTCTCCCGCCCGGTCGAGCTGACGGAGGCGCTGCTGGAGGCGCCGGTCGAGGTCGGGTGAGCGGGTGAGAGGGTGGACGCGTGGCCCGCTACGTCGCCCAGGTCCCGCTGCGCTGGACCGACCAGGACTCCTACCGGCACCTGAACCACGCGCGGGCGGTCACGCTCCTCGAGGAGGCGCGCATCGAGCTGATGTTCACCGCCGCCGCGGCGGAGGGCATCGACACCTTCGCGGCCGGACTGCTGGTGGCAGGGCTCGGCGTGGAGTACCGCAGGCAGGTCCCGTACCGCGCGCACGACCTGCGGGTGGAGATGACCGTGCGGGACGTGCGGGCGGCGTCGTTCACGATCGACTACGTGATGCGGGAGGGGCCGGCGGAGTCCGACCCGGTCGCGATCGAGGCGGAGACGCGGATGGCGCTGTTCGACCTGGCCGGCCGGCGGCCCCGCCGGCTCACCGCCGAGGAGCGGGCCTTCCTGCTGCGCTGGGCGCCGGAGCCCGCCGTGACAGCTGCCGGGACCGCTGCCGCGGCCTCCGCCGGGACCTCTGCCGGGACCTCTGCCGGGACCTCTGCGTCGGCCGCGGAGGCCGTGTCGTGAGCCTCCGGTTCGCCGACCCGTCCGAGCGTGCGGATCTCGGCACCTTCACCGCGCGCCTGGTCCGCCTCGACGAGTCCGCGCCGGTGCGGCTGCGGTCCGCGCGCGGCCGGGTGACGGCCTGGGCCCCGACCCCGTTCGAGGCGCTCGCGACCCGCTCGGTCGCCGCCGAGATGGAGCCGGACGACGTCACCGTGCAGGGGTCCGCGCTGCTCACGGCCCTGGCCGTCGACCGGTCCGAGGAGGTGGACCTCGGCGGTGCCACCGGGTTCTGGACGGGCACGCTGCCACCCGACGAAGGCTGGACGCGGCTCGAGGACGTTCCCGCGCGGGAGCTGGAGGCGCTCACCGAGCGCGGGCTGACGCTGGCCCGCGAGCACGGCGGGCCCATGGGCCCACCCGCCTCGCTGCTCGACCAGACCGTCCTGACGGTCTCCGGTGACGTGCCGGGGAAGGTCTCCGTGCCGATGCGGGCGCTGTTCGCCCTGTCCGGCATGGGGTTCCTCGGCGGTGCCGACACCGGCGCGGGCGACGGGCCGGAACCGGTCGTGCGGGTCTCGGCGACGGGCTCGTGGATGCGGCTCGACGCCCGCTTCGGCGCCGTCGTCCGGCGGCGGATGACCGCGCTGCCCCTGCTGACCTGAGCAGGCCGACCGGGGCAGCCTCAGCGTCAGGCGAGCCAAGCGGCCGTGTCGGGCGGGAGTTCGCCGCAGTCCGTGAGCGGGGCGCTGGTGAGCAGGACGTCGCCAGGTGGCAGCGGGACGGCCCGGTCGCCGGCGTTGAGCGCGCAGACGAGCGTGGACCCGGTGCGGCGGAAGGCGAGGCAGCCCGCCGGGGCGCCGAACCACTCGACCTGGTCGCCGTGGAACGCGGGATGGCTGCGTCGCAGCTCCAGGGCCTGGCGGAAGAGCGACAGCGTCGAGTCCGGGTCCTCGAGCTGGTCTGCGGCGGTCAGCGCGCCGAACTCCTCCGGCATGGGGAGCCAAGGCGTGCCGGTGGTGAAGCCGTAGCCGGGTGAACCGCCCTCCCACGGCAGCGGTACCCGGGCGCCGTCGCGGCCGGGGTCGGCATGCCCGGACAGCTCCCAGGCCGGGTCCTGCCGCGCCGCTTCGGGCAGCTCGACGTCGGGCAGGCCCAGCTCGTCGCCGTGGTAGAGGTAGGCGGTGCCGGGCAGGGCCAGCGTGACCAGGGCCATCGCGCGCGCCCGGGCGAGCCCGAGCGGACTCTCCCCGTACCGCGTGGCCGGGCGCACCAGATCGTGGCCGGCCAGCATCCACACGGCCGGAACGCCGACGGACCCGGCGGCCGCGAGAGTGCGGTCGACGGCCTCGCGCACCTGGCCGGCGTCGAAGGCCGCGTCGCGCAGCGCGGAGTGGAAGGCGAGGTGCAGCTCGTCGCGGCGGACGTAGGCCGCCCAGCGGTCGTCGTCGCGCACCGTGCCGACGTCGCCGACGGCCATCCGCTCCGGGTAGTGGTCGAGCACCGCGCGGATCATGCGGTGCACGTCGTGCACCGGGTCCTGGTCGAAGCGCGGGTCGGCGAGCTCGTCCGAGACCGGGGTCCAGCCCGGCTGCCGCCGGTCGTCGGGCAGCCCGGCGGCCTTGGCCATGCCGTGCGCGACGTCGATCCGCAGCCCGTCGACGCCCCGGTCGCACCAGAACCGCAGCGTCTTCTCCAGGTCCGCCCAGACCTCGGGGTTCTCCCAGTCGAGGTCCGGCTGGCCGGGCGCGAACAGGTGCAGGTACCACTCGTCCGGCCGGCTCGTGCCGTCCTCGTCCGTCGCGGTGAGGCGCGTCCACGCCGGCCCGCCGAACACGCTCTGCCAGTTGTTCGGCGGCTGCTCGCCGCGCTCGCCCTTGCCGGGGCGGAAGTGGTAGCGGGCCCGCTCCGGGCTCCCGGGACTCGACGACACCGCGGCGCGGAACCATTCGTGCTGGTCCGAGGTGTGGTTGGGCACCACGTCGACGACCACCCGCAGGCCGTGGGCGTGCGCGTCGGCGATCAGCCCGTCGAGGTCGTCGAGGTCGCCGAGGAGCGGGTCGACCTCCCGGGGGTCGGACACGTCGTAGCCGTGGTCGACGCCGGGCGAGGGGTTGACGGGGCTCAGCCAGACGGCGTCGACGCCGAGGAGCTCGAGGTACCCGAGCCGGCTGCGGACGCCCGCGAGGTCACCGACCCCGTCGCCGTCGGAGTCGGCGAAGCTGCGGACGTAGACCTGGTAGACGACGGCCTTCGCCCACCACTGCCCGTCGTGCCGCACGGGACGCCATTCTGCCAAACGGACCCGCCCGGCCCCTACTAGAAGCCGGAGTTGACCATGCTCGCCGCCGCGTACTCCAGGTACTGCCAGAGCTGGGCGCGGTGCGCCCCGTCGAGGTCCGACTCGTCGATGGCCACGCGCATGCAGCGCAGCCACGCGTCGCGCTCGATCGGGCCGATCGTGAACGGGAAGTGCCGCATCCGCAGCCGCGGGTGGCCGCGCTGCTCGGAGTAGGTGCGGGGGCCGCCCCAGTACTGCTCGAGGAACATCCGCAGCCGGTCCTCGGCCGGCCTGAGGTCCTCCTCCGGGTACAGCGGACGGAGGATCTCGTCCTCGGCGACCTGCTCGTAGAAGCGGTGGACGATCTGGTGGAATACCTTTTCGCCCCCCACCTCGGCGTAGAAGTTCTGCGGCGCACTCACGACCCCAGTCTCCCTCCCAGCCCGAGCGGTGTCGGCCTGGGGACGCCCTCGTCGTCGAACGCGTCCGTGATGGCGGCGTTGAGCGCGCGCTGCACGGCCCACTGCCTGCCCGGGTTGACCTTGACCGTGAGCCGCAGGGTGGCGCCCTCCGCGGTGACCTTCTCGACGCCCAGGACCTCCGGGTCCTCCAGCACGTCCTCGGCGAGATCCTCGTGCGCGACGCGGTCCGCGGCCACCCGCCCGGCCAGCTCGGAGACCTCCGCCATGTCGGCGGAATGCGCGAGCGGCAGGTCGACCACGGCCACCGCGTACCCCTGGCTCTTGTTGCCGACGCGCAGGATCTCGCCGTTGCGGACGTACCAGACCGTGCCCTGCAGGTCCCGGATCGTGGTGATGCGCAGGCCGACCGCCTCGACGGTGCCGCTCGCCTCGCCGAGGTCGACGATGTCACCGACGCCGTACTGGTCCTCGAGCAGCATGAACATGCCGGACAGGAAGTCCCGCACCAGGTTCTGCGCACCGAACCCGACGGCGACGCCGACGATCCCGGCCGAGGCCAGGATCGGCCCGAGGGCCACGCCGAACTCGGCGAGGATCATCACCGCGGCGATCAGCAGGATGACCGCCGAGGTGATCGAGCGCAGGACCGAGCCGATGGTGCGGGCGCGCTGGATGCGCCGCTGCGAGACGAGCGGCGTGGTGCGGACCCGCCGGGGCGCGCGGCCGAGCAGCTTGGTGAGGCGCCCGTTGGACGCGCCGTCGACCACCCGGGTGATCGCGCGGTGCAGCAGGCGCCGCGCCACCAGCCCGATGACGACGATCAGCGCGATCTTGATCGCGCCGTTGACGACCGCGTCGGCCGAGTTGGCCAGGAAGTCGTTGTTCGTCCACTGGTAGAAGCGGGCGCACCACGTCCCCGCCTGCGCGGCGCAGGCGGGCGGCTCGGCGAGCGGCAGGGCGTCGACGGCGTCCTGCAGAGGGGTCACGTGAGCTCCAGACCGGTGTGGAAGGCCAGGAAGGCCAGGGTGTCCACGGACAGCGCGACGGTGCGCGAGATCGACCGCGCCCCGTGCCCGACGTCGGTCTCCCGGCGGAGCAGGACGGGGCGGTCGAGCAGGTCAGCGGTGGTGGCGTGCTGCAGCGCCGCGCACATCTTGCGGGCGTGCAGCGGGTCCACCCGGGTGTCCGCCTCGAAGACGGTGAAGAGGGTGGCCGGGTAGGCCACGCCCCCGCGGACGTGGTGGTACGGCGAGTAGGAGAGCAGCCAGCCGAGCTGCTCGGGGTCGTCGGCGGTGCCGTACTCGTCGTTCCAGGTGCGGCCCAGGGAGAACAGCTCGTAGCGGACCATGTCCAGCAGCGGCGCCGAGCAGACGACGGCCGCGTAGAGGTCCGGGCGCTGGGTCAGCGCCGCCCCGACGAGCAGTCCGCCGTTGGAACCGCCCTGGATGCCGAGCTGCGCCGGCGTCGTGGTGCCCGCGGCGACCAGGGCCTCCCCGGCGGCGTGGAAGTCGTCGAACACGTTCTGCTTGTGCGCGCGGTTGCCGGCGAGGTGCCAGGCCTCGCCCTCCTCGCTGCCGCCGCGCAGCCCGACCAACGCGTAGGCGCCGCCGGAGGCGACCCAGGCCAGTGCCGACGACGTGTACGCCGGCTCGCGGGCGATCGAGAACCCGCCGTAGCCGGTCATCAGCACGGGCCACGGGCCGTCGCCCAGTCCTGATTCCGGGACCGGGGTGACCACGAACATCCGGACGGTGGTGCCGTCCTTCGAGGTGAACTCGCGCAGCTCGGAGCGCACGGCGGGCAGGTCGACCTGGCCGGGCGCCGTCGCCTCGAGCACGGTCGTGCCGCGCGCGTAGCGGTGCACCTGCGGGGGCGTGACGAGGTCGGTCCAGCCGATCCAGACCTGCCCGTAGCGGTCCGGGGTGTCCCGGTCGGCGACCGTGAGCCCGGTGAGCGAGCCGGTGCCCGGCAACGGGATCGCACCGGCGGGCGTGCCGTCCACGGCGTGCAGGGCCAGCTCGGCGACCGCGTGCCGGGCTCGGGCGAGGACGAGGCGCGGCTCGTCGCCGCTGCCCGGGGCGGGCTCGAGCCAGCGGACGGCCTGCAGCACCGACGCGGGGTCCTCGGGGACCAGGTCGCGCCAGTGCTCCCGCTGCGGCGTGGCGGGGTCGGTGACGGCGAGGCGCCAGCGCGGCGCCCCGTCCGTGGTGTGGATGTAGAGGCGGCCGTCGCGCTCGACCCAGCAGGTGGCCTGCACGTCGTCGGCCTGGGTGAGGACCGGGACCAGGTCCGGGGTCTTCCCGTCGGTCAGCTCGGTGATCCACACGCTGTCGCGCCGCGCGGTGCCGACGTTGGCCGTGACGACGAGCCAGCGGCCGTCGCGGGACACGCGCACGCCGTAGTAGGTGTGGTCCTCGTACAGGCCCGGGCCGGTGACCAGCTCGTCCTCGGTGTCCGGGGTGCCGACCCGGTGTCGCCAGACGCGGCGGTGGAAGTCCTCCTCGCCGTCGTCGACCTCGCCGGGGGCGACCTTGCGCACGTAGACGAACTCGGCGCCCCCGGGCAGCCAGGCCACCGACGAGTAGCGGCAGCGGTCGATCGGACCCTCGACGACCTCGCCGGTCGCGACGTCGAGCAGGGAGAGGACCGACTGCTCGTCGCCCCCGTGCGAGACCTGGTAGGCGATCCGGTTGCCCTCCAGGTCCGGCACCCAGGTGTCGAGCGTGGTCAGGCCGGTCGGGTCGAGGGCGATCGGGTCGAGCAGCGCGCGCTCGCTCCCGTCGGGCTCGCGGACGTGCACCACCGCATGTTCCTGGCCCGGCTCGCGGCGGGAGAAGAAGGCCCGCCCGGCCCGCCACAGCGGCACGGAGATCGAGCCGGCGGAGAGCAGCTCGCGCAGCCGCGTCTCGAGCACCGCACGCCCGGGCAGGGCGTCGAGCCGGCCGCGGGCGAGCTCGTCCTGTGCCGCCGACCACTCGCGGGTCCGGGGGTCCTCCGGGTCCTCGAGCCAGCGGTAGGGATCGGCGACCGGGCGCCCGTGCAGCTCCTCGACGAGATCGAGGCGGGGAGCCCCGGGGTAGAGCGGAGGGTGCGACGTGCTCACACGATCGGAGGTTACGTGACCACCGGATCGTGATCGTTCACCCCCAGGGACAGCGCGTAGTCCTGCCCGGTCAGGTCCGCGCCGAAGCTGTGGTGCGGTTCCTCGGCGACGAGCCGGAATCCCGCGTCGAGGTAGAGGTGGCGGGCCGCGGCGAGGACGTCGTTGGTCCAGAGCCGCAGCGTGGCGTACCCATGCTCGCGGGCGAAGCCGACACACGTGGCCACGAGCCGTCGCCCCAGCCCGTGCCCGCGGGCGTCGGGATGGACGAGCAGGATCCGCAGCACGGCGGTGTCCGGGTCGGCGCCGGGGACGCACAGCACGCAGCCCACCCGGTGGCCGTCGAGCTCGGCGATCCAGCCGCGCTCCCGCGGTCCGGGGGTGAAGTCGGCCACGATCCGCGCCACGAGGGCCTCGAAGCTCGCGTCCCACCCGAACTCGGCGGCGTACAGCTCCCCGTGCGCGGCGACGATCCACCCGAGGTCGCCGGGCCTGCCGATCTCGCGGATCTCGACGTCGGCCATCGTGCCTCCTCGACTGAAACGAGTGTTTCAGTGCAGGATGACGTGATGGCCGACGAGGGGCAAGGGGCGGGCTCGCCGCGGCGGGAGGAGCTGCTGGAGGCGGCGTACGCGTACGTGCTGCGGCACGGCCTCGCCGACCTTTCCCTGCGCCCGTTGGCCAAGGAGATCGGCAGCAGCCCGCGGGTGCTGCTCTACCTCTTCGGGTCGAAGGACGGGCTGGTCCGGGCCCTGCTCGGGCGGGCCCGGGACGCGGAGCTCGCCCTGCTCGCCGACCTGCCCGCCGGCGACGCCGCGGGCCTGCTGCGGGCGTTGTGGGAGTGGCTCGCCGCGCCCGCGCACCGCGACCTGCTCCGGCTCTGGGTCGAGGGGTACGGGCGCGCACTCACCGAGCCGGACGGGCCGTGGGCGGGGTTCGCCGAGGCGACCGTGCGGGACTGGCTCGCGGTCCTCGGCCGGGTGCTGCCCGAGCCCGCCGCCACCGAGGCGCTCGCCGTGCTGCGCGGCGCCCTGCTCGACCTGCTGGCCACGGGGGAGGCGCGACGGACGGGTGCGGCGGTGGCGGCCCACGTCGCCCGCCTGTCCTGAAACCACCCCGCGCTCGCACCCACCGCCGCCCTTCCGCACGCCGGCCCGGGCCGGTGTGCGAGGTGGCGGAGGTGTGTGCGAGCGGGCGGCCGGGCCGAGGGCTACCGGGCGGTGACGTGCGGGGGGGCCAGGGCGCCCGCCGGGACGTGCGGGTCCGGCACGGGCGCGCCGAAGCCGCCGGTCAGGGGGACGACGCCGGCCCAGACCTCGGGCGAGACGTCCTCCGGCTCGTCGGCCGGCGGGCCGGTCCGGACCTTCACGCTGGCCTCGGCGAGGTCGAGCGCGAGCACCGCGGTGGCGGCGAGCTCCCGGCGCGTCGGCGGGCGCGCGTAGTCCCACGAGCCGGGCGCGAGGTGCTCGACGATGGCGCGCAGCGCGTCCGTGCGCTCGGGTTCCCCGGTGACCAGCCGCGCGGTGCCGTGCGCGACGGCGCTGCGGTAGTTCATCGAGAAGCTGAAGACGGAGCGGGCGTAGACGATGCCGTCGAGGTGCGTCACGGTCGCGCAGACCGGGATCCCGTCCTCGCGCAGCCAGCGCGCGCCGGACGACCCGTGCACGTAGAGGGTGTCGCCGATGCGGCCGTAGCCGGTGGGCAGCACGACGGGCGCGCCGTCGCGGACCAGGGCGAGGTGGCAGACGAGGCCGTGGTCGAGGACGTCGTACAGCGCGGAACGGTCGGTGGCCCCGCGCTCGCGGTGGCGGCCGACGGTGCTGCGGGGCGTGGGGGACAGGGCGGTGCTCACCCCACCGAGTCTGGAGCGGGAGGTGGCATCCTGGAACGGCCACTGCGCCTCGATTCCGGAAGGCCACTGCCGTGTCGATCGTGACCGAGCTGCCGCCTCTGCACCTCGACCGCACCAGCCCCGAGCCCCTCGCGGCGCAGCTGGCCGACGCCCTGCGCGCCGCCGCCGCAGGGGGTGCGCTGCGGGCGGGGGATCGGTTGCCGTCGACCCGCGAGCTGGCCGCGGTCCTGCACGTCAGCCGCACCGTGACGGCGGCGGCGTACGACCAGCTCCTCGCCGAGGGCTGGGTCGAGGGCCGGGTCGGCGCGGGCACCTTCGTCACCGCGGCCCCGGCGGCCGCCCCGGCGCCCGGCCCGCGTCACCCACGCACCGAACCCACCGACGCTCGACCGCGGATCGAGCTGCAGCCCGGGACGCCCTGCACCGAGGTCCTGGACCGGGCGGCCTGGCGGCGCGCCTGGCGAGGGGCCGCGGACCCCGAACCCGACCTGCTGCCCCGGTACGCCGGGCTGCCCGGGTTCCGCGCCGCCGTCGGCGAGCACCTGCTGCGGCACCGCGGGCTCGTGGCGCGTCCGGACGAGGTGCTCGCCACCGGCGGGAGCACGGGCGCGATCGCCGAGCTGGCCCGGGTGCTGCCGGAGGGCGCGCGGGTCGCCGTCGAGGAGCCCGGGTACCGGCGGGCCGCCGATGCGCTGGCGGCGTCCGGGCTGGCGGTCGTCGGCGTGCCGGTCGACGACGAGGGGCTGCGGGTCGAGGACCTGCCCGCCGACCTCGCCGCCGTGTACTGCACCCCGGCGCACCAGTTCCCGGTCGGCGGGCGGATGCCGGCCGCGCGGCGGATCGCGCTCGTCGAACGGGCCCGCGCCGAGGGCCTGCTGGTGATCGAGGACGACTACGACGGCGAGCTGCGGTACGACGTCGCCCCGCTGCCGCTGCTCGCCGCGCTCGGCCCGGACGTCGTGGCGCACGTCGGGACGGCCAGCAAGATCCTCACGCCGACGCTGGGGGTGGGCTGGCTGGTCGCGCCGCCCGCGGTGCGCGCGGCCGTGGCCGAACGCCGGGAACGGACCGGCTCGCGCCCGGCCCCCGCGGGCCAACGGGTGTTCACGGCGTTCGCCACCGCCGGGGACCTGGCCCGGCACCTGCGCCGGCTGCGCCGGGAGCTGGGGGAGCGCCGCCGGCTGCTGGTCGAGGCGCTCGCGGGCGTGCCCCTGCGGGGCGACCGGGCCGGCGCACATGTCCTCGTCCCGTTGCCGGACGCGGCCACCGCACGGGCCGTGCAGCACGCGGCGGCGCAACGCGGGGTGGGGCTCGAGGTGCTCGAGCGGTACGCGGGCTCGGGGGCGCCCGGCGGGATCGTCGTCGGGTACGCCGGACCCACGCGCGCCGACTTCATCGCCGCGCTGCCGGTCCTCGTCGCCGTGCTGAGGGGCTGAAGGGCTGACAGGACTGTCGAACGGTCGTTAGTCTGCACGGGAGTTCCCCGCACCGGAGCGAGAGGAGGCCGTGATGACGCGCACGCCGACCGAGGTTCTGAACGCACATCTCAAGGCCATCAACGCACATGACGTCGAGGCGATCGTCGCGGACTACTCGCCGGACGCGGTGCTGCTGATGCCGGGCGCCGTGATGCAGGGGCTCGACGCCATCCGTCAGGGGTTCGCCGGCCTTCTGGAGACCATGCCGAACAGCGTGTTCACCGAGCGGTCGGTTACCGAAGCCGAGGGCACCATCCTCCTCGAGTGGACGATGGAGTGCGACACCGCCACCGTCAGCGACGGCGTGGACACCTTTGTGGTCCAGGACGGTCGAATCGTCGCGCAGACCGCCCGGTTCACGCCCGAGCCCCGCTGACGGCCCCGCGAACGCGACGCCGCTGAGAACGGTCCGCTCCCGTACGCCACCGGCCCGCACCCGAAAGGGGTGCGGGCCGGTGGTCCGTGTGGGGCCGATCGGCCCCGGCGTCAGTCCCCGGCGACCGGCGTGTTCTGCGGTGCGTACCGCGGGGCAGCGGTGCCCTCGGCGGCGCCGGCGGCGGCCGCACCCACGGCCCCGAGCCGCAGCTCGACGTTCGTGGTGCCGGCCCCGGAGAGCTCCACCTGCGTGACCGCGGGCAGGTGCACGCTGGTGGTCACCGTGTAGGTGCCCGGCAGGACCCGCGAGACCGTGAACCGGCCGTCCGCCCCGCTGGTCGCGGTGGCGACGACGTCGCCCGTCCCGTCGACGACGGTGACCAGCGCGTTGGGCAGGAGCCGCCCGTCCGGCCCGGTGACCGTGCCGCCCAGCCCGCCGCCGGCGTCGAGCACCAGCTCGACGGGGGCCGCGCCCTCGGCGGTCACGTGCACCGTGGTGGCCTTGGGCTCGTGCCCGGCGAGGGTCGCCGTGACCGTGGTGGTGCCGACCGGGATGCCGTCGAGGCGGAAGCGCCCGTCCTCCCCGGTGACGGCGCGGCCGACGAGCCGGCCCGTGCCGTCGAGCGCGAGCACGGAGACCTGCGGGGCGGGGTGCTCGCCCGCGCGGACCAGGCCGCGCACCGCGCCGTCGCCGCTGAGGTCGAAGTCCTGCGAGGCGCCCTTGCCGTTGAGCGCCACGGTGGCGACCTCGGGCCGGAAGCCCGGCGCGGTCGCGACCACCATGTACGTGCCGCTGGGCAGGCCGTGCAGGGCGTAGGAGCCGCCCTGGTCGACCTCCGCGCGGCCGACCTGCCGGCCGTCGGGGGCCGTGACGGTCACGACGCCGCCCGGGATCGCCGTGCCGTGCGGGGTGCGCAGCGCACCGACGACCGTGCCCGCCGCCGGGACGGCCTCGGCGGCCCCGGCGAAGCCGGCGAGGGCGGCGGTGCCGACGCCGGCGGTCGCTGCCGTCCCCGCCACTGCCGTACCCACCGTGGGAAGCGGCATCGTGGGGGGCTCACCCCACTGCGCGTCGGCGCCGGCGGCCCACTGGGTGTCCGTGTCGACCAGCTCGCCGCCCTCGGCCGCCAGCTCCGCGCCGACGGTCTCCGGCATCGGCGAGGTACGCCGGCTCCCGGTGAAGACCGAGGCGACGGCCGCGACCACGCAGGCGGCCACGGCGAACCAGAACGCCGCGGTGAGGCCCTCGGAGAAGGGCTGCGAGATCAGGTTCGGGAAGAAGCTGCGGCCGGTGAGGAAGTCCGCCTGCGACGCGGGGATGTGGTGCAGGACCGGGCCCAGCAGCTCCTGGATCGGGTTGTAGCCCAGGAACGCGGCGAACAACACGCCCACCGGCGGGAGTTCGGCGATGCGCGCCGCGTCGGCCGCGGGCACGCCGTGCTGCAGCAGGCCGTTCTCCATGACCGATGGCAGGTGCGTCGACAGGCCGGCGATCATCAGGCTGAAGAAGAACCCGATGGACAGCACCATCGCGGCGTTCTGGAAGGTCGCTGTCATGCCGGCGCCGGCGCCGCGAGCGTTGGCCGGGAGGCTGTTCATGATCTCGGCGCGGTTCGGCGAGGCGAACAGGCCCATACCGATGCCGTTGACCAGCAGGATGACCGCGAAGGCCCAGTAGTTGAAGTTGACCGGCAGGATCTCCAGCAGGATGAAGCTGATCGCCGTGATCACCATGCCGCCGGTGGTGAACCACTTCGTGCCCCACTTGTCCGACAGCACGCCGGAGAGCGGCGCGGAGGCGAGGAAGCCGACGGTCAGCGGGAGCATGTAGATCCCGGCCCACAGCGGCGTCTGCTCGAAGCTGTAGCCGTGCTGCGGCAGCCAGATGCCCTGCAGCCAGATGATCAGCACGAACTGCAGGCCACCGCGGCCGAGCGAGGCGAGCAGGTTGGCCAGGTTGCCGAGCGTGAAGGGCCGGTTGCGGAAGAGCGAGAGCTCGAACAGCGGGGCCGCGACCTTCGTCTCGATGATCCCGAAGATCACGAGCACGACGATGCCGCCGATGATGCAGCTCAGGACCATCGGGCTGCCCCAGCCCATGACGCTGTCGCCGTAGGGCTGGATGCCGTAGGTGATGCCGATCAGCAGCACGATGAGGCCCACCGCGAAGGTGATGTTGCCCCACCAGTCCATCTTCGCCCGCACGCGGCGGCCGTTGTCGTGCAGCTTGTAGTAGGCCCAGAAGGTGCCGAACAGGCCGAAGGGCACCGACACGACGAAGATTAGGTGCCAGTTCACGGGGCCCAGCAGGCCGCCGATCACCAGGCCGAGGAAGGAGCCGGCGATCGCGGCGACGCCGTTGATGCCCAGCGCGAGACCGCGCTGGTTGACCGGGAAGGCGTCGGTGAGGATCGCGCTCGAGTTCGCCATGAGGAACGCGCCGCCGATGCCCTGCACGATGCGCCAGGCGATCAGCCAGATGGCGGCGGCGTCGCCCTGTTGCCAGGTGACGGCGAGCAGGATCGACGAGATGGTGAAGACCGCGAAGCCGAGGTTGTACATCTTGACCCGGCCGAACATGTCGCCCAGCCGGCCGAAGCCGACGACCAGCACCGCCGTGACGACCAGGAAGCCCATGATCATCCACAGCAGGTAGCTGGTGTTCGACGACTCCAGCGGGTTGATCCCGATGCCGCGGAAGATGTCCGGCAGCGCGATCAGCACGATCGACGAGTTGATCGTGGCCATGAGCATGCCCAACGTGGTGTTGGACAGCGCGATCCACTTGTAACCGGGGCCGGGATCGCGGACCTCCCCCGGACGGTCGATGACGGCAGCCTGCTCGGCCGGCACGTGCCCTCCCATGGACGACGATTAGTTGTCTCAGGCTAACCGTTTCGGCGTGCCACGGTCGAGCGCGAAGTTCCGCGATCGTGGGTGTGATGTCCCACAGTGGAGTCGGCCGAGCACACTCCGTGAGGATCAGGCGTTGCCGTAGGCCTTCGTCGGAGTGACGAGAACGGCGACCCGGCCCTCCTCCCGCATCACGCGGTCGTAGGTCTCCCAGTCGTCGTGCGTGCCGCCGGCCGCGCTGAACACCGCCCGCAACAGCAGCCGCAGCTCCTCGGGATCGGTGTCGCCGGGGCCGACCAGCTCGCTCGTGCCGTCGACCGCCGCCCAGCGCCAGCCCGCCCGCCACAGCACCGACGTGGCCGGGCGCGCCCGCAGGTTGCGCAGCTTGACCGGCCCGTACGTCACGTAGCCGACGACCGGTGTCCCCGTCCGCGGGTGCGCGAGCACCCCGGCGTTGACGAGCGACGAGTGCGGGGTGCCGTCCTGCCGCACCACCGTGACCGACGCGAGCCCGTGCTCCTGCCCGACGATCCGCCGGGCCGCCTCCAGATCCACGCTCATGTCCCTCAGTGTGGACCCGGTCACCGGCGAAACCGTGAGACGCTCGGAGCATGTCCGACCTGTTGTCCACAGCTCCCCGCGCGCGGCTGCGCGACCTGCTCTCCGGGCCCGGCCCGCTCGTCGCCCCCGGCGCCTACGACGCCCTGTCCGCCCGGCTCGTCGAGCAGGCGGGCTTCGACGCCGTCTACATGACCGGTTTCGGGACGACGGCGGGCCTGCTCGGCCGCCCGGACGTCGGCCTGCTCAGCGCGGCGGAGATGGCGGACAACGCCCGTCGGCTCGTCGCGGCCGTCGACGTGCCGGTGATCGCCGACGGCGACACCGGCTACGGCAACGCGATCAACGTCCTGCGCACCGTGCAGACCTACGAGCAGGCCGGCGTCGCGGCGATCCAGCTCGAGGACCAGGTCACGCCGAAGAAGTGCGGCCACATGAGCGGCAAGGAGATCGTGCCGCTGCCGGAGATGCTCGGGAAGATCCGGGCCGCCACCGAGGCCCGTCGCGACCCGGAGTTCCTGATCATCGCGCGCACCGACGCGGTCGCCGTCGAGGGTGTGGCGCCGGCGATCGAGCGGGCCAGGGCCTTCCGCGACGCCGGTGCGGACCTGCTGTTCGTCGAGGCGCCGACCGCGGAGGCCGACATCGAGCGGATCGCGGGCGAGCTCGCGGGCGTGGCCCCGCTCGTCTTCAACTGGGCCGAGGGCGGGAAGACCCCGCCGCTCAGCCTGGAGCGCATGACCGAGCTCGGCTTCGCGCTGGTGATCTACCCCATCGGCACCCTGCTCGCGGCCACCGCCGGGATCCGCACGCTGCTGGAGACGCTGCGCAAGGACGGGACCCCGAAGGCCGTGCTGCCCGGGCTGCCCGCCTTCGACGAGTTCACCTCGCTCGTGGGGCTGCCCGAGGTGCAGGAGCTGGAGCAGCGCTACCGCTGAGCCCGGGTGCGCGGTTCGGTGGGGCGTCCGTCACGCGGAGGGCCGGTCCGCCTACGCTCCCCGGTCATGAGCGTGCCCGCGAGCGAGTCCGCGTCCCGCCCCGGCCGGATCCGGGTGGCCGTCGTCTTCGGCGGGCGCAGCTCGGAGCACGCGATCTCGTGCGTCTCCGCGGGCAGCGTGCTGACCCATCTCGACCGGGAGCGTTTCGACGTCGTCCCGGTCGGGATCGCGCCCGACGGGGCCTGGGTCCTCGGCACGGACGACCCGGCCGCCCTGCGGATCACGGACCGCGCGCTGCCGCAGGTCGACCCCACCGCCACCGCGCTCGCGCTGCCCGGCGACCCGACCCGCGGTGGCCTGCTGCGGCTCGACCCGGGGCGCGCCGGCGAGGTGCTCGCGGGCGTCGACGTCGTCTTCCCGGTGCTGCACGGCCCGTTCGGCGAGGACGGCACCGTCCAGGGCCTGCTCGAGATGGCCGGGCTCCCGTACGTCGGCGCCGGGGTGTTCGCCAGCGCGGCCGGCATGGACAAGGAGTTCACCAAGAAGCTCCTGGCGGCCGAGGGGCTGCCCGCCGGGCGGCTCGTGGTGCTGCGCCCGCAGACGCGGACCCTGTCGGCCGAGGACCGGGAGCGGCTCGGCCTGCCGGTGTTCGTCAAGCCGGCGCGCGCCGGGTCGTCGGTCGGGATCACGAAGGTGCGCGACTGGGCCGAGCTCGACGCCGCGATCGCCACCGCCCGGGTGCACGACCCGAAGGTGCTGGTCGAGGCCGCGATCGTGGGCCGCGAGGTGGAGTGCGGGGTGCTGGAGCTGCCCGACGGCACGCTGCGCGCCTCGGTGCCCGCCGAGATCCGGCTCGTCGGCGGGGCCGGCGAGTTCTACGACTTCGAGGCCAAGTACCTCGACGACGTCTGCGAGTTCGACATCCCCGCCAAGCTCGACGACGTCCTCACCGAGCGGCTGCGCGAGATGGCGATCGCCGCCTTCCGCGCCCTCGACTGCCAGGGCCTGGCCCGCGTCGACTTCTTCGTCGGCGAGGGCGGGGAGCTGACGGTCAACGAGGTCAACACCATGCCGGGCTTCACGCCCATCTCGATGTACCCGCGGATGTGGGCGCACACGGGCGTCGACTACCCCACGCTGCTCAGCACGCTCGTCGACACCGCGCTCGCCCGGGGCACCGGCCTGCGCTGACTGTGGTCAGCGGACGGCGACGGCGGTGCGGGGGAGGGTGCGGGCGATCGCGTCGGAGACCGTCTGGACCGGGCCGGTGCCGACCTCGGTGGGCGTCGTGAGCGCGACGTACACCTGACGGTCGACGGCGACGTAGGTCACCAGCGTCGGCTGCGGGGTGCCGTCGGAGATCGTGAGCCAGCTGACGCCGTTGACGTCCGTGAGTGTGGAGGTCGGCGTCAGCTCCTGGGGGCGCGGGAGACCGCAGCGCAGGACCACCGGTCGGGGCGCGGCCGCCCACGCGCGGGCGCCCGGCGGCACGGGCTCGGCGAGCGGTCGTGCGGGGAACGCGGGGTCGCCGGGGAGATCGGCGGGCAGCGCCGCGAGCAGGTTCGTGCAGGCAGGGGACGACGCGTCGGGGGCGTCGACGGGCGCGAGGGCGAGCGGGCCCGTCTCCGAGGCGGGGGCGGGCGCCTCGAACGCCCCCGCCCGCGCCGCGATCCCGAGGCCGGCCACGACCAGCGCGAGCAGGACCGGCAGGGCGATCGCGAGGACCACCGCCGGCCGTCGCAGGTCGGGGCCGTGCCGCGGGTCGGTCGGGGAGGACATGGGACGGGTCAGGCTCCTTCGGGCTCAGCCCAGCTTGACCACCGGGCAGGTCAGGGTCCGGGTGATGCCGGAGACCCCCTGCACCCGGGCGACCACGAGCTGGCCCAGCTCGTCGACGTCACCGGCCTCGGCGCGGACGATGACGTCGTACGGCCCGGTGACGTCCTCGGCGGTGACGACGCCCTGGATGGCACCGATCTCGGCGGCGACCGCCGCCGCCTTGCCGACCTCGGTCTGGATCAGGATGTAGGCCTGCACCACGGCGTGCCCCTTCCGGTTTGCTTGTCTGGAGACCCGCCGGACGGCATCCGACGGGAAAGTCGGACGCAACGTACCTGAGGAGAGCCCGTGTCCCCATCGTCGCGCACCCCGTCGGGGTCCACCGAGGCGAGCGACACACCGAGCCGAGCGGACGAAACGCCCGCACTGGCCACGATCGGGGAGTTCGGCCTCATCGAGCGGGTGACCCGGGACCGGGTCCAGCCGCCGGCGACGCTGCTCGGCCCTGGCGACGACGCCGCCGTCGTGGCCCAACCGGACGGGCGGGTCGTGGCGTGCGTGGACGTCCTGGTGGAGGGCGTGCACTTCCGGCTCGACTGGTCGGCGCCGGAACACGTCGGGCGCAAGGCGGTCGCGGCCAACCTGGCCGACGTCGCCGCCATGGGTGCGGTGCCCACCGGCCTGCTCGTCGGGCTCGCGGCGCCGCGCGACACCCCCGTCGAGATTCTCGAGGGGCTCGCCGCGGGGATGTGGGCGGAGGCCGGGGTGGTCGGCGTCGGGCTGGTGGGCGGCGACGTCGCCTCCTCGCCGACGCTCGTGGTCTCGGTCACCGCGCTCGGCTCGCTGGACGGGCGCGCCCCGGTGACCCGTGACGGCGCCCGGCCCGGCGACGTCGTCGCCGTGTGCGGGCGGATCGGCTGGGCCGCCGCGGGGCTCGCGGTGCTGACCCGCGGGTTCCGGGCGCCCGGCGCCCTGGTCGACGCGCACCGCGTGCCCACGCCGCCCTACGGCGCCGGACCCGCGGCCGCGCTCGCCGGCGCCACCGCGATGATCGACGTGTCCGACGGCCTGCTCGCCGACCTCGGGCACGTCGCCGCGGACTCGGGGGTGCGGATCGAGCTGCGGCGCGCGGCCTTCGCCGTCCCGGACCGGTTGGCGGAGGTGGCGCCGGCGCTCGGCGTCGACCCCGTCGACTGGATCCTCACCGGCGGCGAGGACCACGCGCTGGCCGCGACCTTCCCGGCCGGCACCGCGCTTCCGGAGGGTTTCGTCGAGGTCGGGCGGGTGGCCGAGGGGGAGGGCGTGGTCGTCGATGGCGAGCCCTACGCCGGGGCGCCCGGCTGGGAGCACTTCACCTGACAGGGCAGGGGGCAGTAGGCCGAGCTGCGGTGCCGGAGCCGCTGTCGCGCGGCTGCGGCACCACGACCGACGCGCTCAGCTCCGGCGGCGGAAGAGCCTGCGCAGCAGGGTGTCCGGCTTGCCCGGAACGGAGCGCTGCGGGTGGGCGAACGGGCGGTCGGCAGGGTCGACCGGCGCGATCGGGAGAGCCGGGATCGTCGCGGGCGCCGGAGACGACGCGAGGGGCTTCAGCACCTTCGTCGACGGCTCGGCGGAGGGCGGGGTCGTCGAAGGCTTCGCGGCGGGGGTCGACGACGGCGAGGACGGCGAAGACGGCGGCGCTGTGGGGGTCGTCGGCCCGGGCTGCGGGATCCGGGCACCGACGGTCAGCCGGCTCGGGAGCACGGGGCGCTTCACCGCCGGCGTCGGGCCCACAGCGGCCCGGGCCTCGGCGGCCCGGGCTTCGGCAGATCGGGTTGCGGCAGATCGGGTTGCGGTGCCCTCCGAACCCGACGGGGCGCGGGGCATCTCGACGGTGGTCTCCAGGTCGGACGGCTCGCCGGGCCCACCCGGACCCCGCTGATCCTTCGCCCCGACGGCCGGCTCGGTCTCCACCTCGGCCGGTTCGGCCTTCACCTCGGGCACCTCGGCCGGTTCGGCCTTCACCTCGGGCACCTCGGTCTTCACCTCGGCCGGCTCGGCCGGCGCCTCGAGTGCCTCGGCTCGGGGCGCGTCGCCGGGCTCGGCCGCGGGCGCCTCGGTGGGGGCGTCCGGGGGCGCCTCGCTGCCGGCTTCGGTCGAGGCCACCTCGTCGGCGGTGAGCTCCTCGACGAGTTCGACGGGAACGTCAGCCGCGGCCGGGCTCTCCGTCGACGGGACGGCGCGGGACTCCTGCGCGGCCTCGGCCACGGCGGGCTCCTCGACCGCCTCGTCCTCGGTGGGCTCGGCGGCCGGTTCGACCGCAGGATCGGCGGCCGGGGCGACCGCACGGTCGGCGGCCGCCTGCGCGTCGTCGGAGTCGGGCGAGGAGGTCGCGTCGGCGCCGTCGACGGCCCCCTTCGCCCCACCCGCCGCGGACGTGTCGCGCGCGTCCGCGGCGGGGGCGGTGCGGGGGCGCGGGCTCGGACGGACCCGCAGGTAGGTGGTGCGTTCGGCGGGCCGGATCGCAGAATCCCCCGTGGTGCCCGGCGACCTGGTCGGCGCGGTCGACTCCTCGGTGGTGCTACGTCCGGACTCGCTCACGGCCCGGCTATCGGGCGCACGGGCGACCCCGTTACGCCCCAACCGCTCATTCACAGCGATCAGGTGACCACCCACCGGTACCGGGGGTGGCCCGCGGCCGCTGGGCGGGAGCAACCCCGGTCGGGTACGCAGGAGCGGTGAACGCACGGTCCGCGTCGCTCGTCCTGGTCGGCCTGCTCGCGCTGTCGCTGAACCTGCGGGCGGCGCTGTCGGCCTACCCGCCCCTGCTGGGCGAGGTCCGCGGGGCGCTGGGGATCGACGCCGGCACCGCAGGGGCCGCGCAGACCGGGGCCATCCTCGCGATGGCCGTCGGCTCGCTGATCGGGCCGCGGGTGGGGGCGCGCTTCGGCGCGGTGCGGGCGCTCGGCGCGTCGGTCGGGCTCGTCGCGCTCGGCAGCCTGGTCCGCGGCGTCCCGGCGCTGGCCCCGCTGTTCATCGGGACGCTGGTGATCGGGCTGGGCATCGGCGTCGCCGGCGTGCTGCTCACGGCGGTGGTGAAGGACCGGCTCGCCGCCCGGGCGGGCATGGCGAGCGGCGCGTACGTCGTCGCGATGATGCTCGGCTCGACGATCGTCAGCGCCCTGGCCGTGCCGGTCGCCGTCGGGCTCGGCGGCTGGTCCTACTCGCTGGCGCTGTGGGCGGTGCCCGCCCTGGTCGCCGTCGGCGTGTGGGTCGCGATCATGCGCGGTGACACCGCCCCGCGCTCGGCCAACGCGACGGCACGCCGACGACTGCCCTGGCGCGACCCCTTCGCCCGGCTCACGGCGATGTACCAGTCCGGGGTGTCGCTCACCGTCTACGGCTCGCTGACCTGGGTCGCGCCGGCCTACGTCGACCGCGGCTGGAGCCCCGGCACCGCCGGCCTGCTCATCGCGGTGTGGAGCGTGGCCCAGATGCCGTCGGCGCTGCTCGTGCCGATCCTCGCCGAGCGCTCGGGGCACTTCCGCCGGTGGGCGCTGCTGATGGCGTCGGGCTCGGTCGTGGCGGTGCTCGGGATGGTGCTCCTGCCCGAACCGCCGGTGGTCGGGGCGTGGCTGTGGGTCGCGCTCATCGGGATCGGCTGCGGTGCGGGTTTCCCGCTCGGGCTGTCGGTCATCGCGCACCGGACCCCCGACGCGGCCGCCAGCGCGGCGACGAGCGGCCTCGCCCTCGGCGTCGGCTACACCGTGGCGGGGCTGGGGCCCCTGCTGATGGGCGTGCTCGTCGACCTGACCCACGGCTACGCCGCGGCGTTGCTGGTGCTGCTCGGCGCGGCGCTGCTGCAGATCGTCGCGACGGTCGGGATCGGCGACCACCGGCGCGAGGCCGCCGCCGCGACGACCTGAGAAAATCCCGGGACCGCGCGACCTGGCCGTCGCTACGCTGCCGCCGTGCCCTTCCTTTGACGCACGTCCCGCCCCCTGCCGCCGGCCGCCCGCGGTCCGGCGCGCCTCGTCGTCGGCTGGGCGGTGCTCGCCGACGCCGTGCCGCTCTACCCCCTCTACGCGCTGTTCTTCGCCGACCACGGCCTGTCCGGGGCGGAGATCTCGGCGCTGTTCGCGGTCTGGTCGGTCACCGGGTTGGTCGCGGAGGTGCCCTCGGGAGCGCTGTCCGACCGGTTCTCCCGACGGCGGGTCCTCGCCGCGGGTGGGGTCCTGCAGGCCGCGGCGTACGCCCTGTGGCTGCTCGCGCCCGGCTTCCCCGGGTTCGCCGCGGGCTTCGTCCTGTGGGGCGTCGGGACGTCGCTGTTCAGCGGCACCGTCGAGGCCCTGCTCTACGAGGCGCTGAGCGCCGCGGGCGCGGCCGACCGGTACGCGGGGGTGCGCGGCCTGGTGACCGCGGGCGGGCACGCCGCCCAGGTCCCCTCGGCCGTCGCGGCGACCGTCCTGCTCGCGACGGGTGGGTACGCGCTGGTCGGGTGGGTGAGTGTCGGCACCTGCCTCGGCGCCGTGCTGCTCACCTGTGCTTTTCCGGAGCCGCCCCGGGCCGGCCCGCCCGACGACGGCACGGACACCGCCGAGGACGCAGCCGAGGACGCAGCTGAGGACGCAGGCGGGGACACCGCCGAGGACCTCACCTACGCGCAGACCCTGCGTGCCGGGCTGGCGGAGGCCGTCGGCAGCCGCGTGGTCCGCGGTGTCCTGCTCGCCGCCGCGCTGGTCGGTGGGGCCGACGCCCTGGAGGAGTACTTCCCGCTGATCGTCGGGCAGCAGGAGGCGGTCGCGCTCGTCGCGGTGCCCGGCCTCCTGGTCCTGGTGGCGCTGGCGGGCGCGGTCGGTGCGGCGCTGGGCGGGCGGGCCGGCGGGCTGCGCGGACGCGGGCTCGCGGCGCTGGTGTCCCTGGCCGCCGCGGCCCTGCTGGCCGCCGGGCACGGGGGAGCGGTCGGCCTGGCCGCCCTCGGCACCTACTACGCCCTGCAGCAGTGCGCCCATGTCGTCACCGACACCCGGGTGCAGGAACGGCTCTCGGGCCGGGCCCGGGCCACGTCGACCTCGGTCTCGGCGCTGGGCACCGAGCTCGTCGCGCTCGCGGTGTTCGCGGCCTGGGGGCTCGGCGGGACGCCGGCGGTCGCCGTCGGCCTGCTGGTCCTGGCCCCGGCGCTGTGGTGGTTGCTGCGGCGGGCGTGAGCTCAGCCGGCGAAGCCGGGCACCCAGCGCTCGACCAGGCCGCGGGCCGCGACCGTGCAGTCGAGCCGGGCCAGGATGTTCATCCACCCCGACAGCACCCGCATGACCAGCGCGTACTCGGGCGGGAAGGAGAGCGCGCGGCCGGTGTCGCGGTAGGCCCGGTTGGTCGGGTTGGCCACCCGGGCCCCCTGGCGGGCGATCCACGCCTCGGTGAAGTGGAACGTCTCGACGCGCAGGGGGTCGGCCAGGGCCCCGACCCAGCGCAGGACGTCGGCCGATCCGGCGTCCGGGGCGAGGAAGCCCTCCGCGCGCAGCAGCGCGTCGAGGCCCTCGGCGTCCCCGTGCGCGGTGAGGCTCAGGATCCGCACGAGCACCGGCGGGATCCCGTCCGGCAGGCCGGCCGCGGCGCCGAAGTCGATCATGCCGAGCCCGCTGCCGTCGGCCAGCACGAGGAAGTTGCCGGGGTGCGGGTCGGCGTGCAGCAGCCCGACCCGCGCGGGGGAGGCGAACATCGTCTCGACGACGGTGTGCCCGAACCGGTCCCGGTCGGCCTGCGCGCCGCGCCCGCCGAGCATCTCGCGCAGCGGGAACCCGTCGAGCCACTCGGTGACCAGCACCTTCGGCGCCGATGCGACGACCCGGGGGATGCGGAGACCGGGCCAGTCGGCGAAACCGGCCGCGAAGGCGCGCTGGCGGTCCGCCTCCAGCCGGTAGTCGACCTCCTCCATCGTGCGCTCGCGCAGCTCGCGGACGAGGGCGCGGGCGTCGAGCGCCGGGAAGATGGCTCCGAACAGCCGGGAGAACCGCTCCAGCGTGCGCAGATCCGCATCGAGGGCGAGGTCGGCGCCGGGGTACTGCACCTTGACGGCGACGTCGCGGGGCCGCCCGTTCGACCCGCGCCACACGGCCCGGTGCACCTGGCCGATGCTGGCGGCCGCACGCGGTTCGTCGTCGAACTCGGTGAACCGCTCCCGCCAGCCGCGGCCGAGCTGCTCGGCGAGCATCCGGTGCACGTCCGCGACCGGCATCGGCGGGCTCGACGTCTGGAGCTCGGCCAGTGCCTCCTGGTAGGGCCCGGCGATCTCCGCCGGGATCATCGCGTCGTAGACCGACAGCGCCTGGCCGAGCTTCATCGCGCCGCCCTTGAGGGTGCCGAGCACCGCGAAGAGCTGCTCGGCGTTGCGGGCGAGGGTGGTGGCGGTGACCACGTCGGCGTCGGCGCCCGCGAGCGTGCGGCCCCAGCCGGTGACGGCCCGGCCGGCGAACGACAGGGGCAGCGAGGCGAGTCGCGCGGAGCGTCCGAACCCGTGGCGCGGGACGCCCCGGTCCGCCCTCTCGTCCGCCATCACGCCCCTTCCCGCGCTTCCTCCCGGCGACCGACGGTGACCCTACTGTCACGCGCCGGGAGGGACGAACGCGGTGCGCGGCTACTGGTCGGGGACCGCCGCGAGCAGCTTCTCCAGGGTGTTCCAGTTCCGGCCGGTGGTCGGGACCTTCCACGCCTTGCGCACGAACGCGGCCACATCGGGGGAGTTCGAGATCCCGTGCGGGCACCACTGGTAGATCCGCCCGTCGCGCACGACGATCCGGTCCGGGTCGAGCTCGGCGGGGCTGGGCGCGTCGGGCGGCGGCGCGCCGAAGAGCCAGAGCACGAGCATCCGCGACCCGTTGTCCGCGACGTCGCGCAGGGGATGGTCGTCGGCCGCGGCCTGCAGGTCGGCCCGGGTCAGCGCCAGCACCCGGATCTCCGTGCCGTACCGCTCGGTGAGGGCCGACTCGACCCGCTCGGCGACGACCTCGGCGGGCTCGTCCGCGGCGAGGACGGCGTTGCCGCTCTGCAGCAGCGTCGTCACCTGCGTGTACCCGAGGCCGGTGAGCAGCTCGCGCAGCTCGGCCATCGCGACCTTCTTGTTGCCGCCGACGTTGACGCCCCGGAGCAGCACGGCATAGCCCGACACGGCGGAAACGTACACCCGCCACGGCGACCCGACCGCTCACCGCACACGGAGCGCATCCGGCTGACCCCGGGGTCGATCCGGGGGTGTTCCCCCGTGACCGCCTTGTGACGTTCTGGGAGTGTGGTCCGAGTACTCCCCGAGACACCCGAGTGGGAAGGACCGTCCCGTGCAGCTCCTCGACGCCGGCGCCCTCGTGGCGCTCTTCGACGCCGTGCTGCACAGCGTGTGGCTGCTGCCGGTGCTCGCGGTGCTCATCGCGCTCGACGGGCCGTTCCCGGTCCTGCCCAGCGAGACCCTGCTGACGGTGGGGGCGGCCGCGGCGTTCGGCACCGGCGACGTGCTCGGCGTGCTCGGGCTGTTCCTGGCGTCGCTCGTCGGTTCGATGCTCGGCGACGTGCTCGTCTACTCCCTGGGCCGGAGCTCGAACCGAATCCTGCGCGGCGCCGGCCAGAAGGACGACGGGCTGGGTGCCTGGGTCCGCCGCAACCTCTGGAGCAGGCCGATCGTGGCCTGCGTCGGCGCCCGGCTCGTCCCCGGTGGACGGCTGGTCAGCACGGCGGCCTGCGGGCGGGTGCGGCTGCCGCTGCGGATGTTCCTGCCCGCCACCGTGGCCAGCTCCGCGGTCTGGAGCGTGTACATGCTGCTGGTCGGCGCGCTGCTCGGCCCGCTCACGAAGGGCAACCCGCTGCTCTGCCTCGCCGCCGGCATGATCATGGCGGTGGTCACGGCGGGCGGCTTCGAACTGGCTCGGCGCATCCGTCGCCGGGTGCTGGCCCGCCGGGCGGCCCGGGCCGCCGCTCTCGCCCCGGTTCCCGCCCCGAAGCCCGCGCTGGCGCGCTGACCCCGTTCGACCCTGCGGCCCGTCTCACGCTGAGACGGGCCACACGCGTGTGGGGCCCGAGAATGATCGGATGCGCGACGAGGCTTGGGTGGTCGAGGTGGGGGCGGCGAACGCGGCCTGGTTGGCTGCGGAGAGCCGGACGGCGCGGCTGGCGCGGGAGTACCGGCCCGTCGACCTCGGGGACGGCAGGGTCCGCTACAACGCCCGCGCGCTGGGCGCGGCCCGCGAGCTGGGCGAGGAGGAGGACGGCTTCCTCACCGACGACGCCGAGGGTCTGCGGGTGTGGATCGGCGACGACGCCTTCGAGCTCGAGCGCGAGTAGCGTACAGAAACGAGAGCACTGCTCTTGACTCCGGATCCGGAGTGCGGTTCACTCGTGTCCGTCGGAGAGCAGTGCTCTCGAACGAGACGAGGAGTCACGATGATCGAGCCGCAGCAGCGCTACCTGGTCCCGAAGAGCGGGACCGCCGTGTTCAACCGCGTGGTCGCCGCGCTGACCCGGGCCGGGATCAGCGTGATGGGGAGCCGTGTGCTGGCCGTGCGCGGCCGCACGAGCGGGCAGTGGCGCACCACGCCCGTGAACCTGTTGGTCGTCGAGGGGGAGCGGTACCTCGTCGCGCCGCGCGGGCACACGCAGTGGGTGCGGAACCTCCGCGCGGCGGGCACCGGGGAGCTGCGCCTGGGCCGGCGCACCGAGACCTTCACCGCCACCGAGATCGACGACGACGCGAAGCTCCCGATCCTCCGGGAGTACCTGCGGAAGTGGGCCTGGGAGGTCGGTGCCTTCTTCGAGGGTCTCGACAAGGACTCGCCCGACGACGCGCTGCGCGCGGCCGCCCCGGGGTTCCCCGCCTTCCGCATCCGGTGAGGATGCTGTCCGGTGCCGGTGGGGGCTCCCCAGTCCACCGGCACCGGTGTCGGGTTCAACGCGGCGGGCCGCCCGGGGTTTCGGTCGGAATCCCACGAATCCCACCAGTCCCGCCGAACGTCGGACGAGATGCGCCGATCGGTCGCTCCGCCGTCGAACTGCGTGCTCCGGCAAGGAACTCCCGGTGATCGCTCCGGGGTGACCGCGCGGCGCCGGACCGGACCTTCCGGACAACCTTCCCGAGCCCGGGCGGAACACGCGGGCCGGCGTTAGGTTCGTTCGGTGGTGGAACACTCGGGGCCCGACCGGCCCGCTCCCTCGAACGACGACAAGGACGCTGACCGACGGCCCGATACGCAGACCGACCAGGACGTGCAGGGCGGATCCGGCGGCGAGAGCACCCTCACCGTCCTGATCGCCGGGGGCGCCAACGCCGCGATCGGCGTCCTCAAGCTGGTCGCGGGCCTGCTCACCGGCTCGTCAGCGATGCTGGCCGAGGCCGCACACTCCGTCGCCGACACCACCACCGAGGGGCTGCTGCTGGCCGCGCTGCGCCGTTCGGCCCGCCGCCCGGACCGTCGTCACCCCTTCGGCTACGGCAAGGAACGCTTCTTCTGGGCGCTCATCGCGGCGGTGTCGATCTTCGTGTCGGGCGGCGTGTTCGCGATCTACGAGGGGATCTCGACGATCCTCGGGGAGAGCGCCGAGCAGACCCTGGTCTGGGTCGCCTACGGGGTGCTCGGCATCTCCTTCCTGCTGGAGGGCACCTCGTGGCTCCAGTCGGTGCGCCAGATCCGCGGCGAGGCCGCGACCGACGAGACGACCTTCTTCCGCTGGCTGCGTGCGACGGACGACCCCACGGTCAAGACCGTCTTCTTCGAGGACAGCGCCGCCCTGATCGGCCTGGTCCTCGCGTTCGGCGGCGTCGGGCTGCACCAGCTGACCGGCTCGGGGATCTGGGACGGCATCGCCTCGCTGCTGATCGGCGTGCTGCTGGCCGGTGTCGCCTACATCCTGGGCCGCACCAACAAGGGCCTGCTGATCGGCCGTCAGGCGGACCTGCGGCTCGTCACGGCCCTCCGCCGGGCGATGGAGGACCGGCGCGAGGTCGAGGCGGTCGTGGACCTGCTGACCATGCAGCTCGGGACGGACAGCGTGCTCCTCTGCGCCCGCCTGGACTTCGACGACGCGCTCGGTGCCGCCGACGTCGAACGGGCCTGCGTCGAGATCGACGCCGAGCTGCGGGAGCGCTACACCGACCTCGCCGAGATCTTCCTCGAGCCCGTCCCGCGGACCGACCCCGTGATGCGAGGGCGGGTGCTCGACCGCTACGGCCGCACCCTCGCCCCCGACACCTGAGCCCCGACACCTGAGCCCCGACACCTGAGCCCCGACACCTGAGCCCCGACACCTGAGCCCCGACACCTGGGGCCGCGGCACGTGCGGCGTTTCCGACCCCTGGCGTGCGTCCCGACACCTGAGGTGCCCCGAGAACGCCCCGAGGGCCCCGGCGCGCATATGCGCGGGGCCCTCGGGGGAGGACGTGCGTCAGGCGATCTGACGGTCCGTGGGGTTGATCGGGCGGGGCAGGAGCTCCCGCCCGGTCAGGAAGGCGTCCACCCCGGCGGCCGCGGAGCGGCCCTCGGAGATCGCCCACACGATCAGCGACTGCCCGCGGCCCATGTCGCCGGCGACGAACACGCCGTCGACGCTGGACATGTAGTTCTGGTCGCGCGCGACGTTGCCGCGCTCGTCCAGCTCCACCCCCAGCTCGGAGAGCAGCTTGCCCTTCTCGGGGCCGACGAAGCCCATGGCCAGCAGGACCAGGTCGGCCGGGATCTCCTGCTCGGTGCCCTCGACCGGCTCGAAGCCCTTGTCGGTCCGGGTGACCTGGACGAGGCGCAGCGCCTTGACCTTGCCGGAGCCGTCGTCGACGAACTCGGTGGTGTTGACCGAGAACAGCCGCTCGCCGCCTTCCTCGTGCGCCGAGGAGACCCGGTAGACCATCGGGTAGGTCGGCCAGGGCATGCCCTCGGTGCGGTGCTCCGGGGGCGTCGGCATGATCTCGAGCTGGGTGATCGACGCGGCCTTCTGCCGGTGCGAGGTGCCCAGGCAGTCCGCGCCGGTGTCGCCGCCGCCGATGATCACGACGTGCTTGCCCTCGGCGGTGATCGGCGGGGCGTCGAGATCGCCCTGCTGCACGTGGTTGGCCCACGGCAGGAACTCCATCGCCTGGTAGACGCCCTCGAGCTCGCGGCCCTTCGCCGGGATGTCCCGCCACGCGGTGGCCCCGCCGGCGAGCACGACGGCGTCGTACTCCTCGCGGAGCTGCTCGGTGGTGACGTCGACCCCGACGTCGACCGAGGCGCGGAAGTGCGTGCCCTCGGCCTGCATCTGCTCGAGCCGCCGGTCGAGCCGGGACTTCTCCATCTTGAACTCGGGGATGCCGTAGCGGAGCAGCCCGCCGATCCGGTCCGCCCGCTCGAACACGACGACCTCGTGCCCGGCGCGGGTGAGCTGCTGCGCGGCGGCCAGCCCGGCCGGCCCGGAGCCGACGACGGCGACCTTCTTGCCCGTCTTGGTCTGCGCGACCTGCGGGGTCACCCAGCCCTCGTCCCAGGCGCGGTCGATGATCTCGACCTCGACCTGCTTGATCGTGACGGCGTCGTCGTTGATCGCGAGCACGCACGCCGCCTCGCACGGGGCGGGGCACAGCGTCCCGGTGAACTCCGGGAAGTTGTTGGTGGCGTGCAGCCGCTCGATCGCCTCGCGCCAGTCCTTGCGGTACACGAGGTCGTTCCACTCGGGGATGAGGTTCCCGAGCGGGCAGCCCTGGTGGCAGAACGGGATGCCGCAGTTCATGCAGCGGCCCGCCTGCTTCTCCAGCGTGCCCCGCGGGAAGTCCTCGTAGACCTCGCGCCAGTCCATCAGGCGCAGGTCGACCGGCCTGCGCTTCGGGGTCTCGCGCGGTGTGGTCAGAAAGCCCTTCGGGTCACCCATGTGCGGCCTCCATGATCGCGGCGTTGACGTCGCGACCGTCCTTCTCGGCCTGCTCACGGGCCTGCAGGACGCGCTTGAAGTCCTTCGGCATGATCTTGCCGAAGCGCTCCACCGCCACGTCCCAGTCCTTGAGCAGGGCGCGGGCGACCGGGGAGTCGGTCTCCGCGTGGTGCTTCTCGACGTACTCCCGCAGGAACTCGCGGTCGGCGTCGTCGAGCGGGTCCATGTCGACCATCTCGGGGTTGACCCGATTGGCCAGCGTGCGGTCGTCCGCATCGAGGTCGAGCACATAGGCGGTGCCGCCGGACATACCGGCCGCGAAGTTGCGACCCACCTTGCCCAGCACGACGACCTTGCCGCCGGTCATGTACTCGCAGCCGTGGTCGCCCACGCCCTCGACGACCGCCACGGCGCCGGAGTTCCGGACGCAGAAGCGCTCGCCGACGATGCCGCGGATGAACATCTCCCCGGACGTGGCCCCGTAGAGGATCACGTTGCCCGCGATGATGTTCTCCTCGGCCGCGAACGGCGCCGCCGGGTCGGGCCGCAGGATCAGCCGGCCGCCGGACAGGCCCTTGCCGAAGAAGTCGTTCGTGTCGCCGATCATCCGCAGCGTGATGCCCTTCGGCACGAACGCGCCCAGCGACTGCCCGGCCGAGCCGGTCAGCGTGACGTCGATCGTGTCGTCCGGCAGGCCCTCGCGGCCCCACTTCTTGGTCAGCTCGTAGCCGAGCATGGTGCCGACGGTCCGGTTGACGTTGCGCACCGGCAGGTCCAGGCGGACCTTGTCGCCGTTGCGCAGCGCGCCCTCGGCCAGCTGGATCATGGTGTTGTCCAGCGCCTTCTCCAGGCCGTGGTCCTGCGCCTGGGTGCGGTGCCGGGAGGCGCCCTCGGGCAGCTCCGGGGCGTGGAAGATCGGCCGCAGGTCGAGCCCGCGGGTCTTCCAGTGGTGCACCGCGGCGTCGGTGTCGAGCATCTCGGCGTGGCCCACGGCCTCCTCGAGGCTGCGGAAGCCCAGCGCCGCCAGGTGCTCGCGCACCTCCTCGGCCACGAACCGCATGAAGTTCACGACGTACTCGGGACGCCCGTCGAACTTCTCGCGCAGCTTCGGGTTCTGCGTCGCGACGCCGACCGGACAGGTGTCCAGGTGGCAGACGCGCATCATGATGCAGCCGCTGACCACCAGCGGGGCCGTGGCGAAGCCGAACTCCTCGGCGCCCAGCAGGGCGGCGACGACGACGTCGCGGCCGGTCTTCAGCTGGCCGTCCGTCTGCACGACGATCCGGTCCCGCAGGTTGTTCGCCAGCAGCGTCTGCTGGGTCTCGGCCAGGCCGAGCTCCCACGGGCCGCCCGCGTGCTTGATCGAGGACAGCGGCGAGGCGCCGGTGCCGCCGTCGTGGCCCGAGATGAGCACGACGTCGGAGAAGGCCTTCGCCACGCCCGCCGCGACCGTGCCGACGCCGACCTGGCTGACCAGCTTCACGTGGATGCGGGCCCGCGGGTTGGCGTTCTTCAGGTCGTGGATGAGCTGCTTGATGTCCTCGATCGAGTAGATGTCGTGGTGCGGCGGCGGCGAGATCAGGCCGACGCCCGGCGTGGAGTACCGGGTCTCGGCGATCCAGGGGTAGACCTTGCCGCCGGGCAGCTGGCCGCCCTCACCGGGCTTGGCGCCCTGGCTGATCTTGATCTGGATGTCGTCGGCGTTGACCAGGTACTCGCTGGTCACGCCGAACCGGCCGGACGCGACCTGCTTGATCGCGCTACGCCGCGAGTCGCCGTTGGCGTCCGGGGTGAACCGCGCCGGGTCCTCCCCGCCCTCGCCGGTGTTCGACTTGCCGCCGAGCCGGTTCATCGCGATCGCCAGGGTCTCGTGCATCTCCTGGCTGATGGAGCCGTAGGAGATGGCGCCCGTGCCGAACCGCCTGACGATCGACTCGACCGGCTCGACCTCGTCGATCGGCACCGGCGGGCGCACACCCTCCTTGAAGGTGAACAGCCCGCGCAGCGTCATCAGCCGCTTGGCCTGGTCGTCGACCGCCTTCGTGTACTCCTTGAAGATCTCGTACCGGCCGGAGCGGGTCGAGTGCTGGAGCTTGAACACGGTCTGCGGGTTGAACAGGTGCAGCTCGCCCTCGCGCCGCCACTGGTACTCGCCGCCGACGGCGAGCGCGCGGTGGCTGGCCCGGGTCCCGTCGGCCGGGTAGGCGCGCCGGTGGTGCTTGAGCGCCTCCTCGGCGAGCACGTCGAAGCCGACGCCGCCGAGCCGCGAGGTGGTGCCGGTGAAGCAGGTCTCGACGACCTCGTGGCTCAGCCCGACGGCCTCGAAGATCTGCGCGCCGGTGTACGAGGCGACGGTCGAGATGCCCATCTTGGACATCGTCTTGCGCACGCCCTTGCCCAGCGCCTTGACCAGGTTCTTCGCCGCCGTCTTGGCGTCGACGCCCGGGATGTCGCCCCGCTCGGCGAGGTCCTCGACGGTCGCCATCGCCATGTACGGGTTGACCGCGGACGCGCCGAAGCCGATCAGCAGCGCGATGTGGTGCACCTCGCGGGCGTCGCCGGACTCGACGACCAGCCCGACCTGCGTGCGCGTGCGCTCGCGGACGAGGTGGTGGTGGACCGCGCCGGTGAGCAGCAGCGACGGGATCGGCGCGTGCTGGGGGTCGACGCCGCGGCTGGACAGCACGATCAGCCGGGCGCCGTTGTGGATCGCCTCGGAGACCTCGCCGCGGATCTCCTGGAGCCGCCGCAGCAGTCCCTCGCCGCCGTCGGACGCCTTGAACACGCCCTTGACGGTGTAGGTCGCGAAGCCCGGGAGGTCGCCGTCGTCGTTGACGTGGACGATCTTGGCCAGGTCGTCGTTGCCCAGGACCGGGAACGGAAGCACGATCCGCCGGCAGTTCGCCGGGCCGGCCTCGAGCAGGTTCTGCTCCGGGCCGAGCAGCGAGCGCAGCGAGGTCACGAGCTCCTCGCGGATCGCGTCCAGCGGCGGGTTCGTGATCTGCGCGAACAGCTGGATGAAGTAGTCGTAGATCTGCCGCGGCTTCTCGGACAGGAAGGCCAGCGGCGCGTCGTTGCCCATCGAGCCGATCGGCTCCGCCCCGGCGGCGGCCATCGGCTTGAGGAGGACGGTGAGCTCCTCCTCGGTGTAGCCGAAGGACTGCTGGCGGTGGGTGAGCTCGGAGTGCGCCGGCACCTCGCGCTGCCGCTCGGGCAGGTCCTCGAGCGCGATGCGGCCGGCGTGCAGCCACTCCTCGTACGGCAGGGAGGCGGCCAGCTCGCCCTTGATCTCCTCGTCGGCGACGATCTTGCCCGCCTCGGTGTCGACCAGGAACATCCGGCCCGGCTCCAGCCGGCCCTTGCGCACGACCTGCGCCGGGTCGACGTCGAGCACGCCGACCTCGGACGCCAGCACGACCAGCCCGTCCTCCGTGACCCAGTACCGGGCGGGGCGCAGGCCGTTGCGGTCGAGCACCGCGCCGATCTGCGTGCCGTCGGTGAAGGCGACGAGCGCGGGGCCGTCCCACGGCTCCATCAGGTTCGAGTGGAACTCGTAGAAGGCGCGCCGCAGCGGGTCCATCTCGGCGTGGTTCTCCCACGCCTCGGGGATCATCATCAGCACGGCGTGCGGCAGCGAGCGGCCCGACAGGTGCAGCAGCTCCAGCACCTCGTCGAAGGTCGCCGAGTCCGACGCGTCGGGCGTGACGATCGGGACCAGCCGGTCGAGGTTGCCCGGCAGCACGGAGGACTCCAGCAGCGCCTCGCGCGCCTTCATCCAGTTGCGGTTGCCGCGCAGGGTGTTGATCTCGCCGTTGTGGGCCACGTACCGGTAGGGGTGCGCCAGCGGCCACGCCGGGAAGGTGTTGGTGGAGAAGCGCGAGTGCACCACGGCCAGGGCCGAGGTCACGCGCGGGTCCGACAGGTCGGGGTAGAACGCCTCGACCTGCGGCTCGGCGAGCATGCCCTTGTAGACCACGGTCCGCGGGGACAGGCTCGGGAAGTAGACCCCGGTCTCGTGCTCCACCCGCTTGCGCAGGCAGAACGTGCGCCGCTCCAGCTCGATGCCGGTGGGCGGCGGCTTGACGATGCCGGTCTCGATGCCCGCCACGAACAGCTGGCGGAAGCCGGGCATGGCAGCCAGGGAGGTGGGGCCGAGGTCGGCCTTCTCCGGGTCGGTCGGCAGGTCGCGCCAGCCGAGCACGCGCAGGTTCTCGTCCGCGGCCAGCTCGTCGATCCGGGCGACGGCCTCGTCGGCCTTCGCCGCGTCGCGCGGGAGGAAGGCGATGCCGGTGGCGTACGCACCTGCCTCGGGCAGGTCGAAGTCGACGACCTCGCGGTAGAAGGCGTCCGGGACCTGGATCAGGATGCCCGCACCGTCACCGGTGTTCTCCTCGGCGCCACGGGCGCCGCGGTGTTCGAGCCGGAGCAGCGCCGTCAGCGCCTTCTCGACGATCGAGTGGTCGCGCCGGCCCTGCAGGTCGGCCACCATGGCGACGCCGCAGGCGTCGTGCTCGTGCTCGGGGGAGTAGAGCCCGCCGGGCGCCGGCGCGCTCGTCACCGGAGTGGTCTCCGTGGCGCCGGGGCGGTTGCTGATCGCAGCCAACAGCTCCTCCTGTCGTCTCGGTGCACCCCGACTTCGCATCGGGACGACGTGGACCGTGAGTGGTTCCACAAGGGGGTCCAGAATACAGCGATGCTCCGACGGAACGCTGACGCTGGTCCGTTCGGGTGCACCGTCCGGACTGCGCCTCAGTCGTCTCCAGCTGGTGTTCGGACGCACGTGTCTCGGCCGGTACCCACGTTCGGGCCCGGCCGGCGGCTTGCACTTGGGGACCGCACGCGGCGTCGGATGCGGTCTCTCCGGGGAAAGAGTGACACGCCGACGCGTTGATACGCCAGATCTGCCGGCCCGAACGGCTGTGACCTGCGTCGGAGCCCGTGCCGCCCGCCGCCGCGGGCGACCGGCCGGCGGTCGGTCCCTGCCCGTCCGGGCAGGTCAGGGCCCTCCACCCCGCCCGGATCGGCGGGCGGGCGACGACACTGGGGTGATGCAGTGCACGACTCACCCGGTTCGCCTTCCCGGCGTGACCGGGGCGACACCTGAACGGGCGCTCTCCCTCGCGGTGGGCGGACGGTGACGCCGCCGGTGCGCACCGTGCTCGCCGACGTCGCGCGGGCCGGTCCCTTCTTCGCCGTGTCCACCGAGCCCGCCGAGTCGGCCGACCCGACGTGGCGGCCCCTGCGGGAGCTGGTCACGGAGCCCGGCGCGCTGGGGGACCGGATCGCCCACGTCCGGCGGGTGCTGTCCGAGCAGGCCGGGCGGACGGTCGAGGAGCGGGTGGCGGCGTCGATCGCGCTGCAGGGGCTGGCCGCCCGGCTGGTCTCCGCCCCGCTCGCGGCCGTCGCGCTGCACGGCGTGCTGCCCGACCTCGGCCGGGACGCCCTGCACTGGCGGGTCTCGCTCACCGGCCCCTGGCCGCTGTGGGCGGACGCCGACCGCCCCGCGCGGGACCCGGCCGGACTGCCCGCGTTGGTGGCGGAGGAGATCGCGGAGCCGCTGGTCGAGGCCGTGCGTGCGCTCGTCCCGGTGTCCGCGCGGGTGCTCCGGGGCAACGTCGCCTCGTCCGTCGCGGGCGCCAAACGGGTGCTCGGTACGGAGCGGCCGGAGGCGGCGGTCCGCGCCGCGGGGCTCGCGGCGGCGGTCCTCGACCACCCGCTGCTCGCCGGGACGGGGGAGCGGCGCCCGCCCGCGCCGCCCGACCGCGGCTGGACCTTCCGCCGTCGCTCCTGCTGTCTCTACTACCGGCTCCCGGGCGGGGGCACCTGCGGGGACTGCGTGCTCTCCCGCTCGGCCTGAGGGGCGTCGAGCAGGACGTCGGCGATCGTCACGCTGACCACGGCGTCGAGGCCCGTCTCGGCGCGCACCCGCGCCGCCACGGCCCGCTGCACGGTGGCGGACAGGTCGCGGGTGTTGTGGCCCAGGGTGGTGACCAGGGTCAGTGCGACCTCGGCGCGGCCCTGCTGCACCGCGGCCGACGCCCCGGCCGCCGAGAGCGCGTCCCCGGCGGGCCGGTCGCCCAGCAGGGAGCCGGCCAGCCCGAGCAGCGTCTGGGCCAGGTCCGGCCGCAGGGCGACCACCCCCGGCACCTCCCGGGCGGTCGCCGCCGCGATCCGGGCGACGACGGCGTCGCCGACCGTGAGCCGCACCGGCGGGGTCACGGCTCGTCCCACAGGTCGACCACCGCGATGTCCACGCTGCGCACCGGCATCCCCAGGGCCTGCTCGCCCGCCGCCACCACCATCTGCCGGACCCGCGCCGTGACCGACGCCAGGTCGACGCCGAACCGGGCCGTCACGCTCATCGCGACGGTCACGCCGAAGGGGTCCGCGCCGTTCGTGCCGCCCGCCCCGGAGCCGGCGGGCTCGATCCGGCAGCTGCGGGCGCGCATGCCGTCCATCCCGTCGACGACGTGCCGCAGCACCCGGGCCGCGGCGGGGCGGCTCAGGCGCGCGGGGCCGGCGGGGGAGTCGAGCGGCACGAGGTCCTGCGGGCGGAGCTCGGCGGTCACGGTGTCGATCACCGCCCGCATCACGCCGTCGAGCACCGACGGCGGCGGCACCGGCCGCTCCGCCGCCATCCGGTGCACGACGTCGTCGAGCCCCAGGGCGTCGGCGGCCGCCGCCCGGCAGTGCGGGCAGTCCCGCTCGTGCGCGTCGAGGGTGCCCCCGACGGCGTGGTCCCAGACGTCGGCGGCGTCCCGGCCGCAGGCCAGCGGCTCGAGCCGCCCGTCCTCCGGGCCGGCCTCCGCCCTCCCGTCCGGGACGGTCCTGCCTACCTCCACGACCGCATCACCTCCGCCAGCCCCCGGCGCGCGCGGTGGAGCCGCCCGCGCACCGCGGTCTCCGACGCACCGGTGATCTCCGCGATCTCCGCGTAGCCCAGACCCTCCAGCTCGCGCAGCACGAAGCAGGCCCGCTGGTCGTCCGGCAGCGTGCGCAGCGCCGCCCGCAGGGCGGCCAGCCCCGCGTCGACCTCGGCGGCGTGCTCGGGCGCGCCCGCCTCCGGTGCCGCGAGCCGCTCCGGGGCCACCTCCGCGACCTGCTCCACCGAGACCGTGGCGCGCCGGCGGCGCAGCAGGTCGAGGCACCGGTTCGTCACGATCCGGTACGCCCAGGTGGTGAAGGCGGAGTCGCCGCGGAAGCGGTCGAGCCGGCGCCAGGCGTCGAGCAGCGACTCCTGCAGGGCGTCCTCGGCGTCGGCGGCGTTGCCGACCAGGCGCAGCGCGAGCCGGTACAGCGCGGCCTGGTGCCGCTGCGCGAGCACGGAGAAGGCGCGGACGTCGCCCTCGCGGGCGCGGACGACGAGCGTGGTGTCGTCGAGCTCCCGCTCGGCGGGCAGCGGCCCGGGCTCCTGCGGGGCGGCGGGGACCGGCGGCGGGCACACGTCCTCCCGCGCCCCCCTCGTCCGCATCGCCTGCACCACGGTTCCGCCCGACAGCTCCGACAGCCGTTCCCCCGACGACGACGCCAGTATGGCCGATGGTGACGCCGGTCACGAGAGCCGTGTCCCGGGCGGGCGCCGGGGGTAACCGCTCCGCGAGGCCCGACGCTAGTGGCCGGAGGGGCCGGCCGCGCGCCGGGCGTACGCGTCCAGGAGGTTCACGCGATGAGCATGAAGGACAAGCTGGACAACAAGTCCCAGGAGATCTCGGGCAAGGCCAAGGAGGCCGTCGGTCGCGCCACCGACGACGAGCGCCTCGAGGCCGAGGGCCGTACCGACCAGATGGGCGCCGACCTCAAGCAGGCCGGCGAGAAGATCAAGGACGTCTTCAGGCGCTGACGCCGTCCACCGAACCGCCCGACGGTGGCGCCCCCGGTTCCAGGGCGCCGCCGTCGCGTGTGTGGCACTAGCGTGTCCCGCGTGTCGGACCAGCCTCCCGCGCCACCCCTTCCGGAGCGGGTCGCCGCCGCGGTGCTGAGCCATCCCGCCGTCGCCCGGCTGGACGGCGGGCCCTTCGGCAGCGTCGCCTCCTATCTGCCCGGACGTCGGGTGATCGGAGTGCGGGCGGACGAGCCGGACGAGGCGCACGGGGGCTCCGCCGCCGGGCCGGTCGAGGTCTCCGTGGTCGTCCGCTGGCCCGCCGGCGTGTCGCTGCCGGTCCTGGCCGGGGAGATCGCCGCGCTGGTGCGGGACGTCGCGGGGGAGCGGCCGGTCGACGTGACGGTCGCGGACCTCGTCCCCGCGCCCGGTCCCGCAGACGCCCGCGGAGCCGGCCTCACCGCCGTTCCCGCGCCCGCCGCCGGAGCCCTCGCCGCGCCGGCTGGCGGCGGCCCGCCCACACGGCCCGGACCGGCCGGAACGCCCGGGGCACGTCTCGCCTAGACTCGCCCGGACACGTGCCCGGCGCGCGTGACCGCCCCTCCCGGCTCGGTTGATGCGGCGTCGTGCCGCCGGTCGCACCGAGGTACGAACCGAGCAGGCCCCGTCACACAGCAGAGCCACACAGCAGTCCGAGGAGTTCCACCGTGAAGAGCACCGTCGAGCACATCGGCCCGACACGCGTCAAGCTCACAGTCGAGGTGCCGTTCGACGAGCTCAAGCCCGACTTCGACCGCGCGTACAAGAAGATCGCGCAGCAGGTCCGCATCCCCGGCTTCCGCCCGGGCAAGGCGCCGGCCCGCATCCTCGACGCCCGGCTCGGCCGCGGCGTCGTGCTGGACGAGGTGATCAACGCGGCCGTCCCGGCCAAGTACTCCGAGGCCGTCCAGGCCGCCGAGGACGTCAAGCCGATCGGCCAGCCGAACATCGAGGTCACCGAGCTCGCCGACGGGGACAAGGTCGCCTTCACCGCGGAGGTCGACGTCCGCCCGGAGATCACGCTCCCGGACCTCGACGGCATCACCGTGCAGGTCGACGACGTCGAGGTGACCGACGAGCAGGTCACCGAGCAGCTCGACCAGCTGCGCGCCCGGTTCGGCACGCTGACCGGCGTGGAGCGCGCCGCGCAGGCGGACGACTTCGTCCAGATCGACCTCTCCGCCGCCGTCGACGGCAAGGAGATCGAGGAGGCCACGACGACCGGGTACTCGTACCAGGTCGGCCAGGGCGGCCTGATCGACGGCATCGACGAGGCCATCACCGGCCTGTCCGCCGGCGAGGAGAAGACCTTCACCTCGAAGCTGGTCGCGGGCGAGTACGCGGACCGCGACGCCGAGGTCACCGTCAAGGTCACCGCGGTCAAGGAGCGCCAGCTCCCCGACGCCGACGACGAGTTCGCCCAGCTGGCGAGCGAGTTCGACAGCCTCGACGAGCTCACCGCCGACCTGCGGGAGCGGCTCGGCCGGGTGCGCCGGATGGAGCAGGTCACCCAGGCCCGCGACAAGGTGCTCGACGAGATCGTCGACAACACCGAGGTCCCGCTGCCGGAGAGCATCGTCGAGGCCGAGGTCGAGTCCCGCCACCACGACGCGGTGCACGCGTTCGACCACAGCGACGAGCAGTTCAACGAGTTCCTCGAGAAGCAGGGCAAGACCCGCGAGGAGTTCGACACCGAGACGCGAGCCGAGGCCGAGAAGTCGGTCAAGACCCGCCTGGTGCTCGACGCGCTGGCCGACGCCGAGGAGGTCCAGGTCGGCGACCAGGAGCTCACCGAGCGGATCATCTACCAGGCCCAGCAGTACGGCATGGCGCCGGAGGAGTTCGTCCAGCGCATCCAGCAGGCGGGCCAGCTCGGCGCCATCTTCTCGGACGTGCGGCGGAGCAAGGCGCTGATCGTCGCCGTCCGCGCCGCCACCGTCACCGACGCCGCGGGCGAGCCGGTGGACCTGTCGGACCTGCTCGGCCCGGAGGACGGCGCCGTCGCGGTGGACGCCGGGGAGGCCCCGGAAGCCGCCGCCGAGGCTGCCGACGTCTCTGCCGACGCCCCCGCCGACGCCGAGGCGACCGAGGTCGTCGAGGCCCCGGCGGCCGACGACGCGTCCGACGCCGCGGTGGGCACCGAGGCAGCGGGCCCGGCGGCCGGCAAGGCCTGAGCGCACACGCCTGACCTGCACGGACGAGTGGTCGCTGCGCTGTCGGCGAACACGCGCCCCGTCCGCGGACGCGGGGTGCCGCAGCCGCGTAGGGTCGGGATCGAAGCAACGGAACGGGCCGCCGGCGGGACACGATCCCGCGGCGGCCCGCCGGAGAAGACGACCCCCGAGTGACGCCAGCAGAAGGCAGGGTGAAGTGAGTCAGCAGGACACCGGTCCGCGGTCGACCGCGGACCGCCTCGTGGAGGACCGCCGCGCGCTGCAGATGCGCTCGGCCCCCTCGAGCATGACGCTGTCCGACTCGGTGTTCGAGCGGCTGCTGCAGCAGCGCATCGTGGTGCTCGGGCAGCAGGTCGACGACGAGATCGCCAACCGGATCGCCGCGCAGATGCTGCTGCTCGCCGCGGAGGACCCCGAGGCGGACATCAACCTCTACATCAACTCGCCGGGCGGCTCGGTCACCGCGGGGATGGCCATCTTCGACACGATGGAGTTCATCCCCTGCGACGTGGCCACCACGGCGATGGGCCTGGCCGCGTCGATGGGACAGTTCCTGCTCTCGGCAGGCACCCCGGGCAAGCGCTTCGCGCTGCCGCACACCCAGATCCTGATGCACCAGCCGTCGGCCGGCGTCGGCGGCTCGGAGTCGGACATCCGCATCCAGGCCGAGCTGTTCCGCCGGCACAAGCAGGAGATGGCGGAGCTGATCGCCGGGCACACCGGGCAGACCGTCGAGCGGATCACCCAGGACTTCGACCGTGACCGGTGGTTCTCCGCGCAGGAGGCCCTTGAGTACGGCTTCGTCGACCACGTCATCTCGCGGGCGGGCGACCTCCCGCAGCCGAGCGAGAACGGGAGCTCGTCGTGAGCGGTTTCCAGATGCCCGGGGGCGGCGCGCCGAGGTCGGCGCAGAGCCGGTACGTGCTGCCGTCCTTCGTGGAGCGCACGAGCTACGGGGTCAAGGAGTCGAACCCGTACAACAAGCTCTTCGAGGAGCGCATCATCTTCCTCGGGGTGCAGATCGACGACGCGTCGGCCAACGACGTCATGGCGCAGCTGCTGTGCCTCGAGTCCGCGGACCCGGACCGCGAGATCTCGATGTACATCAACTCGCCCGGCGGCTCGTTCACGTCGCTGATGGCGATCTACGACACCATGCAGTTCATCCGCCCCGACATCCAGACCGTCTGCCTCGGGCAGGCGGCGTCGGCCGCGGCCGTGCTGCTGGCGGCGGGCACCCCGGGGCGGCGCCTCGCGGTGCAGAACGCCCGCATCCTGATCCACCAGCCGGCCACCGAGGGCTTCTACGGCCAGGTGTCCGACCTGGAGATCCAGGCCGCCGAGATCACCCGCATGCGCAAGCTGCTGGAGAGCACCCTCGCGCGGCACAGCGGGCGCACGCCCGAGCAGGTGCACGACGACATCGAGCGGGACCGGATCCTCACGGCCGAGGAGGCCAAGGAGTACGGGATCGTCGACGAGATCATCCAGAGCCGGAAGCTGTCCGCGGTCGGCTAGACCGTCGGCGGTGGCCCCGACCGTCGTCCGGCGGCCCGGGCCACCGCACCCACCCGCACCTGTTGTGGGGTGGAACGCAGAACGACCGCCTGCCGACCCGATTCCGACAGGGTCGCCGCGATCCTTCGCAGCGAGGGGCTCCGGCAGGTACCGTCATGACGACGTGGGTGCGCCCGGACGAGGGCGCGCCGGATGGGACTGGGGCTGCACTCATGGCACGCATCGGTGACGGCGGTGACCTGCTGAAGTGCTCTTTCTGCGGGAAGAGTCAGAAGCAGGTCAAGAAGCTCATCGCCGGGCCCGGCGTCTACATCTGCGACGAGTGCATCGATCTCTGCAACGAGATCATCGAGGAGGAGCTCGCCGAGACGGGCGACGTGAAGCTCGACGAGCTTCCGAAGCCGGCGGAGATCCACGAGTTCCTCGACCAGTACGTCGTCGGGCAGTCGGCCACCAAGCGCACGCTCTCGGTGGCGGTCTACAACCACTACAAGCGCATCCAGGCGGGTGACCGCGCCCGGGGCGACGGCGACGGCGTCGAGCTGGCGAAGTCGAACATCCTCATGCTCGGCCCCACCGGCTGCGGCAAGACCTACCTCGCGCAGACCCTCGCCAAGCTGCTGAACGTGCCGTTCGCGATCGCGGACGCCACGGCGCTGACCGAGGCCGGGTACGTCGGCGAGGACGTCGAGAACATCCTGCTCAAGCTCATCCAGGCGGCGGACTACGACGTCAAGCGGGCCGAGACCGGGATCATCTACATCGACGAGGTCGACAAGATCGCCCGCAAGTCGGAGAACCCGTCGATCACCCGGGACGTCTCCGGCGAGGGCGTGCAGCAGGCGCTGCTGAAGATCCTCGAGGGCACCACCGCCTCGGTGCCCCCGCAGGGGGGGCGCAAGCACCCGCACCAGGAGTTCATCCAGATCGACACGACGAACGTGCTGTTCATCGTGGCGGGCGCGTTCGCGGGCCTCGAGAAGATCATCTCGGACCGGGTCGGGCGGCGCGGGCTGGGCTTCGGCGCGGAGATCCGGTCGAAGTCGGACCTGGACAACTCCGAGAGCTTCGCCGACACGATGCCCGAGGACCTCATCAAGTTCGGGCTGATCCCCGAGTTCATCGGCCGGCTCCCGGTCGTGGCCTCGGTGACCTCGCTCGACAAGGACGCCCTGGTCAAGATCCTGACCGAGCCGCGCAACGCGCTGGTCAAGCAGTACCGCAAGCTCTTCGAGATGGACGGCGTCGAGCTGGAGTTCACCGACGACGCGCTCGAGGCGGTCGCCGACCAGGCGATCCTGCGGGGCACCGGCGCACGTGGCCTCCGCGCGATCATGGAGGAGGTGCTCCTCCCCGTCATGTACGACATCCCGAGCCGCACGGACGTGGCGAAGGTGGTCGTGACCGAGGAGACGGTGAAGGAGAACGTCAACCCGACGATCGTGCCGCGACGCCCGCAGCGCCGGGAGCGGGGCGAGCGCTCCGCCTGAGCGAGCTTCCGCGAACGCCCGCCCTCTCGTCGAGGGCGGGCGTTCCGCGTTCTCACCCGGCGCTTGATCGTCGTAGGCTCGCCCGGCGCTTGATCGTCGCAGGCGTGCGGTGAGGGCTGTCGACGGAACCCTCACCGCACTCCCGCAATGATCATGGACAGGCCCTGTGGGCGACCGGCTCACCACGATCGCTGTCGGCATCGTCCGAGGGATGTGGTGACGACCGTCAGGGCAGTCTCGTCACGATCACCCCGGCCGGCTCGACGAAGATCGCCGTCAGCGTCACGTGAGGGCTGTGCTGACGACCGTGGGGGCACCCTGGTAACGATCACCTCAGCCGGGCTTGGCCATGATCGCCGTCAGCGTGGCCTGAGGGCTGTGCTGACGACCGTGAGGGCACCCTCGAGACGATCATGGAGGCGGTCGGCTCGTTGCCTCGTCGTGAAGGCGGTCGTGTGCGCTGGGTGCAGTCGGCGGGCCACCTGTACGCATGCGGCGGTCGACCGTGACGGCGCCGGACCGTGATCGCCGCCGGTGTGCGGTGAGGGCTGGAGAGGGGACCGTGAGTGCATGCTCGCAGCGATCAACTCAGCCGAACTTGGCCGTGATCGCCGCCGGTGTGCGGTGAGGGCCGGAGAGGGGACCGTGAGTGCATGCTCGCAGCGATCAACTCAGCCGAGCTCGGTCGTGATCGCCGTCGGTGTGCGGTGAGGGCTGGAGAGGGGACCGTGAGTGCATGCTCGTAGCGATCAACTCAGCCGAACTTGGCCGTTGCCGCGGGTGACTCGCGGCTGTCGAGACGACCACCGCCGCACACTTGCAATGATCATGGACGGTCGCCCCCGGGCGCTCTGCCCGCACCACCGCGCCTCTGTTGCGTTGTGGTTCCATAACTCGCCCTGGCCTGGCGCCTCTGTCGCGTTGTGGCTCTATAACTTGCCCTGGGCTCGCGCCTCTGTCGCGTTGTGCTCCATCACTCGTCCTGAGCCTGGGCTCCGTTGCGTTATGGCTCCATAACGCCCTCGAAGTCGGGTTGTGGGCGTTATGACTCCCTGACGCTCAGCCGGTGAGCTTCTCGATGTCCTCTTCGCTGTAGCCGAGCTCGCCGAGGACCTCGGCGGTGTGCGCGCCCAGGGCGGGGACCTCGGCGTCGAGCGGCGGGGGCCAGGCGCTCGAGTCGACGGGCGGGACGGCCATCGGCACGGCCTCGCCGCCCGGCACCCGGACCCCCACGAACCGGGCGCGGGCGACCAGCTGCGGGTGCCGGGGGAGTTCGGCGACGTGCCCGACCGCGGACCAGGCGATGTCGGCCTCGTCGAGCAGCGCGCCGAGCCGCTGCTGGGTGAGCTCGGCGAAGCGGGTGTGCAGCAGCGCGTGCAGCTCGTCGCGGTGCTCCACCCGCGCCCGCACCGAGGCGAAGCGCTCGTCGACCGCGATCGCCGGGTCGCCGAGCACGGTCGTGCAGAGCCGCAACCACTCCCGCTCGTTCTGCACCGCCAGGTGGACGGCGCCGTCGGCGCAGGGGAAGGGCCCGTACGGCGCGATCGACGGGTGGTGCCCGCCGGAGCGCGCGGGCGCCCGCCCGGTGCCGAGCGCGTACAGCATCGGCTGGTGCATCCACTCGGTGAGCGCCTCGAGCAGCGAGATCCGCAGCGTGGCCCCCTCGCCCGTGCGCTCCCGGTGGAACAGCGCCGCCAGGACCGCGGACTGGACCTGCACCCCGGCCGCGATGTCGGCGACGGAGATGCCCGCGCGGGCCGTCACGTCGCCGTCACCGGTCAGCTCGAGCAGGCCGGCCTCGGACTGGATGAGCGCGTCGTACGCCTTGCGCCCGGCGGAGGGCCCGCCCTCGCCGTAGCCCGACAGCTCGCAGGTGATGAGCGAGGGCCGGCGGCCGCGGAGAGCGTCGCCGTCGAGGCCGAGCCGAGCGGTGGCGCCGGGGCCGAGGTTGGCCAGCACGACGTCGGCGGTGTCGACGAGGCGGAGCGCCGCGGCGAGCCCGTCCGCCGACTTCAGGTCGAGCACCACCGAGCGCTTGCCGCGGTTGATCCACGCGAAGTAGGAGGAGACGTCGCCGCAGGCGGCGTCGTAGCCGCGGGCGAAGTCGCCCCCGCCCGGTCGTTCGACCTTGACGACGTCGGCGCCGAGGTCGGCGAGCAGCCGCCCGGCGTAGGGCACGGAGACGGCGTGGTCGAACGACACCACACGGATCCCGGTCAGCGGTGCACTCACCCGCCCACTCCACCACACGGCGGGCACACGCCGGACGGTCGGCCGCCGGGGAAGCGAGGTATGCCACGAATTGCCGCGTCGACGACCACGACATACGGTTCGCCCGCACAACGCACGGAGGTGGCTGCGTGTCGGAAACGCCGGGGTTCCTCTCGCGGGAACGAATCGTGGCCTCACCGGGCTGGAGCCGCTGGCTCATCCCGCCTGCCGCGCTGTCGATCCACCTCGCGATCGGGCAGGTCTACGCGTGGAGCGCGTTCAAGGGTGCGCTGGAGAAGGGCCTGCACATCAGCGGCGTGCTCAGCGCGCTGCCCTTCACGCTGGGCATCGTGATGCTCGGCATCTCCGCGGCGGTGTTCGGCACGAAGGTCGACACCAACGGCCCGCGCTGGGCGATGGTGGTCGCGTCGACATGCTTCGTATCAGGCTTCCTGATCTCGGCGCTGGGCATCTGGCTGGGGCAGTTCTGGCTGGTCATCCTGGGGTACGGCGGCATCGGCGGGATCGGGCTGGGTATCGGCTACATCTCGCCCGTGTCCACGCTGATCAAGTGGTTCCCCGACCGGCCCGGCCTGGCGACCGGCATCGCGATCATGGGCTTCGGCGGCGGCGCGCTGATCGCCAACCCGTGGACCGCGTCGATGCTGTCGGCCTTCGGCGCCACGGGGAACGCCCCGGACCCGGACGGCATCGCGCTCGCGTTCCTCATCCACGGCGTGGTCTACGCCGTGTTCATGACGATGGGCTGGCTGCTCATCCGCGTCCCGGCCGAGGGCTGGAAGCCGGCCGGGTGGGATCCGGCGGTGCAGAAGGCGCGGACGATGGTCAGCACCGCGAGCGTCTCGGCCGCGAACGCCATCAAGACGCCGCAGTTCTGGCTGTTGTGGATCGTGCTGTGCTTCAACGTGACCGCCGGCATCGGCATCCTCGAGCGGGCCAACCCCATCTACCAGGACTTCTTCCGCGACGCCTCGCCGGCGCAGACGCTCACCGCCGCCGCCACGGCCTTCGTGTCGATCCTGTCGCTGGCGAACATGCTCGGCCGCTTCGTCTGGTCGACGGTCTCCGACCTCATCGGCCGCAAGAACATCTACCGGCTCTACCTGGGCCTCGGGGCGCTGCTCTACGTGGCGCTGACGTTCATCGGCGAGGGCAACAAGGCCGTCTTCCTGATCTGCACGGTCCTGATCCTGTCGTTCTACGGCGCGGGGTTCTCGACGGTCCCGGCGTACCTGCGCGACCTGTTCGGCACCTACCAGGTCGGCGCCATCCACGGCCGGCTGCTCACGGCCTGGTCCACCGCGGGCGTGCTCGGCCCGATCATCGTCAACGCCTTCGCCGACGCGCGGGCGGACGTCCCCGGCCCGGCCAAGTACACCCCCGCCTTCACGGTGATGATCGTGCTGCTGGTGCTCGGCTTCGTGGCCAACGAGCTGGTGCGACCGGTGGCGGACAAGTGGCACGAGCCGGATCGGGCCGCACGCAGCGAGGAGGCACGGGCATGAGCACGAGCACACCGGACCGCACGGGCCGCCCGCCCGTCGCCCTCGTCGTGCTGGCGTGGGTGTGGGTCGCGGCGCCTTTCCTGTACGGGCTGATCGCCCTGCTGCTGAAGATCCCCGCGGTCTTCTCCGGCTGAGCGTCCCGCGGCCGGTCCGCGGGCACTTCGGCCGGGGTTCGCCCCCCGTGCTCCGGGGTACCTTCCCGGCGTGAGTGACGACGCGAAGGCCATGTCGGAGTGGATCACCGCCGTGACCCGCGAGCTGGGGCTCGAGGGCCAGGTGGACAGCGAGAAGAGCGTGAACGCGGTGCTCGACCTGACGTCGGACGTCGCGCACGGCGTGAGCCGGCCGGCCGCGCCGGTGACCGCCTTCCTGATCGGCGTGGCCGCGGGACGGGCGGAGGAGCCGCAGGTCGCCGCCGCGGACTACGCGCAGAAGATCTCCGCCCTCGCCGAGGGCTGGGACGCCGACGCCGAGCGCGGCGTCCCGTCGAACGATCCCGACAACCGGGGCTGAGAGCTCAGCCCGACACGTCCAGGTGCGCCACGACCTTGGTCGGGCGCACCCGGACCAGCAGCTCCCCGGGGACCCCGTTGCGCTTCCCGAACTCCTCCGCCCGGTCGGCGCCCATGTAGCGCCGGCCAAGCGCGGTGGCGGTCCGGAGCAGCTCGACGGGGTCCTCGCTCGTCTCGGCCAGGCCTTGGACCTGCACGAACGCGTACGGCGGCGCCGGCAGGTCGACCGCCAGCGCGACCCGCGGATCGCGCGCGAGCGCCCGGCCCTTCGCCGTGTCCCTGCCGGTGTTGAAGATCAGCGTGCCGTCCTCGACCAGGAACCACACCGGGGCGGCCAGGGGGCGGCCGTCCGTCGCCGTCCAGGCCAGCATCCCGGTGCGGGTGCCGTGGTTGAGGAACTCGACGATCTCCGGGGTCAGCTCCGTGCTCATGGCGCCAACGTAGATCGGGAACCGGCGCGGGGCAGGCCCGGCCCGTCCACTCGTCGCTGCGGATGGCCCCCGCTACCGTGACCGCGTGCGGACGGTGTCGGCGATCGGGCGGGCGGCCCAACGGCTGGTCTCCCGCCCCGTGCCGGTGCCGGTGGCGGCCGTGAAGGTCCTGTCCGGCGAACGCAGGCCGCTCATCGGCGAGGCGCTGGGGGAGCAGCGGCACGGGGGCGCGCGGCTCGACCAGGTCGACGGCACCACCTGCGGCAGCGCGGTGCTCCTCGCGCTCGCCACCTGGGCGGACCCCGCCGAGGTGGAGCGGCTGGAACTGCGCGAGACCGACGGGGGCGGGATCGTCCGCGGGTTCGCCGCCCGTTACGACGCGCGCCAGCACGAGATCCACGCCGCCACCAACCGCTTCTGGCCGCGGGCGCTCGGCACCACCCCCTGGGGCTTCCTGCGCTGGCTGCACACCCACGCCCCCGCGGCCGGCCGCTACCGCATCCGGTTCGTCGACGACGCCTCGCCGGCGGACACCCACACCGCGATCCGGGAGGTCGAGGCCGCCCTCGCCGCGCGGCGGCCGGTCCCGCTGCTCGTGGGGTCGCTGGTGCCCCGGCACTACTGCCTCGCCCTGCGGATCGCCGACGACGGGACCTGGCGGGTCTACGAGCCCACCAGCGGGGCGGTGCGCGCGCTCGACCCCGGCCTGGTGCGCGCCCGCCGCCTCGCCCCGGTGCTCGGCTTCGACCACCTGCACGTCGTGTTCCTGCCCGTGCGAGGCCGGTGACCGGGCGCCACCCACCCGCGGAAACGTGTCGTACCGGGCTCGTAGACTCGACGGCGTGACCGAGACCCTCCCAGCGCGCACCGCACCCCTCCCGCCGAAGTGGAACCCGGCGGAGGTAGAGGGTGTCCTGTACCAGCGGTGGGTCGACCGCGGCTACTTCGAGGCGGACCCGGCGTCGGGCAAGCCGCCGTACTGCATCGTCATCCCGCCACCGAACGTGACGGGCAGCCTGCACCTCGGGCACGCCATGGACCACACGCTGATCGACGTCCTGACCCGGCGCCGCCGCATGCAGGGGTACGACGCGCTGTGGCTGCCGGGCATGGACCACGCGGGCATCGCCACCCAGAGCGTCGTCGAGCGCCGGCTGGCCGAGGCCGGCGAGCCGACGCGCCGCGAGCTCGGCCGCGAGGAGTTCGTCCGCCGCGTCTGGGAGTGGAAGGCCGAGTCCGGCGGCGCGATCCTCGGCCAGATGAAGCGGCTGGGGGACGGGGTCGACTGGACCCGCGAGCGGTTCACGCTCGACGAGGGCCTCTCCCGCGCCGTCCGGGCCGTCTTCAAGAAGATGTTCGACGAGGGGCTGATCTACCGGGCGGAGCGCCTGGTCAACTGGTCGCCCGCCCTGCAGAGCGCCATCTCGGACATCGAGGTCGACCACAAGGAGGTCGAGGGCGAGCTCGTCTCCATCCGGTACGGCGAGGGCGAGGACTCGGTCGTCGTCGCCACCACCCGCGTCGAGACGATGCTGGGCGACACCGCCGTCGCGGTCCACCCGGAGGACGAGCGCTACGCCCACCTCGTCGGGCGCACCGTCCGCATGCCCATCACCGGGCGGGACGTCCCGGTCATCGCCGACCCGTACGTCGACCCCGAGTTCGGCACCGGCGCGCTGAAGATCACCCCGGCGCACGACCCGAACGACTTCGAGATGGGCCGCCGGCACGACCTGCCGATGCCGACGATCATGGACGAGTCCGGGGTCATCGCGAACTCGGGCACGGAGTTCGACGGCATGGACCGGTTCGCCGCACGCGAGGCCATCCGCGAGCAGCTGCGCGCCGAGGGCCGGATCGTCGCCGAGAAGCGGCCGTACACCCACTCCGTCGGGCACGACTCGCGCACCGGCGTCCCGATCGAGCCGCGGCTGTCGCTGCAGTGGTGGGTCAAGGTCGAGTCGCTGGCCAAGGCCTCCGGGGACGCGGTCCGCTCGGGCGAGACCTCGATCCACCCGCCGGAGATGGCCTCCCGGTTCTTCGACTGGGTCGACAACATGCACGACTGGTGCATCTCCCGGCAGCTGTGGTGGGGCCACCGCATCCCGGTCTGGTACGGCCCCGACGGCGAGACGGTCTGCGTCGGGCCGGACGAGGAGCCGCCGACCGGCGAGGGCTGGCGCCAGGACGAGGACGTCCTCGACACCTGGTTCTCCTCGGGGCTGTGGCCGTTCTCCACGCTCGGCTGGCCGGAGGAGACCCCGGACCTGGAGCGGTACTATCCGAACTCCGTCCTGGTCACCGGCTACGACATCCTGTTCTTCTGGGTCGTCCGGATGATGATGTTCGGCACCTACGCCATGGGCCGCTCGCCGTTCGAGCACGTCTACCTGCACGGCCTCATCCGGGACGAGCACGGCCGCAAGATGTCGAAGTCCAAGGGCAACGTCATCGACCCGCTCGAGCTGATCGACGCCTACGGGGCCGACGCGCTGCGGTTCACCATCGCCCGCGGGTCCAACCCGGGCACGGACATGTCGTTGTCCACGGAGTGGGTCGCGGGCTCGCGAAACTTCACCACCAAGCTGTGGAACGCCGTCCGGTTCGCGCTGGCCAACGGCGCCGACCCGGCGCTGCCCCTGCCCCAGGAGCCCACCGACGCGGACCGCTGGATCCTCGGCCGGCTGCGCGAGGTCCGGGAGCAGACGGACGCGCTGCTGGAGGACTTCCAGTTCGCCAAGGCCACCGAGGGGCTCTACCACTTCACCTGGGACGAGCTCTGCGACTGGTACCTCGAGCTGGCCAAGCCGCAGTTCGACGACCCGGCCACCGCGGAGGGCACCAGGGCCGTCCTGGGCCACGTCCTGGACGCGCTGCTGCGGATCCTGCACCCGATCGTCCCGTTCGTCACCGAGGCGCTGTGGACCGCCCTGACGGGCGGCGAGACGGTCGTCACGGCCACGTGGCCGGGTGCGGACACCGGGCTCCCGGTCGACGCGGCGGCCGTCGCGCGGGTCGAGGCGCTGCAGAAGCTGATCACCGAGGTCCGCCGGTTCCGCACCGAGCAGGGCCTGCCGGACCGCAGGTCGGTCGCGGCGGCACTGGTCGGGCTGGAGGCGGCGGGCCTGGCCGGGCACGAGAAGGCCGTCCGCTTCCTGACCCGCCTCGACCCGACCGGCGCGGACTTCGCGCCGACCGCCACGGTCGAGGTCGCGCTCGGCTCTGTCGACGGCGCCTCCGCGGGAGGAAGTGCGTCGGCGGGTGCGACCGCGGGAGGAAGTGCGTCGGCGGGTGCGACCGTCCACGTCGAGCTGGACACCTCGGGGGCGATCGACGTCGCCGCCGAGCGCGCCCGGCTGGGGCGTGACCTCGCGGCCGCGCAGAAGGAGCTGGAGCAGGCCGAGAAGAAGCTCGGGAACCCCAAGTTCACCGAGAAGGCCCCGGCCGCGGTCGTCGACGGGATCCGGGCCCGGCGGGAGGCCGCCGTCGCCGAGATCGAGCGGGTCACGGCCCGGCTCGAGGGGCTGCCGGCCTCATGATCCTCGTGAGCCCGGCCCGGCGCGCGAGGGGCGCGGAGCGGTGACGGATCCGGAGCCCCCGGAGGGCGAGGGCGAGGTCCGCGCCCCCGAGGAGCAGACCCAGGACGCGGTGATCTCCCACGTCCTGGACCAGATCCGCGGGTCCGACACCCCGGACGTCGTGCCCGCGCAGTCCACGGCGGCGGGGTACGCCGAGTTCCTCGCCGTCGAGGCCGAGCTGGACCGGCGCTGGCCGGAGACGGTCATGGAGCCGTCGCTGGACCGGATCCGCGCGCTCGTCGAGGTCCTCGGAGACCCGCAGAACGGCTACCCGGTCGTGCACCTGACCGGCACGAACGGCAAGACGTCGACGGCCCGGATGGTCGACGCGATCCTCTCCGAGATCGGGCTGCGCACGGGCCGCTACACCAGCCCGCACCTGCAGCGGGCCACGGAGCGGATCAACCTGGACGACCGGCCGGTCTCGCCCGAGCGGTACGTGCAGGCCTACCGGGACGTCGAGCCGTTCGTGGACCTGCTCGACGCGAAGAACGAGATCAGGCTCAGCAAGTTCGAGGTGCTCACGGCCATGGCGTACTCGGCGTTCGCCGACGCGCCCGTCGAGGCCGGGATCGTCGAGGTCGGGCTGGGCGGGCGCTGGGACGCGACCAACGTCGTCGACGCCCGGGTCGCCGTGATCACCCCGGTCGGGCTCGACCATGCCGAGTACCTCGGCACGGACCTGCTCGGGATCGCGCGGGAGAAGGCCGGGATCATCAAACCCGGCTCCGTCGCGGTGCTCGCCGCACAGGACAAGGGCGTGGCGGAGGTGCTGATCGAGCGCTGCGCCGAGGTCGACGCCCAGGTGGCCCGCGAGGGCGCGGAGTTCGGCGTGCGCGAGCGGGAGCTGGCCGTGGGCGGGCAGCGGCTCGAGCTGCAGGGACTGTCGGGCCGGTACGACGACATCTTCCTGCCGCTGCACGGCGAGCACCAGGCGTCGAACGCGGCGATCGCGCTGGCCGCGGCGGAGGCCCTCGTCGGGGCCGGGCCGCAGCAGCCGCTGGATCCCGACGCGGTGCGGGCGGCCTTCGCGTCGGTCACCTCGCCCGGGCGACTGGAGCCGATGCAGGGCGGGCCGGGACGGCCGACGGTGCTGATCGACGCCGCGCACAACCCGCACGGCGCCCGCGCGCTGGCCGCCGCCCTGATGTCGGAGTTCCGGTTCACGCGGCTGGTCGCGGTGATCGGCGTGATGCGGGACAAGGACGCGAAGGGCCTGCTGGAGGCACTCGAACCCGCGGTGCACGAGGTCGTGGTGACCAGGAACTCGTCGCCGCGCGCGATGGACCCGGACGAGCTGGCGGCGCTCGCCGTCGAGGTGTTCGGGCGGGACCGGGTGAGCGTCGAGCCACAGCTGGCGGCGGCGATCGACCAGGGCGTCGAGCTGGCCGAGGAGGCCGGGGACTCGGGCGTCGGGGTGATCGTCACCGGCTCGGTGGTGACCGCGGGCGAGACCCGGTCGATCTTCGGGAAGGAGCCGGCGTGAGCACGGTGACCAGGGGCCGGGCCGGCGTGGGCGCGGCGACCCCCTGCGGGACCGGGAGCGGGGTGCAGGCGTGAGCACGGAGCCGGTGCGACCGCCCGCCACGGACCCGATGAAGGGCTTCCGCGGCGTGTGCGCGGGGCTGCTGGTGCTCGAGGCGATCGTGGTGCTGCTCGGGGTGCTCGTCGTCGCGAAGTTCACCCAGGGTGCGCTCAACCCGGTCGCGATCACCGTCGTGCTGGTGCTCGGGGTGCTGATGATCGTCGCGTCGGGGCTGCAGCGCCGGCCCTGGGGGCTGGGGTTCGCGCTGGTCCTGCAGGCCGGGCTGCTGGCCACCGGGGTCTTCCACTTCTCCCTGTTGGCGATCGGGCTGCTCTTCGTCCTGGTGTGGGGCACGGTGCTGTGGATGCGCCGGGAGGTCGCCCGTCGGATGGCCCGCGGCGAGCTGCCGTCCCAGCAGCAGTAGCGGCCCGGTGAGGACCCGTCGCGTGGCGTCGCTACGCTCCGGCGCGTGACTGAACGCACCCTGGTCCTCGTGAAGCCCGACGGCGTCGCCCGGAACCTGATCGGCGAGTGCCTGGCGCGCATCGAGCGCAAGGGCCTCACACTGGTGGCGCTGGAGATGCGCACCGTCGACCGCGAGCTGGCGAGCCAGCACTACGCCGAGCACGACGGCAAGCCCTTCTTCGAGTCGCTGCTCGAGTTCATCACCTCCGGCCCCCTGGTCGCGGCCGTGGCCGAGGGCCCGCGCGCGATCGCGGCGTGGCGGCAGATCGCCGGCGGCACCGACCCCGTGGAGAAGGCCACCCCGGGCAGCATCCGCGGCGACTTCGGCCTGGAGACCCAGTCGAACCTGGTGCACGGCTCGGACTCGCCCGAGTCCGCGGAGCGCGAGATCAAGCTCTGGTTCCCGAACCTGTGACGGTGGGCGGGCTCGCCCCCGTCCTCGATCCCACCGGCCTGGAGGCGGCCTTCGCCGACCTCTGGGTCGGGGTGACCCGCGCGGGCGGGGCCGTCGGTTTCCCGCCGGACGCGCCGGAGGGCGAGATCCGCGACCTCGCCGGGGCGACGCTCGCCGAGGTCCGTGCCGGGCGGCTGCACATGCTCGCCCTGCGGGACGGGGCTGCGCTGGTCGGCACGGCCTTCCTGCAGCCCGGCGCGGGTCCCGTCGTCGCGCACCGGGCGACCGTGCTGCGGCTGATGATCCACCCGGACCGGCAGCGGCAGGGGCTCGGCGGACGGCTGCTGGCCGCCGCCGTGGGCCGGGCGCGGGAGCTCGGGTTCGGGCAGCTGCTGCTGTCGGCCCGGGGCGGCACCGGGCTCCCCGGCTTCTACACCGGCCAGGGCTGGACCGAGGTGGGCCGCTTCCCGCGCGCCCTGCGGCTCGGCGCGGACGACGTCCGCGACGAGCACTGGTTCCAGCTCGAGATCGGGCCGGGTCCCCGGAATCGACGAGAAAGTGTCGGTCCGGCCCGTTAGCGTTCCGGACGTGGGGGACGGAATGGTCCAGGCGCGGGACCTGCGCAAGCGCTTCGGCGCGTTCGAGGCCGTCCGCGGGATCGACGTGGACGTTGCCCAGGGCGAGGTCTTCGGCTTCCTGGGGCCCAACGGGGCGGGCAAGTCCTCGACCATGCGGATGATCGCCTGCGTCTCGCCCCGAACGTCGGGATCGCTGCAGGTCCTGGGGATGGACCCGGACCGGGACGGGCCACGGATCCGGGCCCGGCTCGGCGTCGTCCCGCAGCTGGACAACCTCGACACCGAGCTGTCGGTCCGGGAGAACCTCGAGATCTACGGCCGCTATTTCGGGCTGCCGCGCCGGCACGTGCGGGCCAAGGCGGCGGAGCTGCTGGAGTTCGCCCGGCTCACCGAGCGGGCCGAGGACCGGGTGGAACCGCTGTCCGGCGGCATGAAGCGCCGGCTCACGATCGCCCGCTCCCTGGTCAACGACCCCGACCTCCTCCTGCTCGACGAGCCGACCACGGGCCTGGACCCGCAGGCCCGGCACCTGCTGTGGGAGCGGCTGTACCAGCTCAAGCGCGAGGGCGTCACCCAGATCATCACCACGCACTACATGGACGAGGCCGAGCAGCTGTGCGACCGGCTCGTCGTGATGGACGGCGGGGTGATCGTGGCCGAGGGGTCGCCCGCCGAGCTCATCGAGCGATGGTCGACGCGGGAGGTGCTGGAGCTGCGGTTCGCCCCGGCGGACCGGCCCGGGGCGGCGGACCTGGAGCGGCACGCCGAGCGGGTCGAGATGCTCCCGGACCGGGCGCTGCTCTACACCGCCGACGGGGAGCGTTCCCAGGCCGCGCTGCACTCCGCCGGGTTGCGGCCGCTGTCCGCGCTGGTGCGGCGCTCGACCCTGGAGGACGTGTTCCTCCGCCTCACGGGCCGGACACTGGTGGACTGATGGCGGTCGAGGAACGCGCACCCGCCCGTGCGACCCCGGCGGCGGCACCTCGGTGGGTGCACGGGGTGCTGCTGGTCGTCGAGTCGTTCTGGCGCTGGTACCGGCGCAACTGGCGCGCCACCGCGGTGTCGTCGGTGCTGCAGCCGCTGCTGTTCCTGCTCGCGTTCGGCCTCGGCTTCGGCAGCCTCATCGCGACCCGCCCCGGGGCCGAGGCGGCCACCGGCGGCGTGCCGTACCTGGTCTGGCTCGCCCCGGCGCTGCTGGCGATGTCCACGGTGCAGAGCGCGGCCTTCGAGATGACCTACCCCGTGCTGTCCGGGTTCAAGTGGCAGCGCGTCTACCTGGGCATGGCGGCCACCCCGCTCACCGGCGCCCAGATCGCCCTCGGCCACCTCGTCTGGGTCGCGGCCAAGATGACGCTCACCGGCGCGGTCTACCTCGTCCTGATCGCGGTGTTCGGCGGGGCCGCGTCGATCGGGGTGCTGGGCTCGCTCGGCGCGGCGGTGCTGACCGGGGCAGCCGTGGCGGCGCCGGTCATGGCGTTCTCGGCGAGTCGGGAGGACGAGGGCGCGGCGTTCAACGCGTTGTTCCGGTTCGTCGTGCTGCCCATGACCTTGTTCTCCGGCACGTTCTTCCCGGTCGCGGCGCTGCCGGCGTGGGTGCAGCCGCTGGCGTGGATCTCGCCGCTGTGGCACGGCACCGAGCTGGCCCGTGCCGCCGCACTGGGCACCGGCACGGCCGGGGCGGTGCTCGGCAACCTCACCTACCTGCTCGCGCTGCTCGCCGTCGGCGTGTGGCTGTCGGTGCGGCTGTTCACCCGGAGGCTCGCGCCGTGACCGCTGCCGACACCGCCACGCGCTCGGCTCCGGGGTGGGCGCGGCTGCTGCCCGGCGGCAGCTACGCGGGCCGCTCGCGCATGCTGCTGCTGCGGTCCGCGACCGCCTCGCGCCGCACCTGGCCGGCGATCGTGTCCGGGTTCGCCGAGCCGGTGTTCTACCTGCTGGCGATGGGGTCGGGGCTGGGCTCGCTGGTCGGCGAGCTGCCCGGGCCGGACGGGCGGCCGATCTCCTACGCCGCCTACATCGCCCCGGGGCTCCTGGCCGCGTCCGCGATGAACGGGGCGGTCTTCGACGCGACGTTCAACGTCTTCTTCAAGCTCAAGTACAACCGGCTCTACGACGCGATGCTGGCCACCCCGCTCGGCCCGGTCGACATCGCGCTCGGCGAGATCGGCTGGGCGCTGCTGCGCGGCGGGCTCTACGCCACCGGCTTCCTCTCGGTCATGGCGGTCGCCGGGCTCATCACGTCACCCTGGGCGCTGCTTGCGCTCCCGGCCGCACTGCTGGTCGCGTTCGCGTTCGCGGCGGTCGGGATGGCGGCGACCTCGTTCATGCGCTCCTGGCAGGACTTCGACCTGGTCACCCTCGCCGTGCTGCCGATGTTCCTGTTCGCAACGACCTTCTACCCGCTGGGCGTCTACCCCCGGCCGCTGCAGATCCTCGTCGAGTGCCTACCCCTGTTCCACGCGGTCGAGCTGATGCGTGGGCTCACCACCGGGGCGGTCCAGATCGGCCTGCTCGGCCATCTCGCGTACTTCCTGGTCATGGCTGCGGTCGGGGTTGTCGTCGCCGCGCGCAGGCTGGAAGCGCTGTTGCTGCGGTGACCCTGGTCCGTGTGCCGATCCGTGCGCCGATCCCTGCGCCGGCCGTTCCGACCGCACCACGGAGCCGGCCAGGGCCACCAGGCCCAGCAGCCCGGTGAGCCACGCGCCGAGGGCCACGGGGCAGCGGGTCACCGTCTGCGCCGCGGCCAGCACCGAGGTGGCCCCGGCGGCGGCCAGCGCGACCTGGTGCGGCCAGCACGGCAGCCGGCCGGAGCGGGCCAGCGCGCCGGTGACCAGCGCGAGCACCGCGAGCCCGAGCAGCAGCAGGACCGGTACCCGGCCGGCCCGCCCGAGGCCCAGCAGCGTCCGGATGTGCCACTGGGCCACGCGCGTGACCGGGACGTCGTGCCACGGCGACCCCCACCACCGCAGCCCGAGCGCAGCCACCGCGAGCAGGGCCGCGGCCGTGCCCGCCTCGCGCAGCCGGGGCAGCTCACGCGGCGTGGGACGGGGCCGCCGGCGCACCGGCGGGGCCGTCGGGGACACCGCGCTCATCACCGCTCCCTCGCTCCTTCCGTGACGCGACGCTGCCCGGAACGCTAGGGACCGACGGGGAGCGGGTCGCCCGTGCGAGCCCCCGGATCCGGGCGCGCCCACCCCCCGTGCGGGGGTGGGGCCAGCACCACCTCCGCACCGCCCGGGCCGGGGCCGGGGACCCTGCTCACCCGGGCCGGATCGCCCTGGGCCCGCGCCACGCGCGCTTGCTACCGTCGCCGTCGCCGTCGCGTTCGCGTCACGAAGGGGATGATCATGATCACCGGAAGTCTCGTCGCGCTGGTCACCCCCATGCGGGAGGACGGCTCGATCGACCACGAGGCACTGGAGCGACTCGTCGAGCGGCAGGTGCTGGCCGGGACCGCGGCGATCGTGTCCGTGGGCACGACCGGCGAGTCCTCCACGCTGTCGGTCGAGGAGCACACGGACGTCATCCGCCGCACGATCAACGTCGTCGCTGGACGGGTCCCGGTCATCGCGGGCACCGGCGCGAACAACACCGACGAGGCCATCCACCTCACGAAGTCCGCCGCGGCCGCCGGCGCCGACGGGGCTCTGCTGGTCACGCCGTACTACAACAAGCCGCCGCAGGAGGGCCTGTTCCGGCACTTCAAGAAGGTCGCCGAGGCCGTCGACATCCCGCAGTACCTCTACAACGTCCCCGGCCGCACCGCCTGCGACATGCTGCCCTCGACCGTCGAGCGGCTCGCCGAGGTGCCGAACATCGTCGGACTCAAGGAGGCCAAGGGCGACCTGGACCGGGTGCGCGACCTCGTCGCGCTCGGGCTGACGGACTTCGCGCTCTACTCCGGCGACGACGCCACCGCCCGCGCCAGCATGCTCGCCGGCTTCCACGGCGACATCTCGGTCACCGCGAACGTCGCGCCCGAGGCGATGGCGCGCATGTGCAAGGCGGCCATCTCCGGCGACGCCGAGGAGGCGGCCACCATCGACGCCGACCTCGCCGGTCTGCACCGCGCCCTGTTCGCCGAGCCCAACCCGATCCCGGTGAAGTGGGCGCTGGCCGAGATGGGGCTGATGCCCCGGGGCATCCGGCTGCCGCTGGTCCCGCTCGACGAGTGGCACCACGAGGACGTCCGCGCCGCCCTGCGCATCGCCGGCCTCCTCGACTGACCGCGGTCCCCGGGCACCTGCCCGGGAGCGTCCGGATCGAGGCGGCGGCTCGGCCTCGAGGCCCGCGATCGGGCACCGCGACGAACGTCGTCGCCCCCGGCCCAGCGCTGCATCAGCGCTCGGCGCTGCGGCATGTGCCCGGCGCGCCGCACCCGCCCGGCGCGCCGCACCCGCCCGGCGCGCTGCACCCGCCCGGCGGGCTGCACCCGCCCGGGCGCCGCACCCGCCGGCGCTGCCACACCCCTCGGTCGCGACACACCCAGGCGCCATGTGCGGTACAGCCGTTCGCGAGACCGCGGCGGGTCAGTCGCGGAGGAGGGCGGGGTTGTCGTGCGGCAGGGCCCGGGCCCGCGCGTCGGCGGCGGCGTCGGTGTCGCCGAGCCGGGCGCGGTGCCGGGCGGCGCGCACCGCGTACTCCGCCAGTCCCGTGTGCTCGGCGCGCCGGGCCAGCAGCGCGGCCTCGCGCAGCGCCGCGGCCCGGTCGAGGTCCGAGGTGATCCCGCAGAGCGTGTCGCGCAGGTGCAGCTCGATCCAGCAGCACACGTCGGCGTCGGCGACGAGGGTGGCGCAGGCACCGTCGAGGGCCGTCGCGGCCGCGGCCGGGTCGCCCAGCCGGGCCCGGGCGACGGCGAGGCCGCGGCTGGTCAGGGCGATCCAGCAGGCGTCGTCGAGGACCTCGGCGAGGGTGTGGGCGTCGGCGAGGACGGCCTCGGCCTCCGCCACGCGGTCCTCCCGGAGCAGGACCTCGCCGTGCAGAGCGTCGATCCACGGCCGCATCGACGTCCACCCGAGCTCACCGGCCATCAGGCGGGCCTCGCCCACGTCGGCGGCGGCCGCCTCGTCCTCGCCGCGTTGCAGCCGGGCCCGGGCCCGCATGGCGATCGCGGCGGTGAACGCGCGGGGCCGGTCCGCGGTCTCGGCGAGCGCGACGGCGGCGTCGAGCTCGCGCACCGCCCACTCCGAGAGCCCGGTGTCGATCAGCGCGAACCCGCGCACGTGCGCGACGCCCGCCCGCTGCTCCGGCCGCTCCCCGGCCGCGGCGTCGGCGCTCGCGAGCATCCGCAGCGCCGTGGTGGGGGCGCCGGTGGCCGTGGCGACGAAGCCGAGCTCGCGGCGGGCGAGCGAGGCGATGTCGGCCAGGCCCTCGCGCGTGGCGAGCCGGTCGGCCTCGCGCAACGCGGCGGCGGCGCCGGGGTCCGAGCTGGCGACGGCGTGGACGTACCCGCGCCCGTAGTGCGCGAGCGCCTCGGCCAGGACGACGTCGTCGCCCAGCTCCCGGGCCCGCCGGACCGCGCCGGCGAGGATCGCCGTGCCGTCGCGGGCCGCCCCCGAGTCCATCACCTGCTCGCCCACCCGGACGAGCTCGCGCACCGCGGCCCGGCTGGCGGGGGACTGGCGCCGCGGCCGGTGCCGCCGCTGCAGCCGCGCCCCGTCCCGGGCCAGGGCGTGCCGGCGGCCGTGCAGCCACGCGGCGAACTCGGGCACGTCGGGCTCGGCGCACTCGAGCAGCGGCAGGGTGGCGTCGGCCAGCGGCCAGCCGGCGGGTGCGCGCCCGGCCAGGACGTCGACGACGTCGACCCGGACGCCGTCGGCGAGCTCGCAGGTCAGCGGGTCGCCCTCGATCCGGACCGCGTCCCCCACGGCGCGACGCACCTGGCTCAGCGTCCAGCGCAGCGCGGCCTGCGGGTCCTCGGCGTCGGGGAACAGCTGGTCCTGGACCCGCCCGCGGGGGACCGGCCCGGTCGAGGTCAGCAGCAGCGCGAGCAGCGCCCACGGCTTGCGCCCCCGGGGGACGGGAGGGCGCGGCCCGCGCGTCTCGACGCGCGGCGGCCCGAGCAGGCGGACCACGACGGCGGGCCCCGCCCCGCTGTCGTCCCCCCGTCCCGCCCCGCCCGGATCCATCCGCGTCCTCCCGTCCGCTGGGAAGGAGCCCAGGATGGCAGCGCCCGATACGTCCGACGTCGTCCGTTCGGCCGGATTCGGCCGTCCGGCTCAGGCGCGTTCGGCCGTGACGAGCAGGTACTCGGACTCCCAGACGCCACCGGTCCGCGTCCGGGTGAGGAGGTCGAGGAAGGCGGCGTCGAGCTCGGCGGTGCGGGCCGGGTCGCCGGCCACGTTCCGGTAGACCGCGATCGTGGGGCCGTAGTGGCGCTTCCACCACTCGCGGAAGTCCTGCGGCGAGTCGCTGACGTCGAGGGTGCAGGTGCGCTTCTCGGCGCGGAGGGCCCGCACGCCCGTGCCGAACAGCTCGCGGACGTGTTCCTCGCTGCCCCACAGCGGTGCGGGCCGGGCGCCCGGCGGGGGTGGCGGCGCGAAGGGCTTCATGGTGGCGAAGAGCTGCCCGACGAAGCCCTCGGGCGTCCAGTTGATCAGCCCGATGGTGCCGCCGGGCCGGCAGACCCGCAGCGTCTCGGCCGCGGTGCGCTCGTGGAACGGCGCGAACATCGACCCCACGCACGAGATCACGACGTCGAACTCGCCGGTCTCGAAGGGCAGCGACTGGGCGTCGGCCTCGACCCACTCCAGGTACAGCCCGCGTGCGCGGGCGATCCGGCGGCCCTGCTCGAGCAGCTCCGGGGTCAGGTCGGACGCGACGACCTCGGCGCCGGCCGCCGCGGCCGGGATCGAGGCGTTGCCGGTGCCCGCGCCCACGTCGAGCACGCGCTGCCCGGACCGCACATCGACGGCCTCGACGAGGACCGCGCCCAGGCCGGGGATGAGGTCGGCGGCGACCGTGCCGTAGTCGCCGGCGGCCCACAGCGCGCGGTGCCGGGGGCCGATGGTGCGGATCGGGTCGGTGGTGGGGGTGCTCATGGGGGCTCCTCGTCGGACGTCCGCTCGGTGGTGGCGGTCACGGGGAGCGTGGCGGGGGAGCGTGTGCGGAACCGTGTGCGGAGGAGGAACCGGCGCGGGGCTACCCTGGGTCCGCGTGAGCGCTGTGCTGTCAGGGTCCGTCTTCCCGGCCCTCGAACCGCTGCTGCCGCGTGTGTCGAAGCCCGTGCAGTACGTCGGTGGCGAGCTGAACGCGCAGACCAGGCCGTGGGAGTCCGCCGAGGTCCGGTGGGCGCTGCTCTACCCGGACGCCTACGAGGTCGGCCTACCCAACCAGGGCGTCATGATCCTCTACGAGGTCCTCAACGAGCGCGCCGACACCCTCGCCGAGCGCTGCTACGCGGTCTGGCCGGACCTCGAGGAGCTCATGCGCGAGCACGGGGTGCCGGCCTTCACGGTCGACTCGCACCGCCCGGTCGGCGCGTTCGACCTGCTCGGCGTCAGCTTCTCCACGGAGCTGGGCTACACCAACCTGCTGACCACGCTCGACCTCGCCGGCATCCCGCTGCACGCCGCCGACCGCGACGAGAGCCACCCGGTCGTCGTCGCGGGCGGGCACGCCGCCTTCAACCCCGAGCCGATCGCCGACTTCGTCGACGTCGCCGCGCTCGGGGACGGCGAGGAGGTGGTCGGCGACATCACCGACGTCGTCAAGGCGTGGAAGGCCGAGGGCCGGCCCGGCGGCCGGCGCGAGCTCCTCATGAGGCTCGCGAACACCGACGGCTGCTACGTCCCGTCGCTGTACTCGGTGACCTACGAGAACGGCGCGATCGCGGCGGTCACGCCCGAGCCGGGAGCGCCGGCGACCGTCCAGAAGCGCACCACCAGCGACCTCGACGAGTGGCCCTACCCGAAGGCCCCGCTGGTCCCGCTGGCCGAGACCGTGCACGAGCGGGCCAGCGTGGAGATCTTCCGCGGCTGCACCCGCGGCTGCCGGTTCTGCCAGGCGGGCATGATCACCCGTCCGGTGCGCGAGCGGTCGCTGCAGGGGATCGGCGCGATGGTCGACCAGGCCGTCCGCGCCTCCGGGTTCGACGAGGTCGGCCTGCTCAGCCTGTCGAGCGCCGACCACTCCGAGATCGCCGACATCACCAAGGGCCTGGCGGACCGCTACGAGGGCACCAACACCTCGCTGTCGCTGCCGAGCACCCGCGTCGACGCCTTCAACATCGACCTGGCCAACGAGATCAGCCGCAACGGCCGCCGCTCCGGGCTCACCTTCGCCCCCGAGGGCGGGTCCGAGCGGATCCGCCGGGTGATCAACAAGATGGTGTCGGAGGAGGACCTCATCCGCACCGTGTCCGAGGCGTTCGCGCAGGGCTGGCGGCAGGTCAAGCTGTACTTCATGTGCGGGCTGCCCACCGAGGAGGACGAGGACGTCCTCGAGATCGCGGGCATGGCGCACCGGGTCATCCAGGCCGGCCGCGCCGCCTCGGGCCGCAACGACGTGCGCTGCACCATCTCCATCGGCGGGTTCGTCCCGAAGCCGCACACGCCGTTCCAGTGGGCGGCGCAGGCGCACCCGGACGTCGTCGACGCCCGGCTGCGCAAGCTCCGCGAGGCCGTGAACAGCAACAGGAAGCTGGGCCGCAACATCGGCATGCGCTACCACGACGGGCAGCCCTCGCTCATCGAGGGCCTGCTCGCCCGGGGCGACCGCCGGGTCGGCGCGGTGATCGAGCGGGTGTGGCGCGAGGGCGGCCGGTTCGACGGCTGGTCCGAGCACTTCTCCTACGACCGCTGGATCACGGCGGCGAAGGACGAGCTGGAGCCGCTCGGCGTCTCGCTGGACTGGTTCACCACCCGGGAGCGCGAGGAGGGCGAGATCCTGCCCTGGGACCACCTCGACTCCGGGCTGGAGCGGGACTGGCTCTGGGCGGACTGGCAGGACGCGCTGTCCGGCCGGGAGCAGGACGACTGCCGTTGGACCCCGTGCTTCGACTGCGGGGTGTGCCCCTCGACGGGCGCCGACATCGAGGTCGGGCCGAGCGGCACGACGCTGCTCCCGCTGACGGTGGTGAACCCCGTCGGACGGGAGCTGGGTGGCTGAGGAACCGCAGCCGGCCGGGTCGCAGTCGGCGGGCACCCGGCAGATCACCGTCCGCGTCGCGGACGAGCGCGACGTCGAGGCCCTCGCGAGGCTGCGCCGCGCCTGGACCGAGGAGCGGGCCGGCCGCCCGGTCTCCGACCAGGGCTTCGAGGCGGCGTTCGCGCAGTGGGCGCGCGTCGAGCAGCCCCGGCGGACCTTCTGGCTGGCCGAGATCGGCAGCGACCGGGCGGGCTGGACGCCGATCGGCTCGATCAACGTCGTCGAGATCGTCCCGATGCCCCGGCCCGGGACGCGCGCGGGCAAGGTCGGGCAGGTGGGCAACGCCTTCGTGCTCGAGGCCTTCGCCGACCGCGGGGTCCCGCGCGCCCTGCTGCAGGCCGTCGTCGACCACGCCCGGGACCGCCGGTACCGGCGGCTGATCCTCGCCCCGACCGCCCGCAGCACGACCTTCTACCGCCGCGCGGGCTTCCGGCCGGCGGGGGAGACCCTGCTGGTCCTCGAGCCGGGGGCGGGGTAGCCCGTCAGACCACGCCCCGGTGCTGCAGGTAGCGGAACATGCCGATCCCGGGGAGCACCGGCAGCCAGTAGGTCAGCAGCCGCGAGGTCAGCGTCGCCGCGACCGCCGGCGCGGGGGCCACGCCGACGGCGACGAGCCCGGCCACGAGCAGCGCCTCCACCGCGCCGAGGCCGCCGGGCGTCGGGGCGATGTGCCCGAGGGTCTGCCCGACCACGAACACCACCAGCACCTCCAGCCACGGGAAGTGCGGGTCGAAGGCGGCCAGGCAGGTGGCCAGGCCGAGCGCGGAGACCAGGTGGTACGCGGCGGCGCCGCCGAACAGCTGCGCGGCCCGCACCGGGCGGCGGATCGCCCCCCACAGCTGGCGGACGACCTGCAGGCCGGGGCGGACGATCCGCCGCCGGCCCAGCGGTGACCCGAGGACCAGCCCGGCGAGGACGAGGATCCCGGCGATCGCGCCCAGCAACGGCCAGCCGGTGGGGATCTTGACGAACCGGAGCGTCCCGGTGATGCCCACGGCGAAGACCCCGACCACGCAGATCACCCCCGAGACCACGCCGGTCGCCGCCAGGTTGAGCATCGTCACCCCGACGGCGAGCGAGCGGCGCAGCCCCAGCTTCTCCATGAACGCGATGTTGATCCCGAAGAAGCCGACTCCGCCGGGTGTGGTCCGGCCGGTGAAGGCGGCCGCGACCTGCACCTCCACGGTGCGCCGGAACGGCAGGTGGGCGTCGCAGGAGCCCAGCAGGGACACCGCGGACAGCACGATCGCCAGCATCCCGGTGAACACGGCCAGCGCGAGCCACCACCAGTTGGCGCCGCGGAGCAGGTCGAGCGTCTGCGGGAGGTCGGCGAACTGGGGCAGCAGAAGGTAGATCGCGCCGCCGAGGAACAGCATCGTGACCAGCGCGCGCGGCCGCACGGGCGACGGGTAGCTCGGCAGCGGGCGCCCGATCCGATCGGCCAGCGCCTCGCGCAGCTCGCTGAACAGGTAGTGACCCTCGGCGATCTGCTCCCGGACCCCGCGGTGCAGGGCGAGGGGCTGCAGGTAGGCCAGCGCCGCCTCGAGCCGGTCCGCGGAGAGGGCCCGGTGGGCCGCCGTGACGGTCCGGTCGACACCGACGATGGCGACCAGCGTGATCAGCACGTCGGCGAGGTCCTGGGCCAGCAGCGCCGGGCTCGCCCCGACCTGGCCGAAGGTGAAGTTCAGCAGCCAAGGGTTCCCCTCGGCGTCCACCAGGATGTTGTCGGCCTGCAGGTCGTGGTGGGCGATGTGGGCCCGGCCCAGGAGCGCGACCTGCGTGCAGATCGCGTCCAGCAGGGGGTCGTCGATCTGCGCGGTCGGCAGGTCGGCGAGCCGCCGCCCCTCGACCACCCGGTGGACCAGCACCGGCGAGCCGTGCTCGATCACGCAGGCCAGCTCCACGTGCGGGGTCCGCACCCCGGCCGCCTCGGCCAGGCGCGACACGTACGCCTCGTGCTCGACCTCGTGGTGGGTGCTCGAGAGGCGGGGGACGTCCTGGACGTCGATCGTGGCGAGCAGCCGGCGGAAGCGGTACCAGGGCCCCGCCCGTCGGTGCAGCCGCGCCACCGTGCGCGCCACGAGCCGCCCGCCGTCCCGGGTGGTGATCGTGAAGCGGCGCGGGCCCAGCAGGTGGGTGCGCTCCTCCTGGATCCCGTCCGGGCGCAGCCCGGCCAGCTCCAGGGTGCGGCGCACCGCCTCGACGGAGGTCCGGCGCCCCGGCGCCCCGCCGACGAGGTGCGACGCCGAGCCGGCCCCCCAGCCGACGACCGCGCCGGCGAACACCGCGAGCGGCAGCACGCCCAGGTACACCTCGGCCAGCGCGACCGCGGCCGCCACGACCCAGGCGCCGGAGGTGGCCTTGCGCGGCAGGTACGGGGCGACGGCCGTGACCAGCGCGGCCGCGATGGCCGTGTGGGTCGCGGCGAAGGCGAACCCCTCCGGCCCCGGGAGCCGCAGTCCGGTCTCGACCAGGAGCTCGGGCGGGACGGGCCGCGCCGTGACGAGGTGGCCGAGCGCCGTCGTCGCCACCCACGCGACGACGCCGGCGGCGACCATCTGCAGCGCCGCGCGAACGTGCTTGACGTAGAGGGCGATCGCCGCCGCCCCGGCCACGCCGACCCACGACCCCACCCAGAGCAGCCCTCTGGCGACCGGTGCGAAGCCGGCGGGAAGGGCGCCGATCTCCTCGAAGATCGCCGCCTCCACGGGGTTGACCACGCCGTCGGCCGCGAACGTGCACAGCGTGACGACCGCGGCCGCGACGAGGACCCGCACGATGTCGCCCGGGCGCCGGCCGACGGAGAACCGCCGCAGCGAGTGGGGCCCGGGCGAGATGATCGGACCCTCAGGGGCGTCCTCCGTCGCGTCGTCCTTCCCACCCTTCCGTGGTGCCGGCACGCCGATCCCGCGCGGGCCCTCGTCGTCCGCCTGCCCGGTGCCGTCGCCGGCCCGTTCCTCGAGGCTGCTGCTCTCGTCCACGCTCCCGACCCCGCCCTCGACCTCGCTCCCGTTCCCGGTGCGCCGCGTCCGGCGTCCGTGCCGACCATGCCGACCGTGCCGACCGTGCCGAGTGTGTCCCCGGAAGTGCCGCACCCCAACCGCCGGATCGGGGCTCCGTCGGCGACCGCCCGGGCGGGCGCGGCGGGTGGGCGGGCGCCGGGAGCGCGGGGGCCGGGGCCTACCCTTGCCCGCATGGCTCGAGTGCGACCCGGGGAGGCCGCGAACCCCGCACCGCCGACGGTGCAGCGCATCCGCGTGCGCTTCGCCAAGCGCGGGCGGCTGCGGTTCCTGTCGCACCGTGACGTGGCCCGCAGCGTGGAGCGCGCGGTGCGCCGCGCCGGCGTCCCCGTGTCGCACTCGCACGGATTCAGCCCGCACCCGCGCATCTCGTGGATCGGCGCGGCCCCGACCGGCACGGCCAGCGAGGCCGAGTACCTCGAGATCGGCCTCACCCGCGAGGTCGATCCGGAGGTCGTGCGGGCGGCGCTCGACGCGGCCCTGCCCGAGGGCCTCGACATCCTCGACGCGGTGGTCGCCGAGCCGCCGGCCCTCGCGGACCGGGTCGACGCGAGCCTGTGGCGGATCGCCCTGCCCGGTGTTCCCGAGGGGACGCTGCGGGCGGCGGTCGAGGCGCTCCTGGCGCGCGACGCGCTCGTGGTCGAGCGGGTCATGCCGGCCGGGCGACGGGAGATCGACGTCCGGGCGGCGGTCGTGTCGGCGACCGTCACGGCCTGCGACGATGCGGCCGCGGGCGGCCCGCCGGCGGGTGACGTACCGGGCGGGGTCACACCGGAACCGGACGCCGCCGGGCCGGACTGTGCGATACTGACCGCGGTCGTACGGCAGACGACACCCGCTGTTCGACCCGACGACGTGTTGGGCGCACTCGACGTTGTCGCAGGTCTGAAGCCGCCGGTGCCCGCGAAGGCGACCCGGATGGCGCAGGGCCTGCTCGACGACCGGGGCCGCCTCGCCGATCCGCTCGGTCCCGGCCGGGTCACCGCCCGGGCCTGACCGCCGCGGAGCGGTGCGACGCCGGCCCGGGGTGGGCCGGTCGGACGCGACGTCGAGCACACCGAGCGACCAGGATTGCCCGGCCCGCACCGCGGGACGGGAGAACGCGTGAGGCCCCTGTGCGGCCGCCCTCGAGGGGCGCCCGGGGGCGAAGGAGTTGGATGTCGATCAACGATGCGCCCGCCGGGGGTTCCGGCGGGCAGTTCTCCGTGTCGGAACTGCCGGAGAAGCTGCGTGTGCACGCCCTCGCCCGGCTGATCGGGCGGACCAGCAAGGAGGTTCTCGCGGCGCTCGCCGATCTCGGCAACGCCGCGCGGAGCGCACAGGCCGGCGTCGACCGGAAGACGGCCGAGCAGGTCGTCACCGCACTGCTCGGTGAGCAGGCCGTCGCGGAGCCGTCCGCTGCACCCGCCGCCGAGCCCGCTGCCGAGCCCGGGGCCCGGTCCGCCTCCCCCGAGCCCGCCGCCACGGTGGAGCCCGCCGCCCCGGAGACGGCCCCCACCGCCGAGACGGCCGCAGAGGCCGCCGCCGAGACCACCGGTGCCGGGCAGGGGTCCTCCCCGGCCGCCGAGCAGCCCGTCGCGGACACCCCGGCCGCGCAGACCGACGGCCCCCTCTCCCCGGTCTTCGCCCCGCCCGCACCGCTCTTCCAGGCTCCCCAGCCCGATGCCGCTCCGGCCCGCGGCCGGCGCCGGAAGGCCACCACGCCGGCCGAGCCCGCCGGGACCACCGAGGCCGCCACCGGGACCACGGACACCGGCGCCGCCCCCGCCGAGGACGAGACCGCCCCGAAGCCCCGGCGCTCCCGCCGCCGCAGCGGCAAGGCCGAGCCGGAGGCCGCCGAGGAGACCACCGGGACCCCGGCCGAGGCCACCCCGGCCGAGGAGCCGGAGGCGACCGACGACAGCGAGGCGGCCGAGACCGCCGACGGGGCCGACGGGTCGGACGAGGGCGACGACGACGGCGCGGCCCGCCGCCGTCGGCGCCGGGGCCGTCGCGGACGCGGCCGTGGCCGCGGGGACAACGGCGAGGCCGGCGACGACACCGACGGCGACACCGCGGAGGCCGGCGACGGCCCCGAGGACGCCGGAGACGCCGCGGAGTCCGACGAGTCGGCCGAGGACGCCGAAGCCGAGGACGAGGACGCCGACGAGGCCGAGGGCGAGGCCGGCGGTTCGCGCCGCCGTCGTCGCCGTCGCCGTCGCCGTGGCGCGGGCGACGCGTCCGACGAGCGCGGCGACGACGACCCGCCGAACACCGTGACGAAGGTCCGGCAGGGCCGGGACAAGGACCGCGACAAGGACTCCCGCGACTCCCGCGACTCCGGCGACGACGGGGTGCAGTCCGTCCGCGGCTCCACCCGGCTCGAGGCCAAGCGCCAGCGCCGCCGGGACGGCCGCGACGCCGGCCGCCGGCGGCCCCCGATCCTGTCCGAGGCCGAGTTCCTGGCCCGCCGCGAGTCCGTCGAGCGGTCGATGGTGGTCCGGCAGAGCGGGCCGCGCACCGAGATCGGCGTGCTCGAGGACGGGGTGCTGGTGGAGCACTTCGTCGCCGGCGGCGGCAACGGGTCGTCGGACCGGTCGGCGCCCGCGTCGATGGTCGGCAACATCTACCTCGGCCGCGTGCAGAACGTCCTGCCGAGCATGGAGGCCGCGTTCGTCGACATCGGCCGCGGTCGCAACGCCGTGCTCTACGCCGGCGAGGTCGACTGGGACGCCGCCGGGCTCAACGGCAAGGCCCGCCGCATCGAGCAGGCCCTGAGCAGCGGCGACAGCGTGCTCGTCCAGGTCACGAAGGACCCGGTCGGGCACAAGGGCGCCCGGTTGACCACGCAGATCAGCCTGGCCGGCCGCTTCCTGGTCTACGTGCCGAGCGGTGGCGCGGCGGGGATCTCCCGCAAGCTGCCCGACGTCGAGCGCAAGCGCCTCAAGGACATGCTGAAGGAGATCGTCCCGGCCGACGCCGGCGTGATCATCCGCACGGCCTCCGAGGGCGTCAGCCACGAGGCGCTGGAGCGCGACGTCCGCCGGCTGCAGGCGCAGTGGGAGGTCGTCAAGGAGAAGTCGGAGAAGACCGGCCCGAAGGCACCCAAGGCCCCCGCGCTGCTCTACGAGGAGCCCGACCTGCTGGTCAAGGTCGTCCGGGACCAGTTCAACGAGGACTTCTCCTCGCTGACCGTGTCCGGCGACGACGCGTGGGAGACCGTCTCGGACTACGTCGCGCACGTCGCGCCGGAGCTGGCCGACCGCCTGCACCGGCACGTCGGGCCGAAGGACGTCTTCGCCGAGCACCGGATCGACGAGCAGCTGCTCAAGGCGCTGGACCGGAAGGTCTGGCTGCCCTCCGGCGGCACGCTGGTGATCGACCGCACCGAGGCGATGACGGTCATCGACGTCAACACCGGCAAGTTCACCGGCTCCGGGGGCAACCTCGAGGAGACCGTCACGCGGAACAACCTGGAGGCGGCGGAGGAGATCGTCCGCCAGCTCCGGCTCCGCGACATCGGCGGCATCATCGTGGTCGACTTCATCGACATGGTGCTCGAGGCCAACCGCGACCTGGTGCTGCGCAGGCTCACCGAGTGCCTGGCACGGGACCGCACCCGCCACCAGGTGGCCGAGGTGACCTCGCTCGGCCTGGTCCAGATGACCCGCAAGCGGGTCGGCGGCGGGCTGCTCGAGCACTTCTCCACCCCGTGCGAGCACTGCCGCGGCCGGGGCGTGATCGTCTCGACCGACGGCGACCACGTGCACCCGGTGGACGACACCGCGGGTGGCGGCGGCGGCGAGGGCGGCCGCAAGCGCGGCCGGCGCCGCGGCGAGGACCGCGCCGAGCACACGCACGCGCCGAACACCCGCAGCGCGGCGGCGGCCGCCGCCGAGATCGTGGCGGCCGCACGGCACGCGAGCGGGACCGCGCCCGCCGACGTCGCCGACGTCGAGGACACCGACACGCCGGCGGGCGTCGCCGGGCCGGCCGCGGTCACCGAGGTGGTCGAGGCCACCCCGGCCCCGGTCCTCCCGGCCCCGGTCGCCGAGACCCCCGAGGCGCCCGTGGGCATGGACGAGCCGGACACCGGCCGTCCCGCCCGGCGGCGTGGCCGGCGCCGGGCCGAGCGGCCGGCCGGCAGCTCGGGCAGCGCCGAGGCCGTCGTCGTGACGGCGGAGGTGCCGGAGGAGCCCGCGAAGGACACCGCTGAGGACTCCGCGGAGGACTCCGCGGGGGCCCCCGAGGCGGCGACGCCGGCCCCGGGTACCGGCCCCGAGTCGGCGGCCCCGGCTCCGGAGGCGGCCCCCACCGAGGCGGCGTCGGCCGGAGCGGTGTCGGCCGAGGCGGCCCGGGCTGCGGCTGCGCCCCAGGACGGGCCGGAGGACGGGTCCCAGGACGTGCCTCCGACGACGTCGAACGGGCACGCCCCGGAGCCTGCGGCGGCGACCCCCGCCGTCGCGGAGCCCACCGGGCCGGCCGAGCCCACCGGGCCGGCCGGGTCCACCGGGGCGGCCGACGCCCCGGCCAGGCCGGAGAAGCGTCGCCGGGTCACCCGCTCGGCCGGCGCGCCCAGCACGGCGGCCGAGCCTGTCGTCGTCACGGCCCCGTTGCCGGACTCCGGTTCCGCCCCCGCGGCACCGCCACGGCCCGAGCCGGCGAACGACACGGCCGTCACCTCCCGTCCGCGCAGGTCGCGGCGGGCGGCGTCGCGCCCGGCGGGCCCGCCGAGCGAGGGCGAGGCAGCCGGCACCGTCACGCTCCCGGTGAGCTCGTCCGTCGGGGCGGGGGCGCCGGGCGGCCCGGAGGGATCGACCGGGGGGGACCCGGTTTGACCCTGCGATTTCCCCTTCCGTACCCTGGGAGTCAAGGAGCCGCGGCCTAGTGCTGCGGCGTGCGTGCCGTGCCCGTCCGCGGGACCGGGCCGCCCATGAGTCCCCCCGAGAGTTTCAGGAGTCGTGCGTCAACGATGTACGCGATCGTCAAGACCGGCGGTAAGCAGTACAAGGTGGCCGTCGACGACGTGGTCACCGTCGAGAAGATCGACGGTGAGCCCGGCGCCGAGATCAGCCTGCCCGCCGTGCTGCTCGTGGACGGCGACAAGCTGACCACGGATGCGGATGCGCTGGCCAAGGCCTCGGTGACCGCCACGGTCGTCGAGCACACCAAGGGCCCGAAGATCCGGATCCACAAGTTCAAGAACAAGACCGGGTACCACAAGCGTCAGGGCCACCGTCAGCCGCTGACCAAGGTCCAGGTCACCGGCATCAGCGCGTAAGGAGACCTGCGCCATGGCTCACAAGAAGGGTGCGTCCAGCTCCCGCAACGGGCGCGACTCGAACGCTCAGCGGCTGGGCGTCAAGCGGTTCGGCGGTCAGACCGTCAACGCCGGCGAGATCCTGATCCGCCAGCGTGGCACCAAGTTCCACCCGGGCGACGGCGTCGGCCGCGGTGGCGACGACACGCTGTTCGCGCTCGTCGAGGGCGCCGTCCAGTTCGGCCACAAGCGCGGCCGCAAGGTCGTCAACGTGGTGCCGGTCGAGGCCTGAGGCCCGACCACCACAGGCAGTTCGCGAGCGGCGGGCCCCGGGCTGGGGTCCGCCGCTCGTTTCGTCTGGGCGGGTGCGCCGCCGGGGCGCGTGTAGAGGAGTAGTCAGACATGTCGCGGTTCATCGACCGGGTCGTCGTGCACGCCACCGCGGGGGCGGGCGGCAACGGCTGCGCGTCGATCCATCGCGAGAAGTTCAAGCCGCTCGGCGGCCCCGACGGGGGCAACGGCGGCCGCGGCGGCTCGGTGGTGCTCGTCGTCGACCCGGGTGTGCACACCCTGCTCGACTTCCACCACCGCCCGCACGCCGTCGCGAAGAACGGCAAGCAGGGGCAGGGCGGGTTCCGGGCCGGCGCCAACGCCGAGGACCTGGAGCTGCGCGTCCCGGACGGCACGGTGGTGTTCGACCAGCGCGGCGAGATCGTCGCCGACCTGGTCGGGCCGGGCACCCGCTTCGTCGCCGCCGAGGGCGGCCGCGGCGGGCTGGGCAACGCGGCGCTGGCCTCCAGCGCCCGCAAGGCGCCCGGGTTCGCGCTGCTCGGCGAGGCGGGGGAGGCCCGCGACCTCACCCTCGAGCTCCGCTCGATGGCCGACGTCGGCCTCGTCGGCTTCCCGTCCGCCGGGAAGTCCTCGCTGGTCGCGGCCCTGTCCGCCGCCCGGCCGAAGATCGCGGACTACCCGTTCACCACGCTCGTCCCGCAGCTCGGCGTGGTCACCGCCGGCAGTGGATCCGACAGCGAGGTGTTCACCGTCGCCGACGTCCCCGGTCTCATCCCCGGCGCCTCCGAGGGCCGCGGGCTCGGCCTGGACTTCCTGCGACACATCGAGCGCTGCTCGGTGCTGGTGCACGTCGTCGACTGCGCCACCTTCGAGCCCGGCCGCGACCCCGTCGCCGACGTCCAGGCCCTCGAGGACGAGCTCGCCCGCTACACCCCGGCGCTCGGCGGCGACCTCGCCGACCGGCCCCGGCTCGTCGCGCTCAACAAGATCGACGTGCCCGACGCCGCCGACATGGTCGAGATCGTGACCGCCGACCTGCAGGAGCGCTTCGGCTGGCCGATCTTCCCGATCTCCACCGCCAGCCGGAAGGGCCTGCGCGAGCTGGCTTTCGCGATGGGCGAGCAGGTGGCGGCGTACCGGGCCGCGCAGCCCGTCGTCGAGCCCACGCGGATCGTGCTGCGCCCGCAGGCCGTCGACGACGCCGGGTTCACCGTCGAGCCGGACCCGCAGCTCGAGGGCGGGTTCCTGGTGCGCGGGCCCCGACCCGAGCGCTGGATCCGGCAGACCAACTTCGACAACGACGAGGCGGTCGGCTACCTCGGCGACCGGCTCGCCCGGCTCGGCGTGGAGGACGCGCTGGCCGAGGCCGGCGCCGTCCCGGGCTGCCCGGTCACGATCGGCGACGTCACCTTCGACTGGCAGCCCAGCACCCCGGCCGGGGTGGCCCGGGTCATGTCCGGACGCGGTACGGACGCGCGGGTCGAAGGCGGGGCCGCGCGCGTGTCGGCCGCGGAGCGCAAGCTCGCGAAGCTGGCCCGGCGGCGGCACCTCACGGACGCCGAGCTGGCCGCCGGCGCGAGCTACGCCCACGAGGCCCGCTGGACCAACGACGCCGCCGACGAGGACGACGAGGAGCTGTTCGAGCTCGGCGACGACGAGCTGGAGATCTGGGACGACCCCGGCGACGCGGACGCGTCCCGGTGACCGCCCTCCCCGCGAGTCGGGCTCTCGGCTCCGGCGAGTCGGGCGCTGAGATTCACCCCGCGGCGCGGTGCCCGAAGCCCACAGCCCGACTCACCGGAGCTCACGACGCGACTCGCGGGTGGTCGCGGTGACCGACACCCGCAGGCTGCTCGGCGACGCCCGCCGGGTCGTCGTCAAGGTGGGGTCGTCGTCGTTGACCAGCCTGGCCGGGGGGCTCGATCCGGCCCGCCTGCATCGGCTGGTCGACGCGCTCGCCGCCCGGCGGGCCGCCGGGTCGCAGGTCGTCCTGGTCAGCTCCGGCGCGATCGCGGCCGGCCTGGCGCCGCTCGGGCTGGTCCGCCGCCCCCGGGACCTGGCCACGCAGCAGGCGGCCGCGAGCGTCGGGCAGCTGCTGCTCGCGCACGCGTACTCGGCCTCCTTCCTGCGCCACGACCAGCGGATCGGCCAGGTCCTGCTCACCGCGGACGACATGATCCGCCGCTCGCACTACCGCAACGCCCAGCGCACCCTCGAGCGGCTGCTGGGGCTCGACGTCATCCCCGTCGTCAACGAGAACGACACCGTGGCCACGGACGAGATCCGCGTCGGCGACAACGACCGGCTCGCCGCCCTGGTCGCGCACATCGTCGGGGCGGACGCGCTGGTCCTGCTCAGCGACGTCGACGGGCTCCACGACGGCGATCCCCGTCGCCCCGGCTCCACCCTGCTCGCCGAGGTGGGGTCCCCGGCCGACCTCGACGCCGTCACGGTGGCGAAGCCCGGTCAGGGCAGCCTGGGCACCGGCGGGATGACCACGAAGATCACCGCGGCGGCGATGGCGTCGGCCTCGGGCATCCCGGTGCTGCTCGCTGCGGCCGACGAGGTGGCCGAAGCCCTCGACACGGAGGGGCCGAAGGTCGGCACGGCCTTCCGGGCGTCGGGGCGGCGGATGTCCGCGCGGCTGTTCTGGATGAAGCACGCCGCCGACGTCCGCGGGCGCCTCGACCTCGACGCGGGCGCGGTGAGCGCGGTGGTCGAGCGGCGGCGGTCGCTGCTGGCCCCGGGCGTGCACGGCCTCGACGGCGACTTCGTCTCCGGCGACGTCGTCGACCTGGTGGGCCCGTACGGCGCGGTCGTGGCCCGGGGCGTGGTCAACTACGACGCCACCGAGTTGCCGGGCATCATCGGGCGGCGCTCGTCGGACCTGCCCCGCCACTACCGGCGGGAGATCGTCCACGCCGACGACCTCGTGATCCTCTGAGCAGATCCCGAGCCGATCCCGCGCGGCGGACCACGGATGCGGCGGACCGCCGGGCGGGGGCAGACTCGGCGGATGACCGACCCGGCGACCGATCCGGATCAGGCCCGCGTGCGGATGGTGCGCGGCCTCCGGTCGCACGGGTGTGCGCTCACGCCCGCCGTGGTCGAGGCCTTCCTGGCCGTGCCGCGGCACCTGTTCCTGCCCGACGTCCCGATCGGCGACGCCTACGCCGACGAGGCCGTCCCGACCCAGGTCGTCGACGGGATCGCGACCAGCTCGGCGTCGCAGCCCTCGATGATGGCGATCATGCTCGAGCAGCTGGCGCCGGCGCGCGGGCACCGCGTCCTCGAGATCGGTGCGGGCACCGGGTACAACGCCGCGCTCCTCTCCCGGCTCGTCGGGCCGTCCGGACGGGTCGTGTCCGTGGACATCGACGCGGAGCTGGTCGAGCAGGCCGCGCGGCACCTCGCGCAGGCCGGGATCACCGGCGTGGACCTACGGGTCGGCGACGGCGCGCTCGGCGTGCCCGACGCCGCCCCCTACGACCGCGTCGTGCTCACCGTCGGCAGCTGGGACCTCCGGCCCGAGTGGGTGGCCCAGCTCGCGCCGGGCGGGCGGCTGCTGCTCCCGCTGACCGTGCGGGGCAGCCAGCTGTCGGTGGCTTTCGACCTGCGGCCCGACGGGGTCCTGGAGAGCCGTTCGGTCCGCAGCTGCGCGTTCATCCGGCTGCGCGGGGCGGGCGCGGGGCCGGAGGCGACCGAGCACGTGGGGCCCGGGTGGGCCGCCCAGGTGCCGGAGGGCACGCGCCCTGATCTGGAGGCGGTCGCCGCGCTGCTCGACGAGCCGCGGAAGCTCCACCGCTCGACCGGGAACCTGGAGCGCGCGGACGTCTGGGACGGGCTGGGGCTGTGGCTCATGCTGGCCGTGCCCGGCGCCCTGCGGCTGCTGACCGGTGACGCCGACGACGCCCCCGGGCACTGGCTGGTCCCGACCGGGCAGGGCCGTGCGACCGTGGCGGTCGCGGTGTCGGGCGGGCTCGCCGCGCTGGTCACCGAGCCGGCGGGGGTGCGCGCCTTCGGGCCCGAGGGCGAGACGGCGGTGCAGCTGCTGCGGGCCGGCATCGAGGCCTGGCACGCGGCCGGCCGGCCGCACGCGGCGGACCTGCGGATCCTCGCCGTGCCCGCCGGGGCGGCGCTGCCCGGCGAGGGCGCGGTCGTCGAGAAGGAGCTCAGTCGGCTGGTGGTGGCACCGGCACCAGCCTGACCAGCGGGATCTCCCGCTCGGTCCGGCGCTGGTAGCCCGCGTAGTTGCGGTAGCGCGAGGCGATCCGCTCCCACAGCACCGGCCGCTCGTCGGGCCCCACGATCTCCGCCCGGCGGGGCTCGCGCGGGCCGCCGCGCACCGAGACCTGCACCTCGGGGCGGTCGCGCAGGTTGAGGAACCAGGCCGGGTGGCGGTCGTCGCCACCCCGCGAGGCGACCACCACCAGGGTGTCGCCCTCCACCAGCGGCGCGGTGAGCAGGACCGAACGGGGCTCCCCGCTGCGCCGGCCGAGGGTGGTCAGCTCGAGGACGGGCATCCCCGCGGCGTCGTGGCCGACGCGGCCGCCGGTCGCCTTGAGCAGCAGGCGATGCACGGCGTTCATGCCCTTGAGCACGAGATCATGAGGCACGATCCGAGCCTAGGGGCGTCTGGTCGGTCACCGTCGATGGGCTCGGTGATCCGGGCGGCTCCTGGCAAGGCGGAGCCGGGTCCTCGAACCGGGCGTCTTCGGGCCCGGCGACAACGCGGCCAGGGGTCGCGCGGGCGCCGCGGCCGCGGCGGGTGATCCACCAGATGCCCCTGCCCGGGGCGGGTAACGGCGGCCGGGGGCGGGGCGAACCGGCGGGGGTGAACGGCGGGGAGAGCGGGCGTGACCGGCAGCGCGGGGTGCTCCTGGAGCCGCCCGCGGGCCGGTGGACGACCGGGCCGATCCGGACCCGGCCGCCGTGGACGGTGCGGCCCGCACGCCCCACGCCGCTCGAGACCGAGGACGTCCTGCGGGTCCGGCGCGCGGTCAGCGTGGCCCTCGACCGCTACCCCGGCCCGGTGGGCCAGCTGATCGCCGCGGAGCTGCTCGACTACGCCGACCAGGCCTGGCGTGGGGAACCCGAGGGGCTGTCCGAGCGGCTGGTCGCCGACCTGCTCGGCGAGGCGGGGCCACAGCGCTGAGTCCGGGTGGTGCATGCCCGGGTGGTGCGAAGCCGGGTGGTGCAGAGCCGGGTGGTGCAGAGCCGGGTGGTGCAGAGCCGGGTGGTGCGGAGCCGGGTGGTGCGGAGCCGGGTGGTGCGGAGGCCGGGTGGTGCGGAGGCCGGGTGGTGCAGAGGCCGGGTGGTGCGGAGCCGGGTGGTGCGGAGCGGGGTGGTGCGGAGCCGGGTTGTGGCTGCCCGGGTGGTGCTGAGCCGGGTGTGCGGAGCCGGGTGGTGGAGAGGCCGGGTGAATAGCCCGGTGGGGCCGGTGGTGCTCGAGGGGCATTGAGTCCGGGGCGCCGGGTCCGGATCCGGAGGGCGGCCGGACGGGCCGGGGCGACGTCGTCGGCGCCCCGGCCCTCGCCGGCCTGCCGTGCGGCAGACGCGGAGCCGGCTCTCAGGCGCCGGCGGAGGCGGCGTGCTTGCCGATGAGGCTGCCGAGGCGGGGGAGGGCCTCCTCGACGTTCTTGCGGGCGTTTGGGCGCAGCTTGGCGTAGGCCTTCTTCAGCGCATCCGAGCTGGAGTTCTCGGCACGCCGGTCGGTGACGCCGAGGAGCGCGTCGGCGACCTCGGGGCGGCCCGCCAGGTAGGCACCGAAGTCGCTGCCCGCGGCACCGGCCTTGTAGTCGGCGTAGAAGGGCTGCAGGGCACCGGCGAACTGCGGCAGCATGCGGTCGACGGCCGAGGGCACGACACCGGGCCGGACCTTCGACACCGTCTGGTAGCCGAGCTTGATGGCGGCGCCGGACATGCCGCCCTTGTCCTTCACCTCCTGCCCGACGAGCTCGTTCAGGTCGGCGACGACGGCGGGCCGGCGCGCGGGGTCGGTGAGGATGGTCTCGAGGTTCTGAGTCACGGGGCTCGTCCTCTCTCACGGGAGTCGGTGGGGGGCGAGACCGGAAGGTATTACACGCGTGTGATTCACCCTGACGGGCCCCGTGAGCGAACGGCTACGCGCGGTGCGGTAGGCGTCGGTCCTACCCCCGCTCGGGTACTCACCGGCGACCCGGCCGTTCCTCCACCTGGCGCTCTGCGTGTGCTGCGCACGGGGCGCCACAGCCGCAATCGGTGTCGTCCGAATGTAGGACGGCGCACAGCGACTCCGGGAGAACCCACCGGCCCGCTCACAAGATCACCGGTCGTGGAGTCGGACGGTCGAATTTCGACTCTTCTACTCCACAACCAGCGATCACGGCGCACGACAGCCCCGAGAGATCCACCGCTCTGCGGACAAGATCACGGATTCTGGAGAAGGACAGTCGAATTCCGGCTCTCCCGCTCCACGACTAGTGATCATGGTGCGCACCGACCGGCACCCGGGACGCCGATTCAGGGGCTGCACGCAAGATCACCGGTTCTGGAGCGACATGGTCGGATTTCGACTCGTCTGCTCCACAACCGGCGATCATGGTGTCGTCGGCGTCGGCCGAGCCGCCAAATCGCGCGTCGGGAGCGAGAACCGCGGTGAGCGCTTCCGCTCCGCGCCCCAGATCCAGGCTGTCGCTCCGCGCCTCAGATCAGGCTGCCGCTCCGCGCCCCAGATTCAGGCTGCCGCTGGCCGGGGCAAGATCACTGGTCGTGGAGCAGGGCAGTCGGATCTCGACCCTCTCGCTCCACGACCAGCGATCACGGTGTACCGCGGTCCCAGGGGGCCGCCGAGCCGCGGACAAGATCACCAGTTCTGGAGCAGGACGGTCGGATTTCGACCCTCCTGCTCCACGGCCGGCGATCATGGCGCGCAACAGCCCCGAGAGACCTCCGGCCTGCGCACAAGATCGTCTGTCCTGGAGGAGGACGGTCGGATTTCGACCGTCTGGCTCCACGGCTGGCGATCATGGTGCCTCGGCCCGCTCCGGGGAGCGGCAGAGTAGGTCGAGGGTGAGGTGTCGCGGGAAGTGGCGCGTGCGCTGCGCGCCTCACAATCAGGCAGCCAACAGGTCCGTCACCTACCGACGAGATCAATGGTTGTGGAGCGGGACGGTCGGATTTCGACTCTCTTGCTCCACGACCAGCGATCACGGTGCACAGCGGTCTCGAGGGTCCGGCGAACGCGGGCAAGATCACTGGGCGTGGAGCGGCACGGTCGGATTTCGACTCTCTTGCTCCACGACCAGCGATCACGGTGCCCAGCGGTCTCGAGGGTCCGGCGAACGCGGGCACGATCACTGGGCGTGGAGCGGCACAGTCGGATTTCGACTCTCTTGCTCCACGACCAGCGATCACGGTGCACAGCAGCCCCGAGAGATCCACCGGCCTGCGGGCAGATCACCGGTCCTGCAGTAGGAGGGTCGGATTTCGCCCCTGTGGCTCCAGGGCTAGCGAGCATGGTGTCGCCGCCCGCTCCAGGCGAGCCGCGGAATGGGTTGAGGGCGCGGCCGAGTCGCCGAGTCAGCGAGCCGCGGACAAGATCACCGGTTGTGGAGCGGGACGGTCGGATCTCGACCCTTCCACTCCGCGACCAGCGATCATGGGGCACAGCGACCCGCATCGAGTCGCCGAGTCGGCGAGCCGCGGACAGGCCCGCCCGACCACCTCGCAGAGCGGGTCAGCCCGCCAGGGTCAGGGCGAGCGGGAGGACCGCGGGGGCGCCGGCGCGGCGGACCGCCCGGGCGGCGACGGTCATCGTCCAGCCCGAGTCGACCAGGTCGTCGACCAGCAGCACCGGGCCGTCGAGGCCCGCGAGGTCGGGCAGCGCGGCGGTGTCGAACCCCTCCCACACCGCGGCGAGCCGCTGTGCCGAGTTCTCGTGCGTGCCCGGGCGCTCACCGGCCGGAGGGAGCGTGCCCAGCAGCGGCAGCCGCCCGATCTCGGCGATCCGGCGGGAAAGGTGCTCGAGTTGGTGCGGGCGAGTGCGCGACCCGAGCCCGACGACGCCGACCGGTCGCTGCGCCCAGTCCCAGCCGGCGAGCACGCGCACCACGGCGTCGAGCAGGTCGGACGGGACGGGCTGGTCCGGCCCGGCGAGCAGCTCGCGCAGCCGCGTGCCCCAGCCGATGTCCGACAGCCGCCCGACGGCCCGCCCGGGCTCGGCGAGCTCGTCGGCCTTGAGCCGGCCCGACACCGGGATCCCCAGCTCCTTCATCCCGCTCGGCCACATCTTGCGGGGCGCGATCTCCACACCCGGTTTCTGGAGCCGCTCGGCGGCGGCCGCGGACACCTCGGCGGACACCTCGGGCGACCAGACGGTGCCGGTGCACACGTCGCACCGGCCGCACGGCGTGGGGTCCGGATCGTCGAGCTGGCGGCGCAGGAAGACGAGCCGGCACTCGTCCGTGGTGAGGTAGTCGAGCATCGCCTGCTGCTCGGCCTTGCGGGCGGCCGCGATCCGCTGGTGCCGCTCCCGGTCGTAGACCCACTCCGCCCCGGTGCCGATCCACCCGCCCTTGACCCGCTTCGCCGCCCCGTCCGAGTCGAGGACCTTGAGCAGCATCTCCAGCCGGGTGCGGGAGAGGTCGACGCGGGTCTCCAGCGCGGCGGTGGAGAGCGGCTGGTCGGAGAGCGCGGCCAGGGTCTGACGCACCAGCGGCTCCGGCGGGAAGGCCAGCGAGGCGAAGTACGCCCAGATCTCCCGGTCCTCCTGCCCGGGCAGGAGCACCACCTCCGCCCGGTCCAGGGCACGCCCGGCGCGACCGATCTGCTGGTAGTAGGCCACCGGCGAGGACGGCGCCCCGAGGTGCACGACGAACCCGAGGTCCGGCTTGTCGAAGCCCATCCCCAGTGCCGACGTGGCGACCAAGGCCTTCACCCGATTGGCCAACAGGTCGCCCTCGGCGTCGAGCCGCTCCTCCGCGTCCGTCTTCCCCGTGTACGCCCGCACCGCGAACCCCCGCGAGCGCAGGAACTCCGCGACCTCCTCGGCCGCCTGCACGGTGAGCGTGTAGACGATCCCGGCGCCGGGCAGCTCGTCGAGCCGCGAGGCGAGCCAGGCCAGCCGGTCCGCCGGGCTCCTGATGTCCACCACCGAGAGCCGCAACGACGCCCGGTCGAGCGACCCGCGCAGCACCAGCGGCTCGCCGGACTGCAATCCCAGCTGCTCGGTCACGTCCGTGACCACCCGGTCGTTCGCCGTGGCCGTGGTGGCCAGCACGGGGATCCCGGGCGGCAGCTCGGCGATGAGCGCCCGCAGCCGCCGGTAGTCGGGCCGGAAGTCGTGCCCCCAGTCGGACACGCAGTGCGCCTCGTCGACCACCAGCATGCCCGCGGTCCGGGTCAGCTCGGGCAGCACACGGTCCCGGAAGTCCGGGTTGTTCAGCCGCTCCGGGCTGACGAGCAGCACGTCGACCTCGCCGGCGGCGATCTCGGCGTAGGTCCGTTCCCACTCGTCGAGGTTCGCGGAGTTGACGGTGACGGCCACGATCCCGGCCCGGGTCGCCGCGTCGATCTGGTTGCGCATCAGCGCGAGCAGCGGCGACACGATCACCGTGGGCCCCGCGCCCTGCTCCCGCAGCAGCGCCGTGGCCAGGAAGTACACCGCGGACTTGCCCCACCCGGTGCGCTGCACGACCAGCGCACGCCGGTGCTCGGCGACGAGGGCGTGGATGGCGGTCCACTGGTCCTCGCGCAGCCGGGCGCCCTCGCCGGCGAGGGTCTGCAGCAGCTCCTCGGCGCGGGAGCGGAGATCGGGCTCCGTGGTCGTCATGCCCCCATCGTGGCGGCACCCCCCGACAGAACGGGACGGGCCCCGCGGATCCGGCGCACGGAACCGCGGGGCCCGGACGAGCGGGCCGGTGTCGCTCAGGCCCGGCCGGTCGGCCGGTGCAGGTAGCGCCCGGTCGGCTCGCCGACGACCTTGCCGTCGTCGTAGACCGGACGTCCGCGCAGGAACGTGGTGGTGACCGTCGAGCCGATCTCCAGCCCGCGGAAGGGCGTGTACTCCTGCGTCGACTCGGAGTCCGCCGGGTCGACGACGTACGAGCGGTCCGGGTCGACGAGCGCGATGTCGGCGTCGAAGCCCGGGGCGATGTCGCCCTTGGTCGGCAGCCCGAGCCGCTGGGCCGGGTTCCAGGCGGTCAGCTCGGCCACGCGGGACATCGAGAGCCCGCGCTTGCGGCCCTCGCCGACGAGACCCGGCAGGAGGTACTCGGTGCCGCCGAAGCCGGACTTGGCGGCGAACACGTCCGCCTTGTCGGTGCCGCCGGAGCCGAACTTCGTCTCCTCCTTGCAGCAGGCGTGGTCGGAGACGACCCAGCTGACGTCGCCGCCCAGCAGGTGCTCCCACAGCGCCTCGACGTCCGCGCGGGGCCGCAGGGGTGGGTTCACCTTGCCGCCGATGCCGTCGGCGGTCGTCACATCGGCGAGCAGGTGGCCGATGGTGACCTCGCGGCGGAAGTCGACGTGCGGGAAGGCGCGCTGCATCGTCATCGCCGCCTCCATCGCCTTCGCCGACGACAGGTGCAGCAGGTTGATCGTGGGCAGCTGCGTCTCGTGGGCGAGGTAGGAGGCGATGGTGACCGCGAGGCCCTCGGAGTGCGGCGGGCGGGAGGCGCTGTAGGCCTCGAGGCCGGTGAGCCGGCCCTCCTCCTCGACGAGCTTCGTGTACGCGGTCATGATCTCGGCCGTCTCGCAGTGCAGCGACAGCGAGATCTGGTCGGCGATCTCCGGGTTCGCCTCGCGGGCGGCCTGGATGCCGCGCATGACGAACTCGAAGTGCGCCAGGTCGTACCGCTCGCCCTCGGGGATCATGAGGAAGGAGTTCTGGTCCGCCGAGCGCCCGTGCAGGCCGTGGCTGCCGTAGAACATGAAGATCTTGAACGAGGTCACCCCGTGGTCGCGGACCAGCGCCGGGATCTCGTCGATGTGCGAGCGCTGCATCGGGGCGAGGTGGAAGGCGTAGTCGACGTACGAGCGCCCCTCGGCCGCGGCCAGCACCTCGGGGAAGACCTCGGCGTAGCTGCCGCCGCGGTTGAGGTAGTACTGCCCGGTCCGCATGTAGGTCAGCGAGGTGGTGACGCCGCCCTGGGCGCAGGCGCGGCTCTCGGTGGCGGTGTCCTCGGCGAGCGGGTTGTAGATGCCCCAGTGCTGGTGCGCGTCGACGACACCGGGGAACGCGAGCCGGCCGCGGCCCTCGTGGACGGCGGTGCCCTCGGGCACCTCGATCCGGGGCGCGACCTCGGACACCCGCCCGTCGGTCACGGCGATGTCGGCGTGCTGCGGGTCACCGCCGCCGGGCCGCACGACCTGGACGTCGCGGATGATCAGGTCGGGCTTGGTCATCGGGCTGCACCTTCTTCGACGGAGGGAACGGCCGCGCGGGCGACGTGCCCGGCGGCCAGGTAGGCGAGGCCGAGGGCGGGCAGCAGCCCGTTCCCGGCGAGGTAGCCGGCGGCGCCGTGGCCGGAGATCCCGACCGCGGCACCGCCGGAGGCGTAGAGGCCGGGCAGCGGTGCGCCGCCGGCGTCGAGGACCCGGGCGTCCGCGTCGACGCGCAGGCCGCCCTGGGTGTGGAAGAGCGCGGGCACGATCTCGACGGCGTGGAACGGGCTCGTGAGCGGCGCCTCGACCGTGCGGCCGAAGCGGTCCGGGGCCTCGCCCCGGGCGACGGCGGCCAGGGCGTCGATCTCCTCGGCCAGCGGTCCGGCCGGCAGGCCGGTGGCCTCGGCGAGCTCGGCGACGGTCGCGCCCGTGCGGACCGCCCCGGCGGACCGGACGTCCAGGTAATCGGTGAACGTGCGGCACAGGGCGTCGATCCGCCCGTCGTACACCATCCAGCCGCGGCCGCCGGGCTGCGCGGCGAGGGTCGCGGCGTACTCGGAGTAGCCGGTGGTCTCGTCGCCGAAGCGGCGGCCCGACCCGTCGACGACCGCCCCGCCGTGCATCACCGCGGTCCAGGTCAGGAGCGTCTGGGCCTTCGCCGAGAGCGCGGCGTGTCCCTGGTAGGCGTCCAGGCAGCCGGTCGCGGCCCCGTGTGCGGCGCCGATCCGCAGCGCGTCGCCGCGCGAGTGCTCACTGCCGTGGTAGTGGGCCTCGGCGATCTCCGGCAGATGGGTCCGGACGAGCTCCGGGTCGGCGCCGAAACCGTTGGTGGCCAACAGGACCGCGCGGGCCGTGATCTCCTCCCGGGTCCCGTCCGGATGCTCGACGACGGCGACCCGGGTCCCGTCGGGCCCGGGCGGGGCGTCGACGAGCCGGCAGGGGGCGAGCACGTCGACCCGCGAGGATGCCGCCACGGCGTCGGACAGGTATTTGAGCAGGGCCGAGCCGTGCCGGCCCGGGACCGTGTGCACGCGTGGAACGGAGTGGCCCGGGTAGTCGAAGTCGGTGGGGAGCTCGATCGGCATGCCGACGTGGTCGGCGAGCCACTCGACCAGCTCGGCACCGACCTCGGCGAGCGCCCTGGCGACCACGGGGTCGGCCGTGCCGTGCGTCTTGGCCTCGACGTCGGCCAGGAAGCGGGCCGGGGAGTCCTCGATCCCGGCGGCGGCCTGGAACCGCGACCCCGGGCCCGGGACCATCGCCGTCGACATCGAGGTGTTGTTGCCGCGCAGATAGTGCGGATTGGCCTCGACCACGAGCACGTCGAGCCCCAGTTGTGCGGCGCGGACCGCGCCGGCGAGCCCTCCGCCCGCCCCGGCGATGACCAGGTCGACCTCCGTCACCCTGACCTCCGTTCCGCTGAGAGAAACATCTGTGAACCTCGCAAGGTGTAGCGATGAGACCACCGGACCAGGACTTATGCAAGACCTTGAGACGGATCGCTTGACATCGCCCCGGGCTGCGGCCCACTCTCTGTTCCGTCAAGCGGGACGACTGGAGGGCGCATGGCCGAGACGTCCGGCGGCACCGGGGCCACCGAGCGGGTGGCGGACGTGCTGCTGCTGTTCACCGACGGGCCCCCGACGCTCGGGGTCACCCGGGTGGCCCGTGAGCTGGACCTGTCCAAGGCGGTCGTGCACCGCATCCTGCAGTCGCTCACCGGCCGCGGGCTGATCGCCTACGACCCGGCGACCCGTGAGTACCGGCTCGGGCCGGCCGCCGCGGCCCTCGGCGGCCGCGCGCTGCGCGACTCGGACCTGCGCTCGGCGGCGCTGCCCCAGCTGGTCGACCTGCGCGACCGGCTGCGGGAGACCGCCACGGTCAGCGCGAAGGTGCACGGCGGCAGGGTGTACCTCGACCAGGTCGTCGGCACCCACGAGATCACCATGTCCGTCGAGATCGGCCGCCGGTTCCCGCTCCACGCCGGCTCGTCCGGCAAGTGCATGCTCGCCTTCGCCGCGGCCGAGGAGGTCGACGCGGTGCTCTCCGGCGCGCTCCCGTCGCTGACCCCCGCCACCCTGACCGACGCGGACGAGCTGCACGCCGAGCTCGACCGGATCCGGGAGCGCGGCTACGCGGCCTCCGCCGGTGAGCGGCAGGCCGACGCGGGGTCCGTCGCGGCCCCGGTCTTCGGCCCGTCGGGCGACGTCGTCGGCGCGGTCTCGGTCTGCGGCCCCCGGTTCCGGGTCACCGACGAGTTCGTCACGGCGACCGCGCCGGAGGTCGTCGAGGCCGCGTCCCGCATCTCCGCGCGGCTCGCCGACCGGGCCCACGGCCGTCCCGCACGTCCCGCCCCTCGCCCACCCGTACGTACCGCGGCGGTCGCCGCGGCCGGAAGGACGTCATGACCGCATCCGCACCCCTGCCCGGGACCGGCCCGGACGCGCTGGAGGGCCTGAAGGTCCTCGACGCGTCGACGCTGTTCGCCGGACCCCTGGCGGCCACCCTGCTCGGTGACCACGGCGCCGAGGTCATCAAGATCGAGCACCCGCGCGGTGACCCCGCCCGCACCCACGGCGTGCAGCGCGACGGCGTCGGCCTGTGGTGGAAGATGCTGGCGCGCAACAAGAAGTCCGTCACGCTCGTGCTGTCGACGCCGCGCGGGCAGGAGCTGTTCCGCGAGCTCGCCGCCGACGCCGACGTGGTGATCGAGAACTTCCGCCCGGGCACCCTGGAGCGTTGGGGGCTGGGCTGGGAGGAGCTCTCCGCCCGCAACCCGCGGCTCGTGCTCGCCCGGGTCACCGGGTTCGGGCAGTTCGGCCCGTACGCCTCGCGCCCCGGGTTCGGCACGCTCGCCGAGGCCATGAGCGGCTTCGCCGCGATCACCGGCGAGCCGGACGGCCCGCCCACGCTGCCGCCCTTCGGCCTCGCCGACGGCGTCGCCGCGCTGACCACCGCGTTCGGGATCATGACCGCCCTGCGGGCCCGTGAGACGACCGGCCGCGGGCAGGTGCTCGACACGGCGATCATCGAGCCCCTGCTGCACCTGCTCGGCCCGCAGATCATCGGGTACGACCAGCTCGGCCAGCTGCAGCCACGCACCGGCAACCGGTCCACCAACAACGCGCCGCGCAACACCTACCGCTGCGCCGACGGCCGCTGGGTGGCGGTCTCCACCAGCGCCCAGTCGATCGCCGAGCGCGTCATGCGGCTGGTCGGTACGCCGGAGCTGATCGACGAGCCGTGGTTCGCCTCCGGCGCCAGCCGCGCCGAGCACGTCGAGGAGCTCGACGCCGCGGTCGGGTCCTGGATCGCCCAGCGGGACCGCGACGAGGTCGTCGAGGCCTTCGAGAAGGCCGAGGCCGCCGTCGCCCCGATCTACACCGCCGCCGACGTGCTGGAGGACCCGCAGTACGCCGCGCTCGGCAGCATCGTCCGGATCGAGGACGAGGAGCTCGGCCCGATCCGGTTCCAGAACGTGCCGTTCCGGCTGTCGGAGACCCCCGGCCGGGTCCGTAGCACCGGTCCGCGCCTCGGCCGCGACACGGCGGAGGTCCTGGGGCGCTACGGCGTCGACGCGGCCGAGCTGGAGCGGCTGCGCGCGGAGGGGGTCGTGTGACGGTCACCGAGTCCACGTCCACGTCCGTGTCCGGGCCCGCGGCCGCCCCGCGCACCGCGCTCGGTCGCGCGCGGAGCTGGCTCTACGTCCCGGCCCACCGCACCGAGGTCGTCGCAAAGGCGCTGGCCGGCGCGGCCGACGCCGTGGTGCTGGACCTGGAGGACGCCGTCCCCGCCGGCGCCAAGGCCGCCGCGCGGGAGTCCGCCGCGTCGGTGTCCCGGGGCCGGCTCCCGGTGTGGGTGCGGATGAACGGCACCGGCACACCCTGGGCGGCCGACGACGTCGCCGCCCTCGCCGGGGCGGACGTCGACGGCGTCCGGGTGCCGAAGGCGGACGACCCCGCGGCCGTCGCGGCCCTGGCCGACCGGCTGGGCCACCCGCTGCACCTTCTGCTGGAGAACGCGCTCGGACTGGAGCGCGCCTTCGCGCTCGCCACCTGCCACCCGCTGGTCGCCGGCCTCTCCCTCGGCGAGGCGGACCTCGCCGCCGACCTCCGCGTGCGCGGCGCCGGGCTGGAGTGGGCGCGCGGACGGGTGGTGGTCGCCGCCCGCGCCGCCGGCCTCCCGAGCCCCGTGGCCAGCGTCTGGACCGACCTCGCCGACCCGGAGGGGCTCGCCGCCGACTCGGTCGCCGCCCGCGACGCCGGGTTCTTCGGCCGCTCGGTCATCCATCCCGCCCAGATCGACCCGGTCCACCGGGCCTTCACCCCCGACGCCGACGAGGTCGCCCGGGCGCGCGAGCTGCTCGGGTCGCTGGCGTCGGCCGGCGAGTCCGCCCGGGTCGACCCGCGGGGCCGTTTCGTCGATCCCGCGGTGGTCGCCGGGGCGCGGTGGGTCGTCGAGCTCGCCGAGACCCTGGCCGACCCCGACCCGTCCCCCCACGAACCGGTGCACCGGGCCGCGCGCACCGGGAAGGAGCTCCCATGACCGCCACGACGACCGGATCCGCGCTGCTGGACGCGGTCCGCGCCGGCACCCGCGTGATCGAGCTGGGGCACCCGCTCTACACCGGCATGCCCAGCTCGCCCAACCACCCCGGCTTCCGGATGACGCTCGAGCGCCGACACGGCGACGCGGTGCGGCCCGACGGCGGCTCGGCGTCGAACGAGGTGATCGTGACCGGCGGGCACGTCGGCACCCACGTCGACGCGCTCGCGCACGTCAGCCAGGAGGGCCTGCTGCACGGCGGGATCGACGCCGCCGAGTCGCAGCGCGGGGGCAAGCACCAGGCGCACGGCGCCGAGACGATCCCGCCGATGGTGACCCGCGGGGTGCTGCTCGACGTCGCCGCGCTGCACGGGGTCGACACCCTCGAGGGCGGCTACGGCGTCACGGCCGAGGACCTCGCCGCCGCCGCGGACCGGGCCGGCGCCGAGCCCGGCCGCGGCGACGTCGCGCTCGTGCGCACCGGTTGGGGCCGGCTGTTCGGCGATGCGGCCGCCTACATCGGCAAGGAGTCCGGCGTGCCCGGCGTGACCGTGGACGGGGCGCGCTGGCTCGCCGAGCGCCGCGTGGTCGCGACCGGGTCCGACACCACCGCCTACGAGCAGATCCCCGCCGGCGCCGGGCACCGGGTCCTGCCGGTGCACCGGGTGCTGCTGGTGGAGCACGGCATCCACATCGTGGAGCACCTCGCGCTCGAGGACGCGTCCGCGGCCGGGCTCGGCGAGTTCCTGGCGGTGTTCGCGCCCCTGCGCATCGTCGGCGGTACGGGTGCGCCGGTCCGCCCGCTCGCGGTGGTGGCCGCATGAGCGCCCCGACCGCCACGCGCACCCCGGCCCAGCAGATCGGCGAGGTCGCCGCGCGGATCGCCGCCGACGGCGTGTCCGCGGATCTGGCCGACGACGTCGTCGCCCGCACCGTCGACGTCCTCGGCAACTGCCTGGCCGCGACCCGCGAGGAGCCGGCCCGGATCGTCGGCGCCGTCGTGGGGGAGTGGGGCGGAGGAGGCCAGGCCACCGCCGTCGGCCGGCCCGAGCCGCTGCCCGCCCCGTCGGCCGCGCTGGTCAACGGCACCCTCGCGCACTCCCTCGACTTCGACGACACGCACCTGCCCTCGGTGCTGCACCCGTCGTCGTCGGTGATCCCGGCGGCGCTCGCGACCGCCGAGCGGGTCGGGGCGTCCGGGCCCGCGATGCTGGCCGCCGCCGCGGTCGGCATCGAGCTGACCTGCCGGCTCGGCATGGCCGGCTACGACGAGGAGCTCGGCAACTCCGTGTTCTTCGAGCGCGGCCAGCACGCCACGGCCATCTGCGGCGCGATCGGCGCCGCCGTGGCCTCCGGCATGCTGTCCGGCCTCGACGCCGAGCAGCTCACCTCGGTCGTCGGGATCGCCGCCAGCATGGGCGCCGGGGTCATCGAGGCCAACCGCACCGGCGGCACGATCAAGCGCGTCCACTGCGGCTGGGCCGCGCACGCCGGCGTCGCCGCCGCGGACCTCGCGCGGCACGGCCTGACCGGGCCGCCGACCGTGATCGAGGGCCGGTTCGGGTTCCTGCAGGCCTTCTGCGGCGACCAGGTGCACGTCGAGCGGGTGACCGACGGGCTCGGCGAGGAGTGGGAGACCCCGGGGATCTTCTACAAGCCCTACCCCTGCAACCACTTCACCCACGCCGGGATCGACGCCGCGCTCGCGCTGCGTGCCCGCGGGGTGCAGCCCGACGACGTCCGCGCGCTGACCCTCGGCGTCCCGGCCCCGGTGCTGCGCACGATCGCCGAGCCGCCGGAGGAGAAGGCGCGCCCGCGCTCGGGCTACCACGCGGCGTTCAGCGGGCCCTACACCGTGGCCGCCGCACTGCTGGGCGGTGGTGGGCTGGGCGTGTTCCACGAGGACTTCACCGACGCGGCCGCCGCCGACCCGCGCCGGCTCGACCTGGCCGGCCGCGTGCGTGTGGTCGCCGACGAGGAGTCGACGGCGCTGTTCCCGCGGCAGTTCCCGGCGGTCCTGACCGCCGAGCTGGCCGACGGCAGCACGGTCACCGAACGGGTCCGCGCCAACCGCGGCGGCCCGGCGAACCCGCTCTCCGCGGACGAACTGTCCACGAAGTTCACCGGCAACGCCGAGCGCGCACTGGTGCCCGGCGCCGCGGCGGACGTCGTGGCCGCCGTGTGGGGGCTGCGGGACGGCCGACCGGTCCGCGACGTCCTCACTCTCCTCCGCCGCCCCGAATTGTTCCTCTGAACGGAACAAATGCGGATGAGATCTGGATGTAACAGCGCTGATCGTTGACGTAAGCGCGCAATTCGAGGAGTATTTCCGCGCAAAGGAGCGTCAGAAATGTTCCGCTGGCAGGAACGCAATGACGCGGGCATCGGCCGGACTCTCGATCCGGCCGGGGAATCCGAGGAACACGAGATGCAGAGCCGCTTCCGATTCGTGACGATCGGGCTGATCATCGCCTTGATCGTCATCAACTACGTGGACCGCAGCGCCATCTCCTACGCGGTCGAACCGCTGGAGAAGGCGTTCGGGATCACCACCGCGCAGTACGGGATCATCAGCAGCGTCTTCTCGCTCGGCTACATGGTCTTCGCGTTCGTCTCCGGGCCGCTGGTCGACCGGTTCGGCACGCGGAAGGTCCTGCTCGCCGCGGTCACGCTGTTCTCCGTCACCGTCGCGCTGATCCCGGTGGCGGGCTCCTTCGCCGGCCTGCTGATCGTGCGGCTGCTGCTCGGCGTCGGGGAGTCCCCGGCCTTCCCGGCCGCGACCCGGACCGTCAGCCGGTGGCTGCCGGTGCGCGAGCGCGGCGTCGCCCTCGCGCTCTGCGGCGGCGTCGCCGTCTCCGGGAGCCTGCTGATCTCCGGTCCGCTGCTCACCTGGCTCATCGGGACCGTGGGCTGGCAGGGGATGTTCTGGACGATGGCGGTCCTCGGCGTCGTCTGGGCGCTGATCGCGCTCGTCCTGCTGCGCGACCTGCCCGACGAGTCGCCGCGGGTCAGCGCGGCCGAGCGTGCCTACATCGCCGCGGGCCAGGAGGCCGAGGTCCGGACCGAGCGGGCCCCCGTGCGCTGGCGGCCGCTGCTCACCAACCGCAACCTGTGGGTCGTCGCCGGCGGCTACTTCGCCTGGGGCTTCATGTTCTGGGCCTTCATGTACTGGCTGCCGACCTTCTTCTCCAGCGCCTACGGGCTGAGCCTCAAGCAGGCCGGTGCCTTCTCGGTCGCCCCGTGGGCGGCCGGCGTGGTCGGTGCGATCGTCGGCGGTGTCGTGGTCGACCGGGTGTACCGGCGCAGCCCGCGGATCCGCAGCCGGTTCGCGGTCATGGGCGTGGCCCTGCTGCTGGCGGGGTGCTCGCTGATCCCGATGCTGCTCGTGCCCAGCCTGACCGTCGCGATCATCTCGATCTCCTGCGGCGTGGGCTTCGGGTTCATCACCGGCGGCATCTGGTGGGTGGCCTCGATCGACGCCGCCCCCGACCAGCCGGGCAGCGCCGCCGGGTTCGCCGACGCCTCGTTCGCCGCATCGGGCATCGTGGCGCCGTCGGTCATGGGCTTCATCGTGTCCGGCACCGGCTCCTTCACCAGCGGCTTCGTCGTGATGGCCGTGCTCGCCGTCGGCGGCGCGCTGCTGATGCTGCTGGTGCCGCGCGAGCCCGCCCGCACGGCCGAGGCCGCGGCCGCCCGCCCGAGCGCGCACACGGCCTGAGGTGCGGCAGCGCGAGGTCCGCGGGGCCGTCGACCGGCTCGGGGCGTGGGTCGCCGGGCTGCGCTGGGCCGACGTCCCGGCCGGCCCGCGGGACCGGCTGGGCCTGGTCCTGCTCGACGTCCTCGGCGTGACGGCCCTCGGGGCCCGCGAGCCCGAGCAGCGCCGGCTCGTCGCGGCCTGGACGCCCGCGTCCGGCCCGGCGCCGATCGTCGGGGCCGGCTGCACGACGACGGTCGAGGCCGCCGCGTGGCTCAACGCCACCGCGCTCGTCCGCCTCGAGCTCGACGAGGGCCACAAGCGGGCGAAGGGCCATCCCGCCGCGCACGCATTCCCGGCGGTGCTGGCACTGGCAGCCGAGCGGGACGCGTCCGGCCCGGACACCCTTGCCGCCCTGCTCGCGGCCTACGAGGTCGCGGCCCGCTTCGGCCGCGCCACGCGGCTGCGGCCCGGCACCCACCCGCACGGGAACTGGGGCGTGGCCGGGGCGGCGGCGGGGTGTGCCCGGCTGCTCGGGCTCGACGCCGAGGCCACCGCCGCGGCGATCGACGCCGGCAGCGGCCTGCCGATCGCCGGGCACTTCACCAGCGCCCTCGACGGCAACCGGGTCCGGGAGGCGTGGATGGGCGCGGCGAACGTCTCCGGCCTCGCCGCGGCCGGGATCGCCCGTTCGACGGGGACCGCGGCCGGGTCCCTCGGCGAGCTGCTCGGGGAGATCGACCCGGCGGAGCTCGACGCGGACCTCGGCAGCCGGTGGGAGGTCGAGGGCGGCTACGTCAAGCGGCACGCCTCCTGCTCGTTCACCCACGCCGCCGTCGACGCCGCGCTGGAGCTGCGCGACCGCGTCGACGGGGAGACCGTCGAGGAGGTGCTGGTCGAGACCCACTCGCTCGCCGCCGGGCTCGACCGCCGCACCTGGACGGGCCCGCTGGCCGCGATGTTCTCCGTGCCGTTCACCGTCGCGACGGCGTTGCGGCGGGGCAGGCTGGATCCCGCGGCACTCTCCGCCGGGGCCCTCGCCGACCCCGCGACGGCGGCGCTGGCCGCCCGCGTGACGGTCCGCGCGGCACCCGACCTCGACGCCCGGCTGCCCGCCGAACGCCCCGCGCGAGTGACCGTCCGGTCGGTCGCGGGCACGGTCACGGCCGAGGCGCCCAACCCCGTCGGCGACGCCGACCACCACCCGTTCACCGCCGCGACCCTGCCCGCCCTGCTCGCCGACCTGCTCAGCGGACGCGGACCGGTGGACACGATCCAGGCCGTGTGTGCGGCGCTGCCCGACCTCGCCGGCATCGGCGACGCGCTCCGCGGGCTCGCCCACCTGAAGGAGGACCCGTGCGCATCCACGCCGTGACCCCGATCCACGTCGGTGAGGCCGAGGTCGCCCGCCGCCAGGCCCGCTACGACGCGCTCGCCCCGCGCGGTGTCCGCGTCGAGCTGCACGACATCGGCCCGGAGTGGTCCGGCGCGTTCCTCGGCGTCACCGTGCTGGACCTCGCCGTCGAGGACATCGAGGACGCGGACCGGTGGGCGCGGGCGGTGCGGCCCGCGCTGGAGCAGGCCGGGGCCGCCGGCGCCGACGTCGTGCTCAACGGCTGCTCGGCCGTCGACGTCGAGGAAGGGCTCGATCCGGCCCTGCCGCGGCTGCTCGACCCGATCTCCACGGCCCTTCGGCTGCTGGCCTGACGATCGCGGTGTGACGCACCACTCACCCCCAACTGAACGTCCGATCGGCAACACGGCTGGGCGCAGGCCACCCCCGCAAGGCAGGATGATCCGGGTGAAGGCCACCCAGTCACCGCTGTTCGGTTCGGTCGACGAGGTCACCGAGCGCCTCGAGGGCGTCGGCTACCTCGCGTCGACCGCCGTCGCGACGACCGTGTACCTCGCCGACAGGCTCGGCAAGCCGCTCCTCGTGGAGGGGCCCGCCGGCGTCGGCAAGACCGAGCTCGCGAAGGCCGTCGCCGCCGCGACGGGCTCCGGGCTGGTGCGCCTGCAGTGTTACGAGGGCATCGACGAGGCCCGCGCGCTGTACGAGTGGAACCACGCCAAGCAGCTGCTGCGGATCACCGCGGGCCAGGGGCACGAGAGCTGGGACGCCACCCGGGACGACGTGTTCTCCGAGGAGTTCCTGCTCCCGCGCCCGCTGCTCACCGCGATCCGCCGCGACGACCCGACGGTCCTGCTCATCGACGAGATGGACAAGGCCGACGTCGAGGTCGAGGGCCTGCTGCTGGAGGTCCTGTCGGACTACCAGGTCTCCATCCCCGAGATGGGCACGGTGACCGCGACCCGCAAGCCGTTCGCGCTGCTCACCTCGAACTCCACCCGCGAGCTGTCCGAGGCGCTCAAGCGCCGCTGCCTGTTCCTGCACCTCGACTTCCCGGACCCGGACCTCGAGCGCCGGATCGTGCTGACCCGCGTGCCGGAGCTGCCGCAGGCACTGGCCGACGCCCTGGTCCGCACCGTGCGCGTGCTGCGGGCCATGGAGCTGCGCAAGGTCCCGTCGGTCGCCGAGACCATCGACTGGGGCCGCACCCTGCTCGCCCTCGGCCTCGACACCCTCGACGACGACGCCGTCCGGCAGACCCTCGGCGTCGTCCTCAAGCACCAGTCCGACCAGGTCAAGGCGAGCGCCGAGCTGCGGCTGAACTGAGCCGTCCAACCGAGGAGGCCCCGATGGCCGTCACGACCCCCGAGCACGGGCTGCCCGGCCACCTCGTCGACTTCGTGGGCGCGCTGCGCCGGCACGGCGTCGCGGTCGGGCCGGGCGAGACGGTCGACGCGGCCGAGGTCGTCGGCGCGCTCGACCTGCTCCGCCGGCGTGAGCTCCGCGAGGGGCTCGCGGCCGCACTCCTGCGCCGCTCCGGCCAGCGCGAGGTCTTCGACACCCTCTTCGACCTGTACTTCCCGCCCGCCCTCGGCGTGGGGGCGCAGGAGATCGAGGTCCCCCGCGCGACGACGGAGGACGGCTCGGACGGCCCCGTCGACGTCGACGCCCTGCGCGACCTCCTGGCCGACCTGCTGCTCGCCGGCGACGAGGAGGGCCTGCGGGAGCTGGCCCGCGCCGCCGTCGACGCGCTCGGCACCGCCGGGGCGAGCGGCACCGGGGTGCAGGGCGTCAACGGGCAGCCCAGCTGGTCGGCCTACCAGGCCCTGCGGCTGATGTCGCCGGAGACGCTGCTCGCCCGGATCCTCGACGCGATGCGCCAGGACGGCGACCCGACGGACGACTTCACCGACGAGGTCCGCCGCCGCGAGATCCGCGACCGCATCGCCCGGTTCCGCAAGATGGTGCAGGACGAGGTGCGGCGCCGGACCGCGGAGCAGCGCGGCCGCGAGCAGGTGGCGAAGACCGCGGTGCCCAAGCAGGCCGAGCAGGTCGAGTTCCTCTCCGCCTACGCCGAGCAGCTCGCGCAGCTCCGCCGCACCGTGCACCCGCTGGCCCGGCGGCTGGCCAGCCGGCTCGCGGTGCGCCGCAAGCACGCCAAGCGCGGGCAGCTGGACATGCGCCGCACGCTGCGCCGGTCCATGTCCACCGGCGGCGTGCCGATGAAGCCCGCCTACAAGACGCGCCGGCCGGGGCGCCCGGAGCTGGTGATCCTCTGCGACGTCTCCGGGTCGGTCGCCGGGTTCTCGCACTTCACGCTGCTGCTGGTGCAGGCGCTGCGCGAGCAGTTCTCCAAGGTGCGCGTGTTCGCGTTCGTGGAGAAGACGGACGAGGTCACGCACCTGTTCGAGCCGGGCGCGGAGCTCTCCGGGGTCATGCAGCGGGTGCTGCGCGAGGCAGATCTGACCGCCTTCGACGGGCACTCCGACTACGGCCACGCGCTCGGCAGCTTCGCCGAGTTCTGGGGCGAGGCGATCACGTCGAAGACCTCGCTGCTGATTCTCGGCGACGCCCGCACCAACTACCGCGACCCGAACCTCGCCGTGCTGCGCCGGCTCGTCGGGCAGGCCCGGCACGCGCACTGGCTCAACCCGGAGCCGAAGCGGCAGTGGGGCACCGGCGACTCGGCGGCCCACCGCTACGCCGACGTGCTGCCCATGCACGAGTGCCGCACCGCGGGCCAGCTGGCCGACGTCGTCGAGGCCCTCCTGCCCGTCTAGCTCACAGGTCCCACAGCGCCATGCTGAGCGGGTCGTCGCTGGGGACGTCGGGGGCGACGGGGCCGCCGTAGACCTGTCCGGTGCGGTCGGCGAAGCGGCTGGTCGCGACCGTGAGCACCAGCCCGCCGGGGAGCGGCGCGGACTCGACGCCGGTGCTGAAGCCGAGGGTCGGGGCGCCGTAGGAGCGGGCGTCCGGGCGGCCCCGGAACGCGACGGCCACGGCCTCGCCCGAGTTCGCCGTGTTCCCGTCGGTGAGCACCGAGACCGGCCCGTCGAGCCGGCCGGACGGGCCCTGGAGCTGCGCGGTCGCGCCCCGTGAGACCACGCCGTCGCGCACGGTCCACGGGGTGCGCCCGCCCTCGCGGTCCACGAACGCGCCCACCTCGCCCTCCCCGAGCAGCGGCGCGACGGCCGCGAGCAGCGGCCAGGGCGAGCCGCCGCCGGTGCCGCGCAGGTCCACGATCCACCGGTCGGCGATGCGCCCGTCGAGCGCGGCCCGGGCGGCGTCGGCGTAGGCGCGTGCGGCGTGCTCGGCGCAGGCGGGCAGCGTGACGACGAGGGCCTCGCCCTGCGCCTCGACCCGCGGCAGGTCCGGTGCGCCGGTCGCCGGCCGGGCCCGCCGGACGCCGCCGTGCGGCCCGCCGGCCTGCCTGACCAGGTGGAACAGCTTGAGCTCCAGCTGCTCGGGGTCGTCGAGCACGCCGAGGACCTCCGTCCGCGCGACGGGCCAGTCGACCCGGTCGGCGCGCAGCGCGCGCCCCTCCAGGAGGTCGAGCGCCGCGGTCACCGCCCTCTCCGCGGTCTCCCTGGCCTTCCGCTCCCGCCTGCCGCGCCCGATCACCGGTCCAGTATGGCGTGCGCGGCGGTGCGTCCGATTCGTCCCACAGTGAGGTTAGGCTCACCGATGTTCCGACCCTCGACCCGGGAGCTCGCACGTGCCCATCCTGTCCCGCCGTTCCTTCGTCCTGTCCGCGTCGGGCCTCGCCGCACTGGCCCTCGCCGGGTGCGCCTCCGGGGGCGCCGCCCCGACCTCCGGGAGAGGCGGCGACGGCTTCCCGGTCACGATCACGCACAAGCTCGGGACGACGACGATCGAGGCCGAGCCGACCCGGGTCGCGACGGTGAGCGCCGCCAACCAGGACGTGGCGATCGCGCTGGGGGTCGTGCCCGTCGTGATGCCGTTCTTCGACTACGGCGGCGACGCCGAGGGCGTGCTCCCGTGGGTCCGCGAGGCCCTGGCCGGCATGCCGATGCCGCAGGTCGTCGGGCGCTCGCTGGAGCCGATCGCGTTCGAGGCGATCGCCGCCGCGCGGCCCGACCTGATCCTCGCCACCTACTCCGGCCTCACCCAGGACGAGTACGACACGCTCTCCCGGATCGCACCCGTCGTCGCCTACCCGGACGCGCCGTACTCCACGAGCTGGCAGGAGCAGACCCGCATCGCCGGCCGGGCGCTGGGCCGCAGCACCCGGGCCGAGGAGCTCGTCGTGGCCACGCAGTCCCGGCTGGCCGCGGCCACGTCCGAGTATCCGCAGCTCAAGGGTGCGACGTTCGCCTACACCGGCGGGATGGACGGCGGGCAGCTCGGCATCTTCCGGCCCGCCGACGTCCGTGTGCGGCTGCTGGAGGACCTGGGCATGACGTCGGCGCCCTTCGTCGAGCAGAACGCCCCCGGCGGCGACGCCGTCTACTACACGGTCAGCGCCGAGCTGGTCCCGCGGCTGCAGTCCGACCTGCTCGTCGGCTTCTTCGGCACCCCGGACCTCGACGCGGCGTTCCTGGCCGACCCGGCCGTCCGGGAGATGCCCGCGGTGAAGGCCGGTGGCTACGCGCCGATCGTCGGGGCCGACCGGGTGGCGGCCAGCTCGTCGCCGTCGGTGCTGTCGATCCCGTGGGTGCTCGACGCCTACCTGCCGGTCCTCGCCGAGGCTGCCACCCGCAGCCGCCGCTGACCTGCCCCGTTGCCGGCCGGGTCGGCTCCCGGCCGGCGAGGCGTGGATCACTTCCCGCGGAATTGACCGGGCGGCCAGTCAAGGCGTAGACCGGGGGCATCGGGAAGATCTCCTGGAGGGAAGTGATCGTGATGACCGCGAAGGCGTGGACACGGTGGCAGGACTGGGTCGCCCTGGTGATCGGCGTCCTGACCGCCCTGTCGCCCGTCGTGGTGGCCACGGACGCGGCCGCGGCGTGGACGCTCGTCGTCCTCGGTGTGGTGCTCGCCCTGACCGCCCTGTGGTCGCTCGCCGCGCCGGCGTCGGTGGCGAGCGAGTACGGGCACGGCGTCCTCGGTGTGCTGCTGTTCATCGCCCCGTGGGTGATGAGCTACAGCGACCTCACCGGGGCCGCGTGGACCTCGTGGGTCGCCGGTGTCCTCGCGGTGCTCGTCGCCGCGAGCGCCCTGCCGGCCGCCACCGGCGTCCACCGCGGGTTGGCCGGAACGCACTGATCCGCTGATCGGTCGGGATCGAGGGGCCGCGACCCGCGTGGGTCGCGGCCCCTCGTGCGTGCAGGATGGACCGTCATGACCGCACCGGAACCGGCGCGCGAGCGCATCCTCGCCGCGGCGGAGGCGCTCTTCGCCGAGCGGGGGTTCGACGCGACGCCCACCTCGAAGATCGCCGAGCGCGCCGACGTGCCGAAGGGCCTGGTGCACTACTACTTCGCGAAGAAGGTCGACCTGCTCTCCGCACTGGTCGAGCGGCTGCCGGAGGAGATCGTCGACCGCGCGGCGGTGGTCGTGCCCGGTGACGTCACCGAGAGCCTCTGCCGGCTCGTCGAGGCGCTCGACGCGCGGCTCGGCTCCTCGGCCGTGCTCTCGCACCTGCTCTGGCGCGAGGCGGACACCCACCCCGCCGTCCGCGACGCGCTGCACGGGCGCTTCGACCGCTTCGTCGAGGAGATCCGGGCCGTACTGCTCGCGGCCCGCGAGGGCGACGCGACCGGCGTCGACAGCGCGGCCCTGCTGCTCGCGTCGACGGTGAGCTACCGGCACTCCGTGTTCCGGCACGCCGCCGCGGCGTCGCCCGCTCGAGTCGACCTGCGGCCCGAGCTGCGCTTCCTCGCCACGGCCCTCGAGGCCGGCGCCGGCTGACGGGCGGCGGTCACCAGTTGGGCTCGGGCTCGTCCCGGACCGGGGTGAGGGCGATCGCGGCCAGCGGCGCCGCGGCGGCGACCACAAACCCGAGCGCGTAGCCCGCCGCCCCGACCACTGCGCCGAGCGCGACCGGGGTCAGCGAGGACACGACGTTCTGACCGGTGTTCTGGATGCCGAGGGCCCGCCCCGACCAGGTCGCGCCGGCGATCTCGGCGACCGCGGTGAAGGCCAGGCCGTTGTCGGCGACGGTGACGATCCCGCCGATCGCGAGCGCGGCGACGGCGAGCCAGGGGGCGACCGCGTCGCCCAGGGCGAAGACGAGGAGGACGAGCGTCGCGCCCACCGCGAGCTGGCGCATCGGCCGCAGCCGCGACCCGACGCGGTCCGACCACACGCCCGAGCCGATGCGGGACAGGGCGCCCGCGATCTGGACCGCGGCGACGAACGCGCCCGCGCCCGCGGCGCTCCAGCCCTGCTGGCGCACCAGGTACTCGGTCGCGAAGGCGCTGATCGCGAACTGGGGAACGACGAGCATCGCGCTCGCGGCGTGCACCCGCCACAGCACCGGCGCGCCGTACGGCGAGCCCTCGCGCACGCCCTCGGTCCGCGGCGGCCGCGCCGGGTCGGGCGCGAACGCCGTCACCAGCAGGGCCGAGAGCAGGCACAGCGCCGCGGGGACGATCAGCGCGCCGATCGCGCCGGTCCGGCCCGCCAGGCTCGGCAGCACCAACCCGGCCAACGCGACGCCGAGCGGCTGCGCGGTCTGCCGGATGCCCATCGCCAGCCCGCGCTCGGTCCGCGGGAACCACCCCATGATCATCCGGCCGCTGGCCGCGAACACGCTGGCCGACGCCGCCCCGCCCAGCGCCAGCAGGCCCAGCACGGCGACGTGCCCCGGATGCGGCAGCAGGGCCACCGTGCCGACGACGAGCCCCGCCAGCAACAGCCCCGACGCCATCACCCGCCGCTCGCCGAACCGGTCCGCGGCCGCGCCCCACGCGATCAGCGTGAGCAGGAGCCCGGTGGTCGGTGCGGCGACGTAGGTGCCGGCGGCCGCCAGCGACAGGCCCAGCGTGTCGCGCAGGCCCGGGACCAGGAACGGGACGCCGTAGACGAACGCGCAGGCCGAGGTCTGGGCGAGGACTCCGATCGCGAGCACCACCCAGCGGCGGCGGGATGCGGCGGTGGTGGGGGGCATGGGTCGACGGTACGCCGCCGTCCAGTTATTGAGAAACTGCTTCCGTAGTGTGAGACGGCAGCGTGCCGCAGATCTCGTACGAGCGGCGCCGCGCGATGTGGTCGTGCACCGGCGTGGTGATCATCAGCTCGTCCGCTCCGGTGTCGTCGACGAGGCGCTGCAGGGCGTCCTGCACGGTCGCGGCGGACCCGACCACGTGGCCGGCCAGGCGTTCGCGGATCACGGCCCGGTCCTCCGCGGTGTACGGATACGCGTTCGCCTCCTCCGCGGTGGGGAGGAGCCTGCGCTCGCCCCGAGCCCGATCCAGCACCTTGAGCGCGATCGACGCGGCCAGCCACTCCGCGCGCGCGTCGGTGTCCGCGGCGATCACCGGGACGCCGAGCAGGACTCGCGGAGCGGCACCGACGAAGGCCGTCCGGTAGGTGCCGACGGCCTCGGCCGCGCCCGCGGGGTTCAGGTGGGCCGCGAAGGCGTAGGGCAGTCCGAGTGCGCCGGCGAGCTCGGCGCTCGTGCGGCTCGAACCCAGTAGCCACACCTCCGGCCGGTGCCCGACGGCGGGGACGGCCGGCCCGCTGCGGAAATGATCGAGGAGCTGGGCGAGCTGTTCGCGGAACGGGAAGGCCGTACGGCTCTGCTCGCCCCGGACCAGGTCGACCACCGGGCGTCGGCCGCCCAGGGCCCGTCCGACGCCCAGGTCGATGCGGCCGAGATGGAAGATCTCGAGCGTGCCGAACTGCTCGGCCACCACGAGCGGCGCGTGGTTCGGCAGCAGCACCCCGCCGGAGCCGACCCGGATCCGCGTCGTGGCCGCGGCGATCCGCCCGACGACGACCGCGGTCGCCGCGCACGCGACGCCGCGCATGCCGTGGTGCTCGGGTACCCAGTAGCGGTGGTAGCCGAGGTCGTCGACGAGCCGGGCGAGGTCGAGGGTGCGGTGCAGCGCCTCGGCGGCGGTCGAGCCGGCGACGATCGGGGAGGTGTCCAGGACGGAGAGCGGGACGGACGGCAGGTCGCTCTCCCTTCGTGAGGCCTCGACCCTCGCACGCCGGCTGCGGGACGGGCGATCGCTGGACTGTGCGATCGCTGGACTGTGTGATCGCTGGACCGATCGGATGAACGACTCGAACTGATGTTCGAGGACGGGTAGCGTCGGATCCATGGGAGTGGACCTGGTGTGGCAGCCCTCGCTCTTCGGTGAGGGGTTCGACGGGGGCATACCGGCCGTCGAGGTCGACCCGGGTTTCCACGGCCTGGTCCGGCACGAGCTGGGTTCCGGGGCGTGGGTGGACCTCGTCCCCGGCTGGCTGCGCGGGGCCGACGAGCTGTTCGCCCGGCTGCTGCGGACCACGCCGTGGGCGCAGCGGGACATCCGGATGTACGAGCGGGTGCTGCCCGAACCCCGGCTCACCCACCGCTGGACCGTCGACCAGGGGCTGCCCGAGCCGGTGTTCGCCGACGCCGCCCGCCTGCTGGGCGAGCGCTACGGGGAGGAGTTCACGCAGGTCGGGGCGAACCTGTACCGCGACGGCGCCGACAGCGTCGCCTGGCACGGCGACCGGGTGGCGCGCGAGATGCGCAGCGCGCTCGTCGGGCTGGTCTCGCTCGGCGGGGTGCGGCCCTTCCGCCTGCGGCCGCACGGCGGCGGTGCCTCCGTCGGCTTCCTCCCCGGACCCGGTGACCTGCTGGTCATGGGCGGCACCTGCCAGCGGACGTGGCAGCACGGCGTGCCGAAGGTGCGCTCGGCCGCGGCCCGGATCAGCGTGCAGTTCCGCCACGCCTACGAGCGCTGACCCCGCCCGCCGAGGCGGCGGTGTGCCCGTTCCGGGCGCGCGGGGCGGGATATCCTGCCGCGATGCAGCGCAAGATCGGGGTGATGGGCGGGACGTTCGACCCCGTCCACCACGGCCACCTGGTGGCGGCGAGCGAGGTCGCCGACCGCTTCGCGCTCGACGAGGTCCTGTTCGTGCCGACCGGGCAGCCGTGGCAGAAGTCGGCGAAGGCCGTGAGCCCGGCCGAGGATCGCTACCTGATGACGGTCATCGCCACGGCGTCGAACCCGCGGTTCGCCACCAGCCGGGTCGACATCGACCGCGCCGGTCCGACGTACACGGCCGACACCCTCGCCGACATCCACGCCGCGATGCCCGACACCGAGCTGTACTTCATCACGGGCGCCGACGCCCTGTCCCAGATCCTGTCCTGGCACAAGGTCGACGAGCTCTTCACGCTGGCGCACTTCGTCGGCGTGACCCGGCCCGGCTACGAGCTGGCCGACGCGCACCTGCCGAAGGGCGCGGTCACCCTCGTCGAGGTCCCGGCGATGGCCATCTCGTCGACGGACTGCCGCGACCGGGTCGCGGCCGGCCGGCCGGTCTGGTACCTCGTGCCCGACGGGGTGGTCCAGTACATCTCCAAGCGCCGGCTCTACACCCCGGACGCGCCCGCGGGAACCGGTATCCCGGCCTGAGCCGGACCCGCCCGGCCCGGCCTGCGACACTGGTGGTGACGGGGGCCGAGGTCCGGCCGTCGCGGGAGGAGGCCGAGTGGCGGCAACGGCAGAGGCGGTGGAGATCGCCCGGGTGGCGGTGGCCGCCGCCGCGGACAAGCTGGCCCAGGACATCGTCGTGCTCGACGTGTCGGGGCAGCTCGTGATCACCGACTGCTTCGTCCTCGCCTCGGCGCCCAACGAGCGGCAGGTCCAGGCGATCGTCGACGGCGTGGAGGAGAAGCTCCGCGAGCAGGGCGTCAAGCCGACCCGGCGCGAGGGCACCCGCGAGGGCCGCTGGGTCCTGCTGGACTACACGGACGTCGTCGTGCACGTCCAGCACACCGAGGAGCGCGGCTTCTACGGGCTGGACCGGTTGTGGAAGGACTGCCCGGCGATCGACTTCCCCGAGGCGCGCACCCTCCCGGTCGAGGAGTCGGAATGACGCTGCGCCGGGTCGTCCTGCTGCGGCACGGGCAGACGGACTACAACGTCGCGGGCCGCATGCAGGGGCACATCGACTCCCAGCTCACCGAGGAGGGCCGCGAGCAGGCGCTGCGGGCCGCCCCGGTGCTCGGCGCGATGCCCTTCGACCGGGTCGTCAGCTCCGACCTGGTCCGGGCGGTCGACACGGCGAACACGATCGCCGACGTCCTGGGGCTGCCCGTCAAGCTCGACAAGCGGCTGCGCGAGACGCACCTGGGGGAGTGGCAGGGCCGCAGGGTCGACGAGGTCGAGGTCGACTTTCCCGGCCAGATCGCGGAGTGGCGCGGCGACCCCCGGTGGACACCGCCGGGCGGCGAGTCCCGGGTCGACGTCGTTCGCCGGGCCCTGCCGGTCGTCGAGGAGATCGACGCCGACCTGTCCGAGGAGTCCGGGTCGCAGTCCCTGCTGATCGTGGCGCACGGCGGGATGATCGGCGGCCTGGTGTCCGGGCTGCTGGACCTGCCCGAGAGCGTCTGGCCGATCATCGGCGGCATGGGCAACTGCAAGTGGGCGGTCGTCGCGCGCCGCGCGGACCACCCGCGGTGGCGGCTGTCCGGGTACAACATCGGTGTCACCTCCTGAGAACCCATCGGCCCCGAACCGGAGCGCCTTCGGACAAGGGGGGGTCCGCTCGTCCCCGTCAACGCTGCTGGTCCTCGGCGACTCGCTCGCGTTCCACGGCCCCGAACGGGCCGAACCCGCCGACCATCCGCGGATCTGGCCGCAGGTCGCAGCGGCCGCGCTGGGTGGTCGCGTCGAGCTCGTCGCGGGGATCGGGTGGACGACCCGCCACGCCTGGCACGCGCTGACCCACGACCCGCGCGTGTGGGCGGCGATGCCGCGGATCGACGCGCTGGTGCTCGGGGTGGGCGGGATGGACGCGCTGCCCTCGCCGCTGCCGACGGCCGTGCGGGAGCTGATCCCGGTGCTGCGGCCCGCGGTTCTGCGCGGCCGGGTCCGCGCCGGCTACCTGCGCGCCCAGCCGCTGTTGTCGCGGGCGTTCGCGGCGCTGCCCGGCGGTGGGCCCGTCGCGCTGCCCCCGCGGCTGACGGTCGCCTACCTGGAACGGTGCCGTGCGGCCGTGACGGCGCTGCGGCCCGGGATCCCCGTCGTCGCGATGCTCCCGTCGGTGCACCGGGCCGCGGTCTACGGCGGGGTCCACGCCGGGCGGGCGGCGGCCGAGCGGGCCACCCGGACCTGGGCCGACGCAAACGGCGTGCGGGTGCTCGACGCCCCCACCCTCGTCGCGGGGCACGTCCTCGGCGGACACGGCAACCCCGACGGGATGCACTGGGGCTGGGAGGCGCACCGGCGGGTGGGGGAGACGCTGGCGGAGTTGCTGCGGGGCGAGTTAGCGGCTCGGCCCGGTGTCCCCGTACTGGACGGGCTCCCTCGTGTCGGACCGTCCGTTCGGGCTGCTCAGGCGGCCTCGGGAGTGGAGGACGGCCTGTCGCTTCCCGGATCCTGCGATCACGGGCCGACGGTCGTCGAGCCCCCCGGGCCGACGGCCGTTCGCCCGTGATCGCAGCGGGAGGACGCCCCTCCGCCCGTGATCGGCGGTGCCGGTAGCGCGGTCGGGGCGTGAGCCGCCCGATGCACCCGCCGACGGCCGGTTGGAGATCGACTGGAGAGGTTCTAGGTTCGGCCCCGTGCCCGATTTCGCACTCGACCCGCGTCCCGCAGCCGTGACCGAGCGGGCCGACGTCGCGGCCTCCGTCGTGGACGCCGCGGCCGACGACACGGCCGACGCCACGGCGAGCCCCGACGACGCGACCGCGGGTGCGGCCGGTCCTGCGGGGGCGACGGTGCGGGCCGGCGCCGAGGGCGTGGCCGGGCGCGTCGCGGTGGTGACCGACTCGACCGCCGACCTCCCGGCCGCCCTGACCGGCGCCGTGCGCGTCGTGCCCCTCGAGGTGCGGCTGGGCGACCGCGTGGTGCGCGACGGCGTCGACATCGGGCCGGGAGAGCTGAGCGCGGCGATCGCCGATCGCAGGCTCGAGGTCCAGACCTCGCGTCCCACCCCGGCGGCGTTCGCCGAGACCTACCGCGAGCTGCTCGCCGCGGGGGCGTCGGCGGTCGTCTCCGTGCACCTGTCCCGCGAGCTGTCGGGCACGTGGGACGCGGCGCGCCTGGCCGCCCGGGAGGTCGACCCGAGCCGCGTCCGGGTCGTCGACTCGCGGGCGATGGGCATGGGCCTGGGGTTCGCGGTCCTCGCCGCCGACCGCGCCGCGGCCGAGGGCGCGGAGCCCGTCGACGTCGAGGCCGCCGCCTCGGCCGTGGCCGCCCGGTGCCGGGTGATCTTCTGCGTGGACGAGCTCGACCGGCTCCGTCGGGGCGGCCGGATCGGGGCCGCGGCGGCGGTGGTCGGCACCGTCCTCGCCGTCAAGCCGCTGCTGCACCTGGTCGACGGCCGCATCACCGCCCTGGAGAAGGTGCGCACCTCCGCGCGGGCGACCCAGCGGCTCGTCGAACACGCCGTCGCCGTGGCCGGCACCGAGGCCGACCTCGCGGTGCACCACCTGGGCGTTCCCGAGCGGGCGGAGGACCTCGCGGACCGCCTGGCCGAACGCCTGCCCGCCTCCCCCCGGCCCGTCGTCTCCGAGATCAGCGCGGTCATCGGCGCCCACGTCGGCAACGGCGCCCTGGGTGTCGTGGTGGTGCCGAGGGGCTGAGGCGAGGGATCGCCGTCGCCCTCTCGCCGGCTGCGGGCACGGCCGCGCAGCACGGCTGTGGGGCACGGCAGTGGAGCACGGCAGCGGCACGGCATCCCGCGGCCCGTCCGACCCCGTCCATCCTCGGCGTCGACGGACCCCGCCCCATTCTGCCCTGCACCCCCGACACGTCCCACGCTCCCGAGCCGGGACGGGCCACCCTGTCCCCACCCGGCCTCCTCCGTCCACAGCCGACGCACTCGTCCGGAAGAGGGCCGTCGGCCGCCCTACCGTCGCGGGTGTGGCACGGAGCTCCCCGAACACCCGATCCGCGGCGCGGTTGTCCGCGTTGCTCGGGACCCCCGTGGGCCGTCCCTACCCCGCAAGCGGTCGGCCCGTCGAGGACATTCCGACGCCCCGGACGCCGGCCGTCCAGGCCGCCCGGACCACGCGCCACGCCCCGCTCCCTCAGGTCCTCCGCCCGGCGATCCCCTCCGGGCGCACTCCCGCCGTCGAGGACCCACCGACCCTCCCGCTGGCCCTACCGGCGGGGTGGACCGCGGGTTCGCGTGAGGAGGAGGTCGGGCCCCGGGCCTCCGGCAACCCGCATTTCGCCGCACTGCTCGCCGAGGTCGGGCCGACCGGCGACGGTGACGGCGACCGTGTCGACGACGGCGTCGAGGACATGGCCGATGGCCCTGCCGACGATCCGGTCGGGCCGTCGGACGAGTACCCCGAGGAGGCGGAGGGCTCGAGGCGTCCCGGCAGCCGGCCGGGCCGGCTCACCCGCGTCGCCGCACGCTGGGTGCCGGCCGCGTGGCGCGGCTCGCGGCTCGACCCCGGTCGTGCGGGCGCCCTGGCGTTGGTGCTGGTCGCGGCCGTGGCGGCCGTCGTGGCGGCCGTGGGTGTCTGGAGCGCGCGGCCCCGTGCCGAACAGGTGCCACCCTTGCCGGCGGTCTCGCTGAACACCGCGGTGGAGCCGAGCGCGACGAGCGCGGCACCACCGACCTCGGCCCCCGTCGAGCTGGTCGTGAGTGTGTCGGGGAAGGTCCGCAGGCCCGGCCTCGTGCGCGTGCCCGACGGCTCCCGCGTGGCCGACGTGCTCGACGCCGCAGGGGGCGCGCTGCCCGGGACGGACCTCGCCGGCCTCAACCTCGCGCGCCGCGTGGCCGACGGGGAGCAGGTGGCCGTCGGCGTGCCGGCCGCAGCCGATGGCGGCGGTGCACCGGCCGGCCCCGCACCCGCGGGAGGAGACACCGGAGGTGCAGCGCCCGCCGGGAAGGTCGACCTCAACCGGGCGACCGTCGAGCAGCTGGACGCGCTGCCCGGCGTCGGACCGGTCACCGCCCAGCGGATCCTCGACTGGCGCACCCGCAACGGCCGCTTCGCCCGCGTCGACCAGCTGCGCGAGGTGGAGGGCATCGGCGAGCGGCGGTTCACGCAGCTCCGGGAACTGGTCACGGTATGAGGACCCGCGAGGAGCGCCGGGCGGTCGCCGAGGAACCGCGGGCCCGGCCGGACCTGCGTCTGGTTCCTGCGGCCCTCGCGGCCTGGGCGGCGGTGCTCGCCGCGGTCCTCGGCGGCCCCCTCGCCGCACTGACCGCCTGCACCGTCGCCCTCGCCACCCTGGTGGCGACCGCACGGCGGCGGACTCCGAGCTGCAGCCGGTTCGCGCTGCTCGCCGCCGCCGGCTGCGCCCTGGCAGTGGGTCTGCCCGCCGGCCTGCACGCTCTCCAGGTGCACGACCATCCGCTGCGCGCCGCCGCCGAGCGCGGAGCGGCCGCGGCGCTGCGCATCGTGCTCACGGACGATCCGCGACCCCTGCGCGGCGCGGCCTACGGCGCCGACTTCGGGGCCGACCGGGTGCTGGTCGAGGCGGAGCTGGAGAGCGCGACGGTCGGTGCGGGGGAGTGGCGCTCGGGCGGTCGCGTGCTGCTGCTGGCACCCGCCGAGGGCTGGAGCGCCCTCCTCCCGGGCCAGACGGTCACCGCCGAGGGACTGCTCCTGCCCGCCCAGCGCGCCGACCTCACCGTCGCGGTCCTGCGGGTGCGTGGCGCGCCGACGACAGTGGACCCGCCGCCCTGGTGGCAGACCGCTGCCGGAACCCTCCGCGACGGGCTGCGGCGGGCGGCCGACGTGCTGCCCGCGGACTCCGCGGGTCTGCTGCCCGGTCTCGTGGTCGGCGACACCCGGGAACAGACCGCCGAGGTGGAAGAGGACTTCCGGGCCGCCGGGCTCACGCACCTCACGGCGGTCTCCGGTGCGAACCTCGCGATCGTCGGTGGTGCGGTACTCGGTCTGCTCCGCCTGTTCCGGGCGGACCCGCGGCTCTCCGCGGTGCTGGCCGGGGCGGCGGTCGTGGGGTTCGTGGTGCTGGCCCGGCCCTCGCCCAGCGTCGTGCGGGCCGCGGTGATGGGCGGCATCGTGCTGCTGGCGCTCGCGCTCGGGCGTGGCCGGTCGGCCGTCCCGGCCGTGGCGGCGGCGGTGCTGGTGCTGCTGATGGTCGACCCGGCCCTCGCGGTCGACGTCGGTTTCGCCCTGTCCGTCCTGGCGACCGCGGCGCTCGTGCTGGTCGCGCCCGGCTGGGCGGCCGCGTTGCAGCGGCGCGGTGTGCCCCAGGGCGCCGCCGAGATGCTCGCCGTACCGGCGGCCGCCTGCCTCGCGACAGCCCCGCTCGTCGCCGGTGTCAGCGGCCAGCTGAGCCTGGTCACGGTTCTGGCGAACCTGCTGGTGGTGCCGGCGGTCGCGCCGGCGACGGTCCTCGGGGTGCTCGCCGCCGTCCTCTCACCCCTGGCGCCCGGGGCGGCGACCGCGTGCGCGTGGCTCGCCGGACCCGCCGTCGCCTGGCTCGTCCTGGTGGCGGACCGTGCTTCCGCGATCCCCGGAGCGGTGCTGCCCTGGCCCGCGGGAGTGGGTGGCGCGGTCCTGCTCGGCGGCGTGCTGCTGGTGCTGGTGCTGCTCGTGCGGTTCCGCCGCTCCCGGCTCGTCGTCCTGGCCGTCGTGATCGGCTTGGCGCTCGTGCTGGTCCCCACCCGGGTGATCCGGCCCGGCTGGCCGCCCCCGGACTGGGTCGTGGTCGCCTGCGACGTCGGCCAGGGCGACGCGCTCGTCCTCGCCACCGGCGTGCCCGGCCGGGCCGTTCTCGTCGACGCCGGCCCCGACGACGGCCCGACGGACGCCTGTCTGCGCCGCCTCGGCGTCGACACGCTGGCGCTCGTGGTGGTCACGCACCTGCACGCCGACCACATGGGTGGCCTCGCGGGCGCCCTGCGGGGCCGGTCGGTCGGCGGGGTCGCGCTGGGTTCCGCACACGAACCGGCCGGTGCGCTGCGCCGGATCGCCGGGCAGGCCGCGGAGGCCGGCACGCCGGTGCTCGAGCTGACCGCGGGCCGGCGCCTCGCGTGGCCCGGGCTCACGCTCGACGTCCTGGCTCCCGACCGCGCCCCGGGGTACGTCGACGGCGAGGACGGCACGGCCGTCAACAACACCTCGGTGGTGCTGAGGGCGACCACACCGGCCGGCCGGATCCTGCTGACCGGCGACGTGGAGCTCGACGCCCAGGCCGAGCTCCTGCACAGCGGCGCGGACCTGCGCGCGGAGGTGCTCAAGGTGCCGCACCACGGCTCCCGGTCCACCAGCCCGGACTTCCTGCGGGCCGTCGCGCCGCGCGTCGCGCTCGTCAGCGTGGGTGCGGGTAACTCGTACCGCCACCCGAACCCCGGCCTGCTGGACCTCCTGACGGCCTCGGGCGCGGTGGTGCGGCGGACGGACCAGTCGGGCGACGTCGCCTTCACCCGCGACGACGAGCTGGTCGCCCGCGGGGACCCGCTCCCGGCCCCGCTCCGCTCCCGCGCGGGCCGTCGCACCGATCGTCGCCGAGCCCCCGGAACGACGACGGGCCCGGGGGAACGCGTCCCCCGGGCCCGGTCGCGGTGCCGGCGTGCGGTCTCAGCGGCCCTCGAGCGCCTCGCGGACGGCCTTGCTCGTCGCCGGCACCGTCGCGGTCGGACGGGCGTGGGCGGACACGGCGTCGAGCGTCTTGAGGCCGTCGCCGGTGATCAGCAGGACCGTCTCGGCGTCGGGGTCGATCTTGCCGGCCTCGATCAGCTTCTTCGCGGTCGCGACGGTCACGCCGCCCGCGGTCTCGGCGAACACGCCCTCGGTGCGGGCGAGCAGGCGGATGCCCTCGACGACCTCCTCGTCGGTCACGTGGCCGACGGCACCGCCGGTGCGGCGCACGGAGTCGAGGACGTAGGGACCGTCGGCGGGGTTGCCGATCGCGAGCGAGCGGGCGATGGTGTCCGGCCGCACGGGCTGGATGACGTCGTGGCCCTGCTCGAAGGCCGAGGCGACGGGCGAGCAGCCGGTGGCCTGCGCACCGAAGATCGTGTAGGGCTTCTCGTCGACGAGGCCGAGCTTCACGAACTCGCCGAAGCCCTTGTCGACCTTGGTCAGCTGCGAGCCCGAGGCGACCGGGATGACGATCTGGTCGGGCAGCCGCCAGCCGAGCTGCTCGGCGACCTCGTAACCCAGGGTCTTGGAGCCCTCGGCGTAGTACGGGCGGACGTTGACGTTCACGAACGCCCACTCCTCGTGCTCCGCCGCGAGCTCGGTGGCGAGGCGGTTCACGTCGTCGTAGTTGCCGTCGACGGCGAGGAGGGTGCCGCCGTAGACCGCGGTGGTGGTGATCTTCGCCTGCTCGAGGGAGGAGGGGATCAGCACGACCGAGTCCCACCCGGCGCGGGCGGCCGCGGCGGCGACGGCGTTGGCCAGGTTGCCGGTGGAGGGGCAGCAGAGGACGGAGAAGCCCAGCTCACGGGCGGCGGCGAGGGCGACGGCGACGACCCGGTCCTTGAACGAGTGCGTCGGGTTCCCGGTGTCGTCCTTCACCCAGAGCTTGCGGACGCCGAGCTCGGCGGCGAGCCGGTCGGCCTGGATGAGACGGGTGAACCCGGGCTCGGTGTTGGGAAAGGACTGCACGTTCGCCGGGACCGGGAGGAGGTCCTTGTAGCGCCAGATCGACTTGGGGCCGGACTCGATGGATTCCCGGGTGACCTGCGGGAAGTCGTAGGCGATCTCGAGCGGGCCGAAACACTGCGGACAGGCGAACTCCGCGGCGAGCGCCGTCTGGTGACCGCACTCGCGACACGACAGCGCACGGGCGGACCCGAGGTCGAAGGAGGTGCTGGCAGGCGTGTCTGCAGTGAGAGTCATCAGATCTCCTCATCTGTCCCGCTGACGCGGGCCGGAATTGGCACCTGGTCCGTCGACGTGCAGACACCGAGCGGTGCACTGCGCGGATCGTCGTTCGACGCCGGTTGCCGGGGCTTCGTCGGGCCGTTCCCTCTGCCCCTCTGGATGAGCCATATGCGGTTGTGCCGGGCGGGCTTCGTGCGCGGGGCCTTCCTACGCACAGCGGGCGCGGCGTCCGGATCTCTCCGGATGACACGCACGTTACGGCACCGGCACCGCTCCCGGCCAGCCGGACCCGTCATCTGGGAGCCGTGTCACGGATCGTCGGTGCCGTACGCGACGATGGCCCGTGGACCCGGCGTGGCCGGGCCACGGTGCGCGGCACCGCGCGACGCGTCCGAGAGGAGCCCGGCCCATGCCGGCCACGAAGCCGCCCGCCCCCGTGCAGCTCGTCGTGGGCGAGGAGGAGCTGCTGGTCGAGCGGGCCGTGAGCGAGATCCTCCGTGCCGCCCGGGCGGTCGACCCCGAGGCCGACATCCGCCGGTTCCGCCCCGCCGAGCTCACGCCGGGCGAGCTGGTCGGGCACCTGAGCCCGTCGTTGTTCGCGGAGGGCCGGGTCGTGGTGATCCAGGGGGCGCACGAGGCGGGCAAGGACCTGGTGGCCGCGATCATGGCCTACGTGGCCGCGCCGGCCGACGGGATCGTGCTGGTCGCGGTGCACGCGGGTGGGGCCCGCGGCAAGCAGCTGGCCGACGACCTGCGCAAGGCCGGTGCCGCCGTCACCAAGTGCGATCGGCTGACCCGCGCCGAGGAGCGCGCCGACTTCGTCCGTGCCGAGGTGCGGCGTGCCGGCGGGTCGATCACCGCCGAGGCCGTGAGCGTGCTGCTCGAGGCGGTCGGCTCGGACCTGCGGGAGCTGGCGTCGGCCACGAACCAGCTGGTCTCCGACACCGGCGGCCAGGTCGACGGCCAGGCCGTGCGCCGGTACCACCGCGGCCGGGCCGAGTCGTCGGGCTTCGCGGTGGCGGACAAGGCGGTCGCGGGGGACCGGGCGGGTGCGCTGGAGGCGTTGCGCTGGGCGCTCGTGCTGGGGGTGGCGCCGGTCCTGGTCGCCGACGCCCTGGCCGACGCGGTGCGTACGCTCGCCAAGGTCGGCGCGGCCGGACGCGGGGACCCGAGCCGGCTGGCGGGCAGCCTCGGCATGCCGCCCTGGAAGATCCGCAAGGCGCAGGGGCAGGTGCGGGCCTGGCGTCCCGCCGGCCTCGCCACGGCGATCGCCGCGACCGCGCAGGTCAATGCGGACGTCAAGGGCGCGGCCGCCGACGCGGGCTACGCCCTGGAACGCGCGGTCCTCGCCGTCGTCGACGCCCGGGGCACCGGCTGAGCCTCGGACATCGAGGCGTTATGGACCCATGATGCGCGCAATCACTCGCCGCCGTGTGTGGAGCCATCACTCGCACGGAGCACGCGAGAACCCGGGAACCCGTCGACGGCGCTACCCCACGGGAAAGGGCAGCGCCGTCGACGGGAATGCTCGACCGGGCGGAGCCGGGAGCTTCAGCGGGCGCGCGACGGCGCCCGGAACATCACGCGCTGATCTTGGCGGCGCGCTTGGCGATGGCCGACTTGCGGTTGGCGGCCTGGTTCTTGTGGATCACGCCCTTGCTGGCGGCCTTGTCCAGGGCGCGCGCGGCGGCGCGCTGCAGCTCGACGGCCTTCTCGGTCTCGCCGGCGTCGGCCGCCTCGCGGAACTTGCGGATCGCGGTCTTGACCGACGACTTGACCGACTTGTTGCGCTGACGGGCCTTCTCGTTGGTCTTGACCCGCTTGATCTGGGACTTGATGTTCGCCACGCTGGTGTGCCTCGAGTCTTCCTGGTGCTGGTACGTATCGGGGGGCTCAGGCGACCCCGACCGGTTCTCCACCGATGCGAGCGAGCACGCCGAGCACTCGGTCGTCCATGCTACAACCCGGCGCGGACGGCCCCGCACGGGCCTGCGCTCCGCGGGCCGACGCGGCCAGGATCGCACAGGTCGGGCCCCGCCCGGCGGCCGCACGCGCCGTCCTCCGACCGGTCGGTGCCGCTCGCGTCCGTACGCCGACGGAGCACGGCTCCGTCTGGCTCCGGCCAGGGGAAACGGTCACGATGACCTCCGTGAGCCGAGCAGCGGACCGCAGACCAGCACGGGCGGGCGGAAAGCCCACGGACGACGGGGCCGCGGCCACGGACGGGCCGACCGCGTCCGGCACGAACGGGTCCGGCACCAAGGAGTCCGGCACCAAGGAGTCCGGCACCAAGGAGTCCGGCACCAAGGAGTCCGGCACCAAGGAGTCCGGCACGAAGAAGTCCGGCACGAACGGGGCCGGCCCGGCGAGCGGCTCGGCGTTGTTCGACGGCTACCTGGGGCCGGACCGCCCCAGCCCCGACGCATTCGACGAGATGTTCGACGCCGACGGCAGCGTCCGCGCGCCCTACCGGCACCTGCACGACGCGATCGCCCCCACTGCCGCCGCGGACCTGGCCGCGCGCTCGGAGGCGCTCGACCGGATGCACATGGACCAGGGCGTCACGTTCGGTCTCTCGGGGAAGGAGCGCCCGTTCCCGCTGGACATCGTGCCGCGGGTGATCAGCGCGAGCGAGTGGAGCCGGCTGCAGCGCGGGATCGTGCAGCGGGTGAGGGCCCTCGAGGCCTTCCTCGCCGACGTCTACAACGACGCCCAGATCGTCCGCGACGGGGTGCTCCCGCGTCGGCTGATCACCGGCTGCGAGCATTTCACGCGCGCGGCGCACCTGCTCAGCCCGCCCAACGGGGTGCGCATCCACGTCGCGGGCATCGACCTCGTCCGCGACCAGGAGGGCACCTTCCGGGTGCTGGAGGACAACCTCCGCAACCCCTCCGGCGTGTCCTCCGTGATGGAGAACCGCCGCACCATGGCGCGGGTCTTCCCCGACCTGTTCACCCGCCAGCGGGTCCGCGCGTTAGCGGACTACTCCACCCACCTGCTGCACGCCCTGCGCGCCGCCGCGGCGCCCAACGTCGCCGACCCGAGGGTCGTCGTGCTCACCCCGGGCGTCGTCGACCCCGCGTACTTCGAGCACTCGCTGCTCGCACGGCAGATGGGCGTCGAGCTCGTCGAGGGTCAGGACCTGTTCTGCCGCGACAACGTCCTCTACATGCGCACGACCGAGGGCGAGCAGCAGGTCGACGTCGTCTACCGCCGGATCGACGACGACTTCCTCGACCCGTTGCAGTTCACGCCGACCAGCGTGCTCGGCGTCGCGGGGATCATGAACGCCGCCCGTGCGGGCAACGTCGTGATCGCCAACGCGGTGGGCAACGGGGTGGGCGACGACAAGCTCGTCTACACCTGCGTCCCGCAGATGATCAAGTACTACCTCGACGAGAATCCGGTCATCCCGACCGTCACGACCTTCCGGTGCTGGCTGGACGAGGAGCGCGGACACGTCCTCGACGAGCTCGACGAGCTGGTGCTCAAGCCGGTCGAGGGCTCCGGCGGCTATGGCATCCTGTTCGGCCCGAACGCCACGGCGGCGGAGCTGCGGAAGGCGCGCAAGGCGATCCGGGACGACCCGCGCGGCTGGATCGCCCAGCCCGTCGTCCAGCTGTCCACCGTGCCGACCAAGGTCGACGACCGGCTGGTGCCGCGGCACGTCGACCTGCGGCTCTTCGCGGTCAACGACGGCGAGGACGTCTTCGTGCTGCCCGGCGGCCTCACCCGGGTGGCCCTGCCGAAGGGCAGCCTGGTGGTGAACTCCAGCCAGGGCGGCGGATCGAAGGACACCTGGGTGCTGGCGGCGACCCGGTCGAGCGAGGCCGAGCGGGAGCTGGGGGAGCGGGGGATCGCCCCGGCGGCCCCGGCGCGCGGGCCGGCCGCCGAGCATGGCCCCGATCTGACTCTCGGCCAGCAGCAACAGCAACAACAGCAGCAGCAACAGCGGCGACCGGGCGGCCAGGTGCAGGAGCTCGGCGGGATGCGCCAGGAGCAGGTGCTGCGTCGGACGGAGGCACGGGCCTGATGCTCGCCCGCAACACCGAGTCGCTCTACTGGATCGGCCGCTACGTCGAGCGCGCCGACGACACCACCCGGATCCTCGACGTCTCCGTCCACCAGCTGCTCGAGGACGCCACGATCGACGTCGACGCGGCCGCCCGCCGGCTGCTCGGCGTCATGGGCGTCGATCCCGGCACGGACGAGCCGCTCGACGCCTTCTCCCTCACCGAGGTGCTCGGCTACTCCACCGACACGCCCTTCTCGATCGTCTCGTCGATCTCCAGCGCCCGGGAGAACGCCCGCGGCGCGCGCGAGGTCTTCCACGCCGCCCCGTGGGTCGCGAGGACCGCGCCGGAGGTGGTCTGACGATGGGCTGGCGCATCCGCGTGGTGCACGAGACGGGCTACAAGTACAGCTCGCCGGTGTACGAGACCTACAACGAGGTGCGGCTGACCCCGCGCGGCGACTCCCACCAGAACGTGATCGTCAGCCGCGTCGAGACGGTGCCCGCGACCCGCGCCTACAGCTACGAGGACTACTGGGGCACCCAGGTCACGGCGTTCGACCTGCACGCCCCGCACACCGAGCTGCTGGTCACCGGGACCTCCGTGGTCGAGACCGGCGACGCCGTGGAGCAGGTCCGCGAGGCGACGTGGGAGGACCTGGCGTCGGAGGCCGTCCGGGACCGCTACACCGAGATGCTCGAGTTCACCGAGTACGTCGGGCGGGACGGGGAGCTGGCCGGCATCGCGAAGAACCTCACGCGGGGCAAGGAGCCCGCCGACGCCGTGCTCGCCGCCTGCGAACGGGTCCGCGACACGATGACCTACCAGGTCGGGACGACGGGCGTGCGCACCTCGGCCCCCGAGGCCTGGCAGGCGGGCAAGGGGGTGTGCCAGGACTACGCACACCTCACCCTGGTCCTGTTGCGCGAGATGGGGATTCCGGCCCGGTACGTGTCGGGCTATCTGCTGCCGCTCCAGGACGTCGAGGTCGGCGAGACGGTCTCCGGCCAGTCGCACGCCTGGATCGAGGCGCATACCGGCGGCTGGTGGGGCTTCGACCCGACCAACGGCATCCCGATCGGGTACCGGCACGTGTCGGTCGCCGTCGGCCGGGACTACGCCGACGTCTCGCCGCTCAAGGGCATCTACTCCGGCGGCTCCGCCGAGGCGCTCGACGTGTCGGTGCGCATGACCCGCCTGGCCTGAGGCGCACGAACGGCGCTCCCGCTCGTTCGGTGCGAGCGGGAGCGCCGTGCGCCGAGTGGGTCAGGCGGTCGCCGGGGCCTGCTCGACCTGCTTCTTCCCGGCGACGAGCAGGGAGACCGGCAGGGCGACGGTCGCGATCACCGCAGCGCAGAGGAACGCCGCCCGCGCGCCGGGGACGTCGGCCGCCACACCCGGCGTCGCCGCGAACACGACCATGAGCGTGACGAACAGCGCCGTGCCCGCCGCGCCCGCGACCTGCTGCAACGTCGCGAGGATCGCGCTGCCGTGCGAGTCGAGCTCACCCGGCAGGCGGCCCAGCGCGTCCGTCATGAGCGGGGTGAACATGAACGACAGCCCGATCACCAGCAGGACGTGCAGCCCGATCAGCATCCCGACCGGGGTCGAGGCCCCGATCGTCGTGAAGCCCCACAGCGCCAGCGCCAGCACCGCGGTGCCGGGGATGACGAGCGGGCGGGCGCCCATGCGGTCGTAGAGCCGGCCGACGAACGGGCCGAGCAGACCCATCACAAGGCCGCCGGGCAGCACCGCGAGCCCCGTCACGAACGCCGAGACGCCCAGCACGTCCTGCAGGTAGAGCGGCAGCAGGATCAGCACGCCGAACAGCGCCATCATGCCGAGCACCACCAGGACCAGCGACACCACGAACGGCCGGAACGCCAGCGGGCGCAGGTCGAGCAGGGCGCGCCCGTCCCGCTGCAGCCGGAGCTGCCGGACCACGAACAGGGCCAGCGCGACGAGCCCGACCAGGACGGGCGCCCACGGCGGCAGCAGCGCCTCGCCGCGCGCGGACTCGCCGATGCTGGACAGCCCGAACACCAGCCCGCCGAAGGCCAGCGCCGACAGCACGACGGACGGCCAGTCCAGCGGGATCTTCCGCGTCTCGCTGTCGAGCCGAAGCCAGGTGGCGCCGGCGGCCAGCGCGAGCAGCGCGATCGGGAGGATGACGATGAACATCCAGCGCCAGCCCAGCGTGGAGAGGATCACGCCGGAGATCGTCGGGCCGACAGCGGGCGCCACCGCGATGACGACCGTGATCGTGCCCATCGTCGCGCCGCGGCGCTCGGCCGGGACGAGCCGGATCACCGTCGTCATCAGCAGCGGCAGCATGACGGCGGTGCCCAGCGCCTGCACGACGCGCCCGGTCATGAGCAGGCCGAAGCCGGGCGAGACCGCCGAGATCAGCGTGCCGAGGCTGAACAGCGTCATCGAGGTCAGGTAGACGGTGCGCGGGGTGAGCCGTTGCAGCAGGAAGCCCGTGATCGGGATGACCACCGACATCGTGAGCAGGAAGCCCGAGGTCAGCCACTGGGCCGTGCCGACGCCGATGTCGAGGTCGGTGACCAGGACGGGCAGCGCGACGCTCATGATCGTCTCGTTGAGGATCATGACGAAGGCGGAGCCGACCAGCAGCCAGACGACCGTCGACGCCGACCGGGGCACCTCGACGGGGCTGGGGGGTGCGTCGGGCGCGGTCATGCGAGGTTCTCCGATCGGGGGACGGCGTACGCGGATCTCACGTACGGAATGACGCTATCCGGACGCAAAGCTCATCGGCCACGCGGTTTCGCGGTCCGCGGACACCCGCTCCGGTCGACGACGGGGAACTGTCGGTGACGCCTCGTAGGGTGCCCCCATGACCGTCGTCCTGGTGCACGGCAATCCCGAGACGCCCGCGGTGTGGGACCTGCTCGTCCCGCACCTGACCCGCGGACCCGTGGTGCGGCTCGCCCCGCCCGGTTTCGGGGCGCCCGTCCCGGAGGGGTTCGGCGCGACCGTGATCGAGTACCGGGACTGGCTGGTCGGCGAGCTGGAGCCGCTCGCGGCGGCGGAGGGCCCCGTCGACCTCGTGGGGCACGACTGGGGCGGCGGGCACGTGCTGAACGTGGCGATGGTCCGGCCGGACCTGCTGCGCAGCTGGGTCGTGGACGTCGTCGGCATCCTCGACCCGGACTACGTGTGGCACGAGCTGGCCCAGGTCTGGCAGCGGGAGGGTGCCGGCGAGGAGGCGGTCGCGGCGATGCTGGCGGCGGGGCCCGAGGCCCGCGTCGAGCGGCTGGTCCGGTTCGGCATGGACGCCCGCGTGGCCGAGCGCATCGGGGCGGCGTTCGACCAGGCGATGGCCGACTCGATCCTGCGGTTGTACCGCTCGGCCGCGCAGCCGGTCCTGGCGGAGCTGGGCGCGGACCTGGAGAAGGCGGCCGCGCGCCCCGGGCTCGCGCTGATGCCGACCGAGGACCACATGGTCGGCACGGAGGAGCAGCGGCACCGCGCGGCCGCCCGGGCCGGGGCCCGCGTCGAGGTGCTGGCGGGACTCGGGCACTGGTGGATGACGCAGGACCCGGAGCGCGGTGCGGCCGTGCTCGACCGCTTCTGGGCGGAGGTGTGACCACCGGACCAGGTAGGGCAGGAACCCGCGTGACCGGAGGACGGCCCACCCGCTGACGACGACGGGATCAGGGGAGCAGGGCCAGCGCGGCGTCGAGCACCTCCGGGACCTCGACGCCCGCGAGCACTGTGGCCTCGTGCCCGCAGCTGCGGCCGAGGTACGGGTCGCCGCAGACCGCGCAGCGGCTCTCCCGGTCGACCACCACCCGGTGCCGGGCGCGGAACAGCGGGCTGACGTCGATCAGGTTGGCCCGGGTGAACACACCGACGGTGGGGGTGCCGACCGCCTCGGCGATGTGCCGTGGCCCGGAGTCGTTGCCGACCAGCAGGTCCGCCCGCTCGAGCACGCCCACCAGCCCGTTGAGGTCCAGCGTGCCCACGAGGTCGAGGACAGGGGTGTCGCCCAGGCCGGCACGGACCTGCTCGCCGAGCTCGAGGTCGCCCTTGCCGCCGATGACCGCGACGCAGGCGCGGCGGCGCTCCGCGAGCGCCCGTCCGACCTGCCCGAGGCGCTCGGGTGGCCACTGCCGGCTGACGTCGGTGGCGCCGGGATGCAGCACGACGAGGGGCCCGGACAGGGCGGGCGGGGCGGACAGGGCGGACAGGGCGGATCGGGCCGATAGGGCGGCGTCGGCGGCGGCCCGGTCCGCCCCGGTCACGGTGAGCTCGGGCCGCAGCGTGACCGGGCGCGCCCCGACGAGGTCGACGACCTCGAGCCAGCGCAGGACGTCGTGCTGGAAGGACGTCCACGGGATCGTCCGGGTCAGCGCGGGCGCGTCGTCCGCCCGGCTGCCGGCGGTCACACGCGCGCCGAAGCGCAGCAGTAGGGGGTTGGCGTTGGCGCCGCCGCCGTGCAGCTGCACGGCGAGATCGAACCCTCGCTCGCGCATCGCGGCGCAGAACTCCTCGACGACCTCGGGCGGGTCGTCGGGCGGCCCGCCGACCTCGCCGCGCACCCCCGACACCCGCGGGGCCTCGAGCACCTCGTCGACCGGGAACGGACGCCCGCGCAGCAGCTCGGCCACCGGCGCCGAGGTCGCGAGCGTGATCGAGGCGTCGGGGTAGGCGGCCCGCAGGGCCGCGAGGGCGGGCTGGGCCACGAGGGCGTCGCCGAGGCCGTTGGCGCGGAGCACGGCGATCCGCCGCACCCCGGGGAGCACACCATGATCGGGCACGGGGGAGGGGTGCCCGCTCGCCCGCCCCGCACACACCTCACCCGGGTGGCGCGGGGTGACGAGGGAGCGCCGTCGCTCCTACGGTGAGCGACGTGCGCAGCGACGACGTGCGTTCCGCGGCCGCCGCCTGCACCGGCCTGCTCGGCGGCGCGGTCGGGCGGGACTGGTCGGTGCGGGCGGGCACGCTGGACATGACGGTGTCCGAGGTCGTCGCGCACGTCGCGCAGGTGCTCCTCTTCTACGCCGCGGACCTCGCGGGCGGCCCGGCCGAGGTCGACGCGCTGGAGGTACAGGTGCGCGCCGACCGGCCCCCGGCCACGCTGGTGGCGGCCGTGCGCGCCGGGGTGTTCGTCCTGGCGGCCACGATCGACGCCTGCGCCGACGACGTCCGCGGCTTCCACCCGGAGGGGGCTGCCGATCCCTCGGGGTTCGCGGCGATGGCGTGCGACGAGCTGCTGGTGCACACCGACGACGCCGCCCGCGGCCTCGGGCTGGCCTTCGAGCCCGACGCGCACCTCGCCCTCCACGTCCTCCGCCGGCTGTTCCCGTGGGCGCCGCACGACGAACGGTCCTGGCCCACGCTGCGCTGGGCCAACGGCCGCGCGCCGCTGGGCGCGCGCCCGCCGCTGGAGAGCTGGCGCTGGCACTGCGCCCCGCTCGACGAGTGGGACGGCACGGGTCCCTGAGCAGCAGGCCCTGAGCGAGCGGTCAGGGAGTGAGCGCCGACTCCGCCGCCCGGTCCACCCGGCGGTGGTAGCGCTCGCCCGCCTTGCCGCCGACCACGGCGCCGATCAGCGCGACGACCGCCGCGATCAGCAGCGCGATCACGCCGGTGAGGGTCAGCGACTCCCCGGACACCGCCACGCCGGGCACGCGGAGCGCGGTGAACAGGCTGTCGGTGGTGCCCGTGACGGCGGTCGCGATCGACACCGCGGCCGTGACGACCAGGCCCATGGCCCAGACCGCGACGCCGTTGCGGGCGCCGTCGAACCGGGCGAGCCGGCCGGCGACGTACCCGCCCGCGTAGTAGGCCAGCAGCATCACGACGACCGCGACGATCCCGCCGGCGACGCCGAGCATCCGCGGGTCCTGCCCGGGGCCGCCGCTCATGTCCGGCGACACCCCGGCCAGCCGCACGACGAGCGCGGCGAGCGCACCGAGCAGCACCGTGAGGCCCACGGCGACGAGCCAGCCGAAGAACGCGGACCCGATCTTGAGGCCGCCGAACCGCTCGTGCTGGTACTCGTGGGCGGCGGTCAACGCGCCGCGGCTGGTGTAGTGCTGGGCCAGGTCGTGGTCGGGCTCCCGGCGGCTGGGGGCGCTGCGCAGGGTGCGGCGGTCGATCGGCACGGTGACCCCGCGGTCGTCGGGCACCGCCCCGGCGAGCGGGATGGTGTGCGCGCCGCCGAGCCGCGGCTGCACGACGCCCCAGGGGGTGCCGTCCGGTCCGTCGACGACGTCCGTGAGCTTGCCGACGGTGTTCCCGGACCGCCCGCGCACCGTGTGCCCGACCCATTCCCGTGGCCCGGCGACCTGCTGGGGCCGGGAGATCTCCCGGGTGGCGGGGTCGGCGGACGGGTCCGGTCCGGGGCCCGTCGGGGCGGGGGCGCCGGAGGCGGACCCGGACGAGGACGGGGTACCGGTGCTCACGGAATCCATGGCCGCGGATACCCGACGGTGGTCCGTCTCACACGTGCCTCACAGGGGGCGCGGGCCTGCGCGGCCCGATCGGGCGACGTGGGACGATGGGTGTGACCCCGTACCGGAATGGATGTCTGAGTGACGACGTACGCCGACCGCACGTTCACCCCGCCGGAGCGCATCCGGAACTTCTGCATCATCGCCCACATCGACCACGGCAAGTCGACGCTGGCCGACCGGATGCTGCAGATCACGGGCGTGGTCGACGAGCGCGCCATGCGCGCGCAGTACCTCGACCGCATGGACATCGAGCGCGAGCGCGGCATCACGATCAAGGCGCAGAACGTCCGGCTGCCGTGGACGGTCGACGGCACCGACCACGTCCTGCACCTGATCGACACGCCCGGCCACGTCGACTTCACCTACGAGGTCTCGCGGGCACTGGAGGCGTGCGAGGGCGCGATCCTGCTGGTCGACGCCGCGCAGGGGATCGAGGCGCAGACCCTGGCGAACCTCTACCTGGCGCTCGACAAGGACCTCACGATCATCCCGGTCCTCAACAAGATCGACCTGCCGGCGGCGGACCCGGACCGCTACGCCGCGGAGATCGCGCACATCATCGGCTGCGACCCGGGCGACGTGCTGCGGGTCAGCGCCAAGACCGGCCTGGGCGTCGAGGCGCTGCTCGACGAGGTCGTGAAACAGGTGCCCGCGCCGGAGGGCGACGCGGACGCCCCGGCCCGCGCGATGATCTTCGACTCGGTCTACGACACCTACCGCGGCGTCGTCACCTACATCCGGGTCGTCGACGGCAGGATCGTCCCGCGCGAGCGGATCAAGATGATGTCGACCGGCGCCACCCACGAGCTGCTCGAGGTCGGCATCGTGTCGCCGGAGCCGAAGCCGAGCCAGGGCCTCGGCGTCGGCGAGGTGGGCTACCTCATCACCGGCGTGAAGGACGTCCGCCAGTCGAAGGTCGGCGACACCGTCACCAGCCAGCGGCACGGCGCCACCGAACCGCTCACCGGCTACCGCGAGCCGCGCCCGATGGTCTACTCCGGGCTCTACCCGGTGGACGGCTCCCAGTACCCGGACCTGCGCGAGGCCCTCGACAAGCTCCAGCTCAACGACGCCGCGCTCACCTACGAGCCGGAGACCTCGGCCGCGCTGGGCTTCGGGTTCCGCTGCGGGTTCCTCGGCCTGCTGCACCTGGAGATCACCCGGGACCGGCTCGAGCGCGAGTACGACCTCGACCTCATCTCCACCGCACCGAACGTCGTCTACCGCGTGCTGAAGGACGACGGCACGGAGATGACCGTGACGAACCCGTCGGACTGGCCGACGGGCAAGGTCGCCGAGATCCACGAGCCGATCGTCAAGGTCACGATCCTGGCGCCGTCGGAGTTCATCGGCGCGATCATGGAGCTCTGCCAGAGCCGCCGCGGCCAGCTCGGCGGGATGGACTACCTGTCCGAGACGCGCGTCGAGCTGCGGTACACCATGCCGCTCGCCGAGATCATCTTCGACTTCTTCGACGCGCTGAAGTCCCGGACCCGTGGCTACGCGTCGCTGGACTACGAGGAGGCCGGCGAGCAGCAGTCGGACCTGGTGAAGGTCGACATCCTGCTGCAGGGCGAGCCGGTCGACGCCTTCTCGGCGATCGTGCACAAGGACGCGGCGTACGCGTACGGCACGACCATGGCCGCGAAGCTGCGCGAGCTGATCCCGCGCCAGCAGTTCGAGGTGCCGATCCAGGCCGCAGTCGGGTCGCGGATCATCGCGCGCGAGACCATCCGCGCGATCCGCAAGGACGTGCTCGCCAAGTGCTACGGCGGCGACATCAGCCGGAAGCGCAAGCTGCTGGAGAAGCAGAAGGAGGGCAAGAAGCGCATGAAGACCATCGGTCGGGTCGACGTGCCGCAGGAGGCCTTCGTCGCGGCGCTGTCCACCGATTCGAGCGCGGACAAGGCCAAGAAGTAGGCCTCGGGACTTTCGGACCGAGGGCCCGGGGAACCCGGCGTCGCTGTTGAGCCGGGGTACGGGCGGAGGGAGCCGGGGAGCTCGAGGTCGCTGGGGGAGCTCTACTCGGGGTCGGGGTTCGCCAGGTCGTCGAGGAGACGGGCGAGCTGCACGCGTTCCGGGGTCCGCGCGGCGCCGAGGGCGGTGCCGACGCGGCGCTCGATGCTCCCGCACACACGCTCCACGACCTCGCGGCCGCCCGCGGCGAGATGCACCAGCACCCGCCTTCGGTCCACCGGGTCGTTCTGGCGGTAGGCGTGCCCGTCGGCGACCAGACGGTCGACGACGCGCGTCGCGGTGGGGGCCGGGAGAGCGGTGTGCGCGGCGATCTCACCCATGCTGCGGCCTCCGCCGCCGCGGGCGAGCATCAGCAGGACCCGCCAGCCGTCGCGGCTGACGCCCTGCGCCGAGGTGGCCGGGGTGAGCGACGCCGCGACGGCGCGCTCCACCCGGTCGAGGAGCTCGACGAGGCCGGGGACGCGCGGCGCCGGGACGGTCATGGTTCGACCGTGCACCGGCGCCGGGGGACTAAGTGGCTCAGGCACGATGACCGACTGTACTTGCTGTGCGGCCCGATCGCCGCAGTTCGCGAGGAGAAGACCGCGACAGCAACGTTACCGGTGTCAGTGCGTGAACACGATCTTGCCCGCTGTATCCCCGTCCAGCATCGCGCGGAAGCCCTCCTCGGCCCGCTCGAGGGGCAGCTCGAGGCCGATCTCCGGGGCGATGCCGGCGTTGGCGACGAAGCTCAGCAGGTCCGCCAGCTCCTGCCGCGTGCCCATCGTGGAGCCCTCCACACGGAGCTGGAGGAAGAACAGTCGCTGCAGGTCGGCGCCGGGGTTCGGCCCGCTCGTCGAGCCGCAGCAGATGATCGCGCCGCCGGGGCGCAGGGCACGCATGGAGTGCTTCCAGGTGGCCTCGCCGACCGACTCGAACACGGCGTCGACCTTGCCGGGGAGCTTCGCACCGGACTCGAAGACGGCGTGCGCGCCGAGCTTCTCGGCGAGGTTGCGCTTCTCCTCGGTGCGTCCGGTCACCCAGACCGTCATCCCGGCCGCGCGGCCGAGCTGGACCAGTGCGGTGGAGACGCCGCCCGACGCGCCCTGCACGAGCATCGTCTGCCCGGGGTGCAGTCCGGACTTGGTGAACAGCATGCGGTAGGCGGTCAGCCACGCGGTGCCCATCACGGCCGCCTGGCTCGCGGTGATGCCCTCGGGCTTCGGGATGGCGTTGCGCTTCGGGACCACGATGTGGTCGGCCATCGCGCCCTGGTACTTCTCGGTGAGGAGCGTGCGCTTCGGGTCGAGCGTCTCGTCGCCGCTCCAGGCCGGGTCGCCGATGATCGAGTGCAGGACGACCTCGGTGCCGTCCTCGAGGGTGCCGGCGCCGTCGCAGCCCAGGATCATCGGGAACTGCTCGGGCTTGATGCCGACGCCCCGGAGCGTCCAGAGGTCGTGCATGTTGAGGCTGGCGGCGGTGACCCGGACCTTGACCCAGCCCTCGGGGACCTCGGGGTCGGGACGCTCGCCGACGGTCAGCGAGTCGAGCGGAGCGTCGGCGTTGGGCTCAGCGGCGTAGACGGCGAACATGCCCAGAACCTAACCCGACCGACCCGGCGCTACCGTGTGGACCGTGGCGAGGGCGATCGCGGACTGGTGGGACGCGCTGGAGCTGTGGCTGACGCAGCTCGCGTTCCCGGTGCAGGTCGGGCTGGCGATCGTGGTGGTGCTGCCGCTCTGCTGGGTCGTCGCGGGGCTGCTGGACCGGGCCGCGGGTGTGGTCACCGCCGCGCTCGCGCGGCGGAACCGACCCTGATCAGGGGGCCAGGTCCCGCCACTGCGGGATCGGGGTGTCCACGGTGCCCACCCCGGAACCCCCGCACACCCCGGCCAACGCCGAGAGCACCTCGGAGCACCCCGCGTCGACGCGCAGGGCCGCGAGCGGGTCGCCGCGGGTCTCGCCCCGGTTCACGATGACCACCGGCACGTCGTGCTTGGCGGCGTGCTTCACGAACCGCAGCCCGGACATGACGGTCAGCGAGGAGCCGGCGACCAGGAGCGCGCCGCCCACGGGCTGCAGCGCGTCGACCATCGCGTAGGCGCGGGTCACCCGGTCCTTCGGCACGTTCTCGCCGAAGAACACGACGTCGGGCTTGAGCGGGCCGCCGCACGCGGCGCAGCCGACCAGCCGGAAGCCCTCGGTCCGCTCCAGCACGACGTCGCCGTCGGGCGCGGTCTCGATCTCCGGGCCGACGGCGGCGGCGAACCCGGGGTTGGCCTCCTCGAAGCGATCCTGGAGCACGGCGCGGGAGCTGATCACGCGGCAGGACAGGCAGACGACGTCGGCGATCCGGCCGTGCAGGTCGATCACCTCGCGCTGACCGGCCTCGGTGTGCAGCCCGTCGACGTTCTGCGTGATCACGCCACGCAGGACGCCGCGGCGCTCGAGGTCGGCGAGGGCGAGGTGTCCCGGGTTCGGCACGGCCCGGCACATCCGGGCCCAGCCGACGTGGCTGCGGGCCCAGTAGCGGCGTTGCGCGACGGGGCCGGAGACGAACTCGCCGTAGGTCATCGGGCGGCGCGGGGGCGAGTCGGGGCCGCGGTAGTCCGGGATGCCGGAGTCCGTGGAGAGCCCGGCCCCGGTCAACGCGACGAGCGGGCGCCCCGCCAGCAGGTCGAGCGCCTCGTCGAGGGCGGAGGACAGGGCGTGGGGCACGATCTCCAGGGTACGTGGCGCAAATGTGCAATGCGCGGCGTTCGGGGCCGACGAGGCTGGGGGACATGAGCGAACAGACGCTGTTCACCGACGCCGTCGACCTCGCGGTCGCGACGATCCGCGGCGCCGCGCCCGAGCGGTACGCCGACCCGACTCCGTGCGCCGACTACACCGTCGCCGACCTCGTCAACCACCTCGCGTTCGGCTTCCTGCTGGCGCACCACGCCGCCACCCGCGAGGCCTGGCCGGAGGCGTGGGGCGCGAACGACCGGGCGCCGTTCCTGCGGGACGTGCCGGAGCCGGAATGGGCCGCCGCCGCGGAGAAGGAGGGCCTCGCGGCCGCCGCGGCGTGGGCGGAGCCGCGGGTGTGGGAGGGCGAGTCGCACCTCGGCGGCGGACCCATGCCCGCGGCCGTGATCGGGGCGATGATGACCGGCGAGTTCGTGGTGCACGCCTGGGACCTCGCCGTGGCGACCGGGCAGCCGTTCAGCGCGTCGCCGGCGCTGGGCGACGCCGCGCTGGAGGCGATGGCGGGCATGGCGTCGATGGGCCGCGAGGCCGGGTGGATCGGCCCCGAGGTGCCCGTCGACGCCGGCGCGCCCGCGTTCGAGCGGGCGCTCGGCGTGAGCGGGCGGGACCCCGCCTGGCGGCCCTGAGCCGCGGTGATGTCCTGAGCCGCAGTGATGTCGAGCCGTAGGGATGTCGAGCCGTAGGGATGTCGAGCCGTAGGGATGCCCCGGGTCGGGGTGGTCAGCCCGGGGTGACCCAGCTGGGCTTGCGCTTCTCGCCGAAGGCGCGGATGCCCTCCTGGCCCTCCTCGCCGGCGAAGTAGTCCGCGGACAGGGCGTTCATCTCCGCGAAGTCGTCGGACAGGGAGCTCGGGCGCTCGCGGCGCAGCAGGTCCTTGACGCCCGCGAGTGCCCCGGGCGCGCCGAGCCGGAGCATGTCGACGTACCGGGCGACCTCGGTGTCGACCTCGTCAGCGGGGACCGCGCGGTTGAGCAGACCGATCGAGGCGGCGTGGGCGGCGTCGAAGGTCTCGCCGGTGAGGAAGAGCTCGTGGGCGGCGCGGGGCAGCAGGCGGGGGAGCACGGTCACGGAGATGACCGCGGGCACCACGCCGAGGCGCACCTCGGTGAACGCGAACGTGGCGGTGTCGGCGGCGACGGCGATGTCGCAGGCGGCGACCAGGCCGACGCCGCCGGCCCGGGCGGGGCCGGTGAGCCGGGCGACGACGGGCTTGGGCGAGGTCCAGATCGTCTCGAGGATGCGCGGGACCTCGGTGACCCCCTGCTGCCCGGCGCTCTGCCCCTTCGACTCCTTCAGGTCCATCCCGGCGCAGAACACCGTGCCGGTGTGGGTCAGCACGATCACCCGCGCCGCGTCGTCGGCGAGCGCGGCGTCGAGGTGCCCGATCAGCTCGCGCCGCAGTTGCGCCGACAGCGCGTTGCGGTTGCCGGGGGAGTCGAGGGTGATCGTCGCGACGCCGTCGGCGGTGTCGCGGTGCACGAGTTCGGTCACGGCCCGGACCCTACCGAGCGTCCGCCTGCTGTCGTAGCGGTTCGCCGCGCGGCCTCGAGCACGACC
>NZ_JAJTTE010000156.1 GCF_021343995.1 Pseudonocardia terrae | reverse complement strand
CCGCAGACGACGATGTCGTGGTCTCGCCAGGTCCGGCCGCGCAGAGCGGTACCGACCACCGAGCTGGGCCGGTCGTCGTCGGTCGCGGGGATGACGGGGGTGAGGGTCAGCCAGGAGCGGTGCCGGGCGCCGGGTGCCATGGCGAGCAGGGCACGCAGCTCGGTCTCGTCGCGGGCGCCGACGTAGAGTTGTGTCCGTGGGGGGTCGTCCCGGGTGTCGAGGGCGGCGACCAGGGCGCTCAAGGGGCCGATCCCGGTCCCGGAGCCGAGGATGAGCAGGTCGCGGCGGGTGTCCAGGACCTCGGGCAGGCGGCCCAGGGGTGGGCCGAGGCGCCAGGTGTCCCCGATCCGGGTCTGCGCGACCAGGGCCGGGCTGACCAGGCCGTGGCGGAGCGCGCGCACGCAGAACCGCATGACCCCGTCGGGACGGGCGGGTTCGGTGGGGGAGAGGTAGCGCCACAGCCCGGGGCGCTGCGGGGTCTCGACGCTGAGGTACTGGCCGGGCCGGTGGGGGAGCGGTTCGAGTGTCTGCACGATGATGCAGGCCAGGTCGGCCGTGGGGCGGCGGTGTTCGACGACGCGACCGAGCCACAGCGCCGGGCCACGCTCGGCCGCGGCCGCGGTGAGCATCTCGTGGGTGGCCGCGGCGTAGGCCTTGGCCCAGGCGGCTGCGATCGGCGGGGTCCAGGTCGTCGGGCCGTGGATGTGGGCGAGGGTGTCGAGCAGTGCGTGTCCGGCCGTCTCGTAGTGGGCGGCGGTGATGCCGTGTTTGCGGTGGTCGCGGCCGAGGTCGGCGAGCCGGCGGACGAGCTCGTCGCGGTCATCGAGGCGTTGGAGCAGCCAGATCAGGGTGTCGGTGAGGGGGGCTCGCCGGCCGTGTGGGTCGAGCGGGAACAGGGTGCGCAGCCCCGGGGCCCGCGCGAGCAGGGCCGTGTAGAAGTGGTCGGCCAGCTCCGCGGTCTTGTGCTCGATGCGGGGCCGGCTTCGCTTCACCAGGTTGAGCAGGGCGGGGTCCAGCGCGTGGACGCCGCG
>NZ_JAJTTE010000155.1 GCF_021343995.1 Pseudonocardia terrae | reverse complement strand
CGGGCCGAGGGTCTGCGGACGCACCCGGCCGAACCGGAACACCACCCCCCGCTCGTACTCCTGCACCACGCGCAGGCTGGTGGCCGCCCCGAGCAGAAGACACAGCGCGCCGACCACGATCAGCGTCCAAAGAACGATCATCACGTGCCTCCGAGCAGTGGTGGTGTGCGCCAACCTGGCGTGCTGTTCGTAAGTCGGCGCCCTTGTCAGGCCTGGGCCGCAGCCGCGATCAGGGCGACCGGCCGAAGGCCTTCGGGAATCTCCAGGTCATCCAGACCAGACCAGTGGCCAGAACCGCAGCCAGTGCCCCAGCGGGCGATCCGAGGGGCACCAGCAGAACGCCCGTGGTCAGGGCGGTGATCACGGCGATGCGGTGGCCCCGGCGGCGCCGGAGCCACTCGGCCATCTGGTCCTGGTCGCGCTGAAACCTCAGGACGAAGTCGGGGTCGTCCAGCGACAGCTGCCACTCGAGCTCGTCCAGCGCGTGGTGATCGTGATCGTCCAACACGACGCACCTCCTACCTCACCGGCACCTCGTTTATATCGTAACACGATAGAAACCGGCAAGGAGCCCCCTTCCGGCTGTCGACGTGGTGTCATCACACTGTGACCGTGCAGCAGGAGGAACGAGCGACGCCGACACCGCTGACCAAGCAGGACTTCGAGGCTCTGGCCCGGTTCCGCTTCGGCATCCGGCGCTACCTGCGATTCAGCGAGGAGACCGTGCGCCACCACGGGCTCACCCCTCAGCAGTACCAGCTGCTGCTCGCCCTCAAGGGCTTCCCTGGGCGGGACTGGGCCACGGTCGGCGAGCTGGCCGACCGCCTGCAGCTGCGCCACCACAGCACCGTCGAGCTGGTCAACCGGGCCCAGGGACAGAACCTGGTACGGCGGTCGCACGACCCAGATGACGCGAGGGTGGTCCGAGTGGGTCTCACCCCAAGCGGGGAGCAGACCCTCGGCGAACTCAGCGCCCTGCACCGCGACCAACTCGAACGGATGAGCACGGTCCTCGCCCCGCCGAACTGGGAGACTTCGCACTAG
>NZ_JAJTTE010000154.1 GCF_021343995.1 Pseudonocardia terrae | reverse complement strand
TGTATGCGTGGCCGCACGATGTATGTCGTGCCGTTCTGCATGGGCCCGCTCGACGCCGACGAGCCCATGTTGGGCGTCGAGATCACCGACTCCGAGTACGTCGTGGTCTCCATGAAGATCATGACCCGGATGGGTGCCTCGGTGCTGCCGTTGCTGGACGGCCCCGCAGGCGAGAAGTTCGTCCCGGCGGTGCACTCGGTCGGTGCGCCCCTCGAGCCGGGGCAGCGGGACGTGCCCTGGCCGTGCAACGAGACGAAGTACATCACCCACTTCCCGGAGACCCGCGAGATCTGGTCGTTCGGCTCCGGCTATGGCGGCAACGCGCTGCTGGGCAAGAAGTGCTATGCGCTGCGGATCGCCTCCGCGATCGCGCACGATGAGGGCTGGCTCGCCGAGCACATGCTGATCCTCAAGCTGATCAGCCCGGAGGAGAAGTCCTACTACGTCGCGGCGGCCTTCCCGTCGGCCTGCGGCAAGACCAACCTTGCGATGCTGCAGCCGACCATCCCGGGCTGGCGCGCGGAGACCGTCGGCGATGACATCGCCTGGATGCGCTTCGGCGAGGACGGCCGGCTCTACGCGGTCAACCCCGAGTTCGGCTTCTTCGGCGTCGCGCCGGGGACGAACTGGAAGACCAACCCGAACGCGATGCGCACCATCGAGGCGGGCAACTCGATCTTCACCAACGTGGCGCTGACGGACGACGGGGACGTCTGGTGGGAGGGCCTGGAGGGCGAGCCGCAGCACCTCAGGGACTGGAAGGGCAACGACTGGACGCCGGAGTCGGGCACCGATGCGGCGCACCCGAACTCCCGCTACACCACGCCGATCTCGCAGTGCCCGGTCGTGGCGCCGGAGTGGCAGGACCCGAAGGGTGTGCCGATCTCGGCGATCCTGTTCGGCGGCCGCCGCAAGACCACGGTCCCGCTGGTGACCGAGGCCCGTGACTGGCAGCACGGCACCTTCATGGGCGCCACGATGTCGTCGGAGAAGACCGCGGCCGCGGCCGGCGGGCTCGGCCAGGTGCGCCGGGACCCGATGGCCATGCTGCCGTTCCTCGGCTACAACGTCGGTGACTACTTCCAGCACTGGGT
>NZ_JAJTTE010000153.1 GCF_021343995.1 Pseudonocardia terrae | reverse complement strand
ATCGACTGGCCGAAGGCCGCGGTGTTCCTACGCCACCTGGTCGGGCTCCCGGCCGCGCAGTGCGCGCACCTGTGCGCGCTGGTGTTGCCGCGAGCCCGGCGCTGGACCACCAGCGAGATCTCGCGGCGGCTGCGCCGGCTGATCCTGGAGATCGACCCCGCGCACTACGAGCGGCTGTTCCGCCGCGCACACGCCCGCCGGGCGGTGTCGGCGTGCGTGACCGAGGACGGCACCGTCACGATCACCGCGCACGGCGTCGCCCCGGAGGATGCCGACGCCGCGGTCGCCCGCATCGACCGCCTCGCCCATCAGGTGCGCCGGGGCGGGCACCCCGGGCGGTTGGACCAGATCCGGGTGGACCTGTTCGTCGGGTTCCTCGACGGCCGGCTGCACACCCTGACCGACGCGCAGATCATCACCGCCCTGCTCCACGACGCCGCCTCCGAGTCCGCCGATTCGCCCGCGGGTCAGGTCCCGGCCCGGTCGACCGGCAGGCCCCGCTCCGCCCCGGCCGGGAGGCCGGCAACTAGCGCGCCCACGTCCGGAGCCGACGAAGGCACGCAGCGACCGGGGACCATGGCGCCGCCGGCGAGCTCGCCCTCGGACAGGACCGAGCCGCCCGGCGCGTCGTCGACGCAGAGCGTTCACCCGGAGCGCACGACAGCGAAACCATCGACAGCTGGCCGCTCCGCAGCCGACCGATCCACGGCAGGCCGAACCGAGTCCGAGCGCAACGACGCCGCGCACACCAACGCCGCACACACCAACGCCGCACACACCGAGGCCGCGCACACCGAGGCCGCTCAGGCCGAGATCGAGCGGACCGAGATCGAGCGGAGAGAAGCCGAGCGGGCCGAGACCGGACGGGACGCGACCGCGTCGGCCGAGGCCGCAGACGGTGAGGCGGAGCGGGCGGAGGGCAGAGCCGAGCGGGGCAGCAGGTTGGGACCGCTGACCGCAGCCGGCTCGGAGGGCTCCGAGGCGACCGGTGAGCAGGCCGATCGGAACGGCACGGCTGAGACCGAGTCGCCGGCCAACCCGCGGCGCGGGGTGCACGTGCAGATCGCGCTGTCCACCCTGCTCGGGCTCGACGAACGCCCCG
>NZ_JAJTTE010000152.1 GCF_021343995.1 Pseudonocardia terrae | reverse complement strand
GGTCGGCTCATCGCAGCGGCCGGAACGCCTGCAGCTCGTACGGCACGGAACCGGTGACGACGGCGTCGGCGAGCAGCCGGCCGGTGAGCGGGCCGAGGACGACGCCCCACATGCCGTGCCCGCCGGCGGCGAAGATCCGTGGTGAGGAGGTCGGGCCGACCACGGGCAGCCCGTCCGGCGTGCACGGGCGGGACCCGACCCATTCGTCGCGCCGGTCGTCGAGGTCCACTCCCTGCAGGAAGGGCCGCGTGGCGTTCACGATGGCCTGGACGCGGCGCTGGTCGAGAGGCTCGTCCGGGTCACGGAACTCCATCATCCCGGCGATCCGCAGCCGCTCGCCCAGCGGGGTGCACGCCAGCCGCTGCACCGGCAGGTAGATCGGGCCGTCGGGCAGGTCTTGCGCCGGCACGGTGAAGCTGTAGCCGCGGCCGGCCTGGACCGGGACGCGGACCCCGAACGGGTAGGCCAACTCGGGCAGCCACGCCCCGGTGGCGATGACGGCGACGTCGTAGCGGAGGTTGCCCTTGCGGCACTGCACGGAGACGTGTCCACCGTCGTCGTGCAGGCCCAGGACCCGGAGGTTCTCCGTGATGACGGCCCCTCGGGCCCGGACCGCGTCGGCGAGGGCGGCGAGGTAGCGCGGAGGGTCGATGAAGCGCTGGTCGTGCAGCCGCACCGCCGCCGTGACGTGGTCGGTGAGGACCGGGGCGAGATCGCGTGCCTGGTCGCCGGTGAGGACGTCGTAGCCGACCTTCTGGCCGAGCCGTTCCAGCTCGGTGAGCTCCTCGAGCAGCGACGCCCGTTCGCCGTCGTGGGCGAAGCACACCAGGAACGGGTCGGCGGGCCGGGTCGGGGCCTCGACGCCGCCGGCGGCGAGCTCGTCGAAGGCGTCGAGGGCCTGCCGGTTGACGCCGCGGTAGGCGACCATCCCGCGCCGCCACCGGCGGGTGGTGCAGTGGCGGGCGAAGCCGGTGAGGAAGCGCCACAGGCTCGCCTCGAGACTGATCGGGACATACACCGGGGAGGCCGGGTCGAGCGCGGCCCGCAGCCCGTAGCGCAGCACGGCCGGCTCCGGCAGCGGCGTGGTCAGGGCGGGCGTGAGCCACCCGGCGTTGCCCCACGAGGACCCGGCGGCGACCCGGCGGCGCTCGAAGA
>NZ_JAJTTE010000151.1 GCF_021343995.1 Pseudonocardia terrae | reverse complement strand
TCCGAGGAGCGGGCGGAGCTGCACCGCCTGCGGACCGAGCTGGCCGCCCTGCGGGCCGCGTCCCCCGCGCCCTCGGTGCCTCCGCCGCCTCCGGTGCGTGCGCGCCGCCCGGTCCGGTGGGCCTCCCTGGGCTCGGCGGTGTTGCTGGTGCTGGGCCTGCTGCTGGTGCCCGTGTCCGTGCTCGCGGTCTGGGCGCACAACCAGATCTCCGACACCGACCGGTTCGTCGCCACCATGGGTCCGGTCCTCGAGGACCCCGCGGTGCAGACGGCGGTGACGGACCGGGTGACCCAGGAGATCTTCGCCCAGGTCGACGTCCAGCAGCTGGCGAACCAGGCGGTCGACGCGCTGGCCGCCCAGGGCCTGCCCGCCCCGATCGCCGACCGGCTGCACGGGCTCACCGGCCCGCTCGCCGACGGCACCCGCAGCTTCGTGCAGGGGAAGGTCCAGGACGTCGTGAGCAGCCCGGCGTTCATCGCCGCCGGGCAGCAGGCGCTGACCCTGACCCACCAGCAGCTGGCGGCGGTGCTCGCCGGCCAGTCCTCGGCGATCACCGTCCAGGGCGGCGACGCCGTCCTGGACCTCTACCCCTTCATCCAGGCGGCCCAGCAGCGGCTCGTGGCCGACGGCTTCGCGCTCGCCGCGAAGATCCCGCCGGTCCACCCGACGATCACGCTGTTCCCGGCCAGCATCCTGGTCCGCGGCCAGACGCTCTACCACCTGCTCGACGTGGCGGCGACCTGGCTGCCCTGGGTCAGCCTCGTGTTCCTGATCGGCGGGGTGCTGCTGGCGCGGAACCGGCGGCGGGCGACGCTCGTGGTCGGCCTGGCCGTCATGGGGACGATGCTCGTCCTGGCCGCGGCCCTGCTGATCGTGCGGGGCGTGGTGGTCGGTTCCGTGCCCCAGCAGGGGGCCGCCGCGGCGGCGTCGGCCTACGACATCGTCGTGCGCTTCGTCCGCGCCGGGCTGCGGACGCTGTTCGTCGTCGGCCTCGTCGTGGCGCTCGCGGCGTGGGTGACCGGCCGGTCGTCCGCGGCGGTGCGGATCCGCGCCACCCTGGCCCGCGGGGTGGCGTCCCTGCGCCGGGGCGCGGTCGGCCGCCGGCTCGCCGAGGGCCCGGTGGGGCCGTGGGTCCACGACCACCTCGTCCTGCTCCGGACGGCGCTGGTCGTCCTGGCCGCGCTCGTGGTCGTGCTG
>NZ_JAJTTE010000150.1 GCF_021343995.1 Pseudonocardia terrae | reverse complement strand
GCGTCGCGTTCGGGGTTCATGAGCAGGACCGCGGCGGCGCCGCCGATCAGCGCCATGACGCCGAAGACCTGGAACGCGGTGGCGTAGCCCTCGGCCGGCGAGGCGGCGGCGTCGACGACGACACCGGTCAGGTACGGCCCGACCAGCCCGCCCAGTGCCATCAGGGCCAGGAAGATGCCCAGGGTGGTGGCGAGGCGGTGCGGCGGGCACAGCTGGGAGACCGCGGCGTTGATCAGCGGGAACACGATGGAGCCCACGCCGTAGCCCAGCGAGACCACGGCGACGGCGAACGCCGGGGAGCCGATGGCGGGCAGGGCGGTGAGTGCCACGCCGCAGAGCAACAGCCCGGTGCCGGGCAGGATGCCACGCAGGACCCGCGAGGAGGTGCCCCGAGACATCAGCCGGTCGCTGATGAAGGTGCTGGTGAACAGCGCGATCACACCGACGATCGACGGGAACCCGAACATGACACCGGCCTGCAGGCGGCTGTACCCGAGTCCGACCTCGAAGTAGGAGGGCAGCCAGGTCAGCACCGTCGAGACGAGGGCGTACATGGCGAACACCGCGAGCAGACCACCGATGAAGGTCGGGGTGAGCGCGATCCGCCACCACGGCAGGTCCGCGTTCGGTGCCACCGCCGCCTTCGGCTCGGGTGTGTCGGTGGGCTCGGCGGGGGCCGTCTTGGCCTTGGTGCCGTACGGGCCCTCGCGCCAGACCATCAGCCAGACGATGCACCAGGCGATGCCCATCGCGGACAGCGCGATGAACGCGCCCCGCCAGCCCCAGGTGGCGACGATGACCGCGAGCAGCGGCATCAACGCGATCTTCGCGATCGACGAGCCGGAGGTGATGAACGCCCCGGGCAGGGCCCGCTTCGCCGGCGGGTGCCAGGAGTAGACGCCGGTGTGGATGATCGCGCTGGACGGGCCCTCGAACAGGCCCAGCGCGATCCGCGAGGCCATCATGATCGCGAACCCGGCGAACAGCGTGGCCGGCAGCATCGACGCCGCCCAGGTCAGCGACAGGATCACCATGATCCAGCGCAGCGCGAGCCACCGGGTCAGGGCGCCGGCGAAGAACCCGCTGAACACGAACGCGGCGAAGAACGCGCTCCCGATCAGACCGATCTGCGAACTGGAGAGGCCCAGCTCCTCGGACAGCGGCTGGGCCACCAGACCCAGCACCGCCTTGTCCGCATAGTTCAGAACATAGAGCGCCACGAGCGTGAACGTCACACCCCAGGCCTTGACCCGGGACTCACCGA
>NZ_JAJTTE010000014.1 GCF_021343995.1 Pseudonocardia terrae | reverse complement strand
GAACTAACCGACCTGGCAGCCTAAACCGGTGTCAATAAAATCGGGAACACTCTACACCGGGTGTGCTGGCCGCCGCGACGAGCGGCGGCAGGTACGGGCGGACGGCAGGTACGGGCGGGCGGCAGGTACGGGCGGGCGGCAGATCCACGAGGGCAGATCGGGCTGCCGGCTCCGCCATCGTCCGCGCGGCCGGCTCGCACACCCCGCGAAGCGAGACACACCCCGTCGACGAAGTGTGGGGTGCGACGACGGAGTGTGCGGCGGTGCCGCAGTGGATGGGCGAGGACCCGTCGAGTGTGGGCGCACGGGCGGGCCGAACCCCGCGACTCGCGGTGCCGGAACTCCCGACACGCGGTGCGCCACCCCGCGTCTCGCCTCTGTGATCACTGGAGGCGTGCGCGCAGGGCTCCTCGGACGGCCGCAACCGCACGGAAGTCCTGACCACTGCACCGACCGCACATCATGAACGCGGCGACAGCCCCTGGTGATCGCTGGTGGTGTGCAGGTGCGCCCGGCCAGACAGCCGTCGCTGCACTCAGACTCGATCATGGGGCGGAGGGTCGGGAGCGTGCGTCGAAGAAGGGCAACCACGGCACGGAGGCGGCTGGCCACGGCGTCGCTACACCTCATCACTGCGCCGACCGCGGCTGATGATCACTCATGACGTGCACGTGCGGCTGCTCGAGCTGCCGCCGCTGCACACAAACGCTGATCACGAGCGGAGGGCGTCGAGAAGCTCGCGACTCGCCGGAGCCCAGAGCCCGACTCGCGGAAGCCCAGAGCCCGACTCGCGGAAGCCCAGAGCCCGACTCGCGAAAGCCCGGAGCCCGACTCGCCAATGCCCACAGCCCGACTCGCCAATGCCCACAGCCCGACTCGCCGAAGCCCACAGCCCGACTCGCGGGAGCCCAGAGCGCGACTCGCGGGGGACGCGTCCTCGGAACGCAGCGGGGCGCCCGGGCCTGCGGGCCCGGGCCCGGGCGCCTCGTCGGGGTGCTTCTGCTAGTTGCCGCCGGGGTTGAGGGTGACGGTCTCGGGCTGGTAGCTCGCGCCCACGACGTCCACCCCCTCCCCCTTGAGCATCGCGATCGCCTTGGTCACGTAGTCGTTGGTGTAGGCCTGCGGGTCGGGGTCCTTGGTCAGCACGGTCTGGCCGTCGGCGTTGACGGCGGTGCGGGCGACGTTCACCGTCTGCGCCCACAGCGCCGGGTCGATCGTGCCGGCGCCGGCGGCGGGCGACGGCCAGATCAGCTTGTTGACCTCGTTGACCTGCCACAGCTGGTGGCTGGCGCCGAGCTTCGACCCGGCCTTGACCACGATGTCGCGGCAGGCGCTGACGTTGTCCCGGCAGTACGCCCAGCCCTTGATCGACGCCGCGACGAACCGCACGGTCCGGTCCTGGTACGCGGGGTCGGAGAGCTTGTCGGTGCTCGCCCAGATCGCGTCCTGCAGCATCGCGGTGCCGTCGGAGTTCCAGTCGACCAGCGTGAAGTCCGACGGCTGGTACAGCTTCCCCGTCGCGGGGTTCTGGGCCTCCAGCACCTGGGCGTACTCGTTGTACGACATCGCCTGCGCCGCGTCGATCTCGCCCGAGAGCAGCGCCTGCATGTCGAACTGCTGCTGCACGAGAGTGACGTCCGACGGCTTCAGCCCGGCCTTCGTCATGCCCGCGAACAGCTCGAACTCGTTGCCGAAGCCCCAGTTTCCGATCTTGCGGCCGGCGAACTGGGCGGGCTGGGTGATCCCCTTGTCCGCGAACGCCACCTGCCGGGTGCCGGAGCGCTGGAAGATCTGTGCGACGTCGGTGATCGCGGCGCCCTGCTCGCGCGAGGCGAGGGCCTTGGGCACCCAGGCGATCGCGTAGTCCGCCTGGCCCTGCGCCAGCACCGTCTGCGGGACGATGTCGACGCCGCCCTCCTTGATCCGGACGTCGAGCCCCTTCTCCCGGTAGTAGCCCTGGTCGATCGCGGCCAGGTAGCCGGCGAACTGGCCCTGGGTGAACCACTGCAGCTGCAGGGTCACCGGCTGCAGGCCGCCGGCGGTCGTGGCGCCGCCCGAGGCCTGCTGGCCGGCCGGCGTGGTGGAGCAGGCGGCCAGCGCGACGGCCGCGACGGCGCCGATCGCCGCCAGGGCCGTGCGGCCGAAACGGGGTCTCTTCACGAGGCACCTCCGGGGCGGTTGCGGGTCACGAGCCGCTCGGCGAGCAGCCCGGCGAGGAAGAACAGCAGCCCCAGGACGATCGAGGCGGCGACGAAGGCCCACGCGCGGGCGTAGGCGGTGTTGGCGGCGGCCGAGGAGATCCGGCTGCCCAGCCCGTTCTGCAGGCCGCCGAAGTACTCGGCGACGATCGCGGCGATCACCGCGGCGGGCGCGGCGAGCCGCAGCCCGGTCATCACGTACGGGATCGCCCCGGGCAGCCGGACGAACCGGGTGTACTGACGACGGGTGGCGGCGAGGGCGACCATGAGCTCGTCGTGCACCGGGCGGACCTGGCGGAGCCCGCGGGCCGTCGAGACGAAGACCGGCACCACGACCACGACCGTCACGACGAGGCGCCGCGGGATCTCGGTGGTCGAGCCGAACATCGTGGTGAACACGGGCGCCAGCGCGACGATCGGGATCGCGCTCGCGGCCAGCACCACGGGTGTGATCAGGTCCGACACCACGCGCACACCGGCCGCGAGGATCGCGAGCAGCACCCCGAGGACGAACCCGAGCACCAGCCCGACCAGCGCGTTCCCGCCGGTCACCGCGGTCGTCTGGAGGATCACCGGCAGCTGCGCGCCGATCTGCTCGGCGATCGCCGTCGGCGCCGGCAGCAGGAAGGCGGGCAGACCACCGACCGTGACGACCAACTGCCACAGCACGAGGACCGCGATGCCGAAGAGGACCGGCGCGACGACGACCGACGCGCCACGGAACCGGCGCCCACGCCCGACGACGGCACCGACCCCGCCTGCGCCACCGACACCACCGGCCGCGTCGACAGCACCGACCCCACCGGAGCCACCGACACCACCGGAGCCGACACCACCGGTCCCGCCGGCCCCGCCGGACCCCACGGCTCTGCTCCCGTCCGCGCTCATCCCGCCGGCCCGTCCGTCGCGGCGCCCTTGCGCAGCGCCTCCCGCACGGCGGTGACCGCCTCGAAGAACGCGCCGGTCTCGCGGACGTCCTCCACGGCCTCGGGGTCGAGGGAGTCGGGTACGAGGTCGTCGGCGGCCACCGGCGGGCGCCGCCCGGCGATGATCTCGGTGATCCGACCGGGCCGCGGTGACATCACCACCACCCGGTCCGAGAGGACGACCGCCTCGGGGATCGAGTGCGTCACGAACAGGACCGCGGCCCCGGTCTCCCCCGCGATCCGCAGCAGCTCGGCCTGCATCCGCTCGCGGGTCATCTCGTCGAGGGCGCCGAACGGCTCGTCCATCAGCAACAACCGCGGGCTCGGCGCGAGCGCCCGCGCGATCGCGACCCGCTGCTGCATGCCGCCCGACAGCTCGGCCGGCCGGGACCCCGCGAACTCCGTGAGCCCGACGAGCTCGAGCAGCTCCGCCGCCCGGCGCCGGCGCTCCGCCTTCCCCACCCCGTGGACCTGCAGCGGCAGCTCGACGTTCTCGGCGACGGTCCGCCAGTCGAGCAGGCCGGCCTGCTGGAACGCGATGCCGTAGCGCTGGTCGAGCCGGGCCTGCCGGGCGCTCGTGCCGGCGACGGCGACCGATCCGGCGGTCGGTTCCTCGAGGTCCGCGACCACCCGCAGCAGCGTCGACTTGCCGCAGCCGGACGGGCCGATCAGCGACACGAACTCGCCGGCGTCGATCGTCAGGTCCACCCCGGCGAGCGCCCGCACCGACCCGAAGGCCTTGTCGACCCCCTGCAGCTCCACGGCCGCGGTCCCGGTGCCGGTCACGCGACGCTCCCCCGGTAGCGGCGCAGCCCCAGCTCCAGCAGCCCGACCGCGCCCGCGGCCACCAGGCCGAGGACGGCCGCGCCGAGGATGGCGGCGTACATCTGTGACGGATCGCCGGTGGCGGACTGCGCATACTCGATGATCAACCGTCCGATCCCGCCGCGGGTACCGGTGGAGATCTCCGCGACGATCGCGCCGACGACCGCGGCGGCCGCGGCCAGGCGCACCGCCGGGACCAGGTACGGCACCGATGCGGGGAGCCGGAGCCGCAGCAGCGTGGTCCACCAGCCCGCGGCCAGGCTGCGGAACATCTCGACGTCGGCCCTCCGCGGGGAGGTGAGCCCGCGCAGCATGCCGACCGAGATCGGGAAGAAGGCGAGGTAGGAGGAGATCACCATGACGCTGGCCCACGGCTGCCAGGCCCAGCCGGCGATCGCGATCTTCCCTCCCCAGCCCGCGACCAGCGGCGCGATCGCGATCAGCGGGACGGTCTGCGAGGCGATCACGTAGGGCAGCACCGCCTTCTCCGCGACGGCGAACCGCTGCATGAGCACGGCGAGCAGCATCCCGGCGATCCCGCCGAGCACCAGCCCGCCCAGCGCGAGGCCGAGGGTGAACAGCGCACTCGAGGCGATCGCCGCGGCCACCGACCGCGGCTCCGCGGCGCCCGCGACCTCCGGGACACCCAGCCGGGCCAGCACCGTCCACACGTGCGGCATCGCGGCGTCGTCGGTGCGGGGCAGGACCCGGGTGCCGCCGAGGGTCACGCCACCGGCGGGCAGGACGAGCTTGGCCAGCTCCCACAGCGCGACCAGCAGGGCGAACCCCGCGAGAGCCCACGCCGCGGCGCGCAGCCTCCGACCGCCCCTGCTCCCCATGCAGCCCCCTCGCTCGCCGGCGGTGATCCCGGACGATGGCGAATCCTGAGAGATTGGCATGACCACCGCGTTACCGACAGGTTCCCGGTGCTCTCATCCGGGCCGGCGTGGTCACGACTCGGCAACGGGGTGACGGCGCGCGCACCGGAGGTGACGATCGTGGGTCGTCGCGCCGATGACCCCTTGCGCGCGCAGGCGTCGCGGCAGCAAGGTGGCCGCTCCACGTTCCGCGCGAAGGGGGGCTTCGATGTCGCGAACCGTCCGGGGGGCGATCCTCCAGGCCAAGTGGACCGGCGACACCGCGTCCATGATCGACGTGCACGAGTCCTACGCCCGTGCCGCCGCCGAGCAGGGCGCCCGGGTCATGGGCTTCCAGGAGGTCTTCAACGCCCCGTACTTCTGTCAGGTCCAGGAGTCCGAGCACTACCGCTGGGCCGAGCCGGTGCCCGACGGGCCGACCGTGCAGCGCATGGCCGCGCTCGCGAAGGAGCTCGGCATGGTGCTGGTCGTGCCGGTCTTCGAGCTCGAGAGCGCCGGGAACTACTACAACACCGCCGCCGTGATCGACGCCGACGGGACGGTGCTCGGCAAGTACCGCAAGCACCACATCCCGCAGGTCAAGGGGTTCTGGGAGAAGTACTACTTCAAGCCGGGCAACCTGGGCTGGCCGGTGTTCGACACCGCGGTCGGCAAGGTCGGCGTCTACATCTGCTACGACCGGCACTTCCCCGAGGGCTGGCGCGCGCTGGGCCTCGCCGGCGCCGAGATCGTGTTCAACCCCAGCGCCACGAGCCGCGGGCTGTCGGCCTACCTCTGGCAGCTCGAGCAGCCGGCCGCCGCCGTCGCCAACGAGTACTTCGTCGCCGCGATCAACCGGGTCGGCGTGGAGGAGTACGGGGACAACGACTTCTACGGCACCAGCTACTTCGTCGACCCCCGTGGGCAGTTCGTGGGCGACGTCGGCTCCGGCACGGACGAGGAGCTGATCGTCCGTGACCTCGACCTCGACATGATCGACGAGGTCCGCCAGCAGTGGGCCTTCTACCGCGACCGCCGGCCCGACGCCTACGGCCCGCTGGTGCAGTCATGAGCGCGTCCGCGAGCGGGTCATCGGCACGGCGCGAGCTGTACGACCGCACCCGTGCGGTCCTGCCGAGCTGGCTCTCGCTCTACTACGCCGAGCCGATCGAGCTCGACCACGGTGCGGGGCGGCACGTCTGGGACGCGGACGGGAACCGCTACCTGGACTTCTTCGGCGGCATCCTCACCACGATGACCGAGCACGCGCTGCCGGCGATCACCGAGGCCGTCGCCGCGCAGGCCGCGAAGATCGTCCACTCGTCGACGCTGTACCTGAACCGGCCGATGGTGGAGCTGTGCGAGGAGATCGCCGAGGTCTCCGGCATCCCCGACGCCAAGGTCTTCCTCACCACCAGCGGCACGGAGGCCAACGACGCCGCGCTGTTGCTGGCCAGCGCCCGCAACGGCGCGAACCAGATCCTGGCGCTGCGCAACAGCTACCACGGCCGGTCCTTCTCGACGATCGGGATCACCGGGAACAGCGCGTGGTCGCCGACCTCGCTCTCGCCCTTCCAGACCTACTACGTCCACGGTGGACAGCGATACCGCTCGCCGTTCGCGCACCTGTCCGACGACGACTTCGTGGCGGCCTGCGTGACCGACCTGGAGGACGTGCTCGACCAGACGGACGGCCGGGTGGCGGCGCTGATCGCCGAGCCGATCCAGGGCGTCGGCGGCTTCACCTCGGGGCCCGACGGCGTGCTGGGCGCGTTCGCCGAGGTGCTGCGGGCCAGGGACATCCTCTGGATCTCCGACGAGGTGCAGACCGGTTGGGGCCGCACCGGCGAGCACTTCTGGGGCTGGCAGGCGCACGTCGAGCAGGGCGGCCCCGTCCCCGACATCGTCACCTTCGCCAAGGGCGTCGCCAACGGGCTGTCGATGGGCGGTGTGATCGCGCCGGCGTCGATCATGGACAACCTGCCGGCGAACTCGATCTCCACCTTCGGCGGCAGCCCGATCACCTCGGCGGGGGCGCTGGCGAACCTGCGGCACCTGCGCGAGCACGACCTGCAGGCCAACGCGGCCAAGGTCGGCCGGATCCTGCTCGACGGGCTGCGGGCGGCCCGGATCCCGATCGTCGGCGACGTGCGGGGCAAGGGCCTGATGATCGGCGTCGAGCTGGTGGAGCCGGACTCCGGAAGCCCCGGCAGGCCGGCGCCGGCGCTCGCCACCGTGGTGCTGGAGGGCTGCCGGGAGCGCGGGCTGCTGGTCGGCAAGGGCGGACTGCACGGCAACGCCCTGCGCATCGCTCCCCCGCTGTCGCTCACCGCGGAGGAGGCCGAGGAGGGGCTGGCGATCCTGGTCGAGGCGCTCGAGTCGGCCGCCGTGGCGGCGCGCGGGGGTGCCTCGTGAGCACCGGCTCCGCACGCTCCGCCACCCTCGCGATCCGCAGCGGCACCGTGATCACCGCCGCCGACGAGGTGGTGGCCGACGTCCTCGTCGAGGGCGAGAAGGTCGTCGCGCTGACCGCACCCGGTGCGCTCGACCTCCGCGCCGACACCGAGCTCGACGCGGCCGGCCGCTACGTGATCCCCGGCGGGGTCGACGCGCACACGCACATGGAGATGCCCTTCGGCGGGACCTTCGCCGCGGACACCTTCGAGACGGGCACCCGCGCGGCCGCGTGGGGCGGCACGACCACGATCATCGACTTCCCGATCCAGTCGGTGGGCCGCTCGCTGCGCGAGGGTCTCGACGCCTGGCACGCGAAGGCCGCCGGGAAGTGCGCCATCGACTACGGCTTCCACATGATCCTCTCCGACGTCACCGACTCCTCGCTGAAGGAGATGGAGGTGCTCGTCGGCGAGGGCGTGACCAGCTTCAAGCTGTTCATGGCCTATCCCGGCGTCTTCTACTCCGACGACGGGCGGATCCTGCGCGCCATGCAGAAGGCCGGCGAGACCGGCGGCCTGATCATGATGCACGCGGAGAACGGGATCGCCATCGACGTGCTCGCCGAGCAGGCCCTCGCCCGTGGGCAGACCGATCCGCGCTACCACGGCGACGTCCGGCACGCGCTGCTCGAGGCCGAGGCGACGTACCGGGCGATCCAGCTGGCCCGGGTCGCCCGCGCGCCGCTGTACGTGGTGCACCTGTCGGCGCAGCAGGCGCTCGCCGAGATCGCGCACGCCCGCGAGATCGGCGTCAACGCCTTCGCCGAGACCTGCCCGCAGTACCTGTTCCTGTCCACGGACGACCTGGCGCGGCCGGACTTCGAGGGCGCCAAGTACGTCTGCTCGACGCCGCTGCGACCGGCCGAGCACCAGGCCGCGCTGTGGCGGGGGCTGCGCAACGACGACCTCTCCGTGGTCTCCACCGATCACTGCCCGTTCTGCTTCAAGGGGCAGAAGGAGCTGGGGCGCGGGGACTTCACGAAGATCCCGAACGGGCTGCCGGGCGTCGAGACCCGGATGGACCTGCTGCACCAGGGCGTCGTCGACGGGCACATCTCCCGGCGCCGGTGGATCGAGCTCGCGTGCGCCACCCCGGCCCGGATGTTCGGCCTCTACCCGCGCAAGGGCACGATCGCGCCCGGCTCCGACGCCGACATCGTGATCTACGACCCCACCGCGGAGCACACGCACTCGGCCGAGACGCACCACATGGCCGTCGACTACTCCTGCTACGACGGCCGGACCACCACCGGGAAGGTCGAGACCGTGCTCTCCCGCGGCAAGGTGATCATCGCCGGCGGCGAGTACCTCGGCTCACCCGGCCACGGCGCGTTCCTGTCCCGCGACACGTGCCAGTACCTGCGCTGATCGGGAGGTGAGTGCGGTGGAGATCGGCCTGGTGCTGCAGACGGACCCGCCGGCGTCGACCGTCGTCGACCTGATGGTGCGGGCCGAGGAGCTGGGCTTCGGCCACGGCTGGACCTTCGACTCGCACGTGCTCTGGCAGGAGCCGTTCGTGATCTACAGCCGGATCCTCGAACGGACCTCGCGCCTCGTCGTCGGGCCGATGGTCACCAACCCGGGCACCCGGGACTGGACGGTGCTGGCCTCGCTGTTCGCCACGCTCGACGACATGTACGGGCCACGCACGATCTGCGGCATCGGGCGCGGCGACTCGGCGATGCGGGTCCAGGGCCGCCCGCCGACCACGCTCGCCCGGCTCGAGGCGTCGATCGAGGTGATCCGCGGGCTGACGGCCGGGCGGACCGTCGACCTCGGCGGGACCGAGGTCCGGATCCCGTGGGTTTGCGAGGGCGCGCCTGCCGTACCGATCTGGGTCGCGGGCTACGGGCCGAAGGCGCTCGCGCTGGCCGGGCGGTGCGCCGACGGCTTCGTGCTCCAGCTCGCCGACCCGTACCTGGTGGAGTGGACGATCAAGACGGTGCGTGCCGCGGCCGCGGAGGCGGGTCGCGATCCGGACGCGATCACCATGTGCGTGGCGGCGCCGGCGTACGTGACGGACGATCTCGCACACGCCCGGGACCAGACGCGCTGGTTCGGCGGCATGGTGGGCAACCACGTCGCCGACCTGGTGACCCGCTACGGCGAGACCTCCGCGGCGGTGCCGCCCGAGCTCACCGGCTACATCAAGGGTCGCGCCGGTTACGACTACAGCCACCACGGCCGGGCGGGGAACCGTACGACCGACTTCGTGCCCGACGAGGTCGTCGACCGGTTCTGCCTGCTCGGGCCGCCCGCGGCGCAGCGAGAGCGGCTCGCCGAGCTGGCCGGGCTCGGCGTCGACCAGTTCGCGGTCTACGCCATGCACGACGACCGCGAGGCGACGATCGAGGCCTACGGGGCGGAGGTCATCGGCCGGGTCTGACCCGCGCGGCGGGCGCCACGGACGTCGTCCGCCGGCCGGATCCCGAGCGCCGGGACCAGCCGGCGGTGCAGATAGCCGCGCAGGGCGTCCTCGTCCGCGGCGTCGCCGTCGAACCAGACCAGGGACAGCAGGAACCGGATGACGGTCTCGGCGATCTCGTCGAGCTCGGCCTCCAGCTCGGGCTGGAACCGGAGCACCGGGGTGAGGAACCGCTTCGTCATCGCCAGCGCCTCGGCGGAGAGACTGGCCCTGGCCAGCGCGAACGTCGACCGGTCCGGGAAGGCGACCGGGGCCAGCGCCGGCTGGGTGCGAAACTCGTAGCGGGCGCGCAGGGTGGTCTCCACGACGAGCTCGGCCGCCGAGCCCGCTCCGCGGGCGCTCTCCCAGATCCGCTCCACGATCTGCTCCGACAGCCGCAGCAGGGCCGACTCCACGAGCTGCTCCCGGGAGCCGAAGTGCCGGTACACCGTGGGCCGCGAGACTCCGGCCCGCCCGGCCACGGCGCTCAGCGAGGTGCCGTCGAACCCCGTGGCGGCGAGGCACTCGACCGCGGCGTCGAGGATCCGCGTACGCACGTCCACGACGGCATTCTCGCAGCTCAGTCGGCCGGACGGATCACCGACTTGATCGCGGTACGGTCACGGCTCGGTGCCGTGAGAGCCGCCTCCGTGTCCGCCAGCCCGTAGTGACCCGTGACGAGCGCGTCGAGATCGACCCGGCCGGAGGCGGCGAGCGCGATCGCGGTGGGCCAGGTGTTGGCGTAGCGGAAGGTGGCGGTCAGCTCGATCTCCCTGCGCTGCAGGAAGCCGAGCGGCAGGGCCAGGTCGGCCGAGCCGCTGCCGACCAGCACCGCCCGGCCCGCCGGCGCCAGCACCTCCAGCGCCGCGCGGGTGGCGCCGGGATGCCCGGAGCACTCCAGCAGCACCTCGGGCTCGAGCCCGTCCAGGTGCGAGCGGGACACGTCCACGGTGGCCGTCGCACCCAGCCGGGCGGCGACCTGCAGGCGGTGCGCGTTCACGTCGGCGACGACGACCTTGGCGGCGCCCGCGGCCACCGCGACCTGGGTCGCGACCAGCCCGATCGGACCGGCGCCGTTGACGAGCACCCGGCTCCCCGCGCCGACCCGGCCCTTGCGCGCCGCCCACACCCCGACGGAGAGGGGTTCGAGGAGGGCGGCCCGGTCGTCGTCGAGGGAGTCCGGGACGGGATGGGCGAAGGCCTCGTGGACCACGACGTACTCGGCGAGGGCGCCGTCGACCGGCGGTGTCGCGAAGAACTCCATGCGCGGGCACAGGTTGTAGCGGCCCGCGAGGCACTGCGGGCAGGTGAAGTCGGGGCGGCCCGGCTCGATCGACACCCGCGTGCCGCGCCCGACCCGCGTCACCCCCTCCCCGAGCGCGACGACCTCGCCCGCCGGCTCGTGCCCGAGCACCAGCGGCGCCTCGACCACGAAGTCGCCGATCCGGCCGTGCTCGTAGTAGTGGACGTCGGAGCCGCACACCCCGACCGCGGCCACCCGGACCAGCACCTCACCGGGGCCGGGCACCGGCACCGGCCGCTCCTCCAGCACGATCTCGCCGATCCGCCGCAGCACCGCGGTCCGCATCGAGGCCACCATGCCCCCAGGGTGCCCGTCCGGCCGGGATCCGTCGCCCCGGAGCGGTTCCGGCCGGACGGGGCCGGCCGTCAGAAGGTCTTGACCCGCGTGGCGTCGAGGTTCCGGAAGGTGGGCTCGTTGCTGGCCATCGCGGACATCTTCTCGGCGATCCGCTGGGTCGCCGGGTGCTTGGAGTTGCGCATGGCCGCCTCGTGGTCGGGGAAGCCGACGAGCAAGTAGTAGCGGCCCGGCTCGTCGCGGTCGGCGGTCATCACCGACCAGGCGGCGGTGCGGGCGTCGTTGATCCCCTCGAGCCACTCGGCCTCCAGCTCCTCGAAGGGGCCGACGTCGTCGCTGGTGAAGTCGATGACCTGGACGAAGCTCCCGGCGCTGACGTCGACCGGGGCCGGGACCATGCCGCTGCGGATCCCGTCGCGCAGCTCCTGGTCGTCCGTGTGGCCGTGCACGTCGACCGCGTGGATGACGGCCGCGCGGAGCACCTCCTCGGGCTCGCCCGCGATCGTCAGGCTGCAGCCCGACTCGCTCGGCATCGTGCGACAGTCGATCATCATCCTGGCCATCGGGTCCTCCGCACGTCGGTCGCGCGCCCGTGGTGGGCGCCCCACTGCACCGCCGGGGCCGGGGGCCGTCTGTACGTAGTTCCGGACAAGACCGGACGGACCTACCGAGAGGGCCGGACGGCCTAGTGACGCGGCGTCGCCCGAGGTGACGCAGCGCGCACGCGCAGCATCTCGGTTTCGCCCTGTGTTCATCTTCCGTTCACCCGGTGAACCTACCGTTTCAGCCGGCACTACTTCGGCAGAAGCGGCGGCGTCATGTCCTTGTCCCTCATCGTCATCGTGGTCGTGATCACCGCGTTGATCTTCGACTTCACCAACGGCTTCCACGACACGGCGAACGCGATGGCGACCTCCATCGCCACGGGGGCCCTGCGGCCCAAGGTCGCCGTCGCCGTCGCGGGCGTGCTCAACCTCGTCGGCGCGTTCCTGTCGGTGGAGGTCGCGAAGACGATCTCCAGCGGGATCATCGACGAATCCAGGATCACTCCGGTGGTGATCTTCGCCGGCCTCGTCGGCGCGATCGTCTGGAACCTGGTCACCTGGCTGGTCGGGATGCCGTCGAGCTCCTCGCACGCCCTGTTCGGCGGCTTGATCGGCGCGTCCCTGGTCGCGGCCGGCGTCGGCGCCGTCAACTTCGGCACGGTGCTGACGAAGGTCATCATCCCGGCCGCGATCTCCCCCGTCCTGGCCGGGCTGGTCGCGCTGATCGGCACCTGGATCGGCTACCGCGCCACCGCCCGCGCCGACCGCGGCACGGTGACGAAGGGCTTCCGCACCGGGCAGATCGTGTCCTCGTCGATGGTCGCCCTGGCCCACGGCACCAACGACGCACAGAAGACCATGGGCGTCATCACGCTGACGCTGATCACCGCGGGCGTGCTGGCCCCGAACTCGGGCCCGCCGCTGTGGGTCATCGCCTCGGCGGGCCTCGCGATCGCGCTCGGCACCTACCTCGGCGGCTGGCGGATCATCCGCACCCTCGGCAAGCGGGTCAGCGCGATCGAGTCGCCGCAGGGCTTCGCGGCCGAGTCCGCCTCCACGGCCGTCATCCTGGCCTCGTCGCACCTGGGCTTCGCCCTGTCCACCACACAGGTCTGCTCCGGCGCGATCTTCGGCGCGGGGGCCGGCCGACGGCTCGCCGGGGTCCGCTGGGGCATCGCCGGGCAGATGGCGATCGCCTGGGTCCTGACGCTGCCCGCGGCCGGGATCGTCGGCGCCGTGGCGGCGTGGGTCGCGTCGAGCGGCACCGTCGGCACGATCGTGGTCGCGGTCGTCGGCGTCGCCGTGGCCGCCGGGATCTACGCGATCTCCCGGCGCAGGCCGGTCACCGCCGAGAACGTCAACGACGTCCCCGCCCCGCATCCGGTCGAGCCGCCGGTCCGGCTAGCGGCCTGAGCCGGCTCGAAGCCGAGCGGAGGAAACCGTGCACATCGCCTGGGGAGCACTCGGGACCGTGGCCCTGGTGTCGCTGGTCGCCGGCGTCGCCGTGATCGCCCTGGTCGCGTTCGCCCTGGTCGGGCTGTCCGCCCGCAACCAGCCCGTCACCGTCGGCCGGCGGGGCATGAGTCCCGCCACCGGCACGGCCGTGGCCGGGCTGTGCCTGGCCGCCGCCGCGCTGATCGTGGGCTACGGCCTGTACGTCATCGTCGCCTGACGCGCCGCCGGACGTACGGAACGGCCCTCCCGCTCACGTGAGCGGGAGGGCCGTTCCGTTCGTGCGGGGTCAGCCGGTGGCGACCGCCGGGGCACCGTCGCCCGAGGCGGTGTCCAGCACCAGCCGCGCGATCCGCGCCCGGTGCTGCTCCGCGCTGCCGAGCAGGGCGGCGTCGGTGATCGCCCGCTTGTAGTACAGCTGCGCCTGGTACTCCCAGGTGAAGCCGATGCCGCCGTGCAGCTGGATGGTGTCGGCGGCGATCCGCGCGAACGCCTCGGAGCAGGTGGCCTGCGCGATGCTGGCGGCCAGCGCCGGATCGTCCGAGCCGTCGCCGAGCGCCCACACGGCGTGGTAGGCCGCGGAGCGGGCGTGCTCGAGGTCGACCAGCATGTCCGCCAGGCGGTGCTTCACGGCCTGGAACGAGCCGATCGGCCGGCCGAACTGCAGGCGCCCCTTCGCGTACTCCACCGTCAGGTCGAGCAGGTGCTGGGAGGCACCGACCTGCTCCACGGCGAGCAGCGCCGAGCCCACCACGAGGGCGTGCCCGATCACCCGCTCCGCCTCGTCCGGGCCGGCGACCAGCCGGGCCGGCGCGTCGGCGAGGCGCAGCGTGGCCTGCCGCCGCGTCAGGTCGAGCGTGGTCAGCGGGGTGCGCTCGACCCCGCCCGCCGTGGCGTCGACGGCGAACAGGGCGACGCCGTCCGGGCCGGTGGCGGCGACCAGCAGGTCGTCGGCGGCGGCCGCGTCGACCACCCGCTCGACGGTGCCGGAGAGCGTCCAGTCGTCGCCGGCGCGCGTCGCCTGCACCGTCACCGCCGCGGGGTCGAACGCCCCCGCCCGGTCGGCCACGGCCACGGCGGCGGTCCGCGTGCCCTCCACGAGCGGGCCGAGCAGCTCCGAGCGCACCGGGCCGTCCGAGGCCGCGACCAGCGCGGGGATGGCCAGCGCCACGGTGCCGAACACCGGCCCCGGGTACAGCGTCGCGCCCAGCTCCTCGACGGCCACGGCCTGGTCGACGAGCGTGCCGCCGACCCCGCCCTGCTCCTCCGGCACCGACAGGCCCAGCACGCCGAGCTCGGAGCCGAGCCGGGCCCACGCCTTCGTGTCGAACCCGGGGTCGGACTCCATCAGCCGCCGGACCGCCTGCTCGTCGGCGTTGTCGGCGGCGAACCTGCGGACCGCGGTGCGCAGCTCGCGCTGCTCCTCCGAGAACACGAAGGGCCGGGCGTCCTGCTGGTCAGCCACGGGGGATCTCCTTCCAGGGCTTGCCGGCGTCGGCGCGCAGGTCACCGGGCAGGCCCAGCACCCGCTCGCCGAGGATGTTGCGCAGCACCTCGGAGGTGCCGCCCTCGATGGTGTTGGCGCGCGAGCGCAGGAAGCGCTGCTGCAGCGGGCCGCGCCAGTCGTCCGTGCGTTCCATGTCCCGCATCGTGTAGTCGTCGTACAGGATCCCCTCGGGGCCGAGGAGGTCCATGCAGAACTCGTAGACCTGCTGGTTCAGCTCCGCGCCCACGAGCTTGCCCACCGAGCCCTCGGGGCCCGGGCCGCCGACCGTCGCCGTGGCACGGGAGCGCTCGGAGGTCAGCCGCTGGGCCTCGGCCCGCAGCCACAGCTTCGTCAGCCGGTCCTCGAGCACCGGGGTGTGCAGATCGGGCCGGGAGGCCCACAGCGAGACCGCGTCCGCGATCGTGCCGGTGCCACGCCGGCTGCCGCTCGCGCCGATCGAGCTCCGCTCGTTCATCAGCGTGGTCATGGCGACGCGCCAGCCGTCGCCGACCGCGCCGAGCCGGTGGGCGTCGGGAATGCGGGCGTCGTTGAGGTAGACCTCGTTGAACTCGGCCTGCCCGGTCATCTGGCGCAGCGGGCGGGTCTCCACGCCCGGTCCCTGCATGTCGACGACGAAGTAGGTCAGGCCCTTGTGCTTGGGCGCGTCCGGGTCGGTGCGGGCGAGCAGCAGCGCCCAGCGGGCCCGGTGCGCCAGCGAGGTCCAGACCTTCTGGCCGTTGACCACCCACTCGTCGCCGTCGCGGACGGCGGAGGTGGCCAGCCCGGCCAGGTCGGACCCGGCGCCGGGCTCGGAGAACAGCTGGCACCAGATGTTCTCGGTGGTCGCCAGCGGGCGCAGCCACTCGCGCTTGAGCTCGTCCGTCTGGGCGTGCTCACGCAGGGTCGGCGCGGCCATGCCGTAGCCGATGGGGTTCAGGGCGAACGGGACGGGGCCGCCGGCGTCCTGCAGGATGCCGTCGGCCACGGACTGCAGGCCGCGGGAGACGCCGAGGCCGCCGAGGCCTTCGGGGAAGTGGACCCAGGAGAGGCCGGCGTCGAAACAGGCGGCGAGGAACTCCCGTGTCGGGACGCGCGTCGGATCGTGCTCCTGCACGACCTTCCGCGCGGCGTCCGCGACCCGGGACGAGTCGGCAGCGGTGCTCATGGGGGCGACGATATGTGATGAACGCTCGTTAAGATAGAGCCGCCCGGCCCGGGCCGCTCGCCCCTCGCGGGCGGCTGTTCACCGAACGGGTGACAGCCCGCGCGCCCCTGGAGTGTCGGGATCCGCATGTCGGGGGTATGCAGGAAGGGTGAGCGTCCCGGAGTCCCGCCCCCCGCGATTGACCGATGCCGAACGACAGCAGCTCGACGAGCTCGAACGGCGCCTGGTCGGCCAGTACCCCGATCTCGACCACCGCTTCCAGAACACTGCCGGCGGCGGGCACGCGGCGCCCGCCGAGGTCCGCCTCGCCCGCGCCGTCTTCGCCGTGATCGCGCTGATCGTGGTGGTCGTGGCGGCGGCGGTCGGCGGCGTCGGCGGTGCGCTGGCGGTGCTGCTGAGCATCGGCGGCACGGTCGGCATCCTCGCCCTGGTCGGCCGCAACCTCGCCCGCGCCCGCGCCGCGGTCGAGGCCACCACGCAGCGCCGCGCCGACAGCGGCACCGAGGTCTGAGCAGACCCACCCCGACCGGTGGGGCCGCCCCGGTCCTGCCGCGGACACCCGCGTGCCGGGCCCGGCCCGGAAGCCCCTCCTCCCCCGTCGTGCCCGCCGCCGTCGCTCACCGGCCCGGCGGGCACACTGCGGACCGTGCCCGCCCTCGTCGCCGATCCCGGCGCGCTCCCCGACCTGCCCGTCCGGGCGGCGCTCGCCGACGTCACCGGCACGCTCACCGCGCACGGCGCCGCCGTGCTGGTCGCGCCGCCGGGCACCGGCAAGACCACGCTCGTCCCGCTCGCCCTCGCCGACGGGGTCGACGGCCGCGTGGTCGTCGCCGAACCCCGGCGCGTGGCCACCCGGGCCGCCGCGCGGCGGATGGCCGCCCTGCTCGGCGAGGAGGTCGGCGGCCGCGTCGGTTACTCGGTGCGCGGCGACTCGCGGACCTCCGCCGACACCCGCGTCGAGGTGGTGACCTCGGGGCTGCTGCTGCGCCGGCTGGCCCGCAACCCCGAGCTCCCGGGCGTCGGTGCCGTGGTGCTCGACGAGTGCCACGAACGGCACCTCGACGCCGACCTGCTGCTCACCCTGCTGCTCGACGCGCGGGAGGGGCTCCGCCCGGACCTGCCGCTGCTCGCCGCGTCGGCCACCGTGGCGGCCGGCCGGCTCGCGGGCCTGCTCGGCGCGGACGAGCCGGCGCCGGTGGTGGAGGTCGAGGCACGCACGCACCCGGTGACCGTCCGGCACCTGCCGCCACGGCGGGGCGAGCGGATCGAGGCGTGCGTGGCACGCGCGATCCGGGCGGCCCTGGAGCGGACCGACGGCGCGGTGCTCGCGTTCCTGCCGGGCGTCCCGGAGATCCGCCGGACCGAGGCCGCGCTGGCCGGGCCGGACGGGCTCGGTGTACCCGTACTGCCGCTGCACGGCCGGCTGCGGCCCGCGGAGCAGGACGCCGCGCTGCGCGCCGACGGGCGGCGGGTCGTGCTGGCGACGTCGATCGCCGAGTCGAGCCTGACCGTGCCGGGGGTGCGGGCGGTCGTCGACTCGGGGCTCGCGCGAGTCCCGCGGGTCGACCACCGCCGGGGCCTCGCCGGGCTGATCACGATCACGGAGTCGGCGGCCGTCGCGGAGCAGCGGGCGGGGCGCGCCGGCCGGGAGGCACCGGGCGAGGCCTACCGCTGCTGGCCGGAGGGACAGGTGCTCGCCCCGTTCCCGGAGCCGGAGATCCGCACCGCCGACCTCACCCGGCTCGCCCTCGACCTCGCCGTCTGGGGGACGCCCGACGGCTCCGGCCTGCGCTGGTGGGACGCCCCGCCGGAGGGCCCGCTCGCGGCCGGGCGCGCGGTGCTGCGGGCGCTGGGCGCGGTCGACGACGACGGCGCCGCCACGCCGCGCGGCGAGCGGATGGCCGGGCTCGGGCTGCACCCCCGGCTGGCCCGCGCCCTGCTCGACGGCGCCGCCGCCGTCGGGGCGCGGGCGGCGGCGGAGATCGTCGCCCTGCTCGACGACGACACGCTCGCCACCGGCACCGACCTCGCCGCCGAGCTGGGCCGGCTCCGCGGTGGCGGCCATCCCGCGGCCGGGCGGTGGCGGGCGGAGGCGGCGCGGCTGGCCCGGCTGGTGCCCGGGTCCCGGGGCGCGGGTGGCGCGGGACGCGGTGCGGCCGCGCTCGTGGCGGGCCTGGCCCACCCTGAGCGCATCGCCCGGCGGCGGCCCGGGGAGGCACCGGTGTTCCTCATGGCCGGCGGGACGGCCGTCGAGGTCGCCGACGCCGGGCTGGGCGCGCAGGAGTGGCTCGCGGTGGCGGTCGCGGACCGCACCCCCGGGGCCGCGCACGGACGCGTCCGGCTCGCCGCGGCCGCCGACCGGGCGCTCGCCGAGGAGGTGGCGTCGGCGCTGGTCACCGAGGCCGAGGAGGTCGGGTGGGCCGACGGGGACGTCCGCGCGCGGCGCGTGCGCCGGCTCGGGGCGATCGTGCTCGAGGAGCGGCCACTGCGCGATCCCGACCCGGCGCTCGTCCGGGAGGCGCTGGTCGCCGGATTGCGTGCCGAGGGCACCGGCCTGCTGCGCTGGTCGGCGGCGGACCGCGCGCTGCGCGAGCGGCTCGCCTTCCTGCACCGCACGCTCGGCGGCGAGTGGCCGGCCGTGGGCGAGGAGGACCTGCTGACCGGGGCCGCCGATCCGGCCGGCTGGCTCGCCGCCCCGCTGGCGGGCGCGCGGCGCCGGGCCGACCTGGCCACCGTCGACGCCGGGGCAGCGCTGCGCGGCCTGGTCGGCTGGCCGCTGGCGAGCCGGATCGACGAGCTCGCCCCGGAGCGGATCACCGTGCCCAGCGGCTCCCGGATCGCGGTGGACTACTCCGGCGAGCGCCCGGTCCTGCCCGTGCGGGTGCAGGAGGTCTTCGGCTCGACGGCCACGCCGCGGATCGCGGGCGTCCCCGTCCAGCTGCACCTGCTCTCGCCCGCGGGCCGGCCCGCCGCGGTGACCGACGACCTGGACTCCTTCTGGGACACCGGGTATCCGCAGGTCCGCGCGGAGCTGCGCGGTCGCTACCCGCGACACCACTGGCCGGAGGACCCGCGGACCGCGACGCCGACCCGCCGGACCGGACGGAACCGGCCGGCGGAGTAGGACCGCCGCAGAAGCGTAGAAGTTCTCGCGGGCGAGTACCGCCTGGGTGCCCGACCGGCGCGTGGCTCGACGACCTCGTCGACGTCGGCCTGCAGGCGCGGGAGATCCACCGCCGCCATCCCTGGCTGCCCGAGCTCGTGCTCACCCGGCCGGTGGCCGGGCCGCGCGGGCTGGAGGCCACCGAACACGTCTTCTCCGTGCTCGCCGACCACCCCGCGCCCGGCCGACCGCGCTCCGCCGGATGCTGAGCGGCCTGCTGCGCGCCGACGCCCGAGGATCAGCCGGCCGACGGGGTCTCACTCGCCCCCGTCGCCGCCCTTGGGCAGTCCCTCGTAGATCTTCTTGCAGTCCGGGCACACGGGCGAGCCGGGCTTGGGCGAGCGCGTGACCGGGAACCGTTCGCCGCAGAGCGCCTCCACCATGTTGCCCAGGACCGCGCTCTCGGCGATCTTGGACTTCTTCACGTAGTGGAACATCTTCGGCTCGTCGGAGCCGGTCGAGTCGGTCCCCTGGGGCCGGGTCTCGACGTCGGGCAGCGTCTGGGTCGGCATGTGCTCCATGATGCCCCACGTGCCCGGTCTCGTGCTCTCGCCTTCCGTCCGCGCCGCGCTGGAGTCCGGGGGTGCCGTCGTCGCGTTGGAGAGCACGCTCCTGGCGCACGGGCTGCCCGCGCCGCGCAACCGCGAGGTGGCCGACGAGGTGGAGGCCGAGGTGCGGGCCGCGGGCGCCGTCCCGGCGACCGTCGCCGTGCTCGACGGTCGCCCGCACGTGGGGCTGGAGCCCGCCCATCTGGACCGGGTGTGCGCCGGCGGCCTGGAGAAGCTGTCGGTGCGGGACCTGGGCGTCGCGGCCGGACTGGGCCGTTCCGGCGCGACGACGGTCGCCGCCACCGCCCGGCTCGCCGCGCTCGCCGGGATCCGGGTCTTCGCCACCGGCGGGCTCGGCGGCGTGCACCGCGACGCGCGGGAGACCTGGGACGTGTCCGCCGACCTGTCCGCCCTCGCGGCGACGCCGGTGCTGGTGGTGTGCGCGGGGGTGAAGTCGATCCTCGACGTCGGGGCCACGCTGGAGGTCCTGGAGACGTCGTCGGTGCCGGTGCTGGGCTACGGCACCGACCGCTTCCCCGGCTTCTACCGCCGCGACGCCGGCTTCCCGGTCCCGTGGCGGGTCGAGAGCCCCGCCGAGGCCGCGGCGGCCTGGCGGGCCCACACCGCGCTCGGCCCGGGATCCGGAATGGTGCTGGCACGGCCCGTGCCCGAGGCCGACGAGCTCGACACCGGCCTGCACGACCGCCTGCTCGACGAGGGCCTGCGGCTGGTCGCCGAACGCGGGATCGCCGGCAAGGACGTCACCCCGGCGCTGCTGGAGCACTTCCACTCCGCCAGCGACGGCGCCAGCCTGGCCACCAACGTCGCGCTCGTGCGCGCGAACGCCCGCCTCGCCGCCGAGGTCGCCGTGGACCTGGTCGGATGAGCTCGCTCAGCCGTTGTTGTTGCCGCTCTCGATGACCGGGTGCTCCTTCGACTCCAGCTCGGGCCGCTCGCCCCGGTACCGGTTGACCTTCTCGGACTTCAGCGGGAGCCGATCGTTGGCGATGAGCACCGCGATCCACGGCAGCGGGATCGAGATGACCAGGAGCCCGACCGCGAGCCACGGGATCTGGTAGAAGACGGCGGCGAGGACCATGCAGGGGATGCGCATCCCCATCATGATCTTGTAGCGCCGCTTCCGGGTGGCGAGCTCCTCCTCGTAGGAGCGCTGCGCGTCCGTGATGAGAACGGGATCGGAGTCCCGTCCCGTCGAGCGACTGGGTTCGGTCGTCACCGGACCACCTCCCTCCCCATCGTGTCACTCGTCCCGACGGTACGCGCGTCGACCCGGCGGCGGATTGCACAATGCAACAATTCGTGGGCGGACCACCCCGTCGGCGCACGACCGTGCGGATTTCGCAAGGTGCCCGTCAGGACTCAGCCCGCGCGGCCGGGCCCCGCGGAGGTGTCCTCGGGCTCGTCGTGCGCGCCGTGGGCGTGCAGCCGCACCGGCCCGACGGCCTCCTCGGACACGACCTCGAGCAGCCGCGTCGCCAGCCCGCCCGCGATGCGGTAGCGCACCAGCCTGCCCTCGCGGTGCGCCGTGACCATGCCGTGCGCCCGGAGCAGCCGCAGGGCGTGCGACACGGCGCTGTCGCTCATCCCGACGGCGACCGCGAGATCGGACACGCAGAGGTCGCCGGCGTGCTGCAACGCCAGCAGGATCGACAGCCGGTTCACCTCGCCGAGCGCGTCGAGGACGGTGGCCGCGTGCTGGACCTGCTCGGTGTCGGCGAGCACGGCCGTCGCGTCGCACACCTGATCCGGGTCGATGACCCGCATCTCGCGGCGGTCGGTGGGGACCTTGTGCACGGCGTCGATGCTACTGCGGGGCGATCACGGCACGGGGCGTGTCCCGCACCGCACCTCGCGGCCGCCTGCTCCCGGGCCTACTTCCCGGCCTTCTTCGCGGCCTTGGCCGCCTGCTTGAACTCGCGGACCCGCTCCAGCGAGCCGGGGTCGCGGACGTCGGCCACCGACCGGAACGAGCCCTCCTCGCCGTAGTTCCCGGCCGCCTCGCGCCACCCCTCCGGCGTGATCCCGCGCTGCTTGCCGAGCAGCGCGACGAAGATCTGGGCCTTCTGCCTGCCGAAGCCCGGGAGCGCCGACAGCCGCCGGAACAGCTCCTTCCCGTCCGCGGCGTCGGACCAGATGCCGGTGACGTCGCCGTCGTAGCGCTCGACGATCGCCTGGTGCAGCGCCTGCACCCGGCCCGCCATCGACCGCGGGTACCGGTGCAGCGCGGGCTTCTCGGCGAACACCTCGACCAGCTTCTCGGGGTCGTGGCCGGCGATCTGCCGCGCGTCGAGGGTGTCCGTGCCGAGGCGCCGGGCCAGCTCGGCGGGCGCGGCGAACGCGCGCTCCATGGGGACCTGCTGGTCGAGCAGCATGCCGGTGAGCAGCGCCAGCGGGTCGCGGTCGAGCAGCGCGTCGGCGGCGGCGTCCTGGGAGAGGCTCAGCACCCGCCCACGGTACCGGGTGACCTGCGCGAACCGGCATCGGTGAGGATGGTGGGGATGAACGCCGCACGGTCTTCCCCCGCGTTGTCCGACGATCTCTGCGCCCGGCTCCGCGACGGCCTGCTCGAGCAGGGCTTCACCACGACCGGCGTGCGCGACCTGCTCGGCGCCGGCGCGCACGCGGCGCTGACCCGGGGCGAGCCGGAGGCGGCGGACCGCGCCACCCGCGCGGCCGGCGGCCTCGGGTCACTGGTCCGGCTGTTCCTGCTGGGCGGCACGGAGGCGGCGCCGCCGCTGCCCGAGCTCGACGCGCTCGTCGAGGGCGGGCTGCTGACCCGGACCCCGGACGGCGTGCGCGCGGCGATGGACCTGCGCCCCTACGGCGAGGAGGACGCCGGCGGCGAGGCGCTCTGGTACGTCCTCTCCGACCTCGACACACCCGCCGCGCGGCAGGACCGCGACCACGTGACGGGGGTCGGCGGGGCGTCGCTCACGCTGGCGTCGTCGCTGGTCCGCACGCCGGTCCGGGACACCCTGGACCTCGGGACCGGGTGCGGGGTGCAGGCCCTGCACGCGAGCCGGTTCTCCGGGCGGGTCACCGCCACGGACGTGGCACCGCGGGCGCTGGCGACGGCGCGCGCCACCCTCGCGCTGTCCGGCGTGCACAACGTCGACCTCGTCGAGGGTCCCTGGCTGGCGCCGGTGGCCGACCGGCGGTTCGACGCGATCGTCTCCAACCCGCCGTTCGTGCCCGGCCCGGCGCGGGTCGAGTACGTCTACCGGGACTCCGGTCAGGCCGGCGACGCGGCGCTGGCCGGGCTGCTGCGCGACCTCCCCGGCCGGCTGCGGCCCGGCGGGCGTGCCCAGCTGCTCGGGTCGTGGCTGCACGTCCGCGGCGAGGACTGGCCGGACCGGGTGCGCTCGTGGATCCCCGAGGGCTGCGACGCGTGGATCGTCCAGCGCGAGGTGACCGACCCGGCGCTGCACGTCGGCACGTGGCAGCGCGACGCCGGCCTGGACCTGTCCGCCCCGGCCACCCGCGCGCAGGCGGGGGCCTGGCTGGACTGGCTGGAGGCCGAGCGCGTCGAGGCCGTCGGGTTCGGGTTCCTGCTGCTGCGCACGGTGCCCGACGGGCGGACCCCGGAGATCGTGGTCGAGGACCTGCCGGGCGAGCTCGCCGACCCGCTCGACGAGGAGATGGCGGGCTGGCTGGACCGCGTCGACTGGCTGCGCGACCACGCGGGCGACGAGGCGTTGCTGGGCGCCCGGCTCGCGCTCTCCCCCAACGCCACCCTGGAGCGCTACGCCGTGGCCGGCGACGAGGGCTGGTCCGACGCGGGCGCGGCGGTCGTGCTCGCCGACGGGCCGCAGTGGCGGCACGAGGTCGACGAGCCCGCCGCCGCGCTGCTCGCGGGCTGTTCGGGCGCGCTGCCCCTGGCGGAGCTGTTCGCGCTGCTGTCCTACGCGCACGACCGCCCGGTCGACGCCCTGGTGCAGGCCGCCCTGCCCGCCGTGCGGGAGTTCGTGCGGCACGGCGTGCTGCTACCCGCCGGGGCCACCCGGTGAGGGCGGTCGCCGCGCGGGTCCGCGGCGCCTCGGTCGCGGTCGACGGCCGGACCGTCGGCGCGATCGAGGGCGAGGGCCTGCTCGTGCTGCTGGGCGTGACCCACGACGACGGCGCCGAGGACGTCGAGCGGATGGCGCGCAAGCTCTGGGAGCTGCGGCTGCTCGACGGCGAGCGGTCGTGCGCCGACGCGGGTGCCCCGCTGCTCGTGGTCAGCCAGTTCACGCTCTACGGCGACACCCGCAAGGGCCGCAGGCCCTCGTGGTCCGCCGCGGCCCGGCCGGAGGTGGCCGAGCCGGTCGTCGACGCCGTGGTGGCCGCCCTGCGCGCGCGAGGTGCACGCGTGGAGACGGGGGTGTTCGGCGCCGACATGGCCGTCGCGTCGGTGAACGACGGCCCCTTCACCGTGCTGGTCGAGACCTGAGCCTCGGGTCAGACGCCCGGGGCGGTGGTGGTCTTGCGGGCCGCGGTGGTGCGGGCCTTCGCGGAGACCTTGTCCGCCTGCTCGCCCACGGTCTCGACGACCTGCACACCGGCGTCGAACACGCCCTTGGCGAAGTCGCGCTGGCTGGCGAGGACCTTCTCGGCCGCGCCGAACGAGCTGTCGAGCAGGCTCTGCGCGTCGGCGGCCGAGGGGCGGAACGACGCGAGCGAGCCGACGGCGTCGGTCCAGGCGTCGAACGCGGAGCTGACGGCCTCCTGGCCGCGCTTGGCGAAGTCGGTGAGCTTCTCGCTGGTGCCGGCCATGACGGCCTCCCTTCCTCTGCCCCGTCGTGCGGGGCGATGTCTCGGAGAGTTCTGGTGACGCACGCCGATCGGCGTGGCGCTACCTAAACTACGCAGCAGCGTTAAGTATGTCAATCAAAGCTGGTCGTGGGCCCCGTCACGACGCCCGCAACGACTCCCCGCACGCCGCTCGTCAGGACTCCAGAAAGCTCCGGTACACCCCGAGCAGCGCCGCCTTCTGCTCCTCGGTCAGGCGCGTCTCCGCGCGCACGGCCTCCTCGACCGAGCACGGCCCGGCGGAGGCCTCCTCGGCCGCGGGCTCGGCCCCGCCGTTCGCGGCGGCCGCCGCACCGACCCCGCCGCCCCAGCCCGCTTGCTGCAACAGCTGCTCGGTGTTGAGCTGAAGCGCGTCGGCGATGGAGTGCAGCACCTTCAGCGACGGCTGGTGCAGCCCGCGCTCGACCTGGCTGAGGTAGGCGTTGGAGACCCGGGTCATGGAGGCCATCTCGCGCAGCGAGAGCTTGGCCATCTGGCGCTGGGCGCGGATGAACCCGCCCAGCGCGTTGACCTGGTCGGACCAGCCCCCGCCCTGCACACGGTCCTCAGCCGGACCGGCACCACCACCCGTCGTCATGCCCCCAGTCTTCCCGATCCGGGGCCGCGGTGTCGCGGCCCCGGCGGGCGAGCGGTCAGCTCCGCAGCACGTAGGTGCCCGGGGCGTCACCGAGCGCGGGGTGGGCGTCGGAGCCGAGCGGCGGCGGCGCGACCTTGTCCCCGGCGTGCTCCTCGGCCCAGGTCGCCCAGTCCTCCCACCAGCTGGCGCGCTGCTCGGTGGCGTCGTCGCGCCACTGCTGCGCGCTCGCCGACAGCTCCGTGGACTCGGTGAACCAGTGCCGGGACTTGGGCGACGGCGGGTTGACGACGCCGGCGATGTGGCCGGAGTTCGACAGCACGAACCGCACGGTCCCGCCGAGCTTGCGGGCGCCGAGGTAGACCGACTCCCACGGCGCGATGTGGTCCCGCTCGGCGGTGATCACGAACGCGTCCTGCCGGACGCTCTGCAGGTCCAGCCGCTCCCCCGCGAGCTCGAACTTGCCCTCGGCCAGCTCGTTGCGGATGTAGAGGGCGCGCAGGTACTCGGCCTGCATCTCCGCGGGCATGCGGGTGGAGTCCGCGTTCCAGGTGAGCATGTCGAACGGCACCGGGTCGCCGCCCTGCAGCCAGTTGACCTCGACGTAGTTCCACAGCAGGTCGGTGGCCCGCAGCAGGTCGAAGGTGCGCTTCATGCTCGACGCCGGCAGGTACCCGTCCTTGCGCATGGTCCGCTCGAGCCGGTCGACGGTCGGCTCGTCGGTGAACACGCCCAGCTGGCCCGGCTTGGTGAAGTCCAGCATCGTGTTCATCAGCGTGAGGCTGTTGACCCGGTCCTCGCCGCGCGCGGCGAACCAGGCGAGCATCGAGGCGGCGAGCGTGCCGCCGAGGCACAGCCCGGCCACGTTCACCTTCGGCGCGCCGGTGATCTCCTGGACCACGTCGAGCGCGGCCACCGGGCCCTCGAGCAGGTAGTCGCTCATCGTCAGGTCGCGCAGCGACGAGTCGGGATCCCGGTAGCTGATCATGAACACCGTGTGTCCGTGCTGGACCGCCCACTCCACGAGGCTGCGCTGCGGCGCCAGGTCCATGATGTAGTACTTGTTGATCCACGGCGGGCTCATCAGCAGCGGGACCGCGTGCACGGTGGGCGTCTGCGGCGCGTACTGGATCAGCTCGATCAGCCGGTTGCGGAACACGACCTTGCCCGGCGTCGCGGCGAGGGTCTCCCCCACCACGAAGTCGCCCGGGGTGTGCTGGCGCGGCAGGCCGCCGTTCTGCACGAGGTCGCGCAGGGCGTTGCGGGCGCCGCGGACCAGGCTGCGCCCGCCGGTCTCGAAGGCCTTCTGCACCATGCCCGGGCTGCCGGCCGGCCAGTTCGGCGGGGCGGCGGCCTCGATCAGCTGCGCGACCAGGAAGTCGATCTTGCGCCGGGTGACCGGCTCGAGCTCCAGCCCCCCGGCGAGCTCGCGCAGCCGGGCGGCGAAGAGCGCGTACTCCTGGCGGCACAGCCAGTACCAGGCGTTCTGCTCCCAGACCGGGTTCTTGTACCGCGGGTCGCGCTCGGGCAGGACGGCCGGGCCGTCCGCCGTGGCCCCGACCGCCCGCAGCGCGGAGACGGCCCCGGCGCGCGTCGCGTCGAGACCCCAGCCGAGGCCGACCTTCGCGGCGGTCCCCGGGTGCGTGGCGACCGCCTTGGCCGCGCCCGCGAGCGCGGGCACGAACCCGATCGGGTCCAGGCGGGCGGCCACGGTCCGCGGGTCGATCCGGTCCTTCACCGCCCCGGCGACCGAGCCGACCGCCCGGCGCGCACGCTCCTCGGCCCGCGCCCGGTCGGATGCCGGGTCCGAGCCGGTCGCCCCCGCGGCCGGCGGGACAGCTTCGAGTGTCTTCCTGGACGTCATCGGCGGTGGCCTCCCCCATGAAACGGATGTCCCCGCCCCGGGCCGATCGGGCTCTCCGGCGGGCGGTCGCCCCATGGTGGGGGGTACTCCCCGGTAGCGGGGGGTGATGGATTCAGGTCACTTCGTAAGCCCCGTCACCTGCGCTTGGCATAGCAAGCACTACTCCCGGGTAGGTCAGCTGTTGCTCGGGATACGCACCACGACCTACCGTCGAGTAGCACACGACGGTCGACATCACCGGCGATGGGAGACGACCATGACAAGCGCGCTGTCCGGCGACACGGGCGAGAGCACCCTCCAGCGCAGCGGTACCGAGGAGCTCGCGGGCACTCCCGTCGACACCTCCCTCGGTCCCGCCGCCGAGCACCCCTACCGCTTCCTCCTCCGCTACGGCACCGAGACGGCCAGCCGCAGCCTGGCCGAGGCGGGCAAGGCGGCCGGTGCGGCCTGGTGGTCCCTCGCCCGGCGCCCGTGGGCGGCCCCCGCGCGCACCGCGCTCTGGTGGACGACCGTCTTCGACCGCGCCGAGCCCCGCTGGCACCTGCCGCACCGGATCACGCTCGAGACGGACTTCGCGGTGCTGCGGGACTTCACCGCCGACGAGCACCGCGCCGATCCCGTCGTCCCCACGCTCGTGCTCCCGCCGCAGGCGGGGCACAGCTCGACGGTCGTCGACTTCGCGCCGGGGCAGAGCCAGCTGACCGCGCTGCGGGAGTCCGGGCTGACCCGGCTCTACTCCCTCGACTGGTGCCCGGCCACGCGCGCGACGAAGCGGATCACCATCACCGACTACATCGAGGTGATCGACCGCTCGATCCGCCGGATGGGCGGGCGGGCGAACCTCGTGGGCGACTGCCAGGGCGGCTGGCTGGCCACGATCTACGCCACGCTGCACCCCGAGCGCGTGCACACGCTGACGCTGGCCGGTGCCCCGATCGACTTCCACGCGGGCGACTCGGTGATCGCGGCCTCGACGCAGGCCCTCGCCGGCCGGTTCGGGCTCGCGCCCTACCGCGCCCTGGTCGCGGCCAACGGCGGCACCATGGCCGGGGCCGCGGTGCTCGCGAACTTCGTGATGATCCAGCCGCAGGCGGAGATCGGCCGCCAGCTGCGCCTCCTGGCCGACGTCGACGACCCCGCCCACGTCGGGCGTTACCGGGTGTTCGAGGACTGGTTCAAGCACACCCAGGACATCCCGGGGGCGTTCTACCTCTGGCTGGTGGAGCACCTGTTCTGGCGCAACCGGCTGGTGCGCGGCGAGCTCGAGGTCGACGGGCGTCCGGCCCGGCTCGACGCGATCTCCTGCCCGCTGTTCCTGCTCGCGGGTGCGACGGATCACATCACACCGCCGGCGCAGCTGTTCGCGATCGCCGACCACGTGTCGACCCCCGCCGAGTCGATCACGAAGCGGATCGCCGCCGGCGGCCACCTGGGCCTGTTCACCGGGCGTAACGCCCTGCACCGGGACTGGCCCGCGCTCATGGCCGAGGTCCGTTCGCTCTCCACGAACGGCATCTCGGGCGTCGCCTGACGCGGGGGGACGTTCCCGGCAGCCATCACCCGCACGGCGGATGCGCGCCGCCGGGAACGTTTATCCGCACCCGTGCGTTCAACCCTGTAGAACCCCGGCGGAGGGCCTGGTCCCACTGGCGAACCGCCCGGGTCGCGTTAGGGGAGGAACGTCCATGACAGTGGCACCGACGGTGGATCCCGCACTGGACCCTGCACACACCGGATCCGCGCGCCGGAGCACCGGTAGCGACTCTGCGGCCGCGCCCACCCGGCGCCGCGCGCCGGCTCGCGTTCCCGGCCAGCGTACCTCGTCCTCGCGCTCCGGCGCCGTGAAGAAGTCGGCCCGCGGGCGGACCGCGGCGTCCCCGGCGTCCCCCGAGGCGCCCGAGGAGGTCACGGAGGAGACGGTGGACGAGGTCCGCGAGAGCGGTCGGCCGGAGCTGACCGCCGAGGATCTCGACGCGCAGAGCCCGGCCGCGGACCTGGTCCGCGTCTACCTGAACGGCATCGGCAAGACCGCCCTGCTCACCGCAGCGGAGGAGGTCGACCTCGCCAGGCGGATCGAGGCCGGCGTCTTCGCGACGCACGTGCTCGACACCGCCCGCGCCGAGGGGCGCGAGCTCGACCCGGCGTACGCGCGCGACCTGCGGGCCGTGGTGCGCGACGGCGAGCGGGCCCGCAACCACCTGCTCGAGGCGAACCTGCGCCTGGTCGTCTCGCTGGCCAAGCGCTACACGGGCCGCGGCATGCCGCTGCTCGACCTCATCCAGGAGGGCAACCTGGGCCTCATCCGCGCGGTCGAGAAGTTCGACTACGCGAAGGGCTTCAAGTTCTCGACCTACGCCACGTGGTGGATCCGGCAGGCGATCACCCGCGGCATGGCCGACCAGGCCCGCACCATCCGGCTGCCCGTGCACCTGGTGGAGCAGGTCAACAAGCTGGCCCGGATCAAGCGGGACATGCACCAGCGCCTCGGCCGCGAGGCCACCCACGAGGAGCTGGCCGCCGAGTCCGGCCTGCCCGAGGAGAAGATCGCGGACCTGCTCGACCACGCGCGGGACCCGGTGAGCCTCGACATGCCCGTCGGCAGCGACGAGGAGGCGCCGCTCGGCGACTTCATCGAGGACGACCAGGCGGCCGACGCCGAGAACACGGTCATCTCGCACCTGCTGCACGACGACCTGCGCCGGGTCCTCGGCACGCTGGAGGAGCGCGAGCAGGCGGTGATCCGGATGCGCTACGGCCTCGACGACGGCCAGCCGCGCACGCTGGACCAGATCGGCCGCCGCTTCGGGCTCTCCCGCGAGCGCGTGCGCCAGATCGAGCGCGAGGTCATGGCGAAGCTGCGGGTCGGCGAGCGGGCGGACCGCCTGCGCGCCTACGCCAGCTGAGCAGCCGGCACACGAGAGCCACACACGGGACACGCGGCCCCGCACCCCGATCGGGTGCGGGGCCGCGTCGCGTCCGCGGACGGGGCCGACGCCGTCCCCCGGGCTCCCCTCGAGCGGTGACGCCGCCGGCCGGTGATCATTCTGGGTCCGGCTCGGCACCGCGCCCCGCCGACAGGCGGGCCCGATCGGTGGATCTCGCCCGCCGGGCCGGCGGGGTGTGTCACACCGCCCTCCCGCGAGGCATGGAGATCCGGGCGGCCGCTGCCTAGGCTCGGGGCATGCCGAGTGCGACGGAGACCCCCCAGCCGGTGACCCCCGAGACGATGCGCGACGTGCTGGGGCACTTCGTGTCCGGCGTCGTCGTGATCACCGCGCAGGGACCGGACGCGCCGCTGGGTTTCACCTGCCAGTCGTTCGCCTCGCTGTCGCTCGACCCGCCGCTGATCTCCTTCTCCCCCGCCCGGACCTCCTCCACGTGGCCGCGGATCCGCGAGGTCGGCTCCTTCTGCGTGAACGTGCTCGCCGAGGACCACCAGGAGTACAGCAACGGGTTCGCCCGCTCCGGCACGGACAAGTTCGCCGGCGTCAGGTGGTCCCCCGCCCCCTCCGGCGCCCCCGTGCTCGAGGGCGTGAGCGCCTGGATCGACTGCACGCTGTGGAACGAGTTCGACGGCGGCGACCACACGGTCGTCCTCGGCCGGGTGTCGGACCTCGGCGCCGACGCCAGCCGTCTGCCCCTGCTGTTCTACCGGGGCAACTACGGGCTCACCCCGCCGGTGGCCAGCGAGTCGGAGGAGACCAGCTGACCGTCGTCCCACGGGCCGGGCTGCGCCGGCGGCTGTCGCCGCGGCTGCGGCAGGCCCAGCCGCGCCGGGAGCTCCACGACCGAGACGAGGACGTCGTGGGCGCCCGCCGCGCGTAGCCGCGCGGACGAGTGCGCCCCGCTCTGCACCCCCAACGCCAGCCCGGCGCCCGCCCGCGCCGCGGCGGCCATCCCCGCCGTCGAGTCCGCCACGACCACGCAGTCCGCGGCCTCGGCGTCGACCTCCTTCACCGCCGCCAGCACCAGGTCCGGGTCGGGCCAGCCGCGCCCGCCGACGTCGGCCGGGGCGAACAGCAGGTCGGCCGCCAGGCCCGCGCCTGCGAGGAGCACGTCCCGCGTCTCCGCGCCGACCCCACCCACCAGCGCCACCGTGGTCCCGGCCTCGCGGAGCGCGGTGATCGCCGCGCCCGCGCCCGGCACCTCGCGCACCCGACCCCGCTCGGCCGCGTCCCGCAGGTGGGCCTCGTAGGCGTCGGCCGCGAGCCGCGCCCGGCGCAGGTCGCCGTCGAGCAGGTCGGCGAAGACCCGCAGGACCGGGCGGTCGGTCGTCGCCCGGGCCTGCCGCTGCAGCGCCGGGTACCGCGGGCCGGCGACGGGCACGCCGACCGACACGAGGCCGCGGCGGACCGCGTCGAGCACCAGGCCGCCGTCGGCGATCGTGGTACCGATCAGGTCGAGGACCGCCAGACGCATCGCAGCACTCCATCGCGCCCCGGTGAGCGGTGGGGGGACGGCGGGCGGCGCGCGGGTGAACGGATCACCGCGCCCGGGTGTCCACCTCCTGGTCGGGACCGGGCGCGGGCGGGTCCGGGGCCGCCCCCGCGGCGGTGCGCGCCGCCATCACGCCCAGGCTGAGCAGCAGGCGGTCGCGCGGTTCGGAGATCCGCCGCCCCGTGACCGCCTCGATCCGGCGCATCCGGTAGATCACCGTGTTGCGGTGGCAGAACAGCGCCTGCGCCGCGTGCGTGGGCGAGCCGCCGTGCGCGAGCAGCGCCTCCAAGGTCTCGAGCAGGACGGCGCGGTCGGCCTCGGGGAGGGCGGGGAGGCCGCCGAGCCCGGCGTCGAGGACCCGCGGGAGCAGCTCGGGGCTGTCGGCGAGCAGGGCCTCCGGCAGCCGGTCGTCGAGCACCGCGAGCCCGGGCCCGCTCAGGGTCCGCACTGCGGTCCGGGCCATCCGGTACGCCGCGTCGGCCGCACCGAGGTCGGCGACGGCGGCGGAGAGCCCCACCCGGCCCGCGACCTGCGGCTCCAGGATGCGGGGCACCTCCGCGGCCCGCCGCGCCGACGGCGCGACAAGCCCTACCAGCTCGTCCTCGCGCAGCATCCAGAACGAGGCGATCCGGTGCGCGGACAGGGCCTCGTGCGGGTCCCGCAGGGGGTCGCACCGGGCCCGTTCGATCCCGCCGACCACGCACAGCACCGGACCGCCGGACGGCAGGCCCAGGATCGCCGCGGCGTCGCGCGCGAAGCCCGGGTCGCGGCCCCGGCCGGCCAGCAGCGCGTCGAGCACGGCGCGCCGGCGGCCGAGGTCCTGGCCCCGCATCCGGTGCTCCTCGTGCCGGTAGGCGTCGACGAGCGCGGCGGAGCTGCCGTCGTTGGTGCGCAGGACGAACCCGGCCGCGTCGAGCAGGCCGGCGTCGTGCACGCCGCCGAACCGGGCCCGGGAGGCCTCGCGCAGCGCGTCCCACAGGATCCGGCAGCCGAGCCGGTAGGCGTGCAGCACGGCCTCGAGCGGGACGCCCTGCCGCGCCCGGCTCCGCCCGGTCTCCCGCGTGGTGTCCGCCGGGTCGACCCCCTCGGGCACGACGTCGGCCAGCACCTCGATGCCGCGCAACAGGTTCACCCGACAGGCCTGGCGCAGCTCGTCGACCAGGTCCAGTTCCAGGTAGCAGCGCTCCCGCCGCAGGATCCGCAGGGCGAGCCGGTCCGCGAGGGCGTCGAGCTCGTCGAACAGCGCGGCCCCCAGCACCCGCAGCGCCTCGTCGGAGGCCGGGTCCAGGTCTCGGCCGGCCCGCGGGCGATCGGCGGGGCGGCCCGGGGCGTGCCGCTCCTCGTCGACGGGACGCACCGGATCACTGTGCAACAGGTCACAACGGGCCGTCCACCCATTCGGGCGTTCCGCCCAGCATTCGGACACGGATCCTGGGCGCCGCGCCCATGGCCTTCGCTGGTCGCGGCGCCCAATGTGGTCCCCGACCGAGTGATCCCGCTCACCAGCGGTCACCGGATCCCCGTCGCACCCCGCCCGACCGCCGCAGCCCGGGAGGCCCGCCCGTGACCGCACCCCCCGCCGATCACGCCGCCGACCGCGGTCCGTCCGCCGCCGGGGACGCGGTCCTCTTCGCCGTCGACGACGTCTCGGTGCGGTTCGGTGGGCTCGTCGCCCTGGACCGGGTCTCGCTCGCCGTGCCGCCGCGCGGTGTGCACGGCGTGATCGGCCCCAACGGGGCGGGCAAGACCACGCTGTTCAACGTCTGCTGCGGATTCGTGCGGCCCGACTCCGGCGCTCTGCGCTGGCACGGCGCCCCGGTGCGCCGGCTGCGCCCGCACCAGCTGGCGGGCATGGGGATCGCGCGCACGCTGCAGGGCGTCGGGCTCTTCCGCGGGCTCACCGTGGCCGAGAACGTCATGGTCGGGGCCGACCGGCACCGCCGTGCCGGGTTCCTCTCCGGCCTGCTGGCCCTGCGCCGCTCGGACCGCGACGAGCGGGCGCTGCGCGAGCGCGCCCTCGCCGCGCTCGACGAGCTGGGCGCGGCGCACCACGCCGACCAACTGCCCGGCAGCCTGCCATACCCCGTGCAGAAGCGGGTCGCCTTGGCCCGGGCGCTGGTCGCCGAGCCCGAGCTGCTGCTGCTCGACGAGCCCGCCAGCGGGCTGGGCGGCGACGAGATGGACGAGCTGGGCGCGCTGCTGCGCGAGCTGGCCGGCCGGATGGCCGTGGTGCTGGTCGAGCACCACATGGACCTGGTGATGAGCGTGTGTGACCGGATCACGGTGCTGGACTTCGGGAAGGTGGTCGCGGAGGGCCCGCCCGACGCGGTCCGCGACGATCCCGCCGTCGTCGCGGCCTATCTCGGCGAGGAGGCCCACCGGTGAGCGCCCCGGCCACCACCGCGGCGCTGCGGGTCACCGGGCTGACCGCGGGCTACGGCCCGGTCACCGCGCTCGACGGCGTCGACGTCACGGCCGGGCCGGGCCGCATCACCGCCGTGCTCGGGGCCAACGGCGCCGGCAAGACCACGTTGCTGCGCACCGTCTCCGGCCTGGTGCCCGCCCGGTCCGGGAGCGTGCACGCCGGCGACGTCGACCTCACCGGGGCGGCGCCGGAGCGGATCGCCCGGGCCGGGATCGCGCACGTCCCCGAGGGGCGCGGCGTGATCACCGAGCTCACCGTGGAGGAGAACCTGCGGCTCGGCGCGCTGCTGGGCAAGGCCCGCGGGCGCACCGACACCGCGATCGACGACGTCTACGCGATGTTCCCGCCGCTGGCCGAGCGCCGCCGTCGGGACGCGCACACCCTCTCCGGCGGCGAGCGCCAGATGCTGGTCATCGGGCGTGCGCTGGCCTGCGGACCCGACGTCCTGCTGCTCGACGAGCCGTCGCTGGGTCTGGCGCCGCGGGTCGTCGCCCAGATCTTCGAGCTGCTCCGCGAGCGGGTCGAGGGGTCCCGGCTCGCGGTGCTCCTCGTGGAGCAGAACGCCCGCAGCGCCCTGTCCGTGGCCGACATCGGGGTCGTGCTCAACCTCGGCCGGGTCGTGGCGAGCGCGCCGGCCGCCGAGCTCGCCGCCGACGACGCCCTCCGACACGCCTACCTGGGCTTCTGACCGACCCACACGACCGGGCACGACCGGGAGGAGACCCGTGCTGCAGTTCGTGAACACCCTGCTCACCGGCCTCGGCCAGGGCGCGGTGTACGCCGCGTTCGCACTGGCCCTGGTGCTGATCTGGCGGTCGACCCGGGTGGTGAACTTCGCCCAGGGCGCGATGGCCGCCTTCACCACGTACCTGGCGCTGCTGGTCGTCGAGTCGACCGGGAGCTGGTGGGTCGGGCTGCTCGTGGCCCTCGCCTCCGGCCTGGTGCTGGGCGCCGGCGTCGAGCGCGTGGTGGTGCGCCGGGTCGGGCCGCACAACGAACTGGGCGCGGTGATCGTGACCCTCGGCCTGTTCGTGGCGCTGCAGGCGCTGGCCTCGATCCTCTTCGGCGCCCAGTTCCGGTCCTTCCCGGCCCCGGCCGGGCTCGAGGGCTTCTCCCGCGGCGGCGTGACGATCGCGCTCACCCCGAGCATGCTGATCACCGTCGGCGCGGTCGCCGTGGTCCTGCTCGGGCTGGTCGCGCTGTTCCGGTTCACCGACGTCGGCCTGCGGATGCGCGCGTCGGCGTTCGACGGCGAGGTGGCTCGGCTGCTCGGCGTACCGGTCGGCCGGATGCTCACCCTCGGCTGGGCGCTGGCCGCGCTCGTCGGCTCGCTCGCCGGCGTGCTGATCGCGGGCGGCAGCCTGGTCTGGCCGGCCTACATGGACACCGTGATCGTCAACGGCTTCGTGGCGGCGGTGCTCGGCGGGCTCGACTCCCCCGGCGGCGCCGTGGTCGGCGGGCTGGCCATGGGCGTGATCCTGGCGCTGGTCACCGGCTACGTCGGCAGTGACCTGGTCCCGCTGGCCGCGCTCGCCGTCCTGGTTGCCGTGCTGCTGGTCCGGCCGCAGGGCCTGTTCGCCCGCACCGCGGCGCGGAGGGTCTGATGGCCGCGCCGGTACGCCCCACCGAGCAGGCGGGCACCGCGTCCCGCTCCGGACGGGAACCGGGCCGGTGGGCGGGGCTCGCGGCGCGGTTCCGGCCGAAGGCGACCTTCGCCCGGCACGCCGCACTGGCGCTGCTGGCCCTGGTCGTCGTGGTGCTGGTGCTGGAGCTGACCGGGCCGTTCCGGAACTCCCAGTTCGCCACGATGTCGTACTACGCGATCGCCGTGGCCGGGTTGACCGTGCTCACCGGGCTCAACGGGCAGATCTCCCTGGGCCACGGCGCGCTGATGGCCGTCGGCGCCTACACGGCCGGCCTGCTGCTGCCCGCCGACATCCCACTGCTGGTGGTGCTGGTGATCGCGGCGGGCATCACCGCACTGGTCGGCGTGCTCGTCGGCGCCGCGGCCGCCCGGCTCAAGGGCCCGTACCTGGCCGGCGCCACCCTGGCGTTCGCCGTCGCCTTGCCCGGGCTCGCGATCCATTTCGACGAGGCGCTCGGCGGCGAGCAGGGCCTGCCGGTCCCCTCCCCGCGAGCGCCGGACTGGTTCGCCGACGCCGTGTACTTCCTGTCCGCCAACGAGACCAGCAGCGCCAAGTACCTCGCCTACGTCGGCTGGGTGGTCGCGATCGTGGCGTTCCTGCTGCTCGCCAACCTGACGGCGAGCCGGATCGGCCGGATCTGGAAGGCCGTGCGCGACGACGAGGTGGCCGCCGAGCTGGCCGGCGTCCGGCTGAGCCGGGTACGGGTGCTGGCCTTCACGGTCAGCGCGGCGTGCGCCGGGCTCGCGGGCGGCGTGCTCGGCGTCGTGGTCCGCCTCGCCGCGCCGACCGGGTTCACGATCGTGCTGTCGATCTCGCTGCTCACGGCGGTCGTCCTGGGCGGGCTCGGCAGCCTCCTCGGCGCCGTCCTGGGCAGCGCACTGCTGGTGTTCCTGCCGCCCGCGGTGACCAACCTCGGCACCTCGGCCGGGCTCACCGACGTGCAGGCCGCGCAACTGGCGCCCTTCGTCTACGGCGCGGTGCTCATTCTCGTCATCCTGCTCGCGCCCGGCGGCGTGGTGGGGACCGTGCGGGCCCGGTGGCGCGCACGCACGACCGCTCCGGCCGGCGCGCCGGAGGAAAGGACAGGGAGGTCCTGATGCGCAGATCGAGGCGGGTACGGGTGCTGGCGGCCCTCGCCCTCGGCGCCGTCCTGGCGCTCGCGGGGTGCGGGGCGGGCGGCCGGCCGGACTCCGGCTCGGGCGGCGGAGGATCGGGCGGGGGTTCGACGATCGGCATCACCGCCGACTCGGTCAAGGTGGGCTCGCACTTCCCGCTCACCGGCGTCGCCGCCCCGGGCTACAGCGAGATCCCGACCGGGACCAAGGCCTACTTCGACTGGGTCAACGCGCACGGCGGCGTCAACGGCCGGAAGATCGACTACGTCTTCCGCGACGACGCCTACAACCCCACCCAGACCAGCCAGGTCGTCAACGAGCTGGTGCTGCAGGACCAGGTCTTCGCGATCCTGGGCGGGCTGGGCACCCCGACCCACGGCGCGGTGCTGGACTCCCTCAACGCCGAGGGCGTGCCCGACCTCTTCGTCTCCTCCGGCTCGCTGCTGTGGGACCGGCCCCAGAAGTACCCGATGACCTTCGGCTGGCAGCCGGACTACGAGATCGAGGCGAAGATCCTCGCCGACCACGTCGCGACGACCTTCCCGCAGGCCAAGGTCGGCCTGTTCCTGCAGAACGACGACGTCGGCGAGGACGCCGAGCGGGGCATCCGCCGGTACCTGGACAAGCAGATCGTGTCCGTGCAGCGCTACACCCCGGGCAACACTGACATCGGGCCGCAGATGTCCGCGCTGCAGGCGGCGGACGCCGATCTCGTCATCGGCTTCAACGTGCCCTCCTACACGGCGCTGACGCAGCTGCAGGGCCTGAAGCTGAACTACAAGCCGCAGTGGGTGTACAGCAACATCGGCGCGGACCCCGTGCTCGTCGGGTCGCTGCTCGGGCGGTTCTCGCAGGGGCAGGTGACCGACACGGCCCTGCTCGACGGGATGATCACCGACGAGTACCTGCCGCGCGCCGACAACCCGTCGGACGCGTGGACCGCACAGTTCGACGCGATCTGGAAGGCGCACGGCGACGGCGGGGCCCTCACCAACTTCCGGATCTTCGGGATGTCGCAGGGCTACGCGTTCGTCCAGGCGCTGCTCGCCGCCGGGCCGAACCCGACCCGCGAGGGGCTGGTCGAGGCGATCGAGAAGGGCGGCACGCAGTTCGCGGGCCCGTGGGCCGCGCCGTACCGGTTCACCGCGGACAAGCACAGCGGCATCTCCGGCGCGAAGGTCGTCCGGGTGACCGGCGACAGCACCGCGGCACTGGGCCCGGTCCGGGTCACGAACAACGGCGACGCCCCGATCACCGACGCGACGGCCGGGGAGACCCCCGTGCCGCCCAACGGGATTCCGGCGGCTCCGGGCGGGACCTGACAGCCGGGACGCGAGGGGCCGGCCGGGGCACGTCCCGGCCGGCCCGTCACGGGTTCGGCCAGCTGTTCTGCGTGCAGCCCTGCAGGCCGAGGGTCTGTTGCTGCATGACGGGCGCGGGCATGCCCGGCCCCGGGCAGGTGACGTGCCCGTACCCCAGCGCGTGCCCCACCTCGTGGTTCACCAGGTACTGACGGTAGCCGGTGGGGTTGTCGGCGTACTCCGCCGTCGCGTCCACCCAGCGGCGGAAGTTCAGCACCACCAGGTCCTGGTTGCGGCAGGACACCTCGCCCGCCGTGTCGAGCGGGGCACACAGCCGGTTCGTGGTGCCCGGGGTGGCGAGCAGCAGGTGGATGGACGCCTCCCCGTCCGTGCGGGCGAAGGACATCACGCCGCCCGCGCCCCAGCCCCGCGGGTCGTTCAGGGTGGTCATCACGAAGGCTGCGAACTCCCCCGCATCGACGGGGAGACCAGACTCGACCGCCACGCTCAGCGTGCGGACCGGGCCGGGCCCCGGCGCCGGGGTCGAGCCGGGCACCACCACGAGGTCGCCGTCCCCGTCGGGGGGCACGTCCCGCCCGGTCAGGCCGGCCAGGACGTCGTCCGCGGAGAGGACGGGGGCGGCCGCGCCGGCGCTCGGCAGCGGCGCGCTCTGTGCCGCGAACGCGGCTGCGGGGGGCGGAGCCGGCGTGGGGGGTGCGGAGACCGGTGGGGTGCGGTCGCCGGGGTTCGCGGCCAGCTGGTCCACACCCTGCTGGGAGCAGGCCGGGAGCAGGCAGGCGGACAGGCACAGGAGCGCCGCCACCCGTCCGCTCCGCGTGCGGGCGGTCGGGGCGCAGGCCGCTCCGGGTGATGGCACGGCGGCGAGCCTGCCACCAGCCGGCCCCGGGCGCCGCACCCTTCACCGCCTGGTCGCAAGACCGTGATCGACGGCGGCGAGCGGCCGGGTCAGGCGGCGTCCGGGACCTCGTCGTACTCGGCCATGACCCGCAGTGCGGCGTCCGGGTAGTCGGCGACCAGCCGCTCCACCAGGTCCTCGCGCCCCTCCTCGACGGCGGAGTTCACCGCCGAGACGTACTCGTCGTGCAGCAGCCGCAGCCGCGCACGCACGCGCTCACTCATCTCACTTCTCCGATTCTTGAACGTTCCAGCACGGTCCACCGGTGACAACGGCGGCGGCGCCGGGGGTGTTTCAGAAACCGGACCAGCTCACATCGTCAGATCTGAGGAACTCCGGCGACGGCGTCCGACCAGCCGACGGCCGGCACGACGTGCCGCACGATCGTCTCGAGGAGGTGCGCGTTGTACTCCACGCCCAACTGGCGCCGAGCTGCAGCCGCCCACCGCTGATCAGGTCCGTGGCCGCGGCCTCCTCCGCCATGTACAGCGGGTTCTCGTACCGCATGTCGATCACGCCGGCGCCGATCTCGATCCGGCTGGTGCGGGCGGCGATCGCGGACAGCAGCGGGAACGGCGAGGCCAGCTGCCGTTCGAAGTGGTGCACGCGGACGTACGCCCCGTCGACGCCGAGCTCCTCGGCGGCCTGTGCCAGCTCCACCGTCTGCAGCAGGGCGTCGGCGGCAGAGCGGGTTCGCGACCCGGGCGCGTCCTGCCAGTGCCCGAACGACAGGAACCCGATCTTCTTCGTCATGCCCCGGGCAACGCTGGTTGCGCGTTCAACCTTCCCGCGTCAGCTGGTGAGGTTGAGCTCGAACGAGTAGCGGCTCGCGCGGTACAGGTGCGAGCCGTACTCGACGGCCTTGCCCGCGGCGTCCCAGGCGGTGCGGGTCATGGTGAGCAGCGGGGCGCCGCGCGCCTCGTCGAGGATGCGCGCCTCCCCCGCGCTCGCCGTGCGCGCCCCGACGACCTGGTTCGCCATGCGCGGCACGTGCCCCGCGCCGCGGAGCAGGTCGTAGAGCCCGTTGCGCTCCAGGTCCTCCCGGTGCAGCCGGAGCACGTCGAGGGGCACGGCGTTGTGCATGAGCGCCAACGGCTCGTCGCCGGCGAAACGCAGCCGCTCGATCCAGGTGACCTCGGCGCCGAAGGGGATCCCGAGGGCCTCCGCGATCTGGTCCGGCGCGGGCCGTACCTCGAACTCACGGATCTCGGTGCGGGGCGCCTGCCCGCTCTTGAGCAGGTCGTCGTAGAGGCTCGTGAGCTCGACGGGCCGGCGGACCTTGGGGTGCACGACCTGGGTCCCCACGCCGCGCTTGCGCACGAGCATCCCGCGTTCGACCAGGTAGGAGATGGCGCGGCGCATGGTCGGCCGGGAGACCCCGAGCCGGTCGGCCAGCTCGACCTCGTTCTCCAGCCGGGAGCCGACGGGGATGTCGCCCTCCTCGATCTGCTGCTGCAGCCTCGTCGCGACCTGGTAGTAGAGCGGCACGGGACTCGTCCGGTCGAGGGTGACGTCCGGGACCAACGCTCCGTTCGCCTGTCGGTCCACGCCCCACCGCTCCTTTCCATGTCCTGACAAAATATGTCAGGACAAACCATTGACGTACAGCCTTGACGAGCGTACACCTATGGCGGTGTTCGGAGTCACAACGAATTCGATCACCCGCCCGGCAACGGTTGCCGGGCGTCGCCTGGTGGAGGGGACACGTGGCACTGCCGCTCGTGAGTCTCGGTGCGTGAGGCCGTCCTCTCCCGTCCCGGCGTCAACGGCGTGCTCGGCACGCCGGACGTGCTGGAGGACCTCCTCCTGCTGGGCGCCCTCGACGACAAGGTCGTCGTCGGCTCGATGAACCGCGGGGGCCTCGCCGGCACCGCCTTCGAGCTCGACGACCGGTTCACCGCCTACGACCCCGCGAGCATCGCCGCCGCCGGGTTCGAGGGCGGCAAGATGCTCCTGCGGATCGACGCCGACGACGCCTCCAGCGTCGCCACGCTCGAGTCCTGCGGGCGTGCGGTGTCCGGCCTCGCCGGGCGCCGCCTGATGGCCATGGTCGAGCCGTTCCTGTCCCGCCGTATCGACGGACGGGTCCGCAACGAACTGACCATGGAGGCGATGACCCGGGCGATGACCGTCGCCGCGGGCCTGGGCACCACGTCGGCCTACACCTGGCTGAAGGTGCCGATCATCGGGGACGGCGGGGAGGACATGGCACGTGCGATGGCGGCGACCACGCTCCCCGCGGTGATCCTCGGCGGCGAGGTGGCGGCCGACCAGGCGGCCACCTTCGCGACCTGGAGCAAGGCGCTCGCCCTGCCCACCGTGCAGGGGCTGGTCGTCGGCCGGTCCCTGTTGTACCCACCGGATGACGACGTCTCGGGGGCCGTCGACGCCGCGGTCCGGTTGCTGTAGAAGCACCACACCACTCACCGATGAGTAGTTCGGGAAGGACAAGGATGTTCCGATCAAGCAAGCGGGTCGTCGCCCTCGTGGCGACCCTCGCGGGGGCGGCCCTCATCGCGGCCGGTTGCAGCAGCCAGGGCGGTGCCCAGAACAATGCGACCGCGGCCACGAGCCAGCGCTTCACGATCGCGATGATCACGCACGAGCAGCCGGGCGACTCGTTCTGGGACAAGATCCGGGCGGGCGCGCAGCAGGCGGCCAGCGAGCTCAACGTCGACCTGAAGTACTCGAACAACAACGACGCGGGTCAGCAGGCCACTCTGGTCCAGAACGCCATCGACTCCAAGGTCAACGGCATCGCCGTCACCCTCGCCTACGCCGACCAGGTCGGCCCGGCGGCCGAGAAGGCCGTGAAGGCCGGCATCCCGACGGTCGCGTTCAACTCGGGCATCAACGAGTACCAGAAGTACGACATCCCGATGTACTTCGGCTCGGACGAGGACCTGGCCGGCCAGACCGCCGGCCAGCGCATCGCGCAGAGCGGCGGCGGCAAGGCCCTCTGCGTCGTCCAGGAGCAGGGCTCGGTGGCCCTGGAGGCGCGCTGCGCCGGCGTCAAGAAGAGCCTCCCGAACACCGAGAACCTGCAGGTCAACGGCGCCGACCTGCCCTCGGTCCAGCAGACCATCGCGGCCAAGCTCCAGCAGGACCCGTCGATCACCGACGTCGTCACCCTCGGCGCGCCGATCGCCCTCGCCGCGCTGCAGGCCAAGACCGACTCCGGCAGCCAGGCCAAGGTCGTGACCTTCGACCTCAACGCCGACGTGGCCAAGGCCATCCAGAACGGCCAGATCCAGTTCTCCATCGACCAGCAGCCCTACGTCCAGGGCTACATGGCCGTCCAGTCGCTGTGGCTGAACCTGACCAACGGCAACGACCTCGGCGGCGGCAAGCCGGTGCTCACCGGCCCGTCCTTCGTCGACAACACGAACATCAGCAAGATCGCCGAGTACGCGGCGAAGAACACCCGCTGACCCGATCCGTCCGTGGGGGCCGCCGCCCGGCGGCCCCCACGGACGGGACCCGACCCAGGAGCGTCCAGCGATGAGCTCACCAGTCGCGACCCCGCCGTCGCCCCCGTCCACGCCGTCCACCGGCACCGAGCCCGTGCGCGTGCAGCGTTCCCTCGGCGCGCGCATCCTCTCCCGGCCCGAGGTCGGCTCCCTCGCCGCGGCGATCGCGATCTTCGTGTTCTTCTTCGCGATCGCCCCGCCCTTCCGCACCGCGGAAGCCTTCTCCACGATCCTCTACTCCGCCTCCACCATCGGCATCGTCGCCCTCGGCGTGGCGCTGCTGATGATCGGCGGCGAGTTCGACCTGTCGTCCGGCGTCCAGGTCACCACGGCCGCCCTGGCCTCGTCGATGATCAGCTACCAGTTCTCGCTCAACGCCTGGGTCGGCGCCGTGGCGTCCCTGGTCATCGCGCTGGCCATCGGCTTCCTCAACGGCTGGCTGCTGATCAAGACCAAGCTGCCCAGCTTCCTGATCACCCTGTCGACCTTCTTCATGCTCCAGGGCATCAACCTCGGCGTCACCAAGCTGCTCACCGGCGCCGTGGCCACCAACAACATCTCCGAGCTCGACGGGTTCGACTCGGCCAAGGCCATCTTCGCCGCCGACGTCGACCTCGGCTTCGTCAGCGTCAAGGCCTCGGTGTTCTGGTGGATCCTGTTCACCCTGGTCGCCACCTGGATCCTGCTGCGCACCCGCACCGGCAACTGGATCTTCGCCGTCGGCGGCAACCAGGACTCCGCCCGCGCGGTCGGTGTCCCGGTCGCCAAGGTCAAGATCGGGCTGTTCATGGGCGTCGCGTTCTGCGCCTGGTTCCTCGGCCAGCACCTGCTGTTCAACTTCTCCACCGTGCAGGCCGGCCTCGGCGTCGGCAACGAGCTGATCTACATCGTGGCCGCGGTCGTCGGCGGCGCGCTGCTCACCGGCGGCTACGGCTCGGCGATCGGCGCGGCGATCGGCGCGTTCATCTTCGGCATGACCACCCAGGGCATCGTCTACGCCGGCTGGGACCCCAACTGGTTCAAGACCTTCCTGGGCGTCATGCTCCTGCTCGCGGTCCTGCTCAACCTGTACGTCAAGAACTCCGCCTCGCGGCGCAAGTAGGGATGTGACCGGGAATGACCGACACGATCATCGAACACGCCGACCACAGCCTCGAGGTCGGCACCCCCCTGGTCGAGATGGAGGGCGTCGGCAAGACCTACGGCGCCATCCGCGCCCTGGAGGGGGTCAACCTGACCGTCAACGCCGGCGAGGTCACCTGCGTGCTCGGCGACAACGGCGCCGGCAAGTCCACCCTCATCAAGATCATCTCGGGCCTGCACCCGCACACCGAGGGCACGGTCAAGGTCGACGGCAAGGAGGTGCACTTCGGCAGCCCCCGCGAGTCCCTGGACCACGGCATCGCCACCGTCTACCAGGACCTCGCCGTCGTCGGGCTGATGGAGGTCTGGCGCAACTTCTTCCTCGGCTCCGAGCTGCGCAAGGGCCGCTGGCCCGGCGCCCCGCTCGACATCACCGCGATGCGCGAGATCGCCGACTCCGAGCTGAAGAAGATGGGCATCTTCGTCAAGGACATCAACCAGCCCATCGGCACCCTGTCCGGCGGGCAGCGCCAATGTGTCGCGATCGCCCGCGCCGTGTACTTCGGGGCCCGGGTGCTGATCCTCGACGAGCCCACCGCCGCGCTCGGGGTCAAGCAGTCCGGCGTGGTGCTCAAGTACACCGCCGCCGCCCGCGACGCCGGCCTGGGCGTCGTGTTCATCACCCACAACCCGCACCACGCCTACATGGTCGGCGACCACTTCATCATCCTGAAGCTGGGCCGCCGGGTGCTGGACAGGAAGCGCTCCGAGGTCTCCCTCGAGGAGCTGACCGCCGAGATGGCCGGCGGCCAGGAGCTCGCGGAGCTCGCCCACGAGCTCAAGCGCTGACCGCGCGCGTCCCCGGCCGGTCCCCGCACCACGGGGACCGGCCGTACGCGTGTGCCCACCCCCACCCCGAGAGGACTCCATGAGCACGCTCCGCATCGGCCTCGCCGGCCTCGGCCGCATGGGCCGCATCCACGCCGACAACCTCGCCGGGCGGTGCTCCGTCGCCCGGCTCGGCGCGGTCTACGACGCCGACCCCGCGGTCGCCCGGGTGGCCGGCGAGCGCTACGGCGTGCCGTGGACCGCGAGCTTCGAGGAGCTGCTCGCGCACCCGGCCACCGAGGCCGTCGCCATCGCGACGCCGACCGGCGCCCACGCCCCGATGACCGTCGCCGCCGCACGGGCGGGCCGGGACGTGTTCTGCGAGAAGCCGATCGCGCTGGACCGGGCGACGACCGTCGCCACCGTCGAGGAGGTGGAGCGGACCGGCGTGCAGTTCCAGGTCGGCTTCCACCGGCGCTTCGACCCGGACTGGGCCGCCGTGGCCGAGCGCATCCGGGCCGGCGAGCTGGGCGAGGTCGCGCTCTTCCGCAGCTCGCTGCGGGACATGGCCTCGCCGCCGGCGTCGTTCCTCGCCGGCTCGGGCGGGTTCTTCCGCGATGTCACCGTGCACGACCTCGACGTCGCCCGCTGGCTCGTCGGCGAGGTCGTCGAGGTGACCGCGCACGGCGCCGCCGTCTCCGACCCGGAGGGCTTCGCGGCCGTCGGCGACGTCGACACCGCCGTCGTGGTGCTCCGGTTCGCCTCGGGCGCGCTCGGTGTGATCGACAACAGCCGGGCCTCGGGCTACGGCTACGAGTGCTCCACCGAGGTCATGGGCAGCCGCGCCACCGCACGCATCGACAACCCCTACCGCCACGGCTACGAGTGGCGCACCCCCTGCCTGACCAGCCGCGACCTCGTCGCCGACTTCCAGGAGCGCTACCCGCTGGCCTACGCCGCCGAGCTCGACGGCTTCGCCCGCGCGGTCCTCGACCGCTCCCCGGTGCGGGTCTCCGGGGCGGACGCGCTCGCCGCGTTCGACCTCGCCGAGGCCGCGGACGACTCCTGGCGGACCGGCCGGACCGTCGCCGTCCGGTACACGGGCGCGGGCTACGCGCGGGCCTCCGTCAGCGAGGTGAGTATGTGACCGGGCTGCGGATCGGGCTGCTGGGCGCGTCCCGGATCGCCGACGAGGCCCTCGTCCGGCCGTCGGCGACGACCGAGGACCGGCTCGTCGCCGTCGCCGCGCGGGACCGGGCGCGGGCGGAGGCGTTCGCCCGCCGGTTCGGGGTGGAACGCGTCGTCGACGACTACGCGGCCCTGCTCGCCGACCCCGAGGTCGACGTCGTCTACAACGCGCTGCCGAACGCCCTGCACGCACCGTGGAACCAGCGGATCGTCGTCGCGGGCAAGGCGCTGTTCGCCGAGAAGCCCTTCGCCGGCACAGCCGCCGAGTGCCGCGAGGTGCGCGATGCCGCCGCGGCCGGTGGGGTCCCGGTGTTCGTCGGCTACCACTACCTCCACCACCCGCTGTACCGGCGGCTCGCCGAGGTGGTGGCGTCGGGCGAGATCGGCGAGGTCACGGCCGTCGAGACGCGGATGCGGATGCCCGCGCCCCCGCCCGACGACGTCCGGTGGTCCCTCCCCCTCGCCGGTGGCGCCCTGATGGACCTCGGCTGCTACGCGGTGCACACGCTGCTGATGGCGACGCCGTGGCTCGGCGGTGCGCCGTCCCTGACGGACGCCCGGGCGGGCGAGCGCACGCCCGGCGTCGACGAGTGGGCCGAGGCCACCTACCGCTACCCAGGCGGGGCGGAGGGCCGGATCCACTGCCACATCGCCGCACCGGGCTGGGAGATGGCGCACCAGGTCACCGGCACGCGCGGCTCGGTGATGGCGCCGATGTTCCCCCTGCCGCATCGCGACGACCGGCTGATCGTGCAGGTCGGCACCGAGGAGCGGGTCGAGCGGCTCGGCACCACGCCGACCTACGACTTCCAGCTCGCCGCGCTGCGGGAGTACGTGGGCGGCACCGCACCGCTGCCCCGCGGCGCGGGCGCCGACTTCAGCGTGGAGATCGCGGAGCAGCTCGACTCGATCTACCTCGCCACCGGCCTCCCCCTGCGCCCCAGTGCGGCGGCGGTGGGCTGAGCGGGAAGTCGCGTTATGGTTCCAGAACGCGTTCAGAGCACGCCCGAGCTCGCGTTATGGCTCCATAACGCGCCCAGGAGCCGTCGGAGATCGCGTTACGGAGCCATACCGCGATCAGTGGGCAGCTTCACCGACCTCGTGCGCCCGCTCAGGACGAGCGGGGTGGGGCGGTGGTGCGGCGGACGGTGAGGTAGGGCTCGAGCACCTGCTCGGGGCCCGCCTCGGCGCGGTCGCCGTCCAGCCGGGCGACCACGGCCTCGACGGCCCGGCCGGCGAGGCCCGCCGTGTCCTGACCCACGGTCGTCAGGCCGACGTGGGCCATGCGGGCGAGCGGGTCGTCGTCGTAGCCGACCACAGAGACCCGGCCGGGGACGTCGATCCCGTTGCGGGCCAGCGCGTCGAGCAGGCCGACGGCGGTCCGGTCGTTGAAGGCGACGACGGCGGTGGGCAGGTCGTCCTCCGCGAGCAGGGCCTCGGCGGCCCGGATCCCGATGGTCTCGGTGCCCGACGGGGTGCCGTGGCCCGGCAGGACCCGCGGCGGCAGCCCGCGGGCCGCCATCGCGCGGAGGTAGCCCTCGCGACGGTCCTGCGCGACGGTGCCGGGGCCGCCGTCGACGTACGCGATCGCGGTATGTCCCAGGCCGTGCAGGTGGTCGACGGCCAGCGCCGTGCCGGCCTCGTCGGCGGTGCGCACGACGTCGGGCCGAGGCCGGTCCGCACCCGGCGGCGGGTCGAGACGGCGGCAGAGCAGCACCAGCGGGACCGTCGCCGCCAGCTCGCTCAACCGCGCGACGGGCGCGTCCGGGCCGATGAGGACGAGCGCCTCGCACCGGGAGTCGAGGAGCGTCTCGACCGCCCGGTCCTCGCCCCGGCTGCGGGTGATGGTGGAGAGCACGAGGTCGTAGCCGCGGGCCTCGGCGGCGTCCTGCAGGTGCTCGGCGACGTCGGCGTGGAAGGGGCTGCGGACGTCGATGAGCAGGCCGATCAGTCGGCTGCGGCGGCGGGCCAGCAGGCTCGCGGCGCGGTCGGGGCGGTAGCCGAGGCGCTGCGCCGCGTCGAGGACCCGGGCGCGGGTCTCGGCACTCGGGCCGGGCGCCCCGCGCAGCACCAGCGACACGGAGGCGGGCGAGACGCCGACCTCGGCCGCCACGTCGTCGAGCCGGACCCGGCGACCGCCGTTGCCCGCCATCCCACCTCCTCGCCGCACCCCGCTGCAGCCCGCCGTATGGAACCACAACGCGCCCCAGCCGCGTCTTCGATCGCAGTGTGGTTCCACGACGCGTCGGAACGAGCCGTGGAGCCCCTTGACACCACCCTCCGCGGCCTGGACGATACTCGCGTTTGAAGCGCTTTAAAACCTCGGCGCTCCCGGCGGTCACGATCCGCCCCACGATCCCCGGAGGACCTTCGATGACGAGCTCCGTCCGCCCGCACGCGCCCGTGTGGCTCGACCCGGCCGACGCCCGCCTCGACGACCTGCGCACCGTCGTCGAGCAGGAGACCGATCCGGCGGCCTTCCCCCTCGCCGAGCTCGTCTCGGGCGTCACGGTCTACGACGGCGAGCGGCTGCGCCGGGAGGCCGCCGGCGACGGACGCCGCGCGGTCCAGGCCGAGCTGGTGCGCGCCCTCCTCGACGGCCCCGGGATCGTCGTGATCACCGGCGCCTACCCGGACCACGCCGTCGTCGACCGGGCCACGGACGCCTTCTTCGCGCTGATCGAGCGGCAGAAGGCCGCCGGCGCCGCCGTCGGCGACCACTTCGCCGCGCCGGGCAGCAACGACCGGATCTGGAACGCCCTGGAGAAGCTCGCGGTCGCCGACCCGGACACCTTCGCCGCCTACTACGCCAACGACGTCCTCGCCCTGGTCTCCGAGGCCTGGCTCGGCCCGGCGTACCAGATCACGAGCCAGGTCAACGTCGTGAACCCCGGTGGCAAGGCGCAGTCCCCGCACCGCGACTACCACCTCGGCTTCATGAGCCCCGCCGGTGCGGCCCGCTACCCCGCCCACCAGCACGCGCTGACGCCGGCACTGACGCTGCAGGGCGCCGTCGCGCACTGCGACATGCCGGTCGAGACCGGGCCGACGCTCTACCTGCCGCACTCCCAGAAGTACGCGCACGGCTACCTGGTGGCCGAGCACGAGGAGTTCCTGGCCTACTTCGCCGAGCACCACGTCCAGCTGCCGCTGGCGACCGGCGACGCGGCGTTCTTCAACCCGGCGCTGCTGCACGGGGCCGGCACCAACCGCTCGGCCGACGTCCGGCGGATCGCCAACCTGCTGCAGGTCTCGTCGCCCTTCGGGCGGGCCATGGAGCACGTCGACCGGGCGCGGGTGTGCCGCGCGGTACTGCCCGCACTGCGCCGCATGCGGGCCGCCGGCGCCGACGAGGCGCAGCTGCGCCAGGTCATCGCGGCCTCGGCCGAGGGCTACGCCTTCCCCACCGACCTGGACCGCGACCCGCCGGTCGGCGGGCTGGCCCCGCCCTCGCAGGCCGACCTGCTCACCGAGGCGGTCCTGCTCGGCCACGACGACGAGACCTTCGCCGCGACCCTCGCGGCCCACTCCGCGAAGCGAGGCTTCTGAATGCTGTTGCAGGACAAGGTCGTACTGGTCAGCGGCGGGACGTCGGGGGTCGGCGCCGCCGTCGCCCGCGCCGCCGCGCGGGCCGGGGCCTCGGTCGCCGTCACGGGCCGCCGCCGGGAGCCGGGCGAGAAGGTGGCCGCCGAGCTGCGCGAGCTGGGCGCGACCGCCCTGTACCGGCCCTGCGACGTCGCCGACCCCGCGCAGGTGCGCACCGCCGTCGACTCCGTGGTCGCCGAGTTCGGCCGGGTCGACGGGCTGGTCAACGCCGCGGGCCTCACCGACCGCGGGAGCCTCGTCGACACCACCCCGGAGCTGTTCGACCGGCAGATCGCGGTCAACCTCAAGGGCCCGTTCTTCGCGATGCAGGCCGTCGTGCAGGACATGCTGCGGCGCAAGGCGCCCGGGTCGATCGTCAACATCGGCTCCGAGGCGGCCAACGGCGGCGCACCCGTCCTCGCTCCGTACGTCGCGGCCAAGGCGGGCCTCGCGGGCCTGACGAAGAACGCCGCGCACGCCCACCGGTTCGACCGGATCCGGATCAACCAGCTGAACATCGGCTGGACCGACACCGAGGGCGAGGACCTCACCCAGCGCCGGTTCCACGACGCCGGCGACGACTGGCGCGAGCGCGCCGCGGAGCGGCTGCCCGCCGGCCGCCTCGCCGACCCGGACGAGATCGCCGAGATGGTCGTCCTCCTGCTCTCCGACCGCAGCGGCGTGGTGACCGGGTCCGTCCTGGACTGGGACCAGGCCGTGATCGGCGCCCACGACTGATCCCCCACCTCCCGAGAGGCACACCGATGTCCACTCCCAAGATCGCCGGCGCCCCCATCTCCTGGGGCGTGTGCGAGGTCCCCGGCTGGGGCTACCAGCTCACCCCCGAGCGCGTGCTCGCCGAGATGGCCGAGGTGGGGCTGGTCGCCACCGAGTTCGGCCCGGACGGCTTCCTGCCCCCCGACGCCGCCGCCAAGGCCGCGACGCTCGCCGCGCACCACCTGACCGCGGTCGGCGGCTTCACCCCGACCCTGCTGCACCTGCCCGACCACGACCCCGTCCCCGGCGTCGAGGCGCTGCTGCCGGGCTACGCCGCGGCCGCGGCCGGCACCCTCGTGCTCTCCGCCGACACGGGCCTCACCGGCTACGACTCCCGCCCCGAGCTCGACGACGCCGGCTGGAAGACCCTCCTGCTCAACCTCGACCGGATCAGCGCGGTCGCCGCCGCGGCGGGGATCGAGACCGTGCTGCACCCGCACGTCGGGACCATGGTCGAGACCGGCGACGACGTCCGGCGCGTGCTCGAGGGCTCGTCGATCGCGCTGTGCCTGGACACCGGGCACCTGCTGATCGGCGGCACCGACCCGGCCGAGCTCACCCGCCAGGCCCCGGAGCGGGTGGCGCACACCCACTTCAAGGACGTCGACCTCGGCCTGGCCCGCCAGGTCCAGGACGGGCGACGGACCTACACCGAGGCCGTACGGGCCGGCATGTACCGCCCGCTCGGCACCGGGGACGTCGACTTCGGCTCGATCGTCGCGAGCCTGCGCGGCCGCGACTACCAGGGCTGGTACGTGCTGGAGCAGGACACGATCCTCACCGAGGCGCCCACCGGCGTCGGCCCGGCGGGCGACGTGCACACCAGCGTCGAGCAGCTCAGGACCCTGCTGGCCCGGTCCTGACCCGGGTCCCGACGGCGAGGAGCGCGGCCGCCGCGCCCACGGCGGCGAGCAGCACGAACAGCTCGGGATAGCCGCCGAGCGCGGCGGCGAGGGTGGCACCGGCCCACGGGGCGACCGCGGTGGCGGTCATCGCGGGCGCGGAGAGGATGCCGCTCAGCCGCCCGTAGTGCGCCGCGCCCCACCGGTCGCTCACCGCCGTCGCCTGGAGCAGGGTGAAGACCCCGCGCGCGGCCCCGGTCAGCATCCCCAGCGCGACGAGCAGCGGGACCGGCCCCGGGGTCAGGCCGAGGACCAGGGTGGTCCCGGCGAGCGCGCCGAGCACGAGCACGGACCGACCGCGCGCGGGCAGGGCGCTGAGCCGTCCGTAGCCCAGCCGGCCGAGCACCTGCCCGATCCCGCCGAGGCCCAGCGCCCACGCCGCGGTGCCGGTGGACAGGCCCCGTTGCAGCAGCAGCGGGACCTGGTTCACCACGACCGCGAACGCCGTGAAGGCGCCGAGCCCGATCGCGACCGTGACCAGCACGAACGGGCGGCTGCGGGCGATCGGTCCGGGATCGGCGTGCAGGCCGTTCTCCGGGGCGGGGGCGCGGGGCCACGGCCCGCGCAGCCCGACGAGGTGCGCCGGGACGGTCACGACCAGGAGCACGCCGGCGAGCACGAGGTAGGCGTGCCGCCAGCCGAGGTGCCCGAGCAGCGTGGCGGTGAGCGGGGCGAACACCGTGCTGGCCAGCCCGCCGAGCAACGTGACGGCGGTGAGCGCGGTGACCCGTCGCGGCCCCCACCAGCGGGTGAGCGCGGCGAACGCGGGTGGGTACAAGGTGCCGGCCATCGCGAACCCCGCGAGCAGCCAGGCGCCGAGGAACAGCGGGAACGAGGGCGCGAGCGCGACCGCGGCGATCGCGGGTACCCCGACGGCGGACGCCCCCGTCATGATCCACCGCGGCCCCCACCGGTCGAGGACGCGACCGACCGGGATCCCCACCAGCGCGGACGTGACCAGCCCGGCCGAGAAGGCGCCGGTGACCGCGCCGATCGACCAGCCGGTCTCCCGGGAGAGCGTCGGCGCGAGGACCGGGAAGGCGTAGTAGAGCACGCCCCAGCTGGTCACCTCGGTGACGCACAGCACGGCGAGCACCCGGCGCAGCCCGCCGCGTCCCAACCCGCCGCGCCCCAACCCGCCGCGCCCCAACCCGCCGCGCCCCAACCCGCCGCGCCCCAGCCCCGCCGTGCCCGCCACGCCCGCCACGCCCGCCACCCTGCCTCGCCGGACGCCGGTCCGCAGGACTCACCGCGGGGAGCGATGCGCACGTCAGCGCCGCGTCACTCCGGGGAGCGGGCCCCGCCCCGCCGCGGAAGGATGCCGAGAAAGGACGCCGACGGAGCGGCTCAGCGCATCCGGCGCGCCGAGGCCCCGGCGCCGGCCACCAGGCTGCTGATCACCAACCCGATCACCAGATGGATCACCGCGTTCGCCACGCGCTCGCCGATCGGTGCGGAGCCGAGCAGCGGGAGGAGGGCCGCGACCACGGTGACGAGCCCGACGATCCACGTCAGGTAGGTCATCGGCCGGGGCGTGGAGAGCAGCAGCAGGTGGGCGAGACCCGTCGCCGCCAGCGCGGCCACCGCGGAGAGGATGCACAGCAGGACGGTGCGCGAGTCGCCGAGCGCGCCGGAGCTCGCCGGGCCGTTGAAGGCGATCCGCAGCACCGCACGCACGACGAGCGTCCCGACCATCGCGATCAGGGCCGCGACGATCGCCGTGGCCACACCGGCCGCCCACAGCCGGCCCGCGTCGACCGAGGGCTTCGGCGCGCGGGGCGGCTCGTGCTCCTGCGCGTACGGCTGGTCCCCGTACTGCTGCGCCGCGCCGTACTGCGGGTCGTGGTCGGGGAGCCGCCGGGTCTCGTCCCCGCGGTCCCAGGTGCCGTACCCGCCGCCCGATCCGTAACCGCCGGACATTCCGTTTCCCCTCGCCGCACCGCACGTCGTCGGGGGGAGTCTGGCGGCGCGGCACCCGCCGACCAAGGCGCCACGGCGCCACGACCGGGTGGGCCTACCCTGGGCCCGTGCCCGCCGACCCCATCCCGCCCGCGCTCCCGGGCGACACCCTGCAGCCGCCGAAGCTCCTCCTCGGGCTGGTCGCCGCCTCGGCCGTCGCGCACGGCGGGCTGGCCGTCGTGAGCGGGGCGCTGTGGGCGCAGGTGCTCTCCGGCGTCCTCTGCGCGGCGGCGCTGGTCATCGTCGCGCTGCTGATCGCGCGGCCGGTGCCGCACGTCGTGCTCGGCACCGCGGTGTTCGGCATGCTCGGCGTGGCGAGCTTCCTCGGCGTACTGGGCGCCGCGCTCGCGACCGGCGGGCACCCCGTGTCCGGCTGGGTCGGGCCGTGGGGCATCGCCGCGGTGATCGTCGACTCCTCGGTGGTCCGGATCTCGGCGGCCGTGCTGCGCCGGGCCGAGAACGCGGCCCGCAAGCAGGGCTGACCGGTCGGGGTGCCGCCCCCGGGCGGCCGCACCGTCACCGCCGGGCGTCCGCGTGATCAGAAAAGGGCAGAATCCTCCCGTGGCCCGGACCATCAGATTTCACGAGCTCGGCGGACCCGAGGTGCTGCGCGTCGAGGACCTCCCGGTCCGCGCGCCGGGCCGCGGCGAGGTCCGGATCCGGGTCGACGCCGTCGGCCTGAACCGGGCGGAGGTCAACTTCCGCCGCGGCACCTACCTCGAGGACCCGCGCCTGCCGGCGGGGCTGGGCACGGAGGCGGCAGGCGAGATCGTCGAGGTCGGGCCGGGGGTCACCGGCTGGGCGCCGGGCGACGCCGTCAGCGTGGTCCCCGCCTTCTCGCAGAACGACTACCCCGTCTACGCCGAGGAGGCCGTGGTGCCAGCCGGGGCGCTGGTCCGGCGTCCGGACGGGATGGACGCCGTGACGGGCGCGGCGGTATGGATGCCGTACGTGACCGTGTACGGGATGGTCGCCGAGGTCCTGCGGGTGCGGTCCGGGGACCGCGTCGTCGTCACGGCCGCGGCGAACAGCATCGGCGTGGCGGCGCTGCAGGTCCTCCGGTATCTCGGCGCCGTGCCGGTCGCGACCGTCCCGGTGCCGGGTCCGGAGGCGGCGCTGCGCGAGGCGGGGGCCGCCGAGGTGGTGGTGACCGGGCCCCACGACGGCGACGGGCGGGAGGTCCCCGGCGGCGGTTCCCTCGCCGACGCCCTGCGCACCGCGCTGGACCGCGCCGATCCGGGCGGGCCGGCGGGCGCGCACCTGGTCCTCGACGCCGTCGGCGGCCCGCAGGTCGACCAGCTGGTGAAGGCCTGCGCCCCCGGAGCGAGCGTGATCGTGCACGGTGGGCTGTCCGGGCTGCCCACTCCTCTGCCCGGCGGCGGGTACGCGGCCGTGTGGCTGCGCCGCTACCGGGTCTTCGAGGTCACCGGCGACCCGGCGGCGCTGCGCCGGGCGGTCGCGTTCGTGCGGGCGGGCCTGGCGTGCGGGGCGCTGCGTCCGGTGATCGACCGGGTCTTCGCGTTCGACGACGTCGCCGCCGCCCACGCCTACCTCGACTCCCCCGACCGCGCCCCCGGCAAGCCCGTCCTGCGCGTCCGCTGAGGAAGCGCACTATGGAGCCATAGTGCGCTTCCGGGGCCTGAAATTGCGCATCATGGTTCCATAACGCGCCCAGAAGCCAGCCGAATGCGCGTTATGGTTCCATAACGTGAATCAGGCCCAGGCGCGGGCGGCGCGGGCGGCCCAGTACTGCTCGGCCGGCTCGGCGAGGTCGAGCAGCTCGTCCTCCACCTCGGCCGGGATCTTCAGCCCGGTTGCGGCCGCGTTGCTCGCGACCTGCGCGGGGTCGACCGCGCCGGAGAGCACGATCCCCGCCCACGGCTCGGCCAGCACCGCGGCGAACGCCAGGCGGTCCACGCTGGTGCCCAGCTCCTCGGCGAGGTTCGCGACCCGGTCGTCCCGGGAGTTGGTCGCGCCGCCGGGGGCCAGCCGCCCGTTCGCCACGGCCTCCTTGACGATCACCCGCGCGCCGGCGTCGGCCGCCTCGACGAGGGCGGGTCCGACGGACGGCTCGAGGATGTTCCAGGTGCTCTGGAACGAGGTGAACAGCGGCTCGCCGTCCACGGTCACCTCCAGCGCCCGCCGCACCGCCTCGGCCTGCCGCGGCCCGGACGTCGAGATCCCGACCCGGATCCCGTGCTCACGCAGGTCGGCCATCGCACGGTGGAGCTCGGCGTCGTCGAGCGCGCCGGTGTCGAGCGTCGCCGAGTGCACGTGGTAGACGGCGAGCCGGTCCCCGAGCAGCGCCAGCGACTCGGCGGACTGCTCGGCGAAGGCCTCCACGGAGTGGTCCTTGACCTCGTGCGTGCCGGAGACGGAGCCTGCGGAGTCGACCATCGGCACCCCGTCGAGCCGCCAGTCACCGACGTACCGGTACCCCCACTTCGACCCGATCTCGACGTCCGTCGCCCCGGGGCGGGCCGCCAGCCACCCCGCCAGGAACTCCTCGGCCCGGCCGTAGGAGCGGGCGGCGTCGACGTACCGGATCCCCGCCGCGTAGGCGGCGTCGAGCACCGCCCAGGTGCGTTCGCGCAGCGCCTCGACGTCCCGCGCGCCGCCGAGGTCGCGCTCCCGTCCGGCGGTGATGTACGCGGGCCTGCCGACCGCGGCCAGCCCGATCCCGATGCGGCGTACGGAGGTCACGCCCCCACGCTGCCACATCGGGCACCCGCCGCGGAGTTGCAACGACGCTGCAACCCTTGATCCCCGCGCCGGAGGGGGCTTGGCTGCAGTGGCACGCCCCACATACGGGAGACGGACAGGGAGGTCCGCATGACCCAGACCCTCGAACCGGCCGCCGCCACCGGGCCCCGCGAGCGGGTCGACACGTGGCTCGCCGACTTCGAGGCCGCCCTCGCGGCCCGGGACGCCGAGCAGGCGGCCGGCCTCTTCGCGACGACGTCCTTCTGGCGCGACCTGGTCGCGTTCACCTGGAACATCAAGACCGTCGAGAACCGCGACGGGATCGCGGACCTGCTGCGGGCGACCATGGAGTCGACGGACGCGCGCGACTTCCACACCACCGAGGAGCCCACCGAGGCCGACGGCGTCGTCGACGCCTGGATCGCGTTCGAGACGGCCGTCGGACGGGGCCGCGGGCACCTGCGGCTCACCGACGAGGGCGCCTGGACCTTCCTCACCACGCTGTACGAGCTGAAGGACCACGAGGAGCCCCAGGGCGAGCGCCGGCCGATGGGCGCCGAGCACGGCGCCAACCGGGAGCGCGTGACCTGGGCGGAGGCCCGGCGGGCCGAGGCCGAGGAGATGGGCCGCACCCGCCAGCCCTACGTCGTCGTGGTCGGCGGCGGGCAGGGCGGCATCGCGCTCGGCGCGCGGCTCAAGCAGCTCGGGGTCCCGCACGTCGTCGTCGACCGGTACGCCCGGCCCGGCGACCAGTGGCGCGGCCGTTACAAGTCGCTCTGCCTGCACGACCCGGTCTGGTACGACCACCTGCCCTACATCGACTTCCCGAGGAACTGGCCGGTCTTCGCCCCGAAGGACAAGATCGCCGACTGGCTCGAGATGTACACGAAGGTCATGGAGGTCAACTACTGGTCCTCCACGACCTGCAGGTCCGCCTCGTACGACGAGAAGACCAAGGAGTGGACGGTCGTCGTCGACCGCGACGGCCCCGACGGATCCACCGAGATCACCCTCCACCCGAAGCAGCTCGTGCTGGCCACCGGCATGTCCGGCAAGCCGAACGTGCCGCAGCTGCCCGGCCAGGACGTGTTCAAGGGCGAGCAGCACCACAGCTCGAAGCACCCGGGCCCGGACGCCTACAAGGACAAGAAGGTCGTGGTCGTCGGGTCGAACAACTCGGCCTTCGACATCTGCGGGGCGCTGTGGGAGGTCGGCGCCGACGTCACGATGGTGCAGCGGTCGTCGACCCACATCGTCAAGTCGGACTCGCTGATGGACCTGGGCCTGGGCGACCTGTACTCGGAGCGCGCGGTCGCCGCCGGCGTGACCACGCAGAAGGCCGACATGACCTTCGCCTCGCTCCCGTACCGGATCATGCACACGTTCCAGCAGCCGGTCTACGCGGCGATCAAGGAGCGGGACAAGGACTTCTACGAGCGGCTGGAGGCATCCGGCTTCCGCCACGACTGGGGCGACGACGACTCCGGCCTGTTCATGAAGTACCTGCGCCGCGGCTCGGGCTACTACATCGACGTCGGCGCGGCGGACCTCGTCGCCAACGGCGAGGTGAAGCTCGTGCAGGGCCAGGTCGTCGAGCTGACCGAGCACACCGTGAAGCTCGACGACGGTACCGAGCTCGAGGCCGACCTCGTCGTCTACGCGACCGGGTACGGCTCGATGAACGGCTGGGCCGCCGACCTGATCAGCCAGGGGGTGGCCGACAAGGTCGGGAAGGTGTGGGGGCTGGGCTCCGACACCACCAAGGACCCCGGCCCGTGGGAGGGGGAGCAGCGCAACATGTGGAAGCCCACCCAGCAGGAGGGGCTGTGGTTCCACGGCGGCAACCTGCACCAGAGCCGCCACTACTCGCTCTACCTCGCGCTGCAGCTCAAGGCCCGCCTCGAGGGCGTTCCGACGCCGGTGTACGGGCTGCAGGAGGTGCACCACACCAGCTGAGATCCGGCGTGGAGACCCGGCGGCGGGGGTAGTCGATCAGCGCCGCCGGGTACTCCGCGTCCCATGCATGCCGAACTCCTCGTCGTCGGCGGCGGGCCGGCCGCCCTGGCCGCCGCCACCAGCTACCGCGACCACGGGGGCGACGGCGCGGTCGTGGTCGTCTCGGACGACACCGCGCCGCCGTACTTCCGGCCGCCGCTGTCGAAGGACTACCTCCGTGGCGAGTCCGAGGCGGGCGACACGGAGCTGACCCCCGCCACCACCTACACCGACCGCGGCATCACGCTGCTGCTGCGGCAGATGGTGACCACGCTGTCCGGCGAGGAGCGCGCCGCGCAGCTGTCGAGCGGTGACCGCATCACCTTCAAGGCCTGCGTGCTGGCCACCGGGTCCGCCCCGAAGCCGCTCCCGGTGCCCGGCGCCGACGCGCCCGCCGTCGCCATGCTGCGCTCCCTCGACAGCGCCAAGGAGCTGCGCTCGGCCGCCCTGGTCGCCCGCACCGCCGTCGTCGTCGGGTCCGGGTTCATCGGCTGCGAGGCCGCCGCCTCGCTGGCCCGCCGCGGGCTCGACGTCACGTGCGTGAGCACCGAGGAGCTGCCGCAGGAGAAGCGCCTCGGCGTCGACGTCGGCCGCCGCATCGCGGGCTGGCTCGCCGACGACGGCGTCCGGCTGGTCGGCGGCGCCCAGGTCGAGGCGATCGAGCCGCTCGGCGACCCCGAGGAGCGCCCGCGCCGGGTCCGCGTGGCCGGGCGCGAACCGCTCGAGGTCGACCTGGTGCTGGTCGCCGGCGGCATCGACCCGCACGTCACCCTCGCGCGGGCCACTGGCGCGACGATCGAGCAGGACCGTGTGGTCGTCGACGAGCACATGCGCACCTCCCTGCCGGGCCTGTACGCGGCGGGCGATGTCGCCTACGCCCGCAACGCCACCGCGGGCCGCCACCTCGTCGTCGAGCACTGGGGCGAGGCGGAGGCGATGGGTACCGTCGCCGGCGGCGTGGCCGCGGGCGCCGACCTGCGCTGGGACGCCGTGCCGGGCTTCTGGACCGAGATCGGCGACCGCACCCTCAAGTACGCGGCCTGGGGCGACGGCTTCGACCGGGCCCGCCTGGTCGACCACGGCAGTGGCGCCTTCACCGCCTGGTACGCCGACGAGCAGGGCCGGGCGGTCGGCGTGGCCACCCACGAGGCGGACGAGGACTACGAGCGCGGCCAGCAGCTCATCGCCGCCGGTCGGCCGGTCCCGGACGTGGCCGCGCTCACACCGGAGTAGGCGTAGGGGCCTCCGGGTACGCACTCCCTGATCACGGCCGGGTCCGCGCGACCCGGCGTCACGTGCGACGCCCCGGCCAGGGGCTCGGGGAGGTGCGCGTGTCGCTGTTGGTGCCCGAACCGTCGGGGTCGGCCGCGGAGGACCGACGTGAGGGAGGCCGCGCGGCGGACCGGCTCGCCGCACTGCTGCGCCGCGGCGAGCTCGAGCTACCGCCCCCCGGGCAGGGCGCGACCGCAGGCCGCTGGGCACGGCTGGCCGCCTGGGGCCGGGAGAGTCTCCCGCTCGCCCGGCTCGCCGAGGGCCACACCGACGCCGTCGCGATCCTGCGCGAGGCCGGCACCGAGCCGGTGCCCGGCGTCCGGTACGGCGTATGGGCGGCCCGCGCGGGCGGCACCGGCGCCGAGCTGACCGGCGACGCCGGGGCGTGGGTCCTGCGCGGCCGGGTCCGCTTCTGCTCGGGCGCCCCGGACCTGGAACGCGCGCTCGTCGTGGCCGCCGCGCCCGGCGGGAGCCGGATCGTCGACCTCGACCTCTCACGGCCCGGGATCCGGCGGCACCCGGACTCCTGGCGCGCGGCCGGCATGCGCGACAGCGACACCCTCGACGTCGACCTCGACGACCTCGAGGTGACCGACCTGGTCGGCGAGCCCGGCTTCTACACCGAACGACCGGGCTTCTGGTGGGGCGGCGCCGGGGTCGCGGCCGTGTGGCTGGGCGGCGCTGCCGGGATCGTCGACGACCTCCGGGAACGTCTGCGCGAGAAGGCCGATCCCCATCAGCTCGCCCACCTCGGCGAGCTGCACGCCGGGGTCGAGGCGGTCGACGCGCTGCTCACCCGCACCGCCGACGCGATCGACGCCGACCCCAAGTCCCCCCACCGCACCGCCGCCTGGACCGCGCGGGCCGCGGCCGAGCGGCTCTGCCGGACCGTCCTCGACGTCGCCCCGCGGGTCGCCGGGGTCCCCGCGCTGGCGGGCGGGTCGGCCGACCGGCTCGCCGACCTGGGGATGTACGTCCGGCAGCACCACGGCGAGCGCGATCTCGCGGCGCTGGGCGAGGCCGTGTTGAGCGAGACCGGGTCGAGCGGGGCCGGGTCGAGCGGGGCCGGGTCGAGCGGGGCCGGGTCGAGCGGGGCCGGGCTCGGGGAGGAGCGGTGACCGCGACCGTCCCCGGTTGGGCCGAGGCCCTCGCCACGCACGCCCCGCCCGCCATGGACCCGGCCGTCGGCCACCTGGTCGTGGTCGCCGCCCATCCCGACGACGAGACGCTGGCCGCCGCGGGGTTCCTGCGTGCGGTGCACGCCGCGGGGGGAACCGTGGAGCTCGTCGTCGCGACGGACGGCGAGGCCGCGTTCCCCGACGCCACGCCCGCCGACCGGGCCGCGCTGGGCCGGAGGCGCCGCGCCGAGCTGCACGCCGCCCTCGAGTCCCTGGGCCTGGGCGGCACCCAGGTGACCTGGCTCGGGCTGCCCGACTCCGGCCTCGCCGACCGGGAGGACGAGCTGACCGCCGCGCTCGCGCCGCTGCTGCGGGAGACCGACGCCTGCCTCGCACCCTGGACCGGCGATCCGCACCCGGACCACGCGACCGCGGGCCGGGCCGCCGAGCGGGTGGCACCGGTGCGGGCGCACCGCTTCGCCTACCCGATCTGGATGTGGCCCTGGATGCGGCCGGACGACCCGGCCGTCCCCTGGGCGACGGCCTGTGAGCACCGGCTCGACGAGCCGGCCCGGCGCGCGAAGGCCGCCGCGATCGAGCGCTTCGCCTCGCAGCTCGCCCCGGCCCCCGACGGCGGACCGCCGATCCTGCCCCCGGACGTCCTGGCCCACTTCGCCACCGGCCGGGAGCTGTTCTTCCGGGTCCCGCGCCCGGACAGCGCCCCGGTCGAACGGTTCGCCGACCTCTACGCCGGTGGCGCCGACCCCTGGGACACGCGGACCAGCTGGTACGAGGAGCGCAAGCGCGCCGTGGTCGCGGCATGCCTGCCGCACCCGCACTACGCGCACGCCGCCGAACCCGGCTGCGGGCTCGGCGGGCTGACCCGGGTGCTGGCCGGGCGCTGCACCGCCGTGACGGCCTCGGACTACACACCGGCCGCCGTCGCCACCACCCGCGGGGCGACCGGCGGCTTCCCCGGCGTCACGGTGCTGGAGGCGGCGCTGCCCGATCCGCAGGCCGTGCCCGACGGCGTCGACCTCGTGGTGCTCAGCGAGGTGCTCTACTACCTCTCCCCCGCGGACGTGGACGCCGTCGCCGACCGGCTCGCCCGGGCTCTCGTGCCGGGTGGCGACGTGGTGCTCGCGCACTGGCGCGGCTGGCCGGCCGAGGCTCCGCAGGACGCGGCCGCCACCCACCGCAGGCTGCTCGACGACCCCCGCTTCGACCTCCTGGTCGAGCACGTCGACCAGGAGTTCCTGCTGCACGTCCTGCGGCGCCCGTGAACGGCCCGCTCGTGAACGGCCCGTACGCGGCGGTGCCGGCGGGCCCGGCGGACGTCGAGGCCGTCGCGGTCGTGGTCCCCGCCCGGGACGAGGCCGAACGGATCGGCGCCTGCCTGCGCTCGGTCCGCGTGGCGCTGGCCGGGTCCGGGCTGCCCGGCGCGATCTGCGTGGTCGCGGACCGGTGCACCGACGCGACCGAGGCCGTCGCCGCCCCGCACGCCGCGGTCGTCCGGAACACGGAGGCGCGCACGATCGGCGAGCTGCGCACGCTCGGCGCATCCCGGCTGCTGGCCCGGCTGCCCGGCCGGACCTGGCTGCTCAGCACGGACGCGGACACGGTCGTGCCGCCGAGCTGGGTCGCCGACCACCTCCGGCACGCCCGGCGCGGGGCCGACGCCGTGGTCGGGATCGTCGACCTCGACGACCCGGACGCCCTGCCGCCGGACGTCCTGTGCCGCTACTCCGACCTCGTCGGCGCCGGGATCGCGGTCGACCGGCACACGCACGCCTACGCGGCCAACCTCGGGGTCCGGGCGGAGGCGTTCCGGCAGGTCGGCGGCTTCCCGGCCGTCCCGTCCGGCGAGGAGCACGCGCTGCTCGCCCGGCTGCGGGCGGCCGGGTACCGGGTGGTCTCCCCCACCGACGTCCGGGCCCGGACGAGCGCGCGCACCGAGGGCCGGGCGGTCGGTGGGCTCGCCGATCTGCTGCGCGGGCTGGGTGCGTGAGCTCTCAGAGGCGCCCGAGGTCCTCGAGCGCGGCGACCAGGTGCAGCTGACCGTCGACACCCGTCACCTGCATCGGGCGGAGCACCACCCGGCTGCCGCCCGTGACCACGGCGAGCGTGGCCCCGAGGGCATCGGCCGCGCGCTGTGCGCGGACGAGGGCGGCGAGGCCGCGGGAGGCCAGGAACCGGACGCCGGAGAGATCGACGACCAGGACCTTCGCCGTGCGGACCAGGTCGATCGCGGCGTCCTGGAAGGCGGTGGCCTCCGCGGCGTCGATCTCCCCCCGGACCGCGAGGACGCGGATGCGCTCGCCCCCACGGCACAGGTACAGCTCGATGCCGCCGCCGGGCTCGTCGAGGCGCTCCCAGGCCCCGGCCTCGGCGCACCACGCCGCGACCTCGGGCAGGTCGGGCGGCACGTCCGGCAGGGGGCCGGTTCCGGCACGCTCGGCACTCTCCGGAGCGGGGCACACGGGATCTCGTCCTCTCGGCGTGGGAGCAGGCTTCTCGACTCCGACCAGTGTGCCCACGACCGTACCGCTCCGCAGCCGCCGCGGCGCGCGGGCGACCACCCGGATTCGCGATCGTCCTACCGCTGGCAGCCGGGGCACCACCACGTCTCGCGACCGTGCGGCGGGCGCGCGGCCGGCCGGAAGGAGACGGGCGTGCCGCAGCGGTAGCAGGGCCGGCGGGCGCGGCCGTAGACCCAGTGCGGACGGCGCGGGTCGCCGGTCGTGACCTGCCGAGGGTTGCCGGCGACGGCCTCGCGCAGCCGGGCCCGGGCGTCGTCGAGCAGCGGGCCGACGTCGACCGTCCCGATCGCCCGCCACGGCTCGACGCGGTGGAGGAAGCACAGCTCACCGGCCCACAGGTTGCCCAGCCCGGCGACCCGACGCTGGTCCAGCAGCGCGGCGACCGCGGCGGTGTCCGGCTCGGCCCGCAGCCGGCGTGCGGCGCGGTCGGCGTCGAAGTCGTCGGCCAGCAGGTCCGGGCCCAGGTGCCCGACGACGCGCGCCTCGTCCCGCGTCCGGACCAGGTCGAGGACGGGCAGCGCGACGCCGGCCAGCGTGCGGCCGTCGTCGAGCCGGAGCAGGACACGGGCCTCCACCGACCGCGGCAGTCGCTTCCCCGGCCCCAGCACCGACCAGGATCCGCTCATCCGCAGGTGCGAGTGCAGGGTCAGGCCGGCCGAGGTCCGCATCAGCAGGTGCTTGCCGCGCGGCAGCCAGGCCTCGATCCGCTGCCCGGTGAGGTCCGCCAGAGCGAGGCGGGGATGCCGGAAGGTGCCGGCGACGATCGTGCGGCCCGCCGTCGCCGCGTGCAGCCGAGCGGCCAGCCGCGCGATGGAGTCGCCCTCGGCCACGCCCGCACGCTACGCGCTGCGCCGCGCGTACACCTGTCGACCGGGTGCCTCACTTTGCTCCATTCGGCCGGTGCGCGGACGCCGGCGTGCTGTGATCGTCGGCGGACGTCGACAGGGCTGTGGACGGGAGCGCGGATGCTGCAGGCGGCGGAATGCCTGATCGAGGCCGAGCGGGTGCTGAACCAGGTGCTCGACGGGGTGGCGCCCGACCAGTGGCGCATCCGCGTCCCGCCGCTGCCCGACGGGCCCGATCCCGCCCGGCCCACCGCGCTCGACGCCCTGGTCCGGCACCATGTCCGGGCCAATGCGGCCTTGCCGGACCTGCTGGCCGGACGCGCGCCGGAGGGCGCGGCCGAGTTCGCGGACCTCACGGATCTCGAGCACCGGCGGGACCTGCCCGCGCTGGCCCGCGAGGTCTCGGACAAGGCCTGCGCGGCGGCCGCGGCCGTCGCCGACCCGGCGAGACCCACCGGCGACGACGGGCTTCCCGCCGGCGAGCTGCTGTGGCGGCGCGCGGTCGGCACCGCCTTCACCGCCCACGAGGTCTCCGTGCACCGCGGGTCGGTCAACCCGCTGACCGAGGTCCTGGCCCGGGCGTTGTGGGAGCACACCGAGCCGGAGGCCGCGCGCTGGCGCGAGCTCGGCTGGTTCGGCGCGCCGCTGACCCCCGTGCCCGCGGACGTGTCCTGGCGCGACCGGTTCCTCATGCTCGCCGGCCGCGACCCGCACCCCCTCTGGGACCGCTAACGGCGCTCGCGCCAGGCCCGCTCGAACGGCAGCCGCCAGGCGTTGGGCGCGATCAGCTGGTGGATCGCGTTGGGCCCCCACGAGCCGACGGGGTAGTTCTTCGCCGGCGGCGGGTCCTCCAGCAGCGGCATCGACCGTTCCCACAGCGACTCGATGCCCTCGGCCGTGGTGAACAGGGTGTGGTCGCCCCGCATGGCGTCGAGGATCAGGCGCTCGTAGGCCTCGAGAACGTCGGCGGCCGACTCGGTCTCCTGCGTGGAGAACTGCATCGACAGCTTCTCCAGCCGGAAGCCCGGGCCGGGGCGCTTGCCGTAGAAGGACAGCGAGACCTTGGAGGAGTCGGCGAGGTCGAAGGTCAGGTGGTCCGGGCCCTGGGTGCCGACCCCGGAGCCGGCCGGGAACATCGTCCGCGGCGCCTCCTTGAACGCGATCGAGATGATCCGCTCGCCCTCGGCCATCTTCTTGCCGGTGCGCAGGTAGAACGGCACGCCCGCCCAGCGCCAGTTGTCCAGCCCGACCCTGAGCGCGATGAAGGTCTCGGTGTCGGAGTCGCGGGCGACGCCCTCCTCGTCCCGGTACCCGCTGTACTGGCCACGCACGACGTCCCACGGGTGCACCGGCAGCAGCGAGCGGAAGACCTTGTTCTTCTCCTCGCTGATCGCCCGCGGCTCCAGCGCCGTCGGCGGCTCCATCGCCACGAACGCCATGACCTGCATCAAGTGCGTGACGACCATGTCCTTGTACGCGCCCGTCGACTCGTAGAAGTTGGCGCGCTGGTCCAGCCCGAGCGTCTCCGGGATGTCGATCTGGACGTGGTCGATGAAGTTGCGGTTCCAGATCGGCTCGAACAGCCCGTTGGCGAACCGGAACGCCAGGATGTTCTGCGCCGCCTCCTTGCCCAGGAAGTGGTCGATCCGGAAGATCTGCGACTCGTCGAAGACCTGGTGCACGTAGTCGTTGAGCTCGATCGCGCTGGCCAGGTCGTGCCCGAAGGGCTTCTCCATGACCACCCGGGAGCGACCGACGAGGTCGGCGTCGCGCAGCATCGCGATCACCGCCTGGGCGGCCTTGGGCGGCACCGACAGGTAGTGCAGCCGGTGCACGTCCTCGCCGAGCTTCGTCTCCGCCTCCTTCACCGCGGCGGTGAGGCCCTCGGGCCCGGCGCCCTGCGGCACGTAGGTCAGCTTGTCGGCGAAGCCTTCCCACGCCTCGTCCTGGAGCTTGTGCGTCCCGAAGTTCTGCACCGCGTGGTGGGCGAGCTCGCGGAACTGCTCGGTGGACATGTCCTCCATCGCCGTCCCGACGATCCGGACCTCGGGGGCCAGCGACGACTCGCAGAGGTAGGCGAGGCCGGGCAGCAGCTTGCGCTTGGCCAGGTCCCCGGTGGCGCCGAACAGCACGATGACGTGCGGCTTCAACGGCTCCTGGTCGCGACGGAAGGGACGCGAGCCGGGACCGGGGTAGGCGATCGACTGGGGGCGGGACTCGGGCACGCGGGGCTCCTCGGAGACGGACCGGTGGGCACGCGACGTCGGGGCCGACCCTAGCGCCTCGGACTCCCGCCGTCCCGTCCGTGATCGGGTTCCGCGCGCGGCCCGGGCGGCCACCCGGCACGATGCGGGCATGAGCACGGACACGGGCAGGGGGCGCGCGCACGATCTGGTCGTCTTCGGCGCCACGGGGTTCGTCGGGGAGCTGCTGGCCGGGTATCTCGCCGGCGCGGCGCCGGACGGCGTGCGGGTCGCGCTCGCCGGGCGGTCGCGGGAGAAGCTGGAGCGGGTGCGGGCCGGGCTGCCGGAGCGGGCCCGGGAGTGGCCGCTCGTCACCGCGGACTCGACCGACGCCCCCTCGCTGGCGGCCCTCGCCGGGTCGGCGCGCGTCGTCGCGACGACGGTGGGCCCGTACACGAAATACGGGTTGCCGCTGGTCGAGGCGTGCGCGCGGGCCGGCACGCACTACTGCGACCTGACCGGTGAGGTGCTGTTCGTCCGGGAGGCGATCGACCGGTTCGACGCCGTCGCCCGGGGGTCGGGCGCGCGGATCGTCCACTCGTGCGGCTACGACTCCATCCCGTCCGACCTCGGCACCCTGCTGCTGCGGGAGGCCGCGGGCGCCGACCTGGACCGGGTCCGGGCCGTCGCGACGGCACGCGGCGGGTTCAGCGGCGGCACCCTCGCCTCGCTGCTCGGGCACGTCGAGAGTGTGGCCGGTGACCCGGCGGCGCGACGGATCGCGCTGCGGCCGCACTCGCTGAGCCCCGACCCGGCCGCCGAGCCGGCACCCGACCAGCCGCGCGACGCCGGCCCGCCCCGCCGGGAGCCCGACGGCGCGTGGACCGCCCCGTTCGTCATGGCGCCCTACAACACCCGGATCGTGCGGCGCAGCAACGCCCTGCAGGACTGGGCCTACGGGCGGGGCCTGCGCTACGAGGAGCGCATGGCAGCCGGCCGCGGGATCGCCGGTGCGGCCACCTCCGCCGCCATCACCGGGGGCGTGGGGGCGTTGGTCGGTGCCGCGGCCTTCCCGCCCACCCGCGCACTGCTGGAGCGGGTGCTGCCGAAGCCGGGCAGCGGCCCGAGCGAGCAGGCCCGCGCCAAGGGCTTCTTCCGGCACGTCCTCACCGGCACCACCGTGGACGGCCGGACGGTCACCGCCCGCGTCGCGGGGTCGGGCGACCCGGGCTACGCCGCCACCGCGGTGATGCTGGGCGAGAGCGCCCTCTGCCTGGCCCTCGACGCCGACCTCCCCGACCGCGCGGGCTCCCTCACCCCCGCCACGGCCATGGGTCGCGCCCTGATCGAGCGCCTCCGCAAGGCGGGCCACACCTACGAGGCGTCCCTGGAGTAGCGCCCCGCACTCCCCGACGCCCTTCCGCACGCGCTCCTGGACGCGTTATGGCTCCACAACGCCTTCCAGAGGCCCGCCTGAACGCGTTATGGATCAATAGCGCGTTCTCGGGGGCGGGCTGGACACGTCATGGCTCCATAACGCGTCTCTGGACGGGCTCTGATCGCGTTGTGGATCCAGACGCGCTGCCTGACATCGCCTGGTGCGTTCTGCAGCCACACTGCGCCGGAGCGCCGACGTCGGCCGCACACCCGTTGCGTTGCGGCACAACCGCTCTGGCCGGTCCTCACACCCGCGGCTTCGGGCGGCACACCCTGTCGACGGTCCCGCCCGTCAGGCACACGGACCACCCGAGCCGACCCCCGACACCCCCTCCCGCTCGCGCCGATCGCCCTGTAGCGTGCGTCACCGTCGGAAGGAAATGACGATGACGTCACGTTCGCAGTCGTTCGACCATCCCCTCGCGGGCCTGCGGGTCCTCGAGGCCGGGGACACGCTGGCCGCGGCCTACGCGGGCCGGCTCCTGGCCGACCTCGGGGCGGAGGTCGTGCTGCTGGAGGCCCCCGAGGGCGACCCGTTCCGGAGCCTCGGGCCGTTCGCGAAGTCGGTTCCCGACGCCGAGCGCAGCGCCTCGTTCGCCTACTTCCACGCGGGCAAGCGCTCCGTCGTCGCCGACGACGGCGCGGTCCGCGCGCTCGCCGCCCGCGCGGACGTCCTGATCCGCTCCACCCGGGACGGCTCCGACCGGATCGGCGACGACCTCGTCGCCGAGCTCGAGGCTGCCCGGCCGGAGCTGGTGGTCGTCGACCTCTCGACCTTCGGCCGCACCGGCCGTGACGGCCCGCACCCCACGAACGACCTGGTCGCGCTGGCCGCAGGCGGCCTGCTGTCGATCAACTCGACCACGCTGCGCGGCCCCGACCCGCTCCCCCTGCGCTACCGCGGCGAGCTCTCGAGCGTGCACGCGGCGTGCGGGGCGGTGCTCTCGCTGCTCGGCGCCCTGTTCGAGCGCCGCCGCAGCGGGCTGGGCCAGCGGCTCGACGTCTCGCTGCAGGCCTCGGTCGCGAGCGTCCTGGCCACGGCGATGTCGCGCTACCACTACACCGGCGAGCTGCCGGTGCGGCAGGGCCACCGCAGCGTCGGGCCGTGGGGCTTCTACCCCTGCCGCGACGGCACGGTCCTCATGCAGATCACCCGCGACGAGGAGTTCCGCCGCCTGGTCGCGATGCTCGGCTCGCCGGACTGGGGCACGCTCGAGATCTTCGAGACGACCGCGGGCCGCGACGAGAACGCCGACGTCCTCGACGTGTTCGTCGCCGAGCACCTCGCGGAGTTCACCCTCGCCGAGTTCCTGGAGCTCGCCAGCGTCCACCGCATCGCGGCCGCGCCCATCCACGGCGCCCGGGACATCGTCGAGTGGGACCACCTCGCCGTCCGGGGGTCCCTCCCGCCGATCGAGCTCGGCGGCACCGCGGGCGAGACGCTCCCGGTGCCCGGCCGGCCCTGGCGGGTCGACGGCACCGTCCCCCCGCCGCGCGACGCCGCGCCGGCCCACGCCGAGGCCGACCCGTCGTCGCTGTGGTCCGGCGCCACGGAGCACCCGGCCGGCTCCGGCACCCCCGCCGAGCGCCCGCTCGCCGGCGTCCGGGTGATCGACCTGACCTGGGTGTGGGCGGGCCCGTTCGCCGCGATGCAGCTGGCCCACCTCGGCGCGGACGTCATCCGGGTGGAGACCGGGACCCGGCTGGAGACCACCCGCGGTCTCGGCCCGTACGCCGACGGCATCGTCGGGCGCGACCGGTCCGGCTACTTCAACCAGTACAACCAGGGCAAGCGTGGCATCGCGCTGAACCTGAAGACCGAGCGCGGGATGGAGCTGCTGCGCGGGCTGATCGCGACCGCCGACGTCGTGATCGACAACATGAGCGCCGGCGCGCTGGCCCGGATGGGCCTGCCGTACGAGACGCTGAAGGAGATCAACCCGCGGATCGTCGCCGTGTCCATGACGGGCTTCGGCGAGTCCGGTCCCTACCGGGACCGCACGGCCTACGGCTCGCTGATCGACGCGCTGAGCGGGATCGCGTCGTCCAACGGGGACGTCCGGGGTGGACCGACCGACCTGGTGATGTCGCTGCCCGACCCGATGGCCGGGATCACCACGGCGATCGCCACGGTGGCCGCGCTGTACCAGGCGCGGGCCGCCGGCGTGGGCGTGCGCGTCGAGACGGCGATGTTCGAGGCCTGCCTCGCGGCGTTCCCGTGGCCGGTGCTCTACGCCGGGGCGACCGGCGGCGAGGTGCCCGTCATCGGGAACCGGGACGAGCTCGCCAGCCCGCACGGCACCTTCCGCTGTCAGGGCGAGGACGAGTGGGTCGCGATCGCCTGCGAGGACGACGCCCAGTTCGCCGCGCTGGCGGTGGTCATCGGCTCCCCCGAGCTGGCCACGGACCCCCGCTTCGCCACGCTGGCCTCGCGTCGGGTGCACGAGGACGTGCTCGAGGCGCTGGTGACCCGGTGGACGGAACAGCGGATCCCGGCGGAGGCGGCGAAGGCGTTGCAGGCCAAGGGGGTCGGGGCGGAGGCGGTCGCGCGGGTGGACGAGGTGTACCGCTCCCCCGTGCTGGAGGCCCGCGGCTTCTTCCCCGCGACAGTGCACGCCGTGATCGGCGAGCGCCGGCTGCCGTCCGTCGGCTGGATCGCCTCGCGCAGCGCGATGGGGCCGCAGGGCGCCGCCCCGGCCCTCGGCCAGCACACCCGCGAGGTCCTCGCCGAGATCCTCGGCCTGTCCGACGGCGAGCTCGACGCCCTGGAGCGCGAGGGCGTCACCGTGTGACACCGCTCGGCCGGCCGCACCGCCGCGGCCGGCCGGGTGAGGGTCAGGCGATCGGCAGGTACAGCCGGCCGTCCGCCTCGCGGAAGTCCCCGGCCTTCTCGGCCATCCCGGCCTCGATCGCCTCCTGGCTCGTCAGCCCGTGCTCCTCGGCGTACGCCCGGACGTCCTGCGTGATCCGCATCGAGCAGAACTTCGGGCCGCACATCGAGCAGAAGTGCGCGGTCTTCGCCGGCTCGGCCGGGAGCGTCTCGTCGTGCATGGCCTCCGCGGTGTCCGGGTCGAGCGAGAGCGCGAACTGGTCCCGCCAGCGGAACTCGAACCGGGCGCGGGACAACGCGTCGTCACGCTCCTGTGCCCGCGGGCGCCCCTTGGCCAGGTCCGCGGCGTGCGCGGCGATCTTGTAGGTGATCACGCCGGTCTTGACGTCGTCGCGGTCGGGAAGGCCGAGATGTTCCTTGGGCGTGACGTAGCAGAGCATCGCGGTGCCCCTGCGGGCGATCTGGGCGGCGCCGATCGCCGAGGTGACGTGGTCGTACCCCGGTGCGATGTCGGTGGCCAGCGGGCCGAGGGTGTAGAAGGGCGCCTCGTCGCACCACTCCTCCTCGAGCCGGACGTTCTCGTCGATCTTGTCCATCGGCACGTGCCCGGGCCCCTCGACCATCACCTGCACGCCGTGCTCACGGGCCACCCCGACGAGCTCGCCGAGGGTGCGCAGCTCGGCCAGCTGGGCCTCGTCGTTGGCGTCGGCGATGGACCCGGGCCGCAGCCCGTCACCCAGGGAGAAGGTGACGTCGTACTCCCGCAGGATCGCGCACAGCTCGGCGAAGTGCGTGTACAGGAAGGACTCGCGGTGGTGCGCGAGGCACCACGCGGCCATGATCGAGCCACCGCGGGAGACGATCCCGGTGACCCGCCGCGCGGTCAGCGGGACGTACCGGAGCAGCACGCCGGCATGCACGGTCATGTAGTCCACGCCCTGCTCGCACTGCTCGACCACGGTGTCGCGGTAGAGCTCCCAGGAGAGCCGGGCCGGGTCGCCGCCGGCCTTCTCCAGCGCCTGGTAGATCGGCACGGTCCCGATGGGGACGGGCGAGTTCCGCAGGATCCACTCCCGCGTCTCGTGGATGTCCCGGCCGGTGGAGAGGTCCATGACGGTGTCGGCGCCCCAGCGCGTGGCCCACACCATCTTCTCCACCTCCTCCTCGATCGAGGAGGTCACCGCGGAGTTGCCGATGTTGGCATTGACCTTCACCAGGAACTCGCGGCCAATGACCATCGGCTCGGACTCCGGGTGGTTGCGGTTGGCCGGGATCACCGCGCGGCCGCGGGCGACCTCGGCCCGGACGACCTCGGCGTCGACCCCCTCGCGGAGCGCGACGAACCGCATCTCGGGGGTGGTCCGGCCCGCGCGGGCCTCGGTCAGCTGGGTCGTGCCCCGGTCCCCGGGCGTGCGCCGCGCGGGCAGCCCGCGGCGCACGTCGACCTGCACGGTCGGGTCGGTGTAGGGACCTGAGGTGTCGTACGCGTCGTGGTGCTCGCCGGTGGACAGCAGGATCCGGCGGACCGGGACCCGCAGGCCGTCGGGTCCGTCGAGGTGCGCCTTGACGGACCCGGTGATCGGGCCGGTGGTCACTGCGGCCGTGCTCGGAGCAGCGGTGGACGGGGCAGCAGGGGATGAAGACACGGACGGACGTCCTCCCTGGCCGGCATTACCCGGCCGGTTCCGCGGTCGGCGGACGCGTTCCGCCCTCTCAGCCCGTCGCGACGAGCTCCCGCTTCGTTCGGTGCGGGCTCGACCGTAGGCGCCACGCGGCTGTGCCACGATCACCCACATGAACGACGCGACGACGCGAGCCCAGGAGTTGCGGGAGCACTACGGGCGGGCGGACGTCTGCCTGGCCGCGGAGCTCTGCGACCGGCACCCCGCCGGTGACGTGGCGGCCACGCTGATCGCCGGCGACCTGTCCGCCGTCGACCTCACCTACGGCGAGCTGCGCGAACGCTCCGAGCGGCTCGCCGCCGGGCTCGCCGGGCTGGGGGTCGGCCCGGGCTCGCGGGTGGCGACCCTGCTGCCCAAGACCGCGGACCTGCTCGTCACGGTGCTGGCGGTGCTGCGGCTCGGCGCGGTCTACGTGCCGCTGTTCACCGCCTTCGCCCCGCAGGCGATCGCGTTGCGGCTGACGGCCTCCGGCACCTCCGTCGTGATCACCGACGAGACGCAGCGCCCGAAGCTCGACCCGGGCGAGGACATCCCGGCCGACGCGCCGTGGACGGTCGTGACGGTCGGGTCGGACGACTGGGCCCGGCTCACCGGCGCCTCCCCGACCGGCGCCCCGGCTGCGGTCGTCGGGCCGGAGGGCCCGATGGTGCAGCTCTACACCTCCGGCACCACGGGCAAGCCGAAGGGCGTGATCGTGCCGGCGAAGGCGCTGGCGTCGATCGTCGCCTACCAGGAGTTCGCCCTCGACGTCACGGCCGACGACGTGTTCTGGAACGCCGCCGACCCGGGCTGGGCCTACGGGCTCTACTACGCCCTGCTCGCCCCGCTGGCCACCGGCCGGCGCACGCTGCTGCTCAACGCCGGGTTCTCCGCACGGTCCACGTGGGACGTGCTGGGCCGCTTCGGGGTCACCGCCTTCGCCGCGGCGCCCACCGTGTACCGCGGGCTGCGGGCGTCGGGGATCGCCCCGCCCGAGGGGCTGCGGCTGCGCACCTGCTCCAGCGCGGGCGAGCCGCTGAACCCGGACCTCGTGACCTGGGGCCGCGAGGTCCTCGGCGTGGAGATCCGTGACCACTACGGACAGACCGAGCTGGGCATGGTCGTCGCCAACGCCTGGCACCCGGACCTTCGCGAGGAGATCCGGCCGGGCTCGATGGGCCGCGCGCTGCCGGGGTTCCGGGTCGCGGTCCTGGCGGACGACGGCGAGGACGGCGCGGCCGGCGCGGAGAAGGAGCTGCCGCCGGACACCCCCGGCCGGGTCGCCCTCGACGTGCCGGCCAGCCCGCTGCTGTGGTTCGAGGGCTACGCGGGCGGCGTCCGCGGCGACCGGTTCAGCGAGGACGGCCGCTGGTACCTCACCGGCGACGCCGGGCGCGCCGACGCCGACTGTCACCTGTACTTCTCCGCCCGCGACGACGACGTGATCATCATGGCGGGCTACCGGATCGGCCCGTTCGACGTCGAGTCGGTGCTGTCGACGCACCCGGCGGTCGCCGAGGTCGCCGTCGTCGGGATGCCGGACGAGCTGCGCGGCGAGGTCGTCGAGGCCTTCGTGGTGCTGCGCGAGGGCGCGGAGGCAGGCCCGACCTGCCGGACGAGCTCGCGCAGCTGGTCCGGACCCGCTACGCCGCCCACGCCTACCCGCGCCGGGTCCACGTCGTCGACGCCCTGCCCAAGACCCCGAGCGGGAAGGTGCAGCGCTTCCTCCTGCGGCAGCGGGAGCGCTAGCGGGGTCGACCGCGTCGGGCGGCCGCGGGCAACCCGTCGTCAGGCGCCCGGCCGCCACTCCGCCCAGGCGTCGGCGAGCAGCTCGTGGCTGCGGACCCGGTCGGCGTGGTCGGTGGTGATCGTGGTGACCAGCAGCTCGTCGGCCCCGGTCACGCGGGCGAGGGTCGCGAGCCGCTCGCACACCGTGTCCGGCGCACCGACGAACTGGGTGTCGACGCGGTCGGCCACTCCGGCCCGCTCCTCGGGTGTCCATTCCCGGGCACGCGCCTCGGCCGGCGTCACGTACGGCTGCGCGCCGCGGCCCGCGCGGATGTCGAGCACCCACTGGCCGTACGGCGCGGCGAGCTCGCGGGCCCGCTCGTCCGTCTCCGCGACGACGACGTCCGCGGACACGATCACGCGCGGCTCGGCCACCCGGCCGGGCCGGAAGGCCTCGCGGTAGGCGGCGACGGCGTCGAGCACCAGGTGCGGCACGAGGTGGTAGCTGACCGCGAACGGCAGCCCGTGCTCCCCGGCCACCCGCGCGCTCTCCCCCGGCGTCGAGCCGAGCACGACCACCTCGACGTCGGCGCCTTCCGCGGGCGTGACGTGCAGCGGCTCGCCACCGGGACCGTGCGCGGTGCCGGCGAAGTAGGCGAGGATGTCGGCGACCTCGCGGCCGTAGTCCGGCGGTTCCTGGTCCGGCTCGAAACCGAGCAGCTCGGCGAGGCAGCCGTAGAGCCACAGGTCCGACGGGACCTTTCCCGGTTTCGGGAGCAGCAGCCCGTCGACCGTGCGGGACTCGCGCGGTCGGCTGCCGCGACGGCCGTCCGGACCGTGCGTGATCAGCCGCAGGATGCGGTGCAGGTCGAACCGCCCGAGCCCCACATCGATCCGTCCCGGATGGACGGCGGCGACGGTGCCGAACTGCTCGGCCACCTGCACCGGTCGCGTGTTCGGCAGCTGCACCGCCCCGGAGCCCACCCGGATCCGCTCGGTCGCCCCCGCGATCAGGGCGACCAGCACGGGCGTGGACGACGACGCCACGCCGGTGACGAGGTGGTGCTCCGCCACCCAGTAGCGGTGGTAGCCCGCCCGCTCGGCGGCCTGCGCGAGGTCGATCGAGTTCCGCAGGGCGTCGCCGGCGGTGCCGCCCGCGGGCACGGGCGAGAGGTCGAGGACGGACAGCGGGAGCCTCATCCGGGCAGCCCGGCGTTCACCCCGGCGACCACCTCGGCGAGCACCTCGGCCCACCGCTCCGGTGCCTCCACCGGCGAGAAGTGCCCGACGCCGTCGAGCGGGCGCAGCTCCACCTTCTCGAACCAGTCGTCGAGCCGGTCGGACCACGCCCGTGGGAACAGCGGATCGTGCTCGGGCCACAGCACGGTGGTCGGAACGGTGATCCGGCTCGAGGGCGGTTCCTCGGCGAGCGAGCGCGCGATCATCCCCGAGCCGCTGCGGTACCAGCCGATCGACGCCGTGAACGCGCCCGGCGGCGAGTACGACTCGGTCAGCCGGTCGAGCCGCTCCTCCTCGACGGTGAAGCCGGGGCCCGACCAGTGGTCCCAGAAGTGCCGCAGGTAGGCGCGCACGGCGCCGGGCCGGCCGTCGACCAGGTGCTCGGGCAGCCCGAGCCGGTGGAAGTGCTGGTACCAGAACTCGGCGGCCGCCCCGGGCTCCAGCACGCGGCGGCCCGCTCCCGGCAACGGCGGGGCGAGAACCAGCGCCGCGACGCGGTCGGGGTGTTCGGTGGCGAGCGTCTGCGCGACCCGGCTGCCGACGTCGTAGCCGGCCACCACGGCACGCTCGATCCCGAGCTCGTCGAGCAGCGCGAGCAGGCTACGGGCCTGCCCCGCGGCCGCGACGTCGCCGCCGTGCTTGTCCGACTCGCCGAAGGCGCGCAGGTCCGGCCACACGACGTCGGCGGTGCCGGCCTCCGCCAGCAGGTGCGCGACCGCCGCCCAGTCCCCGCGGTCGCCGGGCCAGCCGTGGAGCAGCAGGACGGGACCGCCGGTCCCCGCCCGCTCGTACGCGAGCGCGTAGCCGTCGCCGTCCGGGGCGGTGCGTGTCGTCCCTGCCACCCGAACGACCTTACGACGTCGTCATCCGCCCGGCCCGCGGTTAGTGTCGACGGTGTGGTCCCCGGGGTACTGACGCAGCGGCGGTGGATCGACCGTTGCCTCGTCACGACCACCGGCTGTCGCGCGGGCTGATCCGCCCGCCCGTTCCTCGACCCGTTCCCAGGGAGAGCCGTCGCATGACCCCCCTGCACCTCGCCGTCGCCCTCGAGGGCACCGGCTGGCACCCCGTTTCGTGGCGCGAGCCCGAGGCCCGCCCCACCGCCCTGTTCGACGCCGGCTACTGGGCCGGCCAGGTCCGCGAGGCCGAGCACGGCCTGCTCGACCTGGTCACGATCGAGGACGGCTTCGCGATCCAGTCCTCGCGCCCCTTCGAGCCGGACGAGCGCACCGACCAGGTCCGCGGCCGGCTCGACGCGCTGCTCGTCGCGGCCAGGGTCGCGCCGCTGACCTCGCACATCGGGATCGTGCCGACCGCGGTCACCACCCACACCGAGCCCTTCCACTTCTCCAAGGGCGTCGCGACGCTCGACTACGTCAGCACCGGGCGCGCCGGCGTGCGTGTGCGGGTGTCCACGCGCCCGGACGAGGCGGCCCTCGTCGGCCGCCGCGAGATCAGCCGGGACGACGCACCGGCGCTGTTCGACGAGGCCGCGGACTGGGTCGAGGTCGTCCGCCGGCTCTGGGACAGCTGGGAGGACGACGCCGAGATCCGCGACGCCGCGACCGGCCGCTTCGTCGACCGGGACAAGCTGCACTACATCGACTTCGAGGGCCGGTTCTTCTCCGTGCGAGGCCCCTCCATCACCCCGCGGCCGCCGCAGGGCCAGCCGCTGGTCACCGCGCTCGCGCACCGCGACTACGCGTACCGGCTCGTCGCCCGCTCCTGCGACCTCGGCTTCGTGACCCCGCAGGAGACCGCCGACGTGGCGCCGATCCTGGCCGAGATCCGCCGCGAGCAGGAGGCGGCCGGGCGGGCGGAGGAGCCGCTGCACGTGCTCGGCGACGTCGTGGTGTTCCTCGACGAGAGCGCCGAGGCCGCGCAGGACCGCAAGGGCCGCATGGACTCGCGGCTCGGCCGGGAGCTGATCAGCGACGCCCGGATCGTCGTCGGCACCCCCGCCGAGCTCGCCGACCTGCTGCTGGAGTGGCAGGAGGCCGGGCTGGCCGGAGCCCGGCTGCGCCCCGGCTCGGTCGACCACGACCTCGTGCAGATCACCCGCGGGCTGGTTCCCGAGCTGCAGCGCCGCGGCGCCTTCCGCACCGCCTACGAGGCCGACACCCTGCGCGGACTGTTCGGCCTCGACCGCCCCGCCAACCGCTACGCCGCCTGACCGGCCCGGGAGGACATCGCATGCCGCGCAAGCAGATCCACCTCGCCGCGCACTTTCCCGGCGTCAACAACACCACCGTGTGGAGCGACCCGGAGGCGGGCAGCCACATCGAGTTCGACTCGTTCGTCCACTTCGCCCGGACGGCGGAGCGGGCCAAGTTCGACTTCCTCTTCCTCGCCGAGGGACTGCGGTTGCGCGAGCAGCACGGCCTGATCTACGACCTCGACGTCGTCGGGCGGCCGGACACGTTCACGATCCTGGCCGCACTCGCCGCCGTCACCGACCGGCTCGGGCTGGCCGGGACGATCAACTCGACCTTCAACGAGCCCTACGAGGTCGCCCGCCAGTTCGCCTCCCTGGACCACCTCTCCGCCGGCCGTGCCGCGTGGAACGTCGTCACCTCCTGGGACGAGTTCACCGGCGAGAACTTCCGCCGCGCCGGCTTCCTGCCCCAGGACAAGCGGTACCTGCGCGCCAAGGAGTTCCTCGCCGCCACGTGGGAGCTGTTCGACTCCTGGCGGGGCGACGAGATCGTGGCGGACAAGGAGTCCGGCGAGTTCTGGCGCCCGGCCGGCGACTTCGCGATCCGCTCGGACCAGTTCGACATCCACGGCCGGTTCCCGGTCCCGCGCAGCCCGCAGGGCCGCCCGGTCGTCCTGCAGGCCGGGGACTCCGAGGAGGGCCGGGAGTTCGCCGCCTCCGGCGCCGACGCGATCTTCACCCGGCACGGCACGCTCGAGGCGGGCCAGGCCTTCTACGCCGACGTCAAGGGCCGGCTGGCGAAGTACGGGCGCTCCCCCGAGGACCTCAAGATCATGCCCGCGGCCACGTTCGTGCTGGGTGACACCGAGGCCGAGGCGCAGGAGAAGGCCCGGCACGTCCGGTACCAGCAGGTCAGCCCGGCGACCGCGATCAAGTTCCTCGAGCAGCTGTGGAACCGGGACCTGTCCGACCACGACCCGGACGGCCCGCTGCCCACCGTCGACCCGGTCGTCGGCGAGAACACCATCTCCCGCGGCCGCGCGAGCGTGCGGATGTACCGGGACCCGATCAGGACCGCCAACGAGTGGCGCGAGCTCGCCGAGGCCAAGCACCTGAGCACCCGCGAGGTGATCATCGAGGTGACCGGCCGGCAGAACTTCATCGGCACCCCGGGCCGGGTCGCCGAGCTGCTCGACGAGTTCGTGCAGGCCGACGCCTCGGACGGCTTCGTGCTGGTCCCGCACATCACGCCCGGCGGGCTCGACGACTTCGCCGACACCGTGGTGCCCCTGCTCCAGGAGCGGGGCGTGTTCCGGACCGAGTACGAGGGCAGCACGCTGCGCGAGCACCTCGGCCTGAAGCCGGCCCCGACCACCGCGGCCGGTGACCTCGGGACCGCGGTGTCGGGCTGAGGTGTCGGGCCGCGGTGTCGGGCCGGGCGCCGGGTCAGCGCCCGTGCTGGCCGTCGTCGACCTTGATCACCGTGCCGGTGACGAGCTCCGACGCCGGCGAGCACAGGTACAGCAAGGTGCTGTCCAGCTGCTCCGGGAGCCCGAGGCGCTTGCGCGGGAACGGGTCCGCGAGGCCCTCGGCGTCCGTGTGCAGGCGCTCGATCATGCCCTCCATCATCTCGGTGAGGAAGGCGCCGGGGGCGATCGCGTTGACGTTGATCCGGTACCGGGCCCACTCGACGGCGAGCACCTCGGTCATCCGGTTCACGGCCGCCTTGCTCACCGAGTAGAGGGCCGCGGCGCCGGTCGGCTTGTAGTCGAAGGAGCCCATCGACGAGACGTTGACGATCCGGCCCGGCTGCTCGGCGGCGATCAGCCGGCGGCCGACCTCGGTGGCGAGCAGCCAGGGGCCGCGGACGTTCGTGTCGAGCACGGCGTCGACGACCTCGAGCGGCATCCGGTGCGCCCGCTTGGCGTCGGGGACACCGGCGTTGTTCACCAGGGTCGTGACCGTGCCGAGCTCGGCCTCCACGCGGTCGACCGCCGCGGGGATCTCCTCGGCGTTCGACACGTCCAGCGGTACGGGCAGGCACCGGCCGCCGCCGGCCTCGATCTCCTTGGCCAGCTGCTCCAGCCGCTCGACGCGGCGACCGGCGGCGGCCACGACGGCGCCGGCACCGGCCAGGACCTCGGCGAAGCGCCGGCCGAGACCGGACGTCGCACCGGTGACGAGGGCGACCTGCCCCTCGAGCTCACGGGACACGGGCACACCTCACGGGCGTCGACGACGGGGCGGATCGACGCTAGGCCGCCGCCCGCGATCTTGTCAAACGTTCGTTCAGGTGAGGCGGGTCATCCGACGCCACCCGAGGTCCGGGCCCCTTCCGGCCCTTGCCGGGCGGCCCGGCCACTCCGTAACTTGCAGCGTCGACGGGCCGCCGCCGTCCACCGGACACCCACCTGCGGCCCCGGGTCGACGGGAGGCCGCCAGGATGCCGGAACCGTCCGAGGCACGCGCGGCCCGCCCTGCGCCACGGGACGCGCGCTCCCTGCACGAACGGCTCGTCGACGTGCTGTGCGACGTCCGCTACCCGGCGGAGCGCTGGGAGATCATCGCCGGGGCCGCCGCCCGGGGCGCCGACCGGGTGACGGCCTACCGCCTCGCCCGCCTGCCCTACCGCACCTACCCCGATCTCGACACCGTCCTCGACACGGTGCTGGACGGCGTGACGCGGGTGGCCGTGCCGCGGCCCGGGCACGTCGACCGGTCCTGATCGGAGTCGGACCGGGTCAGGGCCGCGGCACCTCCCCCGACGCGACCACCCCGCCCGCCGCGTCGGCGATCCGGACGCTCGCGACGGCGTCGGTGGGGCTCTCCACGCCCCACCACTCCGTGCCGTCGCCCGAGGCGTCGTAGACGGCGGTGGCGGCCACCGTGCCGTCCTTCCGGAGGAGATCGCAGGTCAGTCGGCCCGGCTGCTCCACGTCCAGGTAGACCGACAGGAAGTCCGGCCGGGCCCGGCTGACCAGGACGTCGCCCACGTGCCGGTCACCCATCAGCAGCGGGGCGGCGACCATGGGCGCGCTCGGCGCCGTCGTCGCGGTCGTCGTGCCGGTGAGCCAGCCGCCGGCGAAGGCGGCCACGACCAGCACGGCCGCCGCGGCGACCCGCCCCCAGCCGGGCAGCCGCGGGCGGGGCCGCACCGGGCCGATGCGGCGCAGGACCCGCTCCTCGAACCCGGCCGGCGGCTCGACGGGCGGGACGAGCGCCCGAAGCCGGTCGTGCAGGCCCACGAGCCGGGAGACCTCGTCGCGGCACGGCGGGCACCGCTCCAGGTGGGCGAGCGCCTCCGCGCGCTCGTGCCCGCCGAGCAGGCCGAGGGCGAGCTCGGGGGCGTAGCCGCGGCACCGGGTGCAGTCCGGGCCGGTCACGACGGGTCCCACTTGGGTTCGAGGGCCGCCGCCAGCCGCAGCATGGCCGTCCGGATGCGGGTCTTCGCCGTGCCGAGCGGGATGCCCTCGCTCTCGGCGATCTCGCGGGCCGTCAGCCCCCGGAAGGCCGCGAGCGCCAGGGCGCGGCCCTGCTCGGCGGGCAGCGCGCGGATCGCGGCCCGCAGCTCCGCGGCGGACTCGGCTGCAAGGGTGGCCCGCTCCGGGCCGTCCGGGGCGGCGCCGAGGATCTCCTCCAAATCCATCGGGTCGACGGGGGCGGCCCGCCGGGCCCGCACCGCGTCGATCGCGAGGTGATGGGTGATCGCGGTCAGCCAGGTCGTCACCGAACCGCGGCGCGGGTCGAACACCGCGGCGTGCCGCCAGGCCCGCTCGAAGGCCTGCTGCGCGACGTCCTCGGCCTGGCGCGCGTCGCCGCCCAGCACGCTCATCGCGACCCCGAAGACCCGGCTCTGGAAGCGCCGGACGAAGGCCACCGACAGTTCGGCGTCGCCCGAGGCCAGGCCGGCGAGCAGCAGGTCGTCGGGGAACCCGTCGACCGGTCGCGCCCGCCAGGCCATCCGGACCCCCTCCGAAACCGGCGCTCAGGCCCGGGCTCGCCCCGCGACCAGCGACCACATCAGCACGGACACCGCCCCCACCAGGCAAACCATGGCCAGGGGCACGTGCACGGTCATCACGCCCGCGTCGCCCAGACCGGCCTGGAGGAACGTCACCAGGAACAGGGCGGAGGCGACGATGGCCGGCCACCACGGGCCGCCGCGGCCGCGCACGACCAGGATCGCCGCGATCGCGGTGAGGCCGGTGAGCACGTGCACCACGATCGCGCCGCCGTAGTGCAGCATCAAGGCACTGCGGTCGCGGGAGATGATCGCGCCTGCCGTCACCCCCTGGACGACGATCATCAGCACGGACAGCGCGGCCAGGACGCGCAGCAGGGTCACGGCCGCCGTCGAGGTGGCGGTCGCGGCATGCAAGCGGGTCATGGGGCTCCTCTCGTCGGCCGGACCTCCCCGGCTTCGGTGGATACGGCAGAACGGCCGGGCGGGATGGCGACCGCCCCCGATCGTGACCGTCCCGTGACCGTGCTCGCGCACCCGGCCGCGGAGAAGGGACCGAAGTCTCCGTCCGACGACCCCCGGAGTCCTCGACTCCGGTCGACCATCGACCCTCCGGACCGTGGGCTCACCGTGTGACGAGGTAGCCGCCACCGATCCACAGGCAGGCGAGCCCGATCAACGCCCCGAGCACGTGCCAGAACAGCGGGGGCAGGAGGAGCCGACGGACCAAGACGTGGGTGTGTTCGTTGTAGGCCGTCCGGCGCTCTCGTCAACACCGGATGACTGCCTTGTCCCCCGATCACCCGACAGCGACGTCCGCCTCCCCATCGGCCGCCGGGCCGACGGTGGCGGACCCCCTTCCGCAGGAGAGTCCTCGGCAACGGGGCGAAACGCCCCGGACCACCTCGGAAGGAGAATCCGATGAGCACCACCGACACCGTCCCCTCCCCGACCCCGCAGGACCCGCGCGACTCCCGCGGGCGCGGGGGCCACGGCGCCCCGTCGGGCGAGAACCCGTTCGTCGACCCCCGGTTCTCCGACGCCCCGTACTCGCCCGCCCTCTACGACTGGGCCCGGGCCCACGACGCCTACGCGACGGGTGCCCGCCCGGCCGGCGCGGAGAAGCACACCGGGCGCACCGTCGCGCTGACCGTCGGCGCCCTGGTCGTGGCGGCCGGGATCGCCACCGGACTGGTCTTCGGGCTCGGCTACGGCCCCGGCTCCCCGGCCCCTGCGCCGGACGCCTCCGCCCCGGTCGCCACGGCGCCGGTGCACCACGCGACCGTCATGCCCGCCGACCCGACGAGCGGGACCGCGGGCAGCGGCACCGCGAACGGCGGCTCGTCGAGCGGCGGGCACGTCACCCCGCCGGCACCGCCGACGCCCTCGGCCGCGATCGAGACCCTGCAGAACGAGCTCGGCCAGTTGAACTACTACGAGGGCCCCGTCACCGGCGTGATGAACAAGCAGACCACGCAGGCGATCACCTACCTGCAGCGCGACGCCGGGCTCCCGCAGACCGGGAAGATGGACGCCGCCACCCAGGCCGCGCTCACGAAGATGCTGGCGACCGGGAACAGCCAGATGAACGGCGGCAGCTCGATGAACAGTGGCAGCCAGATGAACGGCAACCAGATGGGAGGCACCGGCTCGACCGGGAGCAGCGGTCGGATGGCAGGGATGCCGGGCATGTGAGGCCGACCGCCCGACGACCGCCGACGGCCCGCCCCGCGCGGGCCCGTCGCCGCGAGCCGGGCCGATCCGGGCACGTGCCCGGCCGGCCGCGCCTACTCCACCAGCCCCCGCCGCATCGCGACGGCGACCGCGGCCGCCCGGTCCGAGACGCCGAGCTTCTCGTAGAGCCGCTGGGTGTGGGTCTTGACCGTGCTGACCCCGATGACCAGCTCTTTCGCCACCTGCGGGATGGACAGCCCGCGCGCGAACGCCGCCAGCACCTCCCGCTCCCGCTCGCTGAGCACCGGCCCGTCCGACGCCGCCCGCATCCGGATCTCGCCGGCCAGCCCGGCCGCCAGCTCGGGCGGCACCACGGTGCGGCCGTGGGCGACGTCGAGCACCGCCTGCACGATCTCCGCCCGGCGGGCGTCCTTGGCCAGGTAGCCGGCCGCCCCCTCCTGCAGCGCCTGGTAGACCACGGCGCTCTCGGTGTGGGCGGAGAGCAGCAGGATCCGCGTCGGCAGCCCGTCCCGGACGACGGCGCGGACGACCCCGAGCCCGTCGATGTCGGGCATCTCGTAGTCCACCAGCGCGACGGCCGGGGACTCGGTGCGGATCACCTCGAGCGCCTCGCGCCCGTCGCCCGCCTCGCCGACGACCTCGATCCGGCCGCTCTGCACGAGTCCGCGCGCCACGCCGTCGCGGAAGAACGGATGGTCGTCGGCGACCAGCACGCGGATGCGCGCGTCGCCCCCTCGGCCGGCGGTCACGGGTGAAGCATAGGGAGGGTCAGGATGCCGACACCACGACCGAAGGGCGGATGGATGAGCACTCCGACCGGCGCACCCGCCCCACCCGGGGGTCCCGCGGTGCTGGCGGTGACCGTCGAGCACGCCCGCCGCGGCGTCCGGCTGCAGGTCGCCCTGCGCTGGGTGCTGGTCGCCTTCGTGGCGCTGACGGTGGCGTTCGTGCCCCCCGCGCACGACGTCGTGGCGTGCGCAGTGATCGCCGCCTGCTACGCGGTGTTCGCGCTCGCGGTCGCCACCTGGGTGTACCGCGGCGGCGAATGGCCGGTCCGGCTCGCCTGGGTCGCGCTGCTGGGCGACCTCGTGGTCCTCGGCGTGCTCACCCTGCTCACGGGCGTCTCGACCCCGGAGAGCTGGACCTCCGACGTCGTGACGACCGGGTTCCTCCTGCTGCCGGTGCTGGCCGCGACCCAGCTGCGCCCGCGGGCGTGTGCGGTGGTCGTGATCCCCACGGTCCTCGTCTACCTGGTCGCCGGGATCGCGACGATGGGGGCCAACGAGGAGCCGTGGAGCTCGCTGCTGCTGCGCACGGCCATCGCGGCCGGGGTGGCCGCCGGCTGCGTCGGGATCTCCCGGATCGAGCGGTCCCGGGTCGCCCAGATCGGGCGGCTCGTGCAGACCCGCGGCGAGCTGCTCGGCGAGCTCGGCGACCTCGAGCAGCGGGAACGCAGCTCGCTCTCCGAGCACCTGCACGACGGTGCGCTCCAGTACGTCCTGGCCGCGCGCATGGACCTCGACGACGCCCGCGACTCCGGCGACCCGGAGGCGTTCGAGCGGCTCGAGCGCGCGCTCACCGAGACCTCCCGGCTGCTGCGCTCCACGGTCGCCGAGCTGCACCCGGCGGTCCTGGCCAAGGCCGGGCTGCCGGCGGCGGTGCGCGAGCTCGCCACGACCGCCGCCGCGCGCGGCGGGTTCACCGCCGACGTCCGGGCCGACGGCTGGCCCGCCGACCTGCGCACCACCGCCGATCCCCTGCTCCATCGCACCGCCCGGGAGCTGCTGGCCAACGTCGCCGAGCACGCCCGCGCCCGCACCGCGGACGTCACCCTGACCTTCGCCGACGGCCGCGCCCGGATGGTCGTGGCCGACGACGGCGCGGGTATCGGCCCCGACGCCGCCGACCCGGGCGGCGGCCACATCGGCCTGGCCTCGCACGCGGTGCGGATCGAGGCCGCGGGAGGCCGCCTGACGCTCGCCCCGGGCACCTCCTCGGGCACGGTCGTCACGGTGGAGGTGCCGGCGGAGCCGGTCTGACCGGAGTCAGGTGTCGAACTTCTCCGCCCGCGAGGGCGCGGCCTCGGCGGTGAGGAACTCCAGGGTGCGGGTGAGCTCGAGCAGGCGGGTGAGGCCGGGCTGGAGGTTGTCCAGGTGCAGCCGCGCCCCCGCGTCGCGGATGTGCCGGTGCGCCATGAGCAGCGCGGCGAGACCGTAGGAGTCGCAGAAGGCGACCTCGGCGCAGTCCAGGTGCACCGCGCGCAGCCCGGGGTGCGCCGCCAGGCCCTCGACGAGCACGCGGTTGATCTCGTCGGCGTGGTCGTTGTCGAGATCGCCGACGATCGTGAGCCGGCCGGTCCGCCGCCCGGCGACCGCCCAGGTGCAGGTGAGCCGTTGTCCCGCCGTCACGCGGACTCCTTCGTACCGGCGAGGGCGGCCGAGAGCTCCGCCCGGGCACCCTCCAGCAGGGCCGTGGCCCGCGGGAAGTCCCGCAGCTCCTCGCCGAGCAGCTCCAGGGCGGGCACCAGGAAGGCCGCCGGCACCGACCGGGCCTCCAGGATGTCCGCGGTCCAGCGGAGGAAGTGCCCGAACAGCTCGTCGTCGCCCGTGTAGAGCGAGGTCGCCAGGAACTGCACGATGTGGTCGAGGTCCTCGGCCGTGTGCTGGCGCTGCTGGTCGGTGTAGCGTTCCATCACCGGCAGCCGCAGCTCCAGGCCCGTGTACATCGCCTTGACCAGCTGCGGTGCGGTCCGCGTGACCATCGTGTACTCCTGGTCCGCGAGGTGCGGCAGGTCGTCGATGGCCTGTGTGCTGTTCTCCGGCCGGGGCAGCGGGCCCGCGGCGAGCCGGTCGGCGGCGGCGCGGGCGTCGGGCGCCCAGGCCTCGGCCCCGAGGAGCCGGGCGAAACGGCCGTCCGGGCCGAAGGCGGCCCCGCCGGCGATCACGGGGACGCCGGTGGCGCGGCAGGCGGTGATGGTGGCGTGCGCGGTGGGCAGCCGGGTCGCGATCGAACCCGAGATGGCGACGACCTCGGGCGCGGTGCGGTGCAGGTGCTCCACCAGGTGCGGCGCGGGCACCTGCGCGCCGAGGTAGTCGACCCGGAACCCGCGCAGCCGCAGCACCTCGGAGAGCAGCCGGGCGGGCAGGGCGTGCCACTCTCCGTCGACGCAGGCCACGGCGATGCGTGCACGGTGCGGCTCGGTGCGCACCCGGTGCCCGATCGCCCCGATCACGCGCTCGTCGATGGCCGTCGCGGTGTGCTCCTGCGCGACGCTGATCCGGTTGGCGGCCCACTCGAGGCCGACCTTGCGCTGCACGGCCCCCACGACGTCGAGCAGGACGGCTTCGGGGTCGACGCCGGCCTCGAGCGCGCCGAGCACCGCGTCGGTGGCCCCGTACTCGTCGCCGGCGATCGCGGAGGCCCACAACGCGTCGCGGTACTGCTGGAGGGGGTGCTGCGGGAGGGACTCCTCGGGCCCGGTCGGGGTACGGGTCGTCGGATCGGTCATGCGGTGTACCTGCCTCGTCCGTGCCCCCCGACCGCGGTGAGGTGTTGACCGCGGGGGGCCGTGATCGCCAGTACGGCCATGTCGTCGTGCGCGCCGCGGCCCAGCCACTGCGACGCCAGCATCTGCACCCGCTCCACGACGGCCTCCGCGGGCATCCCGGCGCACTCGCCGAGCACCCGGTGCAGGCGCCGCTCGCCGAACAGCTCGTCGCCGAAGGGACCGCCCTTCGCCTCGGTGATGCCGTCCGTGTACATCAGGCACGTCTCGCCGGGGCCGAGGGTCAGTTCGGCCGTGGTCGCCCTGACCTGCGGCATCGCGCCGATGAGGGTGCCCCGCGTGGGGGCCTCCTCGACGCTCCCGTCGCCCCGCACGACCAGCGGCGCCGGATGGCCGCCGCAGGTCAGGCGCAGCCGCACGCCGGCGCCGGCACGGGCGACGGACGCGAGCACGAGCGTGGCGAACCGCGCGTCGTGGATGTTCAGCAGCGCGCCGTTGAGCAGCTTCAGCATGCGCAGGTGGTCGCCGGCCAGTGGGAGCAGCGCGTGGAGCGTGCTGCGGATCTTGCCCGTGAGGACGGCGGCGTCGAGCCCCTTGCCGCAGACGTCGCCGAGCACGACCAGCGACTCCTCGTCCTCCCGGCTCGCCGGGTGCACGTCGTAGAAGTCCCCGCCGACCCGCTCGCCGTCCTGCGACGCGCGGTAGCGGGCAGCGAACTCCACACCGCTGAGCTGGTGCACCGGGGGCGGCAGCAGGTCCCGCATGAGCGTCTCGGTGATCGACGCCTGCTGGTCGTACATGCGGGCCGCGGACATCGCGACGCCGGCACGGGTGGCGAACAGCCGTGCGACGACCTCCTCGTCCTCGGTGAACTCCCCCGCGCCCGCGCCGCGCACCAGGATCAGCGCGCCCGCCGGCACGCCGTGTCCGGGCAGCGGGGTGACGACGATCGAGCCGACCTCGCCGAAGCCCGCCGGCCGGAGCCAGTCCGGCAACGACATCGGGTCGAGCCACCGGGAGGGCACCGGCGGGAAGCCCTGCAACGCCTCGGGGAGACCCGGGACCTCCTCGACGTCGACGTCGAGCACGTCGTGCACGACCTCGGAGCCGCGGACGCCGCTCACCGTCGGGTACCGGCCGCCGCGGGCCGCCGGGGCGATCACCATCGCGGCGTCGCAGAGGTGCTGGATCGCCAGGCCGACGGTGATCTCCATGCAGCGCTGCAGGTTCAGCGACCCGAGCAGCGCGGTGGAGACCTCGGTGAGGAACGCGGTGCGGGCCTGTTCGGAGCGCAGCGCCTCGCGCGCGAGGCGGGTGTCGGTGTCGTCGACGAGCCACCAGGTGACGGTGCCGTCGTCGTGCCGGACGGGGTGGCCCTCGAGGCTGCGGCGGTCGACCCAGCCCTGCGCCGTGGGTCCCGGGCCGGCGGCAACGGCGAGCCGCGCGTGGGACTCCGCCAGCCATGCGGGAGCGGACGCGGTGAGGGTCTCGCCGAGGCGCACACCGGGCAGCAGGGTGCGCGCGGCCCGGTTGAGGGCCTGGACGATCCCGGCAGCGTCCGCGACCACGGCCGGATACGGCGCGGTGTCGATCCGCGCGTCGATCTCGAGGACCGACCCGCGAGGGGCGTGCTCGGGCTCTGTCACGGATACGGGGGCGCCGCGGCGACCCCTTCTCACCTCATCCCGTTCCGATCGGGTCCGATCAGTGTCGCGCACGCCGATGGCGCTGTCCAAAGGGCACGATCCCCGTGCAACGGCGACGGGCGGCCGGGAATTCCCCGGATCAGGCCCGGCGGACCGCCACCCGAGCCCACACGAGCTTGCCCTCGCCGCGGTCGACCACCGCCCACTCCTCGGCCAGCGAGTCCACGAGCTGCAGGCCACGGCCCCGCGCGGCGCCGGGATCGTGCGGCCGGAGGACGGGCGCGAGCGGCGAACGGTCGCCGACGGCGATCCGGAGGCCGTTCCGGTCGAGCGTCACGGTGAGCGTGAACGTCGTCTTCGCGTGCTCGACGGCGTTGGCGACGAGCTCGTTGACGACGAGGGCGACGTCCGGGTACTCGTACACCCGGGCGCGGGCGCTAACGCCTCGCGGGGCCGAGGTTCCCGATCCGGACGACGTCCAGGCCCGCGTCGTCCGGCGACCACCCGTCCGTGTGCGTGCGGCGTCGACCAGCGCCGCGGCGGGGATCGTTCACCCCACCAGCGGCCGGAAGGTGAGGGCCAGGTGGAGGGTGAGCCGGTCCCGCCCGTCGGCCAGGTCCAGGCCGGTGAGCTGCGCGATCCGGCCCAATCGGTAGTAGAGCGTCTGCCGGTGCACGGCGAGCGCCTCGGCGGTCCGCTGCGCGTTGCCGGCGAGGTCCAGATAGGTCGCCGCCGTCTCGGCGAGCACCGGGTGGTCGAAGAGCGGGCGCACCGCGGCGTCGATCGCGCCCTCGCGCAGCGCCGGGCGCGGACCGCAGGCGAGCAGCCGGTACGGGCCGAGGTCGTCCCACCGCGCGACCGGGCGCAGCCGGGGCACCTCGTGGGCCACCCGGGCGGCGAGCCGCGCCTCGTGGACGCTGTCCCGCAGGCCGACGAGGTCTGCCAGCGCCCCGCCGATCCCGGCGACCAGCCGGGCGGGATCGACGCGGTCGAGCCGGTCGGCGTAGAGCCGGCGCGCGGCCTCGGCGAGGTGGTCCGCGTCGGCCGAGGGCGTCAGCAGCAGCACGGTCGGGTCGGCGGGATCGTCGGCGGCGGTCGCGACGGCCGCGCGCGGCAGCCGCCACAGGTTGAGCGGGGGCACCGGGCCGCCCCGGGCGAGGTGCAGGGCGATCGCGCGGACCGGGACGTCGCGCGCCAGCGCACCCAGCCGGTCGATCTCGGCGGCCGCGATCTCCGCGGTCGCCGGGTCGCCGGCCAGCAGGTCGTGGGCCCGCTCGGCGAGGTGCTCCCGGGTGCGCGCCTGGCCGGCCATGATCGTCCCGGCGCGGGCCGCGTGCCGCATGACCCGGTGGAGCCGCTCGTCGGCCTCGGGCCCGGCGAGGCGACCCGCGCCGTCGAGCACCCAGACGTAGCCGTAGGTCACGCCGTTCCACCGCGCCGGCAGGCAGACGCGCGCGACGACGCCGAAGCCCGGGTCCGCGGGCGTGTGCACCGGCCGTTCGCTGGTCGCGATGCCGAAGCGCTCGAACCAGTCCTGCACCTCGGGCGCGGAGCGACGGTGCAGGATCGACCGCTGCCGCACGGGATCCAGCTCGTCCGGGTGCGCGCCGTAGCAGACGAGGTTGAAGTCCCGGTCCTCCAGGACGACGGGCTCGCCCAGGACGCGGGAGACCTCGTCGACGAGCTCCTGCAGCTCCATCGGACAAGTGTATGAGGGATCGGGCCAGAACGTCGGACATCCGTCCATGGGCGGCGGAGCCGGAAGTCCCTACCGTGACTGCACACCGGCGCCCGTCGGTCCGCCCGGCGCGCCGGAGGCCGGAAGGGAGACCTGCCGTGTTCAGCGCGTCCGTCCTCGCCGTCAGCCGCCGCCCCGGCGTGCGCCGCCTCGTGACCGGGGCGCCCGCCGCGCGCCGGGTCGTCGAGCGTTTCGTCGCGGGCGACACGCTCGACGCCGCCCTCGCCACCACCTCCGACCTCACGGGCGACGGCCTGCTCGTCACCCTCGACCACCTCGGCGAGGACACCACCGACGCGGCCCGGGCCGTCGCGATCCGCGACGCCTACGTCGCCGCCCTCGACGGCCTGGCCGCGCACGGCCTCGCGGACCGAGCCGAGGTGTCGGTCAAACTCTCGGCCCTGGGCGGGGCCCTGCCCGGCACCCTGGCCCTGGACAACGCCGCCGCCATCTGCGCCGCCGCCGATCGCGCCGGCACCACGGTCACCGTCGACATGGAGGACCACACGACCGTCGACACCACGCTGGAGACGGTGGCCAAGCTGCGCGCCGAGCATCCCTGGGTGGGGGCCGTCGTCCAGGCCGCACTGCGGCGCACGGAGACCGACTGCGCCGACCTCGCCCGGGAGGGCTCGCGGGTGCGCCTGGTCAAGGGCGCCTACGCCGAGCCCACGGCCGTCGCCTACGCGGCGAAGGCCGAGGTCGACGCGTCGTACGAGCGCTGCCTGCGCATCCTCATGGCCGGGTCGGGCCACCCGATGATCGCGACCCACGACCCGCACCTGATCGCGCTCGCCGAGGGGATCGGCCGCGACCCCGCGACCTTCGAGTTCCAGATGCTCTACGGCATCCGGGTCCCCGAGCAGCACCGGCTCGCGGCCACCGGGCACCGGATGCGCGTCTACGTCCCCTACGGCGCGGACTGGTACGGCTACTTCGCCCGCCGCCTCGCCGAGCGCCCCGCGAACCTGGGCTTCCTGCTCCGCGCCCTCGTCACCCGCTGATCCGTCGCCCGAGGAGTTGATCATGGTGGAGTCGATCATGGATGCGATCACCGTCGTGCCCGAGCCGGTCAACGAGCCGGTCCGCACCTACGCCCCCGGCACCGCCGAACGCGCGTCCCTCGAGGCCCGGCTCGCCGAGCTGCGCGGGCAGCGGCCGGAGCTGCCGATGACCGTCGGCGGGAAGCGCCGGATGGCCTCCGGCGAGCGGTTCGACGTCGTCGAGCCGCACCGGCACCGGTCCGTCGTCGGGGTGTCGGCAAACGCCACCGACGCCGACGTGGCCGAGGCGGTCGCCGCCGCGAAGGCCGCCGCGCCCGACTGGGCCGCCCTGCCCTTCGACGAGCGCGCCGCGGTCCTGCTGCGCGCCGCCGACCTGCTCGCCGGGCCGTGGCGGGACACGCTCAACGCCGCCACCATGCTCGGGCAGTCCAAGTCCGTGCAGCAGGCCGAGATCGACGCCGCCTGCGAGCTGATCGACTTCCTCCGGTTCAACGTCCACTACGCGCGCCGTGTGCTGGCCGAGCAGCCCCGCAGCGTGCCCGGCGAGTGGAACCGGATGGACCACCGCCCGCTCGACGGGTTCGTCGTGGCGATCACCCCCTTCAACTTCACGGCCATCGCCGGCAACCTCCCGACCGTGCCCGCGCTGATGGGCAACACGGTCGTCTGGAAGCCCACGCCGACCCAGCAGCTCGCCGCCGAGTACACGATGCGGCTGCTCGAGGCCGCCGGACTGCCGCCCGGGGTGATCAACCTGGTGACCGGCGACGGGCTGGCCGTCTCCCGCGTCGCGCTCACCGACCCCGGGTTCGCGGGCCTGCACTTCACCGGCTCCACCGCGACCTTCAAGACCCTGTGGCGCACGCTCGCCGACAACCTCGACCGCTACCGCAGCTACCCGCGGATCGTCGGAGAGACCGGCGGCAAGGACTTCGTGGTCGTGCACCCGTCGGCCGATCCGGCGCCGCTGACGACCGCGCTGGTCCGCGGCGCGTTCGAGTACCAGGGCCAGAAGTGCTCGGCGGCCTCGCGGGCGTACGTGCCCCGCTCGTTGTGGCCGGCGCTGCGCGAGGAGCTCGCCGACGTCACCGGCTCACTGACCTACGGCGACGTCGCCGACCTGCGGAACTTCGGCGGCGCCCTGATCGACGCCCGCGCCTTCGGCCGGGTACGCGCCGCGCTGGACCGCGCGAAGAACACCGCCTCGCTCGACGTCCTGGTCGGCGGGGGCAGCGACGCCGCCGAGGGCTGGTTCGTCGACCCGACCGTGCTGGTCGGGACCGACCCCGGCGACGAGGCGTTCGGCACCGAGTACTTCGGCCCCGTCCTCGCCCTGCACGTCTACGACGACGCGGAGTGGCTACCGACGTTGGAGCTCGTGGACCGCACCAGTGCCTACGCCCTGACCGGGGCGGTCTTCGCCACCGAGCGTTCCGCGATCGACGAGGCGCACCGGGTGCTGCGGCACGCCGCCGGCAACTTCTACGTCAACGACCGGCCCACCGGCTCGATCGTCTCCCGCCAGCCCTTCGGTGGCAGCCGGGGATCGGGCACCAACGACAAGGCGGGCTCGCTGCTCAACGTCCAGCGCTGGACCAGCCCCCGGGCGATCAAGGAGACCCTCGTCCCGCCCACGGACCACACCTACCCGCACATGCAGTGACGCGTTATGGAACCATGACGCGCTCGGAGCGGTCGGAATCTCGCGTTGTGGAACCATGATGCGCTCAGAACGGCTCGGAATTCGCATTATGGTTCCATAACGCGATCAGCCGAGGCCGCCGCGCTTGACCAGCTGGGCGGCGATGACGTTGCGCTGGATCTCGTTGGTGCCCTCGCCGACGATCATCAGCGGGGCGTCGCGGAAGTAGCGCTCGACGTCGAACTCGGTGGAGTAGCCGTAGCCGCCGTGGATCCGGACGGCGTTGAGCGCGACCTCCATGGCGATCTCGGAGGTGAACAGCTTCGCCATGCCCGCCTCCATGTCACAGCGCTCGCCGGCGTCGAACTTCTCCGCCGCGAACAGGATCAGCTGGCGGGCGGCGGTCAGCTTGGTGCCCATCTCGGCCAGGTAGTTGCCGATCGACTGGTGCTGCCAGATCGGCTTGCCGAAGCTCTCCCGCTCCTGGGCGTAGCGCAGGGCGTCGTCGAACGCCGCCTGCCCGACCCCGAGCGCGCGCGAGGCGACCTGGATCCGGCCGGTCTCCAGCCCCTTCATCATCTGCGCGAACCCCTTACCGGGGACCCCGCCGAGCACCGCGTCGGCCGGCACGCGCATGTCGTCGAAGATCAGCTCGCAGGCCTCGACGCCCTTGTAGCCCAGCTTCTTGAGGTCCTTGGACACCGTCAGCCCGGGTCCGTGCTCGACCAGCAGCACCGAGATGCCGCGGTGCTTGGGCTCGGCCTTCGGGTCGGTCTTGCACAGCAGCGCGATCAGACCCGACCGGCGAGCGTTGGAGATCCAGGTCTTGGACCCGTTGACCACGTACTCGTCTCCGTCCAGCCGGGCCTGGGTGGCCATGTTCTGCAGGTCCGACCCGCCGCCGGGCTCGGTGAGCGCCATCGTCGCGCGCAGCTCCCCGGTCGCCATCCGCGGTAGGTAGCGGTCCTTCTGCTCCTGCGTGCCGAACGCCAGCAGCAGCTTCGCGACGACGGTGTGCCCACCCATCGCGCCCGCGAGCGACATCCAGCCCCGGGCCAGCTCCGCGGTGACCAGCGCGTAGCAGGGCATCGAGACCGGGGCCTCGCCCCAGGGTTCCGGGATGGCGAGCCCGTAGATCCCGAGCTCCTTCATCTGCTCGATGAGCTTCTCGGGGTACTCGTTCGCGTGCTCGAGGTCCCGGACGACCGGCTTGACCTCGCGGTCGACCCAGTCCCGGACCGTCTCGACGACCGCCCGCTCCTCGGTGCTCAACGTGCTCATGCTGGACCCCTCGTCGCGCCTCTCAGGATTCTGCAGAATATAGAACTTGCCGTCGCGCCCCGGCCAGCCCGCTCCGGTGTGAGACCGTCCACCCTGCCCCGGTCGACGCCCGCCCGCACCCGCTGAGCCGGTCGGGCCTCGACCGCGCGCCGGGCACCCGCGATCATGGCGCCAGCCCACCGACCGGAGGTGCCCGTGCCCGAACCCCAGGCGGTCCTCGCCCCGCTGACCGAGAGCGCCGTGTTCCTCACGCTCATGGTCGAGCCGGGCGGCGAGGCCACGGTGCACGACCTGCTGCCCGACGTCGGCGGCATGATCCGCTCCGTCGGGTTCCGGATGCCCGAGGAGGGCCTGACCTGCGTGCTCGGCATCGGGTCCGCGGCCTGGGACCGCCTCTTCGCCGGGCCCCGGCCCGCGCACCTGCACCCGTTCCGCGAGGTCACCGGCGAGCGGCACCACGCCCCGGCCACGCCCGGCGACCTGTTCCTGCACATCCGGGCCCGCCGCACCTACCCGTGCTTCGAGCTGGCCCGGCGGATCGTCGCGGCGTTCGGCCCGGCGGCGCGCGTGGTCGACGAGGTGCAGGGCTTCCGCTACTTCGACCGCCGTGACCTGCTGGGCTTCGTCGACGGCACCGAGAACCCGACGGGCCCGGGCGCCGCCGTCGCCGTGCTGGTCGGCGACGAGGACCCCGACTTCACCGGCGGCTCGTACCTGATGGTGCAGAAGTACCTGCACGACCTCGACGCCTGGAACGCGATGACCGTCGAGGACCGGGAGCTGACCATCGGCCGCCGGATGCTCGACGACGTCGAGCTCGACGACGCCACCAAGCCCGCCGACTCCCACGTGGCCCTCACGACGATCGAGGACCCGGACGGCACGGAGCGCGAGATCCTGCGCGACAACATGCCCTTCGGCTCGATCGCCGGCGGCGAGTACGGCACCTTCTTCGCCGGCTACGCGAAGGATCCCGGGGTCACCGAGCTGATGCTCACGCGGATGGTGGTCGGCGAGCCGCCCGGGAGGTCCGACCGCATCCTCGAGGTGTCGCACGCGGTGACCGGCGGGCTGTTCTTCGCGCCCACCGTCGACCTCCTCGACGACCCGCCACCCCTGCCGCAGGCGGCGAACCCCGGCGCGGCCGCGCCGTCCGATCCGCCGGCCGCGCGCGTGGACCTCGGCATCGGCGGCCTGCGCGTCCCGCGCTGAGCGCGCCTGCGCGTCCTGCGCTGAGGGGCGCCTGCGCGTCCCCCGCTGAGTGGGACCCCAGGGCTGTCCGACCATGATCGAACAGCCCTGCCGTACCGCCCGGCTCACTCGGGCGCGGTCGCCCCGGCGAACTGGGCCTGGTAGAGCCGGTGGTAGGCGCCACCGGCCGCGAGCAGCTCCTCGTGCGTGCCCTGCTCCACGATCGAGCCCTCCTCCATGACCAGGATCAGGTCGGCGTCGCGGATCGTGGAGAGCCGGTGGGCGATCACGAAGCTGGTGCGTTCGGCCCGCAGCGCGGCCATGGCCCGTTGCACCAGCAGCTCGGTGCGGGTGTCGACCGAGCTGGTGGCCTCGTCGAGGATCAGCAGCGAAGGGTCGGCGAGGAAAGCCCGCGCGATCGTGATCAGCTGCTTCTCCCCCGCGCTGACGCCGGTGCCCTCCTCGTCGATCACCGTGTCGTAGCCGGCGGGCAGGCTCCGGACGAACCGGTCGACGTAGGTGGCGCGGGCCGCCGCGAGGATCTCCTCCTCCGAGGCGTCGGGCCGACCGTAGGCGATGTTGTCCCGGATCGTGCCGTGGAAGAGCCATGTGTCCTGCAGGACCATGCCGACGCCCGAGCGCAGGTCGGAGCGGGTCATCCGGGCGATGTCCACGCCGTCGAGCGTGATCCGGCCGCCGTCGAGCTCGTAGAACCGCAGCACCAGGTTGACCAGCGTGGTCTTGCCCGCGCCGGTCGGCCCGACGATCGCGACGGTCTGGCCGGGCTCGGCGACCAGCGAGAGGTCCGTGATCAGCGGGCGTTCGGGCTCGTACCGGAACGACACGTGCTCGAACGCGACGCGCCCGCGGCGCTCGGTTCGCACCTCCGGGACCGCCGGGTCCGGGGTCTGCTCCTCGGCGTCGAGCAGCTCGAACACCCGCTCGGCCGACGCCACCCCGGACTGCAGCAGGTTCGCCATGGACGCGGCCTGGGTCAGCGGCTGGGTGAACTGCCGCGAGTACTGGACGAACGCCTGGACGTCGCCCAGCGTGAGCGTGCCCGAGGCCACCCGCAGGCCGCCGATCACGGCCACGAGCACGTAGTTCAGGTTCCCGACGAACATCATCGACGGCATGATGATCCCGGAGATGAACTGGGCCCGGAAGCTCGCGCCGAAGAGGTTCGCGTTCTTCTCCCGGAACTGCTCCTCGACCTCGGCCCGCCGGCCGAACACCCGCACCAGCTCGTGCCCGGTGAAGGCCTCCTCGATGTGCCCGTTGAGGATGCCGGTGTTGCGCCACTGGGCCACGAACTGCTTCTGCGAGCGCCGCCCGATGGCCCGGGTCAGCCCGATCGACACCGGCACCGTGACCAGCGCGACCAGGGCGAGCAGCGGCGAGATCACGAGCATCATCGCCAGCACGCCGACGATCGTGAGCAGCGAGGTCAGCAGCTGGCTCAGCGTCTGCTGCAGCGACTGCTGGACGTTGTCGATGTCGTTCGTGACGCGGCTGAGCACCTCGCCGCGCTGCCGGCCGTCGAAGTACCGCAGCGGCAGCCGGTGGATCTTCTCCTCCACCTCGCGACGCAGCTGGTACACGGTGCGCTGGACGATCCCGTTGAGCAGGTAGCCCTGCGCGTAGGAGAACACCGAGGCCGCCAGGTAGATCGCGATGACCCCGAGCAGCACGAGGCCGAGCGCGCGGAAGTCGATCCCCAGCCCCGGCACCACGCCCTGGCTCTCGATCAGGGTGGCGACGGTGTCGTTGCCCGCGGCCCGCGCCTCCGCGGCGGCCTCGGCCGCGGTGAGCCCGGCGGGCAGCTGCGACCCGATCACGCCGGCGAAGATCACGTCCGTGGCGTGCCCGAGGATCCGGGGGCCGACGACGTTGAGCGCCACGCTGATCACGCCGAGCACGACGACGACCGAGACGCCCAGCCGCTCCGGCGCGAGCCGGCCGATCAGCCGCTTCGCCGACGGCCCGAAGGTCGCGGCCTTCTCGGTGGGCTGGCCGATGCCGCCCCACGGCGGCCCGCCGCCACGACGCTGAGCGGCCATGCCGCGCGCGGCGGAGACGGTGTCGGCGTCCTGCCGGGGGCGGCCGCCGGGGGCGGTCGTGGTCACGCGGCCTCCTCGACGGCGTGCTGGGACTCGACGATCTCGGCGTAGGTCGGGCAGTCCGCCAGGAGCTCCTCGTGCCGGCCGACGCCGACGACCACGCCGTCGTCGAGCACGACGATCCGGTCCGCGCCGGCCACCGTGGACACCCGCTGGGCCACGACCACCACGGTCGCGGTGGCGGTGACCGGCGCCAGGGCGGCCCGCAGCCGGGCGTCCGTGGCGAGGTCGAGCGCGGAGAACGAGTCGTCGAACAGGTAGATCGCGGGCCGCTTGACCAGCGCCCGGGCGATGGCGAGCCGCTGCCGCTGCCCGCCCGAGACGGTGGTGCCGCCCTGGGAGATCGGCGAGTCCAGGCCCTCCGGCATCGCACGCACGAAGTCCTCCGCCTGGGCGATCCGCAGGGCCTCCCACAGCTGCGCGTCGGTGGCGGCTGGATCGCCGTAGCGCAGGTTGCTCGCGACCGTGCCGGAGAACAGGTACGGCTTCTGCGGCACCAGTCCGATCCGCCGCCACAGCTCCTCGGGGTCGAGGTCGCGGACGTCGACCCCGTCGACCAGCACCGCGCCCTCGGTGACGTCGAACAGGCGCGGCACGAGCGAGAGCAGCGTGGTCTTGCCCGCGCCGGTGCTACCGATGATCGCCGTGGTCTCCCCCGGCCGGACCGTGAGGGTGATCCCGCGGAGCACCGGCGCGACGGCCCCGGGGTACCGGAAGGTGGCGTCGCGGAACTCCAGCACGCCCTCGACCGCAGCCGGCACGACGGGCTCCCGCGGCGGGGACACGGACGACTCCGTGTCGAGCACCTCGGTGATCCGCTCGGCGCACACCGCGGCGCGCGGGACCATGATCGCCATGAAGGTGGCCATCATGACGGCCATGAGGATCTGCAGCAGGTAGGCCAGGAAAGCGGTGAGGGCGCCGATCTGCATCTCCCCCGCGTCGACCCGGACGGCGCCGAACCACAGCACCGCCACGCTGGAGACGTTGAGTACCAGCATGACGATCGGGAAGATCAGCGCCTGCAGCCGCCCCGCCGCCGTGGCCACCTCCGTGACCTCGCGGTTGACCACGTCGAACCGGGTCCGCTCGTGCGGCTCGCGCACGAAGGCGCGCACCACGCGGATGCCGGTGATCTGTTCGCGGAGCACGCGGTTGACGGCGTCGATCCGCGTCTGCAGGAGCCGGAACTTCGGCACCATCCGCACGACGACGGCGCCGATGCTCAGCGCCAGCACGGGCACCGACACCGCGACCAGCCAGGACAGCCCGACGTCCTCCTGCAGCGCCATGACCACGCCACCGACGCACATGATCGGCGCCGACACGAGCATGGTGCAGCTCATCAGCACCAGCATCTGGACCTGCTGCACGTCGTTCGTGCTGCGGGTGATCAGCGACGGCGCCCCGAAGCGGTTCACCTCGCGCACGGAGAACTCGCCGACGCGGTGGAACACGGCCGCCCGCACGTCCCGCCCGAAGCCCATCGCCGTCCGGGAGCCGAACCAGACCGCGGCGATCGAGCAGACGACCTGGACCAGCGAGACCACGAGCATCCAGCCGCCGGTGCCGAGGATGAAGCCGGTGTCGCCGCGCGCGATCCCGCGGTCGATGATGTCCGCGTTCAGGCTGGGCAGGTACAGCGCCGCCATCGTCCCGATCAGCTGCAGGACGACGACGAGGGCGAGCGGTCTGCGGAAGGGTTGCAGGTACCGCCGCAGCAGGCGCAGCAACATGCGTCGACACACCCCTGTCGTGAGAGGCCCGCCGCGGGCGGACGTGTGGTGGGAAGCCGACGATAGCCGCGGGGTCCGACGGTTCCGGCGGGCGATCGTCGCGCCGCGCAACGCTAGTCCGTCCGGCGGGGCGTGCCGACCGGATTTCGCCGACGGCGGAGATCGGATCACGTGGTCGCCGCAACTACGTACTTGTCGCACTGGTCCGGGCGCCTGCCCGGGCGCACCCTCGACGGTGCAGTGGTCAGCGGGCGAGCGGTGATCGGGAGGTCGGATGCGTCGGCTCGTGGTGTGCTGCGACGGCACCTGGCAGAACACCGCCGCGGACAGCAACGTGGCCCGGCTGCACCGGGCCCACCGCGCGGATCCGGGGTCGCCACCGGCGAAGTACGTGCCGGGCGTGGGCACGTCGGCGCTGAATCCGCTCGGCAACCTGCGCGCCGGGCTGACCGGGGCCGGGCTGGACCGGTCGATCACGGAGGGGTACCGCTTCCTGGTCGACACCTACCGCCCCGGTGACCGGATCTCGTTGTTCGGCTTCAGCCGCGGTGCGTACACCGCGCGCAGCCTCGGCGGGATGGTCGGCCGGGTCGGCATCGTCGACGGCACGGGGCTCGACCCGGCCGCCCGCGAGGACGCCGTCCGGCGCGCCTACCGCCGCTACCGCGACCTGCGGCAGCACCCGGACGACCCCGATTGGAGCACCGGGCTCGTCCTGGCCTACGAGGCCGACGAGCCGACGTCGCCGATCGAGTTCGTCGGCGTCTGGGACACCGTCGGCGCGCTCGGCATCCCGGGGTACGTGGGGGTGCCCGACCTGCTGCACTCCCGGGAGCACTACCAGTTCCTGGACGTCACGCTGGACCCCCGGATCCCGGTCGCCCGGCACGCCGTGTCGCTCGACGAGCTGCGCGGCCCGTTCCGCCCCACGCTCTGGGACCCGCCCGCGCCCGGGCAGGACATGACGCAGGTCTGGTTCCCCGGCGACCACGGCGACGTCGGCGGCGGGCACCGGGAGAAGGGGCTCAGCGACACCGCGCTGGCCTGGATGGCGGCCGCGGCCACGCACCTGACCTTCGACCTGCAGGCGGTGGCCGGGTTCGCCCCGTCGGCGACCGCGCCCTCGCACACCATGGCCGACGGGCTGGTCGGCGCGGCCCTGGAGATCGCCTTCCAGCCGCGCCCGCGGACCGTCCCCCGGGTCGACGCGGCCCGACCCGAGCCCGCCGTCTCGGACGTCGCCCTGCAGCGCCAGGTGGCGCAGGGTTACCGCACCACGACGACGCCGGCCGCGGGCCAGTCGGTCACGTTCACCGTCCCTGCAGACCGGGCGTGGACCGCGACCGGCCTCTGGCTGGAGAAGGGCGAGTACCGGTTCTCCGCGCAGGGGCGCTGGTCCAGCGCGGGACGCTCCTGCGGGCCGGAGGGCGGGCCGGGCCGCTCGGGCCCGCTCGGCGGGGTGTTCTCCGCGCTGGAGCGGGGCCTGCGCCGGGTGGTCCGCGACGAGCGGGCGGAGCTCGCCTTCACCCGCCGGCACGACGACCTGCCGTGGATGTGCCTGATCGGCTCGGTCGCCGACGCGCCCACCCCGGACGGCGACGACACGGTGTTCGCGATCGGGGCCGGGACGACGGCCGAGGTCCCGGCCGAGGGCTACCTCTACGCCTACCCGAACGACGCCCTGGGCTGCTACGGCAACAACTCCGGGGCGGTCACGGTGCAGGTGGAGCGCCTCTCCTGAGACCCCATCGGCCCCGAAGCCGAGGCTCCTTCGACGAGGGGCAATCCGTGTGCTCCCTCCGCAGCCGGACGGGCGCACCACGCTACGGTGCGTCCCCGTGACCGACGTCGACCTCACCGCCCGGGCCGCCGCGACCGGCGGCTCCCCCACCCTCCGCGGATACCTCGCCACACCGGAGGGCGAGGGCCCCTGGCCGGGCGTGGTCGTGGTGCACGAGGCCTTCGGGCTCGACGACGAGATGCGCGGGCACGCCGACCGCCTCGCCGCACGCGGATACCTGGCCCTGGCGCCCGACCTGTTCAGTGCGGGCGGCGCCCGTAAGTGCCTCGTCGCCACCTTCCGCGCCCTGTCCTCCGGAACCGGTCGCGCGTTCGCCGACATCGAGGCGGCGCGGGCCGAACTGGCCGCGATGGACGCGTGCACCGGAAGGGTCGGCGTGATCGGCTTCTGCATGGGCGGCGGGTTCGCGCTGCTCACGGCCTCGCGCGGGTTCGACGCGTCGTCGGTCAACTACGGGCAGCTGCCCAAGGACCTCGACGCCGCGGTGGCGGGTGCCTGCCCGATCGTGGCCAGCTACGGGGCGAGGGACATCTCGCTCAAGGGCGCCGCCGGGAAGCTGGAGGCGGCCCTGACCCGCGCCGACGTGCCGCACGACGTGGCCGAGTACCCCGCCGCCAACCACTCGTTCCTCAACGAGCACGCGAACGGGCCCCGCCCGCTGCGCCCGCTGCTGCGGGTCGCGGGGCTGGGGCCCGAGCCGGAGAGCGCCGCCGACGCGTGGCAGCGCATCGACGCCTTCTTCCGGCAGCACCTCGCCTGATCCGGCCCGACTCGCCGAAGCCCAGAGCCCGACTCGCAGGAGCCCAGAGCGCGACTCGCGGGGACGGGGGTCAGGCGGCGGCGAAGGAGCGCTTGGACAGGCCCCACCAGAACCCGTCGATCGTCGCCTCCCGCGGCGCCTCGGGGTCGGCGGAGGCGCCGAGGGTCACGAACAGCGGGGTGAAGTGCTCGACGGTGGGGTGCGCGTAGGGCATGCCGGGCGCCTTGGCCCGGTAGGCGGCCAGCTCGTCGACGTCGCCGCGGGCCAGGGCCTCCGCGGCCCAGGCGTCGAACTGCCGCGACCAGCCCGGCGCGGCGTCGCCGGTGATCGCCTCGCGGGTGAGGAAGGGCAGCCCGTGGGTGGTGAAGCCGGAGCCGATCACCAGCACGCCCTCCTCGCGCAGCGCCCGCAGCTTCGCACCGAGGCAGAGCAGCGTCGTCGGGTCCGCGGTCGGCAGGCTCAGCTGCAGCACCGGGATGTCCGCCTCCGGGTACATCACCTTGAGCGGCACCCAGGCGCCGTGGTCCAGCCCGCGGCCGGTCTCGTGGACGTTCTCGCTGCTCAACGCCCCGAGCACGCGCCGGGCGAGGTCGCCCGCCCCGGGGGTGTCGTAGCGCATCCGGTAGTACATCGGGTCGAAGCCGCCGAAGTCGTAGACCGGCGTGACGTGCGCGCCGCTGCTGGAGATCGCCAGCGGCGCCTCCTCCCAGTGCGCCGACACGATGAGCACGGCGGTCGGCCGCGGCATCGACCGCGCCCAGGTGAACAGCTCCTCCATCCACGCCGGGTCCTCGAACAGCGGCGGCGCGCCGTGGCTGAGGTAGAGGGCGGGCAGCGGCCCGTCGGCCGGCGTCCAGGCGGCGTGCTCGCCCGCCCGCGCGACCCGGGCGAGGTGGGTCTCGTAGGGGTGCACCGGCATCTCCGACTCCGTTCGTCCCAGTTCGTTCAATGTTCAACTGAACTCTCAATAAAGATAGGCCGCGCCGGGACGACTGTCAAAGGCCGAGATCGGGAAGGCCTGGGGAAGACACCCGGGAGGAGAAGCGCATGCAGTACGTGAAGCTGGGATCGACCGGCCTGGACGTGTCCCGCATCTGCCTGGGGGCGATGAGCTTCGGCGAACCCGGACGAGGGCGGCACGACTGGACGCTGGACGAGGACGACGCGCGCCCGGTCGTCCTGCGCGCGCTCGAGGCCGGCGTGAACTTCGTCGACACCGCCAACGTGTACTCCGCGGGCGGCAGCGAGGAGATCCTCGGGAAGGTCCTGGCCGAGTACGGGCACCGGGACGAGATCGTGCTGGCCACCAAGGTGAACGGCCGGATGCGCCCGGGCCCGAACGGGCAGGGCCTGTCGCGCAAGGCGATCGTCGGCGAGCTCGACGCGAGCCTGCGCCGCCTCGGCGTGGACCACGTGGACCTCTACCAGATCCACCGCTGGGACCCGCACACGCCGATCGAGGTCACGATGGAGGCGCTGCACGACGTCGTGAAGGCGGGCAAGGTGCTGCACATCGGCGCCTCGTCGATGTGGGCCTGGCAGTTCGCCAAGGCCCAGCACACCGCCGAGAGGCACGGCTGGACGCGGTTCGCGACCATGCAGAACCACTACAACCTCCTCTACCGCGAGGAGGAGCGGGAGATGCTGCCGCTGTGCGCGGACCAGGGCGTCGGGGTGATTCCGTGGAGCCCGCTGGCGCGCGGGCGGCTGACCCGGCCGTGGGACTCGACGACGGCCCGCACGGAGACCGACGAGTTCGGCCGCAGCCTCTACCGGGACGAGGACCGCGAGATCGTGGACCGGGTCCTGGAGCTGGCGGAGCGCCGGGGGTTGCTGCCCGCGCAGATCTCGCTGGCGTGGCTGCTCGGCAAGCCCACGGTGACGGCACCGATCGTCGGGGCCACGAAGCGCCAGCACCTCGAGGACGCGCTCTCCGCGGTCGACGTCACGCTGTCGGCCGAGGAGGTCGCCTTCCTCGAGGAGCCGTACCGGCCGCACGAGGTGGCGGGCTTCGTCTGACCCGCCACGCCGCCGATCACGCCCGCCACGCCGCCCGTCATGCCGCGAGGGCGGCGTAGCGGCCGTCGTCGGCGACCAGCGTGTCGTGCGTCCCCCGCTCGACGACGCGGCCGTGGTCGAGCACGGCGATCTCGTCGGCGTCGCGCACGGTGGAGAGCCGGTGGGCGATGGTGATCGTGGTGCGGCCCTTCGAGAGCTCAGCGAAGGCGCGCTGCACCGCGCGCTCGGTCTCGGTGTCCAGCGCGCTGGTGGCCTCGTCGAGGACCAGCACCTTCGGGTTGCGCAGCAGCGTGCGGGCGATCGCGATCCGCTGCTTCTCGCCGCCGGAGAAGCGGTACCCGCGGGAGCCGACGACGGTGTCGTAGCCCTCGGGCAGGCTCGCGATCAGGTCGTGCACCTGGGCGGCGCGGGCCGCGGCCTCGATCTCGGCGTCCGTCGCGTCGGGTTTGGCGTGCCGCAGGTTCTCCCGCACGGTGGAGTGCAGCAGGTAGGTCTCCTGGCTCACCACACCGACGATCCGCGCGAGGTCCGCCAGGCGCAGGTCCCGGACGTCGACGCCGTCGATCGTGATCCGGCCGGCGTCGGGGTCGCGCAGCCGCGGGACCAGCGAGGCGAGCGTCGACTTACCGGAGCCGGTCTCCCCCACCAGGGCGAGGGTGGCGCCGGCGGGCACGTCGACGGTCACGCCCGCGACGGCCGCGGTGTCGCTGCCCGGGTAGGCGAAGGTCACGTTCTCGAACCGGACGTGCCCACGCACCCGCGCCGGGTCGACGGCGACGGGCTCGGCCGGGTCGTCGACCTCGACCGGGAGGTCCAGGTACTCGAAGATCCGGGCGAACAGCGCCAGCGAGCTGACCACCGAGACGCCGACGTCGAGCAGGCCGGTGAGCGGCCGGAACAGGCTGCCCTGCAGGCTGGTGAAGGCGATCAGCGTGCCGACGGTCATCGCGCCGGCGGTGATCGGCAGCCCGGCGGACAGGTAGATCACCGCGGGGATCGCGGCGAAGATGATGCTCATCGTGGCCATCCGCCAGCGGCCGGCCAGCTGGCTGCGCAGCTCGAGGTCGACCAGCCGCTCCGAGGAGGCGGTGAAGCGGTCGACGAGGGCCGGGCCGGCGCCGAGCGTCTTGCTCAGCTGGATGCCGGAGATCGAGAGGCCCTCCTCGATCGTCACGTTGAGGTCGGCGAGCTCGCGCTGCTGGCGCGCGGTGATGGTGCGGCGCATCCGCGCGACCCGGCGGGAGAGCAGCACCGCGGGCGGCAGCACGAGCAGCGAGATCAGCGTGAGCTGCCAGGACAGGGCGAGCATCGCGACCAGCGTGGCGACGGTCGTGGTGAGGTTCGAGGCGATCGACGTGGCCGTGCTCGTGACCACGGACTGCATGCCGCCGATGTCGTTGGTGATGCGGGACTGCACCTCGCCGGTGCGGGTACGGGTGAAGAAGCCGAGCGACTGGCGCTGCAGGTGCGCGAAGACGTCCGTGCGCAGCCGGTGCATGACCCGCTGGCCGACCCGGGTCGAGATCCAGGTCTGGACCACGCCGAAGGCGGCGGTCAGGGCGGCGACGCCGACCATGCCGGCCACCAGCCACGCCAGCAGCCGCACGTCGCGGTTCGGCAGTGCGACGTCGAGCACCTCGCGGAGCAGGAAGGGCGAGGCCATGCCCACCACGGACGAGGCGACGATGATCGCCACGACCAGGGCGAGCGGCCCGCGGTACGGGGTGAAGAGCCGGCCGATCCGGCGCAGCGAGACCTCACGGGCCTGCTGCTTCTCGGCGGCCGACGGGGCGCGTCGGCCCGGGCGCCCGGGACGGTCCGGGCGGCCCTGGGCGTGTTGTGTCTGCGGATCCAAGTGCGTGTCCCCTCTCTCGATTGCTGAGGTTACCTCAACATGAGGGAACAACACGACCCGCTGGTACGGTATTCCGGTGAGCGAGGGGGAGGAGACGCTGGCCGAGGCCTTCTGGGCCGTCGCGCGCATGCTCCGCGGCCGCAACAAGGAGGCGCTGGCGCCGTGGGACGTCACGCCGTCGCAGTTCCGGGCGGTCGCCACGCTGGCCCGGCACGGCCGGGTGCGCCTGTCGACGCTCGCCGAGCACCTGCGGATCGCCCCGCGCTCGGCCACCGAGGTGGTCGACGACCTGCAGGAACGCGGTCTCGCCGAGCGTACGCCCGATCCCGCGGACCGGCGGGCCACGCTCGTCGCGCTGACCGCGAAGGGCCATGCGCTCGCCCACGAGGTGCGGGCGGCACGGCAGGCGCAGTCGGAGAGCCTGTTCGCCGGGCTCGACGAGCGGGACCGCGCGGACCTCGCCCGGATCCTGCGCACCCTGCGCGCGGCGGGCCCCGAGGAGGCAGGGGCCGTCCCGTCCGGTCGGGGTGATGTGCAGCCGGCCGCCGGAACGGGAACCTCGTCGACGTGAACCGCTTCACCACGACCACCGAGTCGGAGGCCGTCGTCGAGGCCGGGCGCGCCGCCATCTGGGCCGCGCTCACCGATCCGGAGCTGCTCCCCCGGCTCACCCCGCTGCTGACCAGCATCGAGACCGACGGCGACCGCTGGCGGTGGAGCATGATGCGCCTGGCCGTGCTGGGGGTCGGGATCCAGCCGACCTTCACCGAGCGCATGCGGTTCACCGACGGGCCCGAGGAGTCCCGCATCGACTTCACGCACGAGCCGCCGCCGGGCACGTCCGAGTTCACCGGGGCCGAGGGCTGGTACCGGTTGCGGGACGTCGAGGGCGGCACGCACCTGGCGATCCGGCTGGCCCTGCACGTGGAGCTGCCGCTCTCCCGGCTCGCCTCGCCCGCCGTCGTCGGGCTGATGAACGTCACGCTGCAGCGCACCGGGGACCGGTTCGTCACCAACCTCCTGCGCCACCTCGACGCCGACGAGGTCCCCGGCAGCCGGGTCACCCGCTGAGCGCGCCCTCGGCCCCCGACCACGTCGTCGGGGGGGCCGCCGGACCTTCTCCGAACGTCGGCCCGGACGTCGGCCCCGGAGCGTCAGGGGATGACGAGCGCGGACCGTGCCGTGGTGTCGTCGAGGTCGCTCACGGCCAGGCCGAGCCCGGTGAGCCGGGGCGGGACGCCCTCGGCCACCCAGCGGTCGAGCAGCAGCCGGACCTTCTCCGTCATCTGCGTGCGCAGCAGGGCGAAGGACTCGTCGGCGGTCACGGCGTCGTCGCGGGACATGCCGACCCGGCCGAGCAGGAGCCACCAGGCCCAGGCCGCCGCGCCGGCGTTGGCCACGAAGTCCGGCACCACGGGCACGCCGCGGGCGGTGAGCATGGCCTCGGCCTCGGGGGTGGTCGCGGCGTTCGCGGCCTCGACGACGACCTTGGCGGCCACGTCGTAGCTGTTGTCCGGGGTGATCGCGTAGGAGATCGCGGCCGGGACGAACACGTCGGCCGGCAGCCCGACGACCGCGGCACGGGGCAGGCGGGTGACGCCGGCGGGCAGCCGGGTGCGGTCGATCTCGCCGAAGCCGTCGCGCAGCGCGAGCAGGGCCGGGACGTCGAGGCCGGAGGGGTCGTAGAGGGTCCCGGCGGCGTCGGCCATCGCGACCACGCGCATGCCGGCCTCGTGCAGGTACCAGGCGGCGCCGCCGCCCATGGTGCCGATGCCCTGGATCGCGACGGTGGTGCCCTCGACGGCCCAGCCGAAGGCGGAGGCGGCGCCGAGGCAGGCGTGCGCCACGCCGTAGCCACCGATGACGTCGCCGAGCAGCCCACCGGGCACGCGCGCGTCGAGGCCCTGACGGACCCGCGCGAGGGTGGCCGCCGGGTCCGCGGAGCGCGAGATGGCCGCGTGGTACGACTGGCCGAGGCCGATCCGCGCGAACACCTCGTCGATCAGGTGCTGCGGCACGCCGAGGTCCTCGGCGGTGACCCAGTGGGCGTCGATCCACGGGCGCATGGCCTCGCAGAAGCGCTCCAGCACCCCGACCGCGCGGGGATCCTTCGGGTCGAAGTCGATGCCGCTCTTGGCCCCGCCGACCGGCAGGTCGAAGGCGGCGGTCTTCGCGGCCATGCCGCGGGCCAGGTCCTCGACCTCGGACAGGGTGCAGCCGGCGCGCATCCGGGTCCCGCCGGTGGCGATCCCGGAGCGCAGCGTGTGGACGACGAGATGGCCGCGAGCGCCGGTGACGGGGTCGTTCCACGTCACGCGCAGATAGGGTTCGCGGTCCCGCGGGGCGGGAGCGGCGGCGAGGTCGGCAGCGGGGGCGAACGAGGCCGCCGGCGTGGCCGGCACCTCGATCGGCGTCCCCACCGGCCCGATCGGCTCCTGCATCGTGGTCACGTCGGCTGACCTCCCGGTCTGCGGATCGGGGCACGACGGACCGCGCCGGGCCCGGGCGGGCGGCGGCGTCGGGGTCGTGCCGGGGTGGCCGGCGAGCTCCGCCGGTGCCCCCACTGTGGGGGAGCACCGCGGCCGGCGTCCATCAAGGAATCGTGGAGGGTCGCGTTCACGGTTCCTGCACGAGCGGAACCGCCCGCCTACGGTGGGCCCCGTGGAGCTCTCCCTGTCGCGCCTGCGGATGCTCCGGGAGCTGCACCGGCGGGGCACCGTCACGGCCGCGGCGGCGGCCCTGCACTACACCGCCTCGGCCGTGTCGCAGCAGCTCGCCCAACTGGAACGCGACGTCGGCGGCACCCTCTTCGAGCGGCTCGGCCGCCGGGTGCAGCTCACCGAGCTGGGCATGGTGCTCGCCGAGCACGCCGAGGAGATCCTCGCCTCGGTCGAGCGCGCCGAGCTCGCCGTCGAGGAGGCCCAGCAGGACCGGTCGGTGCGGCTGACCGCCGGGGTCTGGGCGTCGGTCGCCTCCGGCCTGCTGCCCGACGCGCTGGCCTCGCTCGCCGCCGAGCACCCCGGCATCCAGGTCCGGACCCGCGAGCTCGCCCCCGAGGAGACGGCGGGCGCGGTCCGCGACGGCGCCCTCGACTTCTCGTTCGTCCTCGACTACTCGGGGCACCCGATGTCCTGGGACCCCGCGCTGACCCGGGAGGTCGTGGCCGTCGAGCGGCTCTACGCGGCCGTCCCGGCCGGCACCGTCCCGGGCGCGACCGTGACCCTCGGCGAGCTGGCCGACCAGCCGTGGATCCTCGCCGGCCCGCGGTCGCACTTCGGCCGGGCGGTGCGCGTCGCCTGTCGCCGCGCCGGGTTCGACCCCGCGACCCTGCACGAGGTCGAGGAGCAGTTCACCGCCCTCGCCCTGGTCGCCGCGGGGCTCGGCGTCACCCTCGTCTCGGACCTCGGGCTGGTGCAGCGGCCGCCCGGGACCGACGACGCGATCGACGTCGTGGCCCTGACCGAGCCCGTCATGCGCACGGTCTCGATCGCCTACCGCACCAAGGCCACCCGCCGGCCCGCGCTGCACCTGGTGATCGCGGCGGTGCGGGAGGCGGCCGCCGCGAAGGGGCTCGGCGCGGAGGCGAGCTTCGGCCTTCCGGCGGAGGGCTCGCTCGACGGAGGCGCGTCCGGGGCACACGGCCCCCGCCTGCCGCTCCCCTGACCGTCACCCCTGCAGCTGGGCCCAGACCTCCTGGTCGCGCTCGGCCGTCCAGATCACCGGGCGCTCGACGCCCGACAGCTCGTCCCACAGCCGCGAGACGTCGAAGGGCAGGCAGTGCTCGAAGATCGGCCACTGCCCGTAGTCGTCCACCAGCGCGGCGTGGGTGGCCTCGAACGCCTCCTTCAGCGTGCCACCGCGCTGCTGCACCCCGCCGACCTCGCGGATCATCACCTGCAGGAACCCACGGGTCTGCGCGATCGCCGCGTCGACGGCGGCGCGGCCCTGTGTGACGGCGCCGCGCCCGCCGACGAGCTGCTCGGCACCCAGCGCCGCGACGCGGTCGAGCGTGTCCCCCGCCCAGTCCCGGTGGAACGCGTCGCCGGTGTAGAGCGCCGCCTCGGCCTCGACGAGGTCGCCGGCGAACAGGATCCGCTGCCGCGGCAGCCAGCCGGTGATGTCGCCCTCGGTGTGCCCCCGGCCGTGGTACTGCAGCACCAGGTCACCCCGGTCCCCGCCCAGGTCGATGGTCAGCCGGTCGGCGAAGGTCAGCGTGGGCCAGGTCAGCCCCGGCACCGAGTCCGCGGCCTCGGCCAGCCGCGGCATCCGCGCGAACTCGGACTCCCAGTCCTCCTTGCCCCGCTCGGCGATGAGGGCGCGGGTGTTCTCGTGCGCCACGATGATCTTCGCGTCGAACGCGCTGGCCCCCAGCACCCGGACGGCGTGGTAGTGCGAGAGCACGAGGTAGCGGATCGGCTTGTCAGTGTGCTCGCGCAACCGGGTCAGCCACTTCCGCGCGGCGACGGGCGTGGCCAGGGCCTCGAAGCAGACGAGGAAGTCCTCCCCCTCGACCGCCCCGATGTTGGGGTCGCCCTCGGCCGTGAGCGCGTAGACGCCGTCGGCCAGGACCTCGAGCCTCTGCTCCTTCGCGGCCAGGTCCGCCGACGAGGCGAAGGGCTTGGCGGCCATGTTGTCCTCCTGCTCCTGCTCAGGTCGCGGTGACGAAGGCCTCGCGCTCCGCGGGCGTGCCCTCGCGCAGGGCCAGCACCGCGGCGAGGGTGACCAGGCACATCACGAACATGTAGGCCGAGACCGACAGCGAGGTCCCGGTGACGGCGATGAGCCAGGTCGCCAGCAGCGGCGCGAAGCCGCCACCCAGGATCGCACCGAACGCGTAGGCGAACGAGACGCCGGAGTACCGGACCGGCGCGGGGAACATCTCCGCGTAGGTCGCGGCCTGCTGCCCGTAGGTCAGCCCGAGGCCGAAGGCCAGCACCACGACCGCGACGATCAGCAGGCCGACCGAGCGGGTGTCGAAGAGCAGGAAGAACGGGAAACACCATGCGGCCAGCGCGACGATCCCGATCAGGTACGTGCGCCGGCGCCCCCACGTGTCCGACCAGCGGCCGGCCAGGAGCGTGAACACGCCCCACGCCACCGCCCCGACCATGCCGACCACCAGCATCGTCGTGCTGGAGAGGCCGAGCGTGCGGGTGCCGTAGGAGGTGATGAAGGCGATCAGGATGTAGCCGATCATGTTGTTCGCGACGAACAGCCCGATCGCCACGAGCAGCTCGCGCCGGTTGCCGCGCAGCACCTCGGCCAGCGGCGCGGACCGGCGCTCGCGCAGCTCCTCGAACACCGGGCTCTCCGCGACCCGGGACCGCATCCAGAACCCGACGACGATCAGGACGATCGACAGCAGGAAGGGGATCCGCCAGCCCCAGGCCTGGAACTGCTCGGGCGTGGTCGTGGCCGACACCGCGAAGAAGACCAGGTTGGCCAGCAGCAGTCCGATCGGCACGCCGATCTGCGGGTAGGCCCCGAAGTAGCCGCGCCGACCGGGCGGGGCGTGCTCGACCGACATCATCGCCGCGCCACCCCACTCCCCGCCGGCCGAGAGGCCCTGCAGCATCCGCAGGGCGACCAGCAGGATCGGCGCCGCGACGCCGATCGACGCGTACGAGGGCAGCAGGCCGACCCCGACCGTCGACAGGCCCATCAGCAGCAGCGTCCCGACCAGCACCGGCTTGCGCCCGAAGCGGTCGCCGAGGTGCCCGGACACCACGCCGCCGATCGGGCGCGCGATGAAGCTGACACCGATCGTCGCGAAGGAGGCGAGCAGGGCCGCGGTGCCGTCGAGGCCCGGGAAGAACTGCTTGCCGAACACCAGGCCGGCGGCCGAGGCGTAGACGAAGAAGTCGTACCACTCGATGGTCGTACCGGCGAGGCTCGCGCCGATCACGCGGCGTAGCTGGCTCGACGGCGGGTGGACCGCGGAGGCGGCCGCTCCCGGGGTCTGCGTCATCGGAAATCCCCTCGTTCCCGGCACTGGGAAAACAGTCAAAGCCTTGACCGTGCGGAACGCTAACCCGTCCCGCGCCGGACGGCCAGGGTGGGGTGCCGGTCGATCCGGGATCAGCGGCGGTTGACCCACTCCGCCGCCTGCGCGGCCCCCGCGAGCTTGGCGAGCAGCCGGTTGAGGGCGGCGAGGTCCTCGGGGCCGAGCAGCCGCGCCCATTCGGCCTCGCGGGCGTTGTGCCGCAGGAAGGTCTCCTCGATCGCCGCGGTGCCCTTCTCCGTGAGCGCCAGGACCACCGACCGCCCGTCGGCCGAGCCCGGCGTGCGGTCGAGCAGGCCGCCGGCGCTCAGCGTGTTGGTCAGCGCAGAGACGGCGGCGCGGCTCATCCCGGACAGCTCGGCCGCCCGCCGGGACTCCTGCGGCCCGGCCACCCAGATCGTGAAGAGCAGCCGCCAGGCCGACCAGCTCCAGCCCGCCGGCCGGTGCACGGTGGACTCCAGGTCGTAGACCAGCCCGCTCGCGACCCGGGTGAGCAGCAGGACCATGGCCATCGCCGAGCGGTCGGTCTCCGGCAGCCGGCGCTGGGTCTCGTCGAGGGCGAAACCGGCGAGGGACAGGAAGTCGCTCTCGGGCGGGGGGTCGACCGACACGGCCGGATCCTACGGCCGGCCCGACGCCGGGCGGTGTGCCAGGCGGTGTGTCAGGCGGTGTGTCAGGCGTCGGCGAGCAGGCGCTCGGCGGCGGCGCGCTCGCACTCCTGGACGCTGCCGGGCAGGGCGTCGCGCAACGACCAGTGCGACACCCTGCCGTCCGGCCCGGTGAGCAGGCCGCGGGCGAGCGCGGCGTCGATCCGGCTGCGGACCTCGTCCTCCAGGTCCACGTCGCAGGCGAAGATCACCCGCAGCCGCACCCGGCTGCCCGCCCGCGACGACGCGGTGCGGTGCGAGGCGATCGGGCACGGCGGCTCGTGCTCCCAGCTCCCGCACAGCGCGGCGGTGATCGCCGCCCCCGGGGCGGCCCGGTCGCCGTCCTCGGCGAGCTCGATCTCGGCGGTGTGGGCGAACGCGCAACGCATGGCGCCAGCATGGCAGATGATGTGGCCGTCGTCACACTCCGACCGGCCAACAGCCGCGCCGGTCCGTCGCCCTACGGTCTCCCGGTGACGCTCACCCGCCCCGGGGTCCGCGCCCGCGCCTGCTGGGTCGGTGCAGGCGCGCTGGTCGCCCTGCAGCTCGCGGTGCTCGCGGTCTGGCCCGCCCCACACCTGCTCATGATCGACCTGCAGGTGTACCGGGCCGGCGGCGAGCACGTGCTGCACCACCAGCCGTTGTACGTCGGCGGGGTCCTGCTCGACCTGCCGTTCGTGTACCCGCCGGTGGCCGCGGTGCTGTTCGTGCCGCTGGCGCTGCTCCCCCTGCCGCTGCTCAAGATCCTCTGGACCGCGCTGGGGGTGGCGCTGCTCGTGCTGGTGGTCCGACGGTCGGCGGCCCTCACCGGTGCGGCGCCGGCGGCCGGGACGGTCGCCCTACTGGTCGCCGCCGCGCTCTGGCTCGATCCGGTACGGACGACCTTCTACCTGGGCCAGATCAACGTCGTGCTGCTCGCGCTGGTGCTGCTCGACCTCACCGGCCGGCCGTCGCGGTGGCGGGGCGCCGGGGTCGGGCTGGCCGCGGCGCTCAAGCTCACGCCGCTGCTCTTCGTGGTCTACCTGCTGCTCGTCGGACGCCGCCGGGAGGCGGCCGTGGCCGTCGGGACGTTCGTGGCGGCGACCGGGCTCGGGTTCGCCGTCGCGCCCGCCGAGTCGGTGCAGTACTGGCTGCGCGGGACCTTCGCGGCCGCGAACCGGATCTCCGACGTGGCGGCGACCAGCAACCATTCGGTCGGCGGCCTGGTCGCCCGCACCCTCGGCGAGAGCACGCCGGCCTACCTGGTGCCGGCGGTGGTACTGGGCGCCGCCGCGCTGGCCGTCGCGGTACGGGCGCACCGGCGCGGGGACGACCTGCTCGCCCTCACGGTCGTCGGGCTCGCCTCGGCGGCGGTCGCCCCCTTCGCCTGGTCGCACCACTACGTCTGGTGCGTCCCACTGCTCGTCCTGCTCACCGTCCGGCACGCCCGGCTCGGCGTCACGGTGCTGCTGGTGATGACCGCCGCCGTGATCACCAAGCTCCCCGGGCCCGCGGTCGGCCCGATCCCCGCGACGGGCGCGATCTCCCTGCAGCCCGACGTCTACCTGGCGGGCTTCGTCGTCCTCCTGGTCGCGGCCGCCCTCCAGCTGAGGCGCCCGAACCGCACTATCGATCCATAACGGTCATTCAGCGCCATAAATCGGGCGTCATGGGCCCATAACGCGGGCCCGTCCGCGGACGACAGGACACAAGGTCTTTCATCTGAAGAACTGTGCATGCGAGCATCACGGTCGTGACCGCTCCCCCCGCGCAGCCCGCCGCGCCGGCACGCACCCGCTTCGACCGCACGGACCGCCGGCACCTCGCCGGGATGGCCGCGGTGGTCCTGCTGCTCACGCTCGGCGGCTGGACGCTGATGGCCGCGGTGATCGCGCCGCAGCACCTCGCGCTGGCCTCGGGCGGGACGTTCGGGCTCGGCGTCGGGCTCACCGCCTACCTGCTCGGCATGCGGCACGCCTTCGACGCCGACCACATCGCCGCGATCGACAACACCACCCGCAAGCTGGTCACCGAGGGCAAGCGGGCCCGCGGCGTCGGCTTCTGGTTCTCGCTGGGCCACTCCTCGGTCGTGTTCGTGATGGCCCTGCTGCTCGCCCTCGGCGTCCGCACGCTGGTCGGCGAGCTGGGCGACGACTCGTCGTCGGTCAAGGAGACCCTCGGCCTGGTCGGCACCCTGGTCGGGGGCGGGTTCCTCGTGCTGATCGGCCTGCTCAACCTGCAGGCGATGATCGGCATCGGACGGGTCTTCGCCCGGATGCGCACCGAGCCGCTCGACGACGAGGCCCTGGAGCGCCACCTCGCCGCGCGCGGGCTGATGGCCCGGATCCTGGGCCGGACGCTGCGGGCGGTGAGCCGGCCCTGGCACATGTACGTGGTCGGGTTCGTGTTCGGCATCGGGTTCGACACCGCCACCGAGGTCACCCTGCTCGTCCTCGCCGGCGGCGCGGCGGCGGCGCAGCTGCCCTGGTACGCGATCCTGGTCATCCCGGTGCTGTTCGCCGCCGGGATGAGCCTGTTCGACACCGCCGACGGCGTGTTCATGTCCGCCGCCTACCAGTGGGCCTTCGTCACCCCGGTGCGCAAGGTCTTCTACAACCTCACCGTCACCGCGCTGTCGGTGATCGTGGCGCTGGTGATCGGGCTCGTCGAGCTGCTGCAGCTGCTGGCCGAGAAGCTCGACGTCGCCACCGGGCCGCTGGCCGCGCTGGCGTCGGTCGACCTCGAGGTGGTGGGCTACCTCGTCGTCGCCCTCTTCGTCGTCACCTGGCTGGGGGCGCTGGCCGTCTGGCGCTTCGGACGGATCGAGCAGCGCTGGGCCCTCACCGACCGACCGGCGGACTGACTCCGGCGTCGATTCCGGTAGAACCTCCGCATGCAGCGCACCGCGATGGTGACCGGAGCAGGGTCGGGGCTGGGGCGGGTCATCGGCCGCGCCCTCCTGGAGGACGGCTGGGCGGTCGCCCTGGCTGGGCGCCGCGCCGAGCCGCTGGCCGGGACCGCCGAGGGGTTCGCCGACGCGCTCACCGTGCCCACCGACGTCGCCGACGAGGAGTCGGTCGCGGCCCTGTTCCGGGCGGCCGTCGGGGCGTGGGGCCGGGTGGACCTGCTGGTCAACAACGCCGGCACCTTCGGCCCGACCGGCACCCCCGACGAGATCGAGGTCGCCGGGTGGCGCGCGGCCGTCGACACCAACCTCACCGGCTCGTTCCTCTGCGCCCGGGCGGCGTTCGCGGTGATGCGCGAGCAGGACCCGCAGGGCGGCCGGATCGTCAACAACGGCTCGATCTCGGCCCACGTGCCGCGTCCGGGCAGCGCCGCATACACCGCCACGAAGCACGCGATCACGGGGCTGACCCGGTCGATCTCGCTCGACGGCCGCCCGTACGGCATCGCCTGCGGGCAGATCGACATCGGCAACGCGGCCACCGACATGACCGCCGGCATCGCCACCGGCGCCCGCCAGGCGGACGGGTCGGTGCGGCCGGAGCCGACCTTCGACGCCGGCCACGTCGCCGACGCCGTCCGCTACATGGCGAACCTCCCGCTCGACGCGAACGTGCAGTTCCTCACCATCACGGCCACGACCATGCCGTTCATCGGCCGGGGCTGATCACGTCCGTCGTGCTCCCGCATTAGGGTCGGTGCACACCTTGCGAGAGGAGAGCCGGATGAAGACGCGCCTGAACTGCCCGTGCGGCGAGCACATCGAGGGCACCGACGAGGACGACCTGGTCGCCAAGACCCAGGCGCACCTCAAGGAGAAGCACCCGGGCCACGAGTACTCGCGCGACGAGATCCTGTTCATCGCCTACTGAGCCGCAGCCGAGCGGGTCCCGATCGACCAGGACCGGGGACTACTCGTCGGCCTGCCACGGGGCGAACGGCGGCAGCGCGCTGGCCCGGCCGGTGAACTCGGCCGGCCGCTTCTCCAGGAACGCGCGCACGCCCTCCTTCCCGTCGGCGATCGAGGTGTAGAACATCGCGAGCGAGTCGACGCGGTGCGCCTCGACCGGGTGCGGTGCCGCGCTGTTGCGGTACATCATCTGCCGCATCAGCGCGGTGGCGACCGGCGAGTGCCCGTCGACGAACTTGCGGGCCAGCGCGTAGGCGGTGTCCAGCAGCTGGTCCGCGGGGACGACGGAGCGGAGCAGGCCGCCGTCGAGCGCCTCCTGCGCGCTGAGGATGTCGGCCGAGTAGACCCACTCCAGGGCCCGGGTGATCCCGACGATCCGGGGCAGGAACCAGGTGGAGGCCGCCTCGGGCACGATCCCGAGCCGGCCGAACACGAAGCCGATCCGGGCGTCGTCGGAGGCCAGCCGGACGTCCATCGGCAGCGTCATCGTGGCCCCGATGCCCACCGCGGCGCCGTTGATCGCGGCGATCACCGGCTTGGTGCAGCGGTAGACGGCCAGCGAGACCTGCCCGCCGGTGTCGCGGACGCCCTGCACGATCTCCGGGTCCTCGAAACGCTCCTCCAGGTCGCGCAACGTCGGCTGCTGCGACTCGTCGAGGCCGAAGACGTTGCCCTCGGACGACAGGTCCATCCCCGCACAGAAGGCCCTGCCGGCTCCGGTCACGACGATCGCGCCCACCTCGTCGTCGGCGCTCGCCCGGTCGTAGGCCGCGATCAGCTCGTCCGCCATGGTCACGGTGAAGGAGTTGAGCTTGTCCGGCCGGTTCAGCGTGAGGGTGAGGATGCCGTCGCGCACCGTGTAGTCGAGGGTCTCGTACGTCATGCCCCGATCATGCCTGCCGCGCCGCCGGGGTCGAGGGGTTCCCGGCGGGTTCCCGGCGGTCGCGGCGAGCCCGGTGCCGGCGAGAGGAAATGGCCGGGTGCGTTGCCCCGATGACCCCCGTGGCGGTGGTGCCAGCGGGCGGCCGGACGACCTCGCGTGATCAGGGGGCGGCGAGGAACCGGTCGATCACGGGGGCGAGCTCGCGGGACTCGGTGAGCAGTGCGAGGTGCCCGCCGCGGTAGACGTGCAGCTGCGAGTCGCGAATGCCCCGGTGCAGCACGTGGGCGTTGACCAGCGGGATGAGCGGGTCGTCGTCCCCGGAGACGACCAAGGTGCGCGCGGCGATCAGCCGCAGCACGGGCAGCGTGGTCCAGCCGGCGCCGGCGAGGAGCTGGTAGAGGTAGCCGCGCTCGTAGCCCGAAGGGTCGCCGTCGCCCGAGGCCTGCAGGATGCGGGCGGCGCGCTCGGGGTGCGTGCGCATGGTGCCGCCGTAGATCTCGCCGGCCACCCGCGCCGCGTAGCCGGGATCGCGATAGCGCCGCGGGGTGAGCATCTTGCTCAGCACCGCGGGCCGGGCCGGCACCATCAACGAGCCGGTCCCCGTGGCCACCAGCACCAGGCGACGCACCTGGTCCCGCTGGGTGAGCGCGAACTGCTGGGCGAGCCCGCCGCCCCACGAGTAGCCCAGGACGTCGACCTTGTCGTAGCCCAGGGCACCCACGAGCTTGCCGACGGTCAGCGCGAAGGTCGCCATGTGGTACGGGACCCGGGGCCGGGGCGACCCGCCCACGCCGGGGACGTCGAAGCGGACGACCTCCAGCTCCCGCGGCAGCGCCTCGACGAACGGCTCGAGCATCTCCAGGCGCGCGCCGATGCCGTTGAGCAGCAGTAACGGGGTCCGGGAGCGGTCGCCGCGACGGATCGCGACGCGGAGCGTGCGCCCTCCGACGGTGCGGGTGGACACCTCGCCGAGGGTGCCGGTCATGCGCCCAGTCTGGCGGATCTCCGGCTCAGCGTCCCGCGGACATGGCCCTCACCACGAGCGCCTCGAGGATGTCCGGGCGGGACTCGGGCGCCCGCACCTCCACCACGACCTCGCCGTCCTCGCGGTGCACGGCGAACCGCACGAACGCGCAACCGGGGTCGGTGGTGAGGAGGCGGCGGGCGTCGGCCTCGACCTCGTCCGAGCCGTCGAACGCGAGCAGGAGCAGGCCGGGAGCCATGCGCTCGGCGTCGCGCAGCGAGTCGGCGAACAGGTCGTCGAGGGTGCGCGGCCCGGTGGCGAGGATCGTCATGCCTGTCCCAACACCACCGTGGCCCCGGGTCATCCCCGACGGGCTGGCGTCCCTACCCGGCCGGGTCGAGGTCCTTGGCGAACCAGTGCTGGGCGTAGGGGTTGTCGTTGAAGGGCGGCACCTCGCGGTAGCCCGCCGACCCGTACAGCGCGATCGCCTCGACGAGCGCCCCGTTCGTGTCGAGCCGCGTCGCCCGGAGCCCGTGCACGCGGGCCCGCTCCTCGATCTCGGCGAGCAGCCGCCGGGCGAGCCCCAGACCCCGGGCCGCGGGCGCGACCCACATCCGCTTGATCTCGGCGACCTCCGGACGGAACCGCACGCCGACGCACCCGACGGGCTCGCCGTCGAGCATCGCGACCAGGAGCTCCCCGGCCGGCGGGGTGAACTCGGCGGCTCCCCCGGCGGGTCCGATCGACGGGTCGAAACCCTCCTCGAACCGCTCGGCGAGCTCGGCCACGTAGGCCCGCAGGCACTTCTGGGCCTCCGGTCGCGTCGGCGGCGTGACGGCCACGCGGACCGTCGACGCGAGGAGCAGGCGTTCGACCTCGGCCGTCGCGGCGGTCAGCCGGCTGCGCTGCGCGGAATTGAGGGGGTCGAGGATCGACGCGGCCAGCGCGTCCGACCGGCGGTCCAGCTCGGCCCGCTCCTCCCGTCCGGCCGCGGTGAGGCGGACCCGCCGCACCCGCGCGTCGGCCGCTCCGGCGTCGACGGCCACGAGCCCGGCCGCCTCCAGCGACCGCAGCATCCGCGAGAGGTAGCCCGAGTCGAGGCCGAGCCGGGTCCGCAGGTCCCGCAGCTCGGCCCCCGGGCCGATCTCCCACAGGAGCCGGGCCTGCCCGAGCGGCCGGTCGCGGCCGAGATAGCCCTCCTCGAGCGCGCCGACGCGGCGGACCACCGCCCGGTGGAACCGCCGCACCGCCGCGATCTCGTCGCTGTTCGCGCCCACAACTCTGACTGTAGTCAGAAATCCCTCCGCCGTCAGTCGGCGACCAGGGCGAGCTCCCCCTCCACGACCCGCAGCCGGGCGCGGCCGCCCGAGCGCAGCTCCTCGGCCAGCAGCAGCCGCGCCAACCGCCGCTCGACCTCCCGCGCCACGACCCGGCGCAGCGGCCGCGCCCCGTACTCGGGCTGGTGGCCCAGCTCCGCGAGCCGGTCGAGCGCCTCCGCCTCCACCACGAGCTCGACGCCCTGCGCCGCGAGCCGCGCGCGGGTGCCGGCCAGCATCATCCCGGCGATCTCCGTGATCTCGGCCCGGTCGAGGGCCTCGAACAGGACGACGTCGTCGATCCGGTTGAGGAACTCCGGCCGCAGGTTCCGCCGCACGGCGAACATCAGCTGCTCGCGGATCGACTCCACCGGCCGGCCGGCCGCGGCCGCCGCGAGGACCTCCTCGGCCCCGATGTTGCTGGTCATGACCACGATCGCGTGCCGGAAGTCGACGGTCCGGCCGCGGGCGTCGGTGAGCCGTCCGGCGTCGAGCACCTGCAGCAGCGTGGCGACGACGTCCGCGTGCGCCTTCTCGATCTCGTCGAGCAGTACCACGGTGTACGGGTCGCGGCGCACCGGCTCGGTGAGCTGGCCGGCCTCCTCGTGCCCGACGTAGCCGGGCGGCGCGCCGACGAGCCGGGTGGTGGCCGCACGCTCGGCGTACTCGCTCATGTCGAGGCGGACCATGCGCTCGTCGGAGCCGAACAGCGTGGCGGCCAGGGCGCGGGCCAGCTCGGTCTTGCCGACGCCCGTCGGGCCGAGGAACAGGAACGAGCCCGACGGGCGGTCCGGGCTCGCGAGCCCGGCCCGCGCGCTGCGCACCGCGTCGGCGACCGCCTCGACGGCCCGGTGCTGCCCCACGACCCGCCGGTGCAGGTGCTCCTCCAGCTCCAGCAGGCGCTTGCGCTCGGAGGTGGTGAGGTCGGCGACCGGGATGCCGGTGCGGTCGGCGACGACCTCGGCGACCTCCCGCGCGGTGATCTCGGCACCGTCCCGCGGCCCGTTCTCCAGCACCAGCCGCTCCAGCTCGCGGTCGAGCATCGCGACGCGTTCGGAGTCGCCGGCGTCGGCGGCGACCTCGCGCGCCCGGACCAGCTCCTCGACCCGCCGGTCCGGCTGGGGCCCGGCGCCGCGCAGCCCGGAGCGCGCGGCGGCGCGGTCGACCAGGTCCACGGCCTTGTCCGGCAGGTGCTTGTCCCGCAGGTAACGCACGGAGAGGGCCACGGCGGCGTCGATCGCCCCGTCGGTGATGCGGACCCGGTGGTGCTCCTCGTACCGCGGCCGCAGCCCGCGAAGGATCTCCACGGTGGCCTCCGGCGTCGGCTCCGACACCCGGACGACCTCGAACCGCCGCTCCAGGGCGGAGTCGCGCTCGATGTACCGGCGGTGGTCCTCGGGTGTGGTCGCGCCGACGAGCTGCAGGTCGCCGCGGGCGAGGGCGGGCTTGAGGATGCTGGCCGCGTCCATCGCCTGGTCCTGCGCGGACCCGGCGCCGACGACCAGGTGCAGCTCGTCGACGAACACGACCAGCGACCTCCCGGCCGCCACGATCTCGTCGACCACCGCGGTGAGCCGCTCCTCGAACTCGCCGCGGTACTTCGTCCCGGCGACCATCCCGGCCAGGTCGAGCGCGACCACCCGGACGTCGCGCAGCGCGACGGGGACCCGCCCGGCCGCGACGCGCTGCGCCAACCCGTCGACGATCGCCGTCTTGCCCGTGCCCGGCTCCCCCACCAGCACCGGGTTGTTCTTGGTGCGGCGGGCCAGCACCTCGACGACCTGGTCGATCTCGGCGTCCCGGCCGATCACCGGGTCCAGCCGGCCGGCGCGGGCGTCCGCGGTCAGGTCGCGGCCGTGCCGGTCCAGCCGCCGGGTCGAGGTGCGCCGCGGACGCCCCGGGCCGCGTTCCTGCCCGCGCGGCCCGTGGTCCCGGTCGTCCCGGCCGTCGTCGCGGTCGTCGTCGGGGAACCCGAGGCCGTTGACGAGCCCGCGCAGCAGGTCCTCCAACGGGCCGAGCCCGCCGCCGAACGGGTCCTGGGGCTGGGGCATCGCGCGACCTCCGGCTCGACGACCTGTCCTCCCAGTTGTACCCGCGCCGGGCCGCCTTCAGGCAGGGGCGCCGAGCCGGACCGGCAACGCGGTCACGCCGTGGACCAGCGTGCTGCGCCGGTAGGTCAGGTCGTGCTCGGCCAGGTCCAGCTCCGGGCGCGCGGTGAACAGGCTGCGCAGCGCGACCTCGCCCTCGATCCGGGCCAGCGGTGCACCCAGGCAGTGGTGCAGGCCGTAGCCGAAGGCGAGGTGCCCGCGGTCGTCGCGGGTCACGTCGAGCCGGGCGGCGTCGGCGAACCGGGCGTCGTCGCGGTTGGCCGAGGCGATACCCAGGATGACGACGGCGCCCTCGGGGATGGTCGTGCCCGCGACCTCGACGTCCTCGGCGGCGAACCGGACCGGGGCGTTGGTGACCGGCGCGTCCCAGCGCAGGAACTCCTCGACCGCGCCCGGCCACAGCTCGGGCTTCTCGGCGAGGATCTCGCGCTGGTCGGGGTGGGTGAGCAGGCCGAGGATCCCGTTGCCGATCAGGTTGACGGTGGTCTCGTGACCGGCGATGAGCAGCAGCATCGCCATGGCGACGAGCTCCTCCTGGGACAGCGCGTCGCCGTCCTCGTCGGACACCTGGGTCAGGGCGCTGAGCAGCGCGTCGTCCGGCTCGGTGCGCTTGCGGTCGATCAGCCCGGCCAGGTACTCCGAGAGCTTCTGGGAGGCGGCCTTCTTCTCGTCCTGCGGCGACTCGTCGATCATGGTCGACGACCAGCGGCCGAAGTCGTCGCGGTCCTCCGCCGGAACCCCGAGCAGCTCGCAGATCACGCGGACCGGCAGCAGGAAGGCGTAGTGCGCCATGAGGTCCACGGTGCCGTCGGCGGGCAGGGCGGCGAGCAGGTCGTCGGCGATCTCCTGGACGCGCGGTCGCAACTCGGCCATCCGCCGCGCGGTGAACGAGCGGCTGACGAGCTTGCGCAGCCGCGTGTGGTCCGGCGGGTCCATCAGCAGCATCATCGGCGTGGGAGTGGCCGGCATCGCGGCGCGCTGGTCGGCCGGCTGGGTGAAGCGCCAGTCCTTCGAGAAGCGCGCGTCGACGAACGCGGCCCGCGCGTCCTCGTACCGGGCGACGATCCACATCGGGCCGTCGGGCAGGTCCAGCCTGCGCACCGGCTCGTCCGCGCGCAGCTCGGCGTAGGCCGGGTAGGGATCGCTCCAGAACGGGCCGTCGAAGAGGTCGAGGCCGGAGGTGGTGGTCGGCGCCATGCCCCCATCGTGCCGGAAGAAGTCAGCGCGCGCTTACAAGCGTGACGGAGACACCTGGTCCGGCCCGACGGGGACGTCCGGAGGCACCGGTGTCCCGGTCACCACGGCGGCGCCGAGCGCGGCCAGCGCGGGGGCCGACTCGATCCCCGACCCGCCCTGACCGGCGAAGAAGTGGAACCCGGGGAACTCCGGGCGGGCACCGACGACCGGGTCCCGGTCCGGGGCGAAGGTCCGGAGGCCGGCCCACGCGGTCCGCACCGACCGCAGCCCGAGGTGCAGCGCCTCCTCGACCCGCTCGAGGGCGAGGGCGACGTCGAGTTCGTCCGGGCGGACGTCGCCGGGCTCGGCGGCCGTCTCGTCGCCCGGCGAGAGCAGCAGCGTGTCGCCCTCCGGCTTGCAGTAGAAGCGCTCGGCCGCGTCGATCAGCATCGGCATGCCGGCCGGCAGCGTGCACGGGGAGATCGCGATCGTGCGCCGGTACGGGGTGAGGCCGGCCCGCGGGACACCGGCCAGCGCGGCGACGGCGTCGGCCCACGACCCGGCCGCGTCGACGACGTCGGGCACGGTCCAGGAGCCCTCCGCGGTCTCGACCCGCCACGCCTCGCCGCTGCGCGTGATCGCACTGACCCGGGCGCCCTGCACGACCCGGCCGCCGCGGCGGCGCAGCCCGCGGACGTAGGCGCCGTGCAGGCCGATCGCGTCCGCGTCGGCGGCCGCCTCGGTGATCGCGCCCGAGCGCACCTCCCGCAGACCGGGGCAGGCCGCGGCGGTCTCGGCGCCGGTGAGGGCGTGCGGCCCGTCGGGCTCGGTGGCCCACTCGGCCAGGAGCTGCTGCAGCTCGCGCTCGCCGTCCTCGTCGAACGCCGCCCAGACGACGGGCAACCGCCGCAGGAACGGCGGCGCCTCCAGCTCCTCGGCCAGCGCCGCGAACCGCGGCGCGCTCGCCCGGATGAGCGCGCGGAAGACAGCGGTGCCGTGGCCGGGGATGTAGGTCGCCGCCGAGCGGCCCGTCGAGTGCACCGCCAGCGACGGCTCGGCCTCCAGCAGCAACACCGAGCGGTGCGCGGCGACCTCGTAGGCCACCGAGGCACCGGCGATCCCGCCGCCGATCACGATCACGTCCGGGGAGCCGTCCACACCGGTCACCGTAATTCGGTCGCGCCCCTGCGGGAGGTGTCCCTAGGGTTTCGGCCATGGACCTCATCACCCTGTGAGACGGCGCGGCAGTCCTCCGCCCTGAGGCACGCCGCCCGTTCCCGGCGCCGAGTCGTGCGCCGGCCGGTTCCTGTCCGTCCGGGCCGCCCCGTCGTGGCCGGACGTCCTCCCTGCTCGGATCGCGCGCGTGTTGCGGCCCGCGATCCGCGGATCCCCCTGACGCCGCCGCGTTGTGCGGCGCGGGGTCCACGAGGAGGACCCGCACACCGCTCCTCGGGGCGGCCCCATATCTCCTCCAGGAGGTCCTCGTGCGAATTCGTGACACCAGCCCGACCCAGCCCACCGCCGCCACCACCGACGGCGCCGACGACCGCGCCACCATCGGCGCCACAACGGGCGCCACCAACCGCGCCGCCCGACGCGCCGCGGCCCGTGGGAAGGCCCCGCAGGCCGGCGGTGCGGAGGCGCCGCGCGCGCTCGGCCGGATCGGCCGGGCGAGCACCACCCCGGTGCACTTCCGCACCGACTTCGCCGCACGTCGCAGCGGCTGAAGCGCGGCGGGGCCGGCCACTCCTGGCGCCGGCCCCGCCGCACCCTCGCGCAGGTGCCGAGACCACACCGTCGAAGCCCACACCCCGACTCACCGAAGCCCAGGCCCCGACTCGCGGGTTCCTGCTCCCGCGAGTCGCGCTCTCCGCTCCCGCGAGTCGCGCTCTCCGCTCCCGCGAGTCGCGCTGTCACCTTCACCGTGTCGCGTGCGCCGCGGGATGCGCGCGGTGCGGTGGCGCGATCCGTGCACCGCAACCGACTAGGCTCGTCTCGTGGCGGACGTGTGGTGGGCCCGGCCCGTCGACCCGTCGTCGGCACCGCGGCTTGTCGCGCTGCTCGACGCCCACGAGCGCACCCGGCTGGCGGCCTTCCGCCGACCCGCCGACCAGGCCCGCTACCTCGCCGCGCACGCCCTCACCCGACTGCTGCTGGGCGCCCACCTCGACGCCGACCCGGCCGCGATCACGCTCGACCGAACCTGCCGCTGCGGCGAGCCCCACGGCAAGCCGCGCCTGGCCACGGGCACCGCGCCCGCCTTCTCGCTGACGCATTCCGGCGGCTTCGTGGGCGTCGCGTTGAGCGACGACGGCCCCGTCGGACTCGACGTCGAGGAGCTCCGCACCCTCTCCGACCTCGACCGCCTCGCCGAGCACGCCCTCTCCCCCGCCGAGCGCACCCGTCCGCCGACGGACACCCGGGCCTTCCTCACCATCTGGACGCGCAAGGAAGCCCTGCTCAAGGCCACCGGCGAGGGCCTCGCGAGCCCCATGGACGCCATCACCCTCGGCCCGACGGGCGTCGTCGAGGCCTGGGCGGACGGGCCGGGCGAGGCGTGGGTCGTCGACCTCGAGGCCGGACCCGACCATCCGGCCGCGCTGGCCGGGCTCGGCGCCGCGGCCCCGGAGGTCCGGGTCCACGACGGCGACGCACTGCTCCGCTGACCGTCGCCGGCTGAACCACACCCGCCGAGCCACGTCGGCCGGCCTACTCCACCGGCCGCCAGGGCCGCGGCGGGAGCGTCGGCAGCCCGGACGGCGAGCACTGCCCGCCGCGTTCTCCCGCCAGCCGGAACACGAGCCAGCCGACCAGGGCCGCCAGCACCGACCCGGTCAGGATGCCGATCTTGGCCTCGCTGACGAGGAGCTCGTCGTCGAGCGCGAGCTCGGTCACGAACAGGGCGACCGTGAACCCGATCCCGGACAGCCCGGCCCCACCGAAGAGCTGCCCCCAGCGCAGCGTGTCCGGCACCCGGCCGATGCCGGTGCGCAGCGCCAACCACGTCCCGAGGCTGACGCCGATCGGCTTGCCCAGCACCAGCCCGACGATGATGCCCCAGGTCAGCGGCGAGCCGAACGCCGCGGAGAGGGTATGCCGGTCGAGCACCACCCCGGCGTTGGCCAGCACGAACAACGGCACGATCACGTAGCTCGACCAGGGCTGGATCTTCAGCTGCAGCCGCTCGTTCGGCGAGACCGCCTCGGTGACCGCGGCCTGCGCGGCGAGGGCGCGCTCGGGCGTCGGGTCGAGGATGAAGGTCTTCCCGACGAGCAGCGCGCGCTTCATGTCCTGACGCCGCGGCGCGTAGGCGTTGACCAGCAGACCCAGCGCCACCCCGACCACGCTCGGGTGCACCCCCGACGCCAGCACGGCGACCCACATGACGACGCCGATGACCGCGTAGAAGGGCGTGCGCCAGAACCGGGCGAACCGCAGCCCGAGGAGCGCGACGAAGAGCAGGATCGCGAGGAACAGGGCGAGGACGTCGACCCGCTCGGTGTAGAAGACGGCGATGGCGATGACGGCGCCGATGTCGTCGACGATGGCCAGCGCGAGCAGGAAGACCCGCAGCTGGTCGGGGCAGCGCGGGCCGACGAGGGCGAGCACGCCGAGCAGCACCGCCGTGTCGGTGGAGATCGTGATGCCCCAGGCGTTCTGGGCGAGCGTCCCGGCGTTGAACGCGAGGAAGACCAGCGCGGGGATCACCAGCCCGCCGATCGCCGCGGCCGCCGGCGCCGCCACGGCCCGGAAGCCGCGCAGCTCGCCGAGGGTCATCTCCCGCGCGATCTCCAGCCCGACGCTGAAGAAGAACAGGACCATCAGGCCGTCGTTGACCCAGTGCCGCAGGTCCAGGCTCAACGACCACTCGCCGAGCCCCATCGTCAGCGGGGTGTGCCAGAAGGTCTCGTAGCCGAGCGGCAGGTTCGCCCAGAGCAGCGCGACCACGGCCGCGCCGATGAGCATCACCGCCGAACCCGACTCCGTGCGGAGGAACTGCCGCGCGGCGCGGGAGAGGTCTCCGCGCTCGGATAGGGTCGTCACCGCCACCGGATCATCCTGCCCGGCGGTGGAACGCGGGCGCGAGGAGGTGGGCGAAATCGGACAGCTGGACCCGCCGCTCGGGCCGTACGACCACGTCGTCGGACGGGCCGACGCGCCCCTGGCGCTGGTGGAGTACGGCGACTTCGAGTGCCCCTACTGCCGTGCCGCCGCGCCGGTGATCGAGGAGGTGCGGGAGCGGCTCGGCGACGACCTGCGCTTCGGCTTCCGACACTTTCCCCTGCACGAGCTGCACCCGCACGCGCTGGCCGCGGCCACGGCCGCGGAGATGGCGGCGCTCGAGGGCCGGTTCTGGCCGATGCACGACAGCCTCTACACCCCGGGGCCGCCCCGCCTCACCCAGGCGGACCTGCGCGACCACGCCGTCCGGGCGGGCGTGGACCCCGACCGCGTGGTCTGGCCCGCGACGCGGGTGGTCGAGGACCGGGTGGAGGCCGACTTCAACTCCGGGGTGCGTAGCGGGGTGCGCGGCACCCCCACCTTGTTCGTCAACGGCGAGCCGTACCGCGGCGAGGTCAGCGTCAACCGGGTGATCACGGCCCTCACCACGGTCCCCTCGGACTCCTAGGCACCCACCTCCGGGACGGAGCAGGCCGTGATCGGCCGCGGTCGGTCCGGGACAACGATCATGACGGGCGGGCACCGCGCCGGGAACCGGCCCCCTACCCTGGCTGCATGACGGCGCCGCCCCACGGGATCCGCGCGGTCGGCGGGCCGCCGGCCTCGGCCGACCCGCTCGTCGGGCCGGCGCTGCTGGCGATCGACGCCGACCCGGCGCGCCCCTGGACGGTCGCGGAGCTCGCGGCCCAGGCGGGGGTCGCCCCGACCGCGTTCGCCCTCCGGTTCCGCGACGTGGTGGGCGCGGCTCCGCTGGCCTACCTCCGCCGGCGCCGGATGGCGTTGGCCGAGGAGTACCTCGCCGAGCCCTCGGCCACCGTCGCCGCGGTGGCCCGCCGTATCGGGTACGCGGACCCCTTCTCGTTCGTCGCCGTGTTCACCCGGGAGCGCGGGATCCCGCCGGGCGAGGTCCGCGGGCCGGTCTGAGCGACCCGCCCCGTCGACGCGGGCCTGGCAGACACGGGCGGACCCTGCTTGACGCGCACACTGAGCGACGCAGCCCTGGCCGACGCGGGCCCTACCGACGCGGGCCCTGACCGACGCGCCGCCGGAGCCTGTCGGACCCGACCGTCACAATGGCGGGGTGAGTCGGTGGGTCCTGCATCTCGACATGGATGCGTTCTTCGCGTCGGTCGAGCAGCTCACCCGGCCGACCCTGGCGGACCGCCCGGTCCTGGTCGGCGGCACGGGCGGGCGCGGCGTCGTGGCGGGGGCCAGCTACCAGGCGCGGGTGTTCGGCGCGCGGTCGGCGATGCCGATGGGCCAGGCGCGCCGTCGGTGCCCGCACGCGACCGTCCTGCCGACGCGGTTCCCGCTCTACAAGGTGATCTCCGAGGAGGTCATGGCCGTCCTGCGGGAGGCCGCGCCGGTGCTCGAACCCGTGTCCGTCGACGAGGCGTTCCTCGAGCCGCCCGCGCTCGCCGGTGCGACCGCCGCCGAGGTCGAGGAGTTCTGCGTCGCGCTGCGGGCCGAGGTGCGGGCGCGGACCGGGCTGCCCGCGTCGGTCGGGGCGGGGTCGGGCAAGCAGGTGGCGAAGATCGCCTCGGAGCTGGCGAAGCCGGACGGGCTGAAGGTCGTCGCGCCCGAGGTCGAGCGGGAGGTGCTCGACCCGCTGCCGGTGCGATCGCTGTGGGGCGTGGGCCCGGTGGCCGAGGCGGCGCTGCGCAAGGTCGGGATCGAGACGATCGGTGCCCTCGCCGCGATGGACGCCCGCGAGGTCGCCGGGGTCCTCGGCTCCGCGGTCGGCACCGAGCTCCACCGGCTCGCCCGCGGCATCGACGAGCGGCCGGTCGCGCCGCGCGGCGCCGCCAAGCAGATCTCCGCCGAGACCACGTTCGAGCACGACCTCACCGCGATGGACGACGTGCTGCGCGAGGTCGGGCGCATGACGGCGGCGGCCCACCGGCGGCTCGTCGTCGACGGCCGGGCGGCGCGCACCGTCACGGTGAAGGCCCGCAACGCGGACTTCCAGACGCACACGCGCTCCGAGACCACCGCCTTCGCCTCCACCGACCTCGCCACGCTCACGGCGGTCGCGCAGCGCCTGGCCCGCACCGCGGTGCCGGAGGGCGGGGTGCGGCTGGTCGGGGTGTCGCTGTCGGGGCTGTCCGAGAGCCCCCCGCCCGCGCTGTTCGAGGCGGTCCCGTCGGAGTCGGGTTGGACCACGGCCCCGCTCGCCGAGCCGTCGGCGGCCGTCGAACCGGACACGGTGCTCACCGTCGAGACCGCCGAGGAGGCCCACCCGGAGCCCGGCACCGAGTTCGGGCCGCGCCCGGGCGGCCGGCACGGGCCGCGCGACCCGGCCAGCCCCTGGCGGGCGGGCGACGACGTCGCCCACACCGAGCACGGGCACGGCTGGGTGCAGGGCGCGGGGCACGGCCGGGTCACGGTCCGTTTCGAGACGCGGGCGACCGGGCCCGGTCCGGCACGCACGTTCGACGCGGACGACCCGGCCCTCTCCTTCGCCGACCCGGTCGAGAGCTGGCGCCTGCCCTCACCGGCGCACTGACCGCGAGAGCGCGCTGGAGAATCGCGTCATGGTTCCATAACGCGTTCTCTCACGCGTCCTTGTCCGCCACTCCCGCGGCGTCGAAGGTGGCGACGTCGGCGAGCGCTCGCGCCGCCCCCTGCACCACCGGCAGGGAGAGCAGCGCGCCCGTGCCCTCCCCCAACCGCATCCCGAGGTCGAGCAGCGGCTCCAGGCCGAGGTGCGCCATCGCGATCCGGTGCCCCGGCTCCGCGGAGCAGTGCCCGGCCACGCAGGCGGCCACCGCGTCGGGAGCCAGGACCGAGGCGACGAGCGCGGCGGCACCCGCGTTGACGCCGTCGAGCAGCACCGGGACGCGCAGCGCGGCGGCGCCGAGGACGAACCCGGCGATGCCGGCGTGCTCGAGCCCGCCGAACGCGGCGAGCAGGCCGAGCCCGTCGGCCGGTTCCGGGGAGTGCAGGGCCAGCGCCTGCCGGACGACGTCCGTCTTGCGGACGAGCGTCTCGTCGTCGATCCCCGTGCCGCGCCCGGTGGCCTCGGCCGGGTCCGCCCCGGTGACGGCGCAGATCAGCGCGGCGGCGGCGGTCGTGTTGGCGATGCCCATGTCGCCCGTGACCAGACAGCGGTTGCCGGCTGCGACCAGGTCCCGGGCCACCTCGATGCCTGCCTCGACCGCCCGACGGGCCTGGTCCCGGGTCAGCGCCGGACCGGCCGTCATGTCCGCGGTGCCCGCCGCGACCCGGCGCGGGAGCAGCCCCGGCACGGGGTCGAGCGGGGCCGCGACGCCGACGTCGACCACCTGGACCTCGGCGCCGAGCTGGCGGGCGAACGCGTTGACCACTGCTCCGCCGGCCAGGAAGTTCCCGACCATCTGGGCCGTGACCTCCTGCGGCCACGGGGTCACGCCCTGGGCGTGGACGCCGTGGTCGCCGGCGAACACCGCGACGGCCGCGGGCTCGGGCACCGGCGGCGGGCACTGCCCCGCGATCCCGGCCAGCCGCACCGCGAGGTCCTCGACCCGGCCGAGCGAGCCGCGCGGCTTGGTCATCCGGTCGAGCCGGTCCCGGGCCTCCGCCTCGGCGGCGGCCTCGGCGGGCCGGATCGCGGCCACGGTCTCGTCGAGCAGGGTCATGGCCACCTCCCCGGGCAGCGCCCGGTCTCCGTACCGCTCCTGGTGCACCGCCCACCGCAGCGGGCGGCGGCGGGCCCAGCCCGCGCTCGCCAGCTCCGGTTCCGGTGCGAACTCCCGCACGTGCCCGACGCACAGGTACGCCACCACCTCGACGTGCGCGGGCAGCCCGAGCAGGTCGGCGAGGGCGCGCAGTCCGGCGTCGTCGAAGAAGCTGACCCAGCCGACGCCGAGGCCCTCGGCGCGGGCGGCCAGCCACAGGTTCTGCACCGCCGACGCGGTGGAGTGCGCGGCCATCTCGGGGCGGCCGTACCGGCCGAGGACGTGCCGGCCGCCACGGGTGGGGTCCGAGGTGACGACGACGTTGACCGGGGTGTCGAGCACCGCCTCCACCTTGAGCGCGCCGAACGCCGCCGCCCGGGCGCGCGGCAGGGACGCGGCGAACGCCGCCCGCTGCGCCGCGACGAGCGCGGCCACGCGCTCGCGGGTCGCCCGGTCCCGCACCACGACGAAGTCCCAGGGCTGGGAGAACCCCACGCTCGGCGCGGCGTGCGCGGCCTCGAGGACGCGGCGCAGCGCGGCGTCGTCGACGGGCTCGTCGGGCAGGAAGCCCGTCCGGACGTCCCGGCGGCCGTGCACGACCTCGTAGAAACCGTCCGCCCCGCTCGCCGTGTCGGCTCCGTTCACGCCGTTCGCACCGTTCACCAGGGCATCGGGCTCAGTCTCGGCGGGACGAGCGAGACGCCCTGCCGCGCGACCGCCTCGATCCCGGCCACCCGCAGCCCGTCGAGCAGCGCGCGGCATCCGGGGTTCGTCGCGGGGTCCCCGGACACGGCGAGCACCACGCGTCGAGCCCCGAGACCGATCGCGTCGGCGACGGCGGCGGCCGCCCCGGCCAGGTCCGGCAGGCGTTCGACGCGCCAGGCCTCGGCGTAGAACAGGACCGTCGACTCGACGTCGGGGGTGGTGAGGACGGCGTCGGCGGCGGCGAGCAGGTCGGCGCCCTCGACCGTCTCGGGGTCACCCCCGCCGGCACCGAGCACGGTCACGGTGGGGGTGTGCGCAGCGGTGGCGCGACCGTCGCCGGTCATCCAGGCCTCCTCGAGGGTCCGCGCCCTCATCGTCGGAACCACATCGACGGCGGCGAGTGTCCTGGCTCCCGGATCGCGGCGCGCCTCCCGGCCTTCCCGCCCCGGCGGGGCAGTGGCCATCGGGCGGGGACGCGCTCCCCGGTCACAGTGGCGGGACCGCACCGGACTCACACCGGTTTCCTCCACTGCCGTCGGCCACGACGACACCACGCCGCGGCCGCAGAAGCAAGCGGCCGGGCGTCACACCCCGTCGACCGGTGAGGCCCCATACCGCACGACCCCGTCGCGCTGGGTGATCACCCCCTGGTCGGAGGCCGGTCGACGGGTGGGGTACTGTTCTCGGTGTCGGGCGGACAGCCCGGCGGGGCCCCGGTCACCGGGTGCCGATGCGGACGTAGCGCAGCTGGTAGCGCATCACCTTGCCAAGGTGAGGGTCGCGGGTTCGAGTCCCGTCGTCCGCTCCACGATCTCTCTCAGCGGTGCTGAGCGAGCTCCTCCGCCCGCTCCCATCTCCCCGGCCCCACCGGGCACAGGTCCACGACCGTGCCGTTGGGCGGGACCTCTCTCGGCGTGTCCTCCACGCCCAGCCCGCACCCCGCCGCGACCAGGGCCCGCAGCGTCTCGCCGTGGGTGACCAGCACGATCGACGCGGCCCCGGGCAGGGCGGCGAGCACCCGCTGTGCGCGGGCGTGCAACTCGCGGCCCGTCTCCCCGCCCGGCGGCGCCCAGTCCGGGTCCGCGCCGGCCAGTGCCGCCGCGCACTCCGCGGCCGGGCGGCCCTCCCACTCGCCGTGGGACTGTTCACACAGGCCGGAGCACTCGAGCACCGGCAGGCCGAGGACCCGGCCGACCACCGCGGCCGTCTCCGCCGCACGACGCTGCGGGCTGGTGAGGACCAGCGCGTCCGCGGCGATCCGCAGCGCCTGCGCCGCGGCCCGTGCCTGCGCCCGGCCCCGCGCCGTCAGCCCGACGTGCGCGGTGCGGCCCTGCAGCAGCCCGGCGGCGTTCCACGTGCTCTCGCCGTGCCGGACCAGGTGCAGCACCGGCCCGGTGCTCACCCGTCCGCCGAGAGCCCCGCGACCGGCCCGATCACGATGATCGCCGGCGGGCTGATCTCCTGCTCCTTGATCTGCACCGCGACCGTGCCGAGGGTGGCGTGCAGGGTGCGCTGGATGCGGGTGGTGCCGTCCTGGATCACGCCGACCGGGGTGTCGGCGGGTCGGCCGTACTCGATCAGCGCGGCGGCGAACTGCGCGATCCGCTCGACGGCCATCATCAGCACGATCGTGCCGCGCATGCGGCCGAGCGCCTGCCAGTCGACGAGGCTGCGCGGGTCGTCCGGCGCGACGTGCCCCGACACGACGACGATCTCGTGCGCGACCCCGCGGTGGCTGACCGGGATCCCCGCGACAGCCGGCGCGGCGAAGGCGCTGGTGATGCCCGGGACGACGGTGACCGGGACCCCGGCGGCCGTGCAGGCCTGGACCTCCTCGAACCCGCGCCCGTAGACGAACGGGTCGCCGCCCTTGAGCCGCACCACGAACTTCCCGGCCTTCGCGTGCTCGACCAGCAGCTCGTTGATGCGCTGCTGGGCCATCGCGCGGCCGTAGGGGATCTTGGAGGCGTCGATGACCTCGACGTGCGGGCCCAACTCCTCGATCAGGTCCCGCGGGCCGAGGCGGTCGGCGACCACCACGTCCGCCCGGGAGAGCAGTCGGCGCCCGCGGACCGTGATCAGCTCGGGGTCCCCGGGTCCGCCGCCGACGAGCGCGACGCCCGGGAGCACGGGCTCGGCGGAGTCGGCCACCACGCCGGCCTGCAGGGCCTCGACCAGGGCGGTCCGGACGGCGGCCGAGCGGCGGTGCGCGCCCTCGGCGAGGACGCCGACGGTCAGGCCGTCGTACTCGCCCGTGGCGGGGGTGACGGCGGTGCCGAGGCGGCCGTCGTCGGCCCGGACGCAGAACACCCGGCGGCGCTCGGCCTCGGCGCCGACGGCCGCGTTGACCTCGGCGTCGTCGGTGCAGGCGATGGCGTACCAGGCGCCGTCGAGATCGCCGTCGGCGTACCGGCGGGCGGTCCAGGTGATCTCCCGCGCCGAGGCCATGCCCTCGACGGCCGGGGTCACCTCGGGTGAGACCACCTCGACGAGCGCCCCCGACGCGATCAGCCGGGAGACCCGGCGCTGCGCGACCTGGCCTCCCCCGACGACGACCACCTTGCGGCCGGCGAGCTCGAGGCCGACGAGGTACTGGTCGTGCTGGGTCACGTGCAGGTGTCCTTCCGCGGATGGCCCGGCGGGCTGGTCGTGGGCCGGCGGGCCCGGAGAGAGGGTGGCGGGACGCGCCCGGTGTGGTCCGGGGTTCCCTGACGCCGACCGCGGAAGCATAACGAGCCGGCGATGCGAGCTGAACGGTCCCGGGCGGGGGACGCCTATCCCGATGGGCAGTTCCCGCTGGTCAGGGGCGTGTGCTCGACGCGGGCGGCGGCGACCGTCACATCCCCCACGATCGTCTTGGGCAGCACGAGCCGCGGCTTCCGGCCCTGTTCGCCCGCCACGAGCAGCGCCGCGGCCTCCGCCACGGACGGCGTGCCGACCGCCTCGTCGACGCGCATGCTGCCGGGCACGGCGACGGCCGCGAGCGCCGCCGCCGGCCGCACCTCCAACCGGGCGGGCGCGATCGCGTCGAGGATGCCCCGCTCGGCCGCCTTGGCCTCGGCCGAGGCGTAGACCAGCTCGGACCCGGCCCCGATCGCGTCCCGGACGACCGCCAGCGCCGCCCGCACCGCCTCGGCCGAGACCCCGCGCCGCGCCCCGATCCCGACGACGTGCCGGACGCTCACAGCCCGGCCCGCGCTGCGGGGATCTGGGCGGCGAGGAAGCGCGCGACCGACCCGGGAGTGCCGGCCGGGTGGGTGTGCAGGAACGAGGCGTGCACCCCGCCCGCGACGAACCCCTCCGGCTGCCCGCCCCGCCACCCCCAGGCCGCGGCCGCGCCGGCCCGCGGGGTGACCGCGCAGTGGTGGAACTCGTGCCCGCCGACCCGCTCCCCCGCCGCGAAGCCGGTCGAGTCGCTCAGCGCCACGGCGTCGCGATATCCCAGCGTGAGCCGGCCGGTCATCGCGGCGGTGGCATCGAGGGCACCGACCAGCGGGACGCCGTCGAGCTCCCGGCACAGGTAGAGCAGGCCGCCGCACTCCGCCCGGATCGGCGCCCCCGCCGCCGCGAGCGCCCGGATCGCCGCGAGCAGGCCGGTGTTGGCGCCGAGGTCGCGGACGTGTTCCTCCGGGAACCCACCGGGCAGCACGAGCCCGCCGACGGCCGCGGGCAGGGTCTCGTCGCGCAACGGGTCGACGAGCACGACCTCCGACCCCGCCGCCGCCAGCAGTTCGACGTGCTCGGCGTAGCCGAAGGAGAAGGCCGCGCCGCCCAGCACCGCGGTCCGTGATCCCGGCGCGGCGCGGTATCCGCCCAGCTCCACCGCGGTGTCCCAGACCGCCCCCGCCGGCAGCGGCTCGGCGACCCGGACGACCGCGTCGAGGTCCACGTGCTCGGCGACCAGCTCCGCCATCGCGTCGACCGCGGCGGTCGCCGCGGCACCGTGCTCGACGGCCGTGACCAGCCCGAGGTGCCGCGAGGGCACGGCCAGCTCCGCCCGCCGCGGCAGGACCCCCAGCACCGGCAGCCCGATCTCGTCGCACGCCGCGCGGAGCACCTCCTCGTGCCGCGCCGAGCCGACCCGGTTGAGGATCACCCCGGCGATGCGCGCTCTGCCCGTGGGCGCTCCGCCTGCGCTCCGCGGCGTCGGGTCGAAGCTGCGGAAGCCGTGCAACAACGCCGCGACCGACCGCGACTGTCCCCGGCAGTCCACGACGAGCACCACGGGTGCGCCGACCATCGCCGCGACCTGGGCCGTGGAGCCGTAGCCGTCGGCCACCCGGCCGTCGAACAGCCCCATGACGCCCTCGATCACCGCGATCTCGCAGCTCGCGGCCCCGTGCCGGACCAGCGGCCCGATCCGGTGCTCGCCGACGAGGACCGGGTCGAGGTTCCGGCCGGGCCGCCCGGCGGCAAGGGTGTGGTAGCCGGGGTCGATGTAGTCCGGCCCGATCTTGAACGGCGCGACGGCGGTCCCGCGCCGGGCCAGCGCCGCCATCAGGCCGGTCGCGACCGTCGTCTTCCCGGACCCCGACGCCGGGGCCGCGACGACGAGCGCGCGCGTCACGAGGATCCCGCGAGTCGGGCTCTGGGCTTCGGTGAGTCGCGCTCTGAGAGTCGGGGGCTCACCACTCGATCCCCCGCTGTCCCTTCTGCCCGGCGTCCATCGGGTGCTTGATCTTGGTCGTCTGCATGACGAGGTCTGCCGCCTCGATCAGCTCGGGCGCCGCGTCCCGCCCGGTGACGATCACGTGCTGGCGACCCTCGCGTGCGGCGAGCACCTCGACGACCTCGCGCACGTCCACCCAGCCCCACTTCAGCGGGTAGGTGAACTCGTCGAGCACGTAGACCTCGTGCACCTGGTTCTCGATGCGGCGGCGGATCTCGCGCCAGCCCTCGAGCGCGGCGGCCGCGTGGTCCTCCTCGCTGCCGGCCTTGCGGCTCCAGCTCCAGCCCGAGCCCATCTTGTGCCACTCGACCGGCCCGCCCTCGCCGGTCTGCTCGTGCAGCCGGCCGAGGGCCCGGAAGGCCTCCTCTTCGCCGACCTTCCACTTCGCGGACTTCACGAACTGGAACACCCCGATCGACCAGCCCTGGTTCCAGCCACGCAGGGCCAGCCCGAAGGCCGCCGTCGACTTGCCCTTCATCTCGCCGGTGTGCACCACGAGCAGCGGGCGGTTGCGGCGCTGGCGGGTGGTGAGCCCGTCCTGCGGAACGCTGGTGACCTGGCCCTGGGGCATCGTCGTCCTCCCTGGTCAGTGCGCTGGTCGGTGCACTGGTTGCACTGGTTCGGCGCTCTGGTCGGTATCTGATGGGTCAGGCGCTCGCCGCGGCGGTCAGGTCCGCGACGGTCAGCTCGTCGACCGTGACCACGGGGGCGCCGGCGGCCGCGGCGACCTGCCCGGCGAGACCCAGCTTCACGAAGCCGGACTCGCAGTCGACCACCACGGTGTGCACGCCGTCGGCGGCGAGCAGTCCGGCGGCGCGGCGGGCGTCGGCGACGGGATCGCCGCCGGGCCGGGTGGCGACCGTCGCCCGCCCGTCCGTCAGCAGGACGACCAGCGGCCGGCGCCGTGGGTCCCGGACCCGCTCGGCGGCGAGGGTGCGGCGGGCGAGCAGCAAGCCGTCGGCCAGCGGGGTGCGGCCGCCGGTGCGCATCGCGGCCATGCGGACCTGGGCGGTCGGAACGCTGGTCGTCGGCGGGAGGACCAGCTCCGCCCCGGCCGAGCGGAAGGTCACCAGCCCGACCTTGTCCCGGCGCTGGTAGGCGTCGCGGAGCAGGGCCAGGACGGCGCCCGAGACGGTGGCCATGCGTTTGCGGGCGGCCATCGAGCCCGAGGCGTCGACGACGAACAGCACGAGGTTCCCCTCGCGTCCCTCGCGCAGCGCCGCCCGCAGGTCGGCGCGCTGCAGCAGCAGGCCCGGGCCGCGGCGCCCGCGCTCCCGCTGGAACGGGGCCGCGGCGGCGATCGTCGCGGGAAGGTGCAGGTCGGCGGCCCGGCGCGGGGTGGCGTCGGAGGGCCGGACGACGCGTCCGGTGTCGGTCCGGGCACGCGAGCGGCGCCCCGGTGCGCCGTCGCCGACGCCGGGCACGGTGAACCGGCGCGCCGCGACGCGGCTCAGCCGGGCGGGCGCGCCCGCGGGCATCGCGCTGCCGGCCCCCATGACCTCCGGGCGGTCCTGCGGGGCCTCGACCGGATCGGCGGAGTCTTCGGCGGCGTCGGAGCGCGGCGCGGGGTCGGTGGCTCCGGGTCCGGGCTGGTCGGGGCCGGGTTCGGCGGCGCCGCGGGGCGGGGCCGGGGCGGAGTCCGGGCGGTCCGCATCCCGACCGTCCGCGTCGGCACCGGCGTCCGGACCATCCGCGTCCGCACCGGCGTCCGGGCCCCCGTCCGCCCCGGGAGCGTCGTCCGGCCCGTCGGTCGGGTCGTCGGGTCCGTCGGGCTCCCCGCCGCCCGGGTCGTCGTCCGGGTCCTCCGGGCCGAGGTCCTCCTCGGCGTCGCGCAGGGCCTCCTCGAGGTCCTTCTCGTCGATCCCCGGCTCGTCGAAGGGGTCCCGACGGCGGCGGTGCGGCAGGGCGAGCCGGGCCGCGACCCGCACGTCGTCCTCCCCGACGGCGTCGCCGCCGCGCCAGGCGGCATGCGCCACCGCGGTCCGGGCGATGACCAGGTCGGCGCGCATGCCGTCGACGTCGAACCGGGCGCACACGAACGCGATCCGCCGCAGCTCCCGGTCGCTCAGCCGCACGGCGTCGACCCGGTCCCGGGCGGCGACGATCCGCGCCGCGACCTCGGCGTCGGCCGCGGCCCAGGTCCCGGCGAACCCGGCCGGGTCGGCCTCGAACGCCATCCGGCGCCGGACGACCTCGACCCGGGTGTCGACCTCGCGCGCGGCCTTGACCTCGACGGTCAGCCCGAACCGGTCGAGCAGCTGCGGCCGCAGCTCACCCTCCTCCGGGTTCATGGTCCCGACCAGCAGGAACCGCGCCGCGTGCGAGACCGAGACGCCGTCGCGCTCGACGTGCGCGCGACCCATCGCCGCCGCGTCGAGCAGCAGGTCGACCAGGTGGTCGTGCAGCAGGTTGACCTCGTCGACGTAGAGCACGCCGCGGTGCGCCTCGGCCAGCAGGCCGGGCTGGTAGGCGCGGGTGCCCGCGGACAGCGCCTTCTCCAGGTCGAGCGAGCCGACCAGCCGGTCCTCGGTGGTGCCCACCGGCAGCTCGACGAGCCGGGCAGGCCTGGTCGTCGAGCCCGCGGTGTGCGGCGCGTCGGGGCAGGACGGGTCGGGGGCGGCAGGGTCGCAGCCGAACCGGCAGCCCGCCACGACCTCGACCGGCGGCAGCAGGGCCGCCAGCGCCCGCACCGCGGTCGACTTGGCGGTGCCCTTCTCGCCGCGCACCAGCACGCCGCCGACGCCGGGGTGCACGGCGTTGAGGACCAGGGCCAGGCGCAGGTCGTCGTGCCCGACGACCGCGGAGAAGGGGAAGGCGGTACCGCTGCTCACCGGCGCGACTCTGCCAGACCGGTCGCCAGGACCGGGAGATCCGCCGGAGCACCGTGATTGATCACATGCTCAAGTGCGGGCGTGTCCAGGTACTGCTCGACGAGGTCCGCGAGCAGGTCGAGCTGGGCGGTCCGCTCGGCGGCGAAGGAGGTGTCGGGCGCCGGGCGGAATCCGGACCGACCTGACTGTTCGGCGAGCCGGGCCAGCAGCACGCGGCGGAAGGAGTCGTTCTCCAGCAGGCCGTGCCAGTGCGTGCCGAGCACCGTGCCCGCGTCGGATCCCTCGCCGTCGAGCAGCTCGGGGTCGCCGGAGCGCACGACCCGGCCGTGGTGGATCTCGTAGCCACGGACCGGCTCGCCGAGCGCCGTGCCGGTGGGGGTGCCGAGGTGCTTCTCGGCGTCGAACGCGATCTCCAGGTCCAGCAGCCCGAGCCCGGCGACGTCGGCGCCGCCCGGCACCTCCACGCCCGGATCCGTGATCCGGGTCCCCAGCATCTGGTAGCCGCCGCAGATCCCGAGAACCGGCTTGCCCTCGGCGGCATGTGCCGCGATCGCCTCGGCCAGACCCGAGGCCCGCAGCCAGGCCAGGTCCGAGACGGTCGCCTTGGACCCGGGCAGCACCACGACGTCGGCGTCGGGGATCCGCGAGGGCTCGGTCACGTACCGCACGGCGACGCCCGGCTCGCAGGCCAGGGCCTCGGCGTCGGTCGCGTTGGAGATCCGGGGCAGCCGGACCACCGCGACGCGCAGCCACTGCTCGCCCATCGGCGGCGCCGGGCGACCGAGCACCCCGTCGGCGACGGCGGACAGGGAGTCCTCGGCGTCGAGCCACAGCCGGTCCGACCAGGGCACGACGCCGAGGGTCGGCCGCCCCGTCAGGGCGCGCAGCTGCTCGAGCCCCGGCGCGAGCAGCGCGGGGTCGCCGCGGAACTTGTTGATCACGAAGCCGGCGATCCGCGCCTGGTCGGCCGGGTCGAGGACGGCGACGGTGCCGAACAGGTGCGCGAGCACGCCGCCCCGGTCGATGTCCCCCACCACGATCACCGGCAGGTCCGCGGCCTGCGCGAGGCCCATGTTCGCGAGGTCGGTGGTCCGCAGGTTGATCTCGGCGGGCGAGCCGGCGCCCTCGCAGACCACGACGTCGAACCGCGAGCGCAGGTCGGCCAGGGTCTCGGTGACGACCTCGAGCAGCGCGGCCGTCCGCGTCCGGTAGGACAGGGCGGAGACCTGCCCGTCGGCCCGGCCCCGGACCACCACCTGCGAGGTCCGGTCGCTGCCCGGCTTGAGCAGCACGGGGTTGAACGCGACGCTCGGCTCGAGGCCGCAGGCGTGCGCCTGCATCGCCTGGGCCCGGCCGATCTCCCCGCCGTCGACGGTGACGACGGAGTTGTTGCTCATGTTCTGCGCCTTGAACGGGGCGACGGACACCCCCCGCCGGCGCAACCAGCGGCAGACGCCCGCCACCAGGGCACTCTTGCCGGCGTCGGACGTCGTACCCGCCACCAGCAGGGCGCCGCTCGGATCCACGCCGAGCAGTCTGCGTCAGACGACGCGACGGCGGCCCGCCGGGTGTCGCCACGCGGGCCGGGCACCGAGGCGACGGCACCCGCCGACCGCCGGACGCCTACCGTAGGGGCATGCGCTTCCTGCTGCGTCCGGGCTGGATCGCCTTCGTGGTGGTGGTCGTCGGCTTCGCCGTGGCGTGCTACACGCTGCTGGCCCCCTGGCAGTTCGGTCGTGAGGCGCAGCGCGAGGCGCAGCAGCACGCGATCGACGTCGCCAACACCACCCCGCCGGTCCCGTTCGCCCAGCTGGTCCCGGGTTCCGAGGTCGCCGCGGATGACGAGTGGCGGCAGGTCACGCTCTCGGGCACCTACCTCCCGCAGGCCGAGGCGCTGGTCCGGCTGCGGGTCGTCGACGGGAAGCCCGCCTCCGAGGTGCTCACCCCCGTCCGGCTCGACGACGGCCGCACCGTCGCCGTCGACCGCGGCTCGATCACCACGGGCGACGCCCAGACCGTCCCCGACTTCCCCGCCGCCCCGTCCGGCCCGGTCACCCTGACCGGCCGGCTGCGCGTCGACGAGACCGACACCAGCGGTCGGGCGCCGCTGACGGAGGCCGGTCACCTGCAGATCTACGCCGCGGACTCCCGGCAGCTGGCGAAGGCGACCGGCACACCCGACATGGTCGAGGGGTACGTGCAGCTCGCCGCAGGCCAGCCGGGGGTCCTGACCCCGATCCCGGTCACTCCGGCCACCACCGCGGCGCCGTTCACCAACGGCTCCTACGCCCTGCAGTGGCTCACCTTCGGCGCGATCGCGATCATCGCGCTCGGCTACTTCATCCGGCTCGAGGTGCTGCAGCGGCGCGGGCGGCGGGAGCGGAAGGCGAGCCTGCGCGACGCGCTCGCCGGCCGCGACCTCGACCCCGCCGGCGACCCGGTCGAGCACCGCCCCGACCAGCCGGGCACCGACGGCCGCGACACGCCCGCCCCCCGCTGATCGGACGGGTACCGGCGAAGAAGGCGCTGAGGGTTCTTCGCGAGCCCGCCGCGACCCGTCAGCTCCTGGTGATCACGGCCACCGCGGTGGCGGCCGGAGCAGTGCCACCGCCGCTCCCACCCCCGCAGCCAGCAGGCCGACGGCGCGGGAGAGCCGGGCGGCGCGGACGAGGTCGGCCGGGACCGGGGCGGGGCCGTGCCCCAGGGAGGGGCGGTCCTCGGCGCCGTAGGAGTACTCCGTCCGCCCGCCCAGCCGCACGCCCAACGCCCCGGCGGCGGCGGCCTCCACCGGGCCCGCGTTGGGGCTGGGGTGCTCGCGGGCGTCGCGGCGCCAGGCCGCCACCGCCGCGCAGGGACGGCCTCCGACCAGCGGTGCGGCAACGGCCGTGAGCACCGCGGCCAGCCGGGCCGGTGCCAGGTTGACCAGGTCGTCGAGGCGCGCCGACGCCCAGCCGAAGCGGGTGTACCGCGGCGAGCGGTATCCCACCATCGCGTCCAGGGTGTTGATCGCGCGGTACCCCAGCAGCCCCGGCACGCCGGCCACCGCGCCCCAGAACAGGGGTGCCACCACGGCGTCGGAGGTGTTCTCCGCCAACGACTCCACGCCGGCCCGCGCCATCCCGGCCGCGTCGAGCAGGGCGGGGTCGCGGGCGCAGAGGTGCGGGATGCGGGCCCGTGCGGCCTCGAGGTCGCCCTGCTCCAAGGACCTCCCCAGCGCCGCCCCCTCCCGCACCAGCGAGGTGCCGCCGAGCACGGCCCACGTCGCCACCGCCGTCAGCAGGACACGGGACCCGCGCCCGGCGAGCCGCTCCCCCACGACCCCGGTCGCCACCGCACCCCCGACCAGCGCCGCGGTGTAGGCGACGCCGGCGCGCCGGGAGTCGGCGTACAGCCGCCGTTCCAGCCCCGCCGCCAGCCGGCCGAAGCCCGCCACCGGGTGCCCGCGCCGCGGGTCGGCGAGGACCAGGTCCGCCGCCACGCCCAGTGCCAGGCCGCACGCCCGATCGGAGCCGGGGAACCGGTGGAGGAGGCCGCGCCGCATGCCGGTCACCGTAGCCCGGGGGATGATCGGTGGATGCGCACGGACATCGACCCCGGCGAGCTGGGGCACGGCCGCTTCTACAAGGTCCTGACCAGCGTCGTCGTCCCCCGGCCCATCGCCTGGGTCTCGACCCGGTCGGCTGCGGGCGTCGACAACCTCGCCCCGCACTCGTTCTTCACCGTCTCGTGCGTGGACCCGCCCATGGTGCAGTTCACGTCGGTCGGGAAGAAGGACTCGCTGCGCAACGCCACCGAGACCGGCGAGTTCGTCGTCTGCCTCGCCAACGAGGCCATGTTCGAGCGGATCAACGCCACCGGCACGAACTTCCCCGCCCACCTCTCCGAGTTCGCCGAGGTCGGGCTCACCGCGGAGCCGAGCACCACCGTCGCCCCGCCGCGGGTCAGGGAGTCCCCGGTCGCACTGGAGTGCCGGCTCGAGCAGGCCCTCGAGCTCGGTGACTCGACCGTCGTGATCGGCCGGGTCCTGCACGCCGCCATCGACTCGGACGTCTTCGAGACCGACGCCCGCGGCCACAGCCTGCCCTCCATCGAGCGGCTGCGCCCGCTCGCCCGACTGGGCCGCAACGAGTGGTCGACGATCGGCAAGGTCCTCGACATCACCCGGATCCCGTTCGAGGACTGGCCGGGCCACTACCGCCGGGAGGACTGAGCGGAGCTCGCGGAGCGAAGACGGGCACTGAGCGGAGCGCGCGGAGCGAAGACGGGCACTGAGCGGCCGGCGGAGCGTCCGCTCATCTCCGAGCCGAACGTCCCTGGTCACGGCACCGCCGGCGGCCCTACCGTCCGCCCCGGGCGGGCGCGGGGAGGGAAGCCTCATGGGCCGGTGGGGTGTGCTGGCGGCCGCGGGTGTGCTGGCCGCGGTGGCGACGCTGGCCGGATGCGGCGTCGGCGTCGGGCAGACGGCCCGGGACGGGGCCGCGCTCGACGGCACCGTCACCGGGATCCGGATCGACAACCAGGCGGGCGGGGTCACCGTCGTCGGCGACGGCGGGGCTTCGCTCGAGCGGACGGTCACCTACCGGGGTGCGACGGCTCCCGGCCCGAGCCATCGGATGGAGGGCGGGGTCCTCGTCCTCGCCGGCTGCGGCGACAACTGCGGCGTCGACTACACGGTGCACGTGCCTGCCGGGCTGCCGGTCACCGGAAGGACCCGCGCCGGCAGCCTCACGCTGACGCAGGTGGGCGCGGTCGACGTGGCGACGGACGCCGGCGGGATCACCCTCGACACCGTGACCGGCCCAGCCCGGGCGTGGACCAGCAACGGCTCGATCACCGGCCGGACACTGCGGGACGGCGACGTGCTGGCCCGGACCGGGAACGGAGAAGTCCGGCTCGGGCTCGTCACCCCGGCCAACGTGCGGGTGGAGACCCAGAACGGCGACATCACCGTCACCGTGCCGCAGGCGCCGTACCGGGTGAGCGCGCACACCGACCTCGGCCAGATGTCCGTCCGCGTACCCGACGTGCCGGGCGCCGACCTCGCGCTGGACCTGCGGACCAGCGTCGGTGACGTCGTCGTCTCCCCGGCCTGACCCGGCCACCGTGCAGGTAGTGGGTGGCTGCGGCTGGGCGACACCCCTGCACCGCCGGGTTCGCGCGCGGGCTGGTCGGCCTCGTCTCGGCTGGGGGCCGATCGTGGGGCCGGCGGTCACGATCCCGGCCCTGCTGCTGTCCCGCGCCGGGCGTGTGCTGCTCCCCGTCCCCAACGTCGTCGGGATGAGCGACGCGCAGGCCCGCGAGGCGCTGACGGCGGCGGGCTTCACCAACGTGGTGCTCGGCCCGTCGACGGGCTCGATCGCCGGGGTCGCGGCCGGCACCGTCACGCCCCAGCTGCCGGGCGCGGCCGCGCAGGCCTCAGCCGGCGACCCGATCACGCTCGGCGAAGCCGACACAGCGCCGGCCCCCCAACCGCCCCGGCCGTCGTGTAGGAGCGCATGGTCGAGGCTGCGCACGTCGAGTGCTGCGCATGTCATCCGATTGGCTGCAGGAGCGGTGGTGGCCGACGGCGGGGGGTGCGGCTCAGGTCGATCCAGGAGGGCGGGATGAACTCCGGCAGGCCGTCGACCATCCGGACTTCCCAGTGCGAGTGGTGGATGAGTCGGTGGTGGATCGCGCAGAGCATGACGAGGTTGTGCAGCGTGGTGGGGCCGCCGTGTTGCCACTCGCGCACGTGGTGGATTTCGCACCAGGAGGGTGGGCGGTCGCAGCCGGGGAAGGCGCAGCCGCCGTCGCG
>NZ_JAJTTE010000149.1 GCF_021343995.1 Pseudonocardia terrae | reverse complement strand
GCTGGTTGCCGGTCCGCGGGCCGAACAGGGCGATGGTGAGGGCGACGACGGCCCAGCAGCCGGCGATGTAGACGAAGACCGGGCTGTAGCCGAAGCTGCCGAACACCGCGGCGACGATCACCGGCCCGAGGATGTTGGACAGCCGCCCGACCCCGTAGACCAGGCCGTTGCCCGAGCTGCGCAGCTCGGTGGGGAACAGCTCCGGGGTGTAGGCGTAGAGCAGCGCGGCGAAGGTCTGCATGAGCGCGTTGACCAGGAAACCGAACACCACGATCGCCACCGGGGCGAACGTCAGGCCGTAGGCCAGCCCACACGCGGCGATCCCCACAGCCATCAACGCGATCGGCGTCCTGCGCCCGAAACGATCCGACAACGGCCAGGCCAGCAACGCCCCGGGCACCGCCCCCAAGGTGGTCAGCGCCGAAAAGGTCAGGCTGTGCACCAGGTCGAAACCATGCGCCGCGAGCAGCGTCGGCACCCAGGCCACGAAGCCGTAGAACCCCAAGGTCTGAAAGACCCAGACCACGGCGAGCATCAGGGTGCGCCGCCCCAACGCCCCACGAAACAGCGCCCGGTAGCCCACACCCGACCCGCGCGACCCGCGCGACCCGCGCGACCCGGGCGACCCGGGCGACCCGTGCGCGGCGTGCGAGCCGCACGGCGACACCGGCGCGAGCGGCGCGAGGGCACCGGGATCAGCGACGCTGGCCTGTTCGATCCGCTCGACCACGGCGACGGCCTGCTCGTCCCGGCCGTGCCGGTGCAGCCAGCGGGGGCTCTCCGGCAACCGGGCGATCAACGGCAGCGCGAGCAGCCCCAGCGCACCGAAGACGAAGACCCACCGCCACGTGTCCGGGCCCAGCGGCACGATCGCACGCGCGGCGAAGGACATCACCGGGATCCCGACCAGCCCGACCGCCATCACCGCGGACTGCATCCGCCCCCGCAGCCGCGCCGGCATCACCTCACACAGATACGCCGTCGCCGCGACCGCCATCGCCGAGAGCCCGATACCGGTCAACAGCCGCGCCACCGCCAGCGCCGGCACGGTCGAGACCAGCGCGTTGAGCAGCGAACTGGCCGAGAAGAAGACCACCGAGACCACCAGCGCGCGCCGGCGCCCGACCCGGTCGGCGACACGGCCCCCGACCACCGCGCCCACGAACATCCCCAGGAACGAGGCCGAGGTGACAAACGCGATCTCGGCCACCGACAGGTGCAGATGCTGCCGCAGCGCCGGCGCCACATAGGCGAAAGTGTTCAGATCGCCGAACTCGAA
>NZ_JAJTTE010000148.1 GCF_021343995.1 Pseudonocardia terrae | reverse complement strand
GACCCGAGACCCGAGACCCGAGACCCGAGACCCGAGACCCGAGACCCGAGACCCGGGCCCCGAGACCCGAGACTCAAGACTCGAGACCCGGGCCCCGAGACCCGAGGCCGGATCCGCAGGACGCGCTGACGGGGCGCCTCCGGGAACGTCTCGCTCCGGGTGCGTGGACGCCTCAGCTCCTCCGTAGCGCGGTGAGGGGGGCGGCGAGCTCCCGCCACTGGTCCTCCGGCACGCCGCGCTTCTCCGCCGGCAGGGTTTGGACGGCGACGTGGTCGGCGCCGGCGTCGAGGTGCGCCTGCACCCGGGCGACCACGGTGTCGACGTCGCCCCAGGCCACGAGGGCGTCGACGAAGGCGTCGGACCCGCCGTCGGCCAGGTCGGACTCGTCGAACCCGAGGGTCTTGATGTTGTTCACGTAGTTCGGCTGTGCCAGGTAGGTCGCGGTGTAGCGGCGGCCGATCTCGCGGGCCTTCGCCGGGTCGGTCTCCAGCAGGACGGCCTGCTCCGGGCAGAGGAGCGGCTCCGCGCCGAGGGTCTCGCGGGCCCGGGCGGTGTGCTCGGGCGTGACGAAGTAGGGGTGCGCGCCGTCGGTGCGCTCGCCGGAGAGCTGCAGCATCTTGGGGCGCAGCGCGGCGAGGACGTAGCGGACCGGGGTGGTCGGCCGCTGGGCCGTGTAGGGTGCCGCGTCGATGCCGTCGAGGTACTCGCGCATGGCGGTGAGCGGCTTGTCGTACTGGTGCCCGCGCAGGCCGCTGACCAGGTTCTGGTGGCTCACCCCGAGCCCGATGAGCACCCGCTCCGGGTAGGCCTCGGTGAGCGCCTTGGTGGCGCAGGAGGTGGCGACCGCGTCGCGCGCCCAGATGTTGGCGATGCCGGTGGCGCCGATCATCCGCTCGGTGGCCGACAGCAGCATCGACAGGTGGACGAAGGGGTCGCGGCCGGCGACCTCGGGGATCCAGAGGGCGCCGTAGCCCAGCGACTCCAGCTCGGCCGCGAGCTCCCGGGCCCGGGCGGCGGGGACGACGTCGAGGGCGCCGGTCCAGAGGCCGACGGCGGGAAGCGCGAAACGTGATCTCGTGTCCGTCACGCTCCGGACTCTAGGAGACTGCGGAAGGGCGCCGGTCGTCGCGAGCGGCGGCCAGGTGGTGTCCGCGCACGGCGGAGGCTGCTCATACCGGGCGTACCCGCAAGGCCGCCGACGCAGCGCAGGCGCCGCGTAGTAGGCCGGGGCCCTTCCGCAGTCTCCTAGGTGGCTGGTGTCGAACGGTCGGTTCGGCAGTGTGGGCTGCTCGGTTGGC
>NZ_JAJTTE010000147.1 GCF_021343995.1 Pseudonocardia terrae | reverse complement strand
GGCTCATCCACCAACTCCACAACCTCGGCTACCGCGTCACCCTCGACAAGACCGCCTAGCCCGGCTGCGGTCGATTCTCTTCACAGGCGCGTTGCCGGTAGGCAGAGCTTGTCCCGATGGATCTCGGACAGGCTTTTGCACGTCGCCAGGACCCGAATCTTGATCGACTCGACCAGCAGCGGGAGACACAACTCGCGAACCGACTGACTTGCGCAATGCCGCCGGGATCACTTGCGGAGGCCACCGCGCATGCGGTGGCCGCGTCAGAACGTGCGACGGACGCCCTCGCTCATGCTGCGTACACGCGCGCGAGGTCTCCGCCGGCCTGCATCAGCGGTTCGCCGCGATATACGACGCATACGGTGCTCCGACCGTGCGGTCGATCACCGGCGGGTTGCCGAGCAGCAATGGACCGCGGGCTGCAGCGACAGGCGTGCGGTGGCCGACGGCTGCCTGAGACCCGCTGGCGGTCCTTCCACCCGCCCCGGCAGGGCCCGTCTAGTTGCCCCGGGCGCGAGCGTGTCGCACCCAGTCGTGAGGCCGATCCTGTTTGCTCTGCTGGAACTCTGCGCGCAGCGTTTCCAACCGCTTCCCGTCGACGTAGGCGTGAAGCTGGTCGAGGATCGCTCGCGTTGCGTGGCCTCGCTTCGACTGCGCGGACCGTGGAGACAGCTCGGTCACGTCACCGACTCGGGCGTCGCGCTCGTCGATGAGGTCTCGGCCGAACAGCTGCACCGCGAGCCAGTCGAGAAACTCACCGTCATCGACGCCGATACGCCGGCCCAGTTTGGCTAGCTGCACGCCCGCACGCCTACCTCCGACATTGACGTCGCCAGCCGCCCCCTGTCGAATAATCGGCCCGCGAAACCTCCGCAGCAACAGCAAAAGCTGCGCGCGTTCGGCCGTCGGCCGCCGCGCTCGGCGATGCCGTCGCCGAGGCGGTGGTGGCGTTCGTCGACAGCTACGAGTTGCTGGCACCGCTGGAAGACTGGCTGCGCGAGGAGCTGGCCTGAGGAACTACCGGCCGGGTCTGTGGTCATGTTCGCCGGGCGGCGGGCGCCGTCGACGGGGTGGCGGGCCGACCCCGGATGGCGTGGCGCGTTGCGGTCAACCCGGTGCAGGGCGGCTGGGTGCTCGCAGCGCAGGGCTCGACGATCGAGCCTGACGAGCCAGTGCAGTGCTCAAGGAGCTGGTTGGCGCGGTTGGTGACCGTGCTCGATCGCGTAGACGGCGGCCTCGATCCGGCGACCGGGGTTCCACAGATCAGCCAGTCGACTAGTCCGTGAAAATGGGTTGTGAG
>NZ_JAJTTE010000146.1 GCF_021343995.1 Pseudonocardia terrae | reverse complement strand
TGCGGGGCGGGACCGATGCGGGATCGGATGCGGGATCGGTCAGGCCGCGACCTCGTCGACGGCCCGCAGCACCCGCAACGCGTTACGGCCGGCGAGCTTCCCGCAGTCCGCGGCGCTCCAGCCCCGGGCCAGCAGGGCGTCGAAGAGCCGCGGGTAGCCGCTGACGTCTTCCAGACCGGCGGGCAACTCGGCCACCCCGTCGTAGTCGCCGCCGATCCCGATGTGCTCGATCCCGGCGACCTCGCGGACGTGCTCGAGGTGGGCCACCACGTCCTCGAGGGTCGCCCCGGGCGGCGCGGGCCCGTCCCAGGCCGCGGCGAAGGCCTCCCGCGCCCGCGGGTCCCGGTGATCCTGCCCGGCCGCCGCCATCGCCTCGGCGAGCCGGGCGGCCCAGTCCGCGAGCGCCCGCGAGACGAACCGCGCGACGAAGGTCACCATGCAGACACCGCCGTTGTCCCGCAACGACTCCAGCACGTCGTCGGGCACGTTGCGGGGATGGTCGGTGACCGCGCGGGCCGACGAGTGCGTGAACAACACCGGCGCGGTGCTGGTCTCGAGGGCCGCGCGCATGGTGGTGGCGGCCACGTGCGAGAGGTCCACGATCATCCCGATCCGGTTCATCTCGGCGACCACCGTGCGCCCGAACTCCGAGAGCCCGCCGTGCACCGGCTCGTCGGTCGCGGAGTCCGCCCACTCCGTGTTCAGGTTGTGCGTCAACGTCATGTAGCGCACCCCGGAGCGCCGCAGCGCCCGCAGGACCTGCAACGACCCGCCGATGCTGTGCCCGCCCTCGGCGCCGAGCAGCGAGGCGATCCAGCCGTCGGCGAAGGCGGCCTCGACCTCGTCGGCGGTGGTGACCACGCGCAGGTCGGCCGGGTACGTCTCGGCGAGCCGGTGCACCCGCTCGACCTGCTCGACCACGGCCCGCACCGCGGCGTCGCCGGCGAACGAGCAGGGCACATAGACCGACCAGAACTGCCCGCCCACCTGCCCGGCGCGCAGCCGCGGCAGGTCCGTGTGCAGCCGCGGCTCCCCCCGGGCCAGGTCGGGCTCGGGCCCGCCGAGCGTGCGCAGGGCCCACGGCAGATCGTTGTGACCGTCGATCAACGGGGTGCCGGCGAGCAGATCGGTGGCGTGCACAGCCGAGCAGTGTGCACCAGTGATCGTGGACCGGCAGACTGGGCCACGTGGACGGCTCCCCCCGCGTGGCCCGCGTGGCCCTGGTCCTGCACCCGCGCAACGACGTCACCGAGGTCGCCGAACGCGTCGTCGGCCTCGCCAACGCCCACGGCGTCGAGGTACTGGTGCGCGC
>NZ_JAJTTE010000145.1 GCF_021343995.1 Pseudonocardia terrae | reverse complement strand
CTTCACCGGATGCACGACGCTCCCCTACCCAACCCAACCACTACACCAACCCCACAACAGGACCGGCGGATGAATGTCGGATTGCCACGGCTTCGGCGGTGCGCTTGAGCCCCGCTACATTGTCGGCGCAGGACCACTTGACCAGTGAGCTATTACGCACTCTTTCAAGGATGGCTGCTTCTAAGCCAACCTCCTGGTTGTCTCGGCGATCCCACATCCTTTCCCACTTAGCGCACGCTTAGGGGCCTTAGCCGGTGATCTGGGCTGTTTCCCTCTCGACTACGAAGCTTATCCCCCGCAGTCTCACTGCCGCGCTAACAGTACCGGCATTCGGAGTTTGGCTGACTTCAGTAAGCTTGTCGGCCCCCTAGGCCATCCAGTGCTCTACCTCCGGTACCCACCACACGACGCTGCACCTAAATGCATTTCGGGGAGAACCAGCTATCACGGAGTTTGATTGGCCTTTCACCCCTACCCACAGCTCATCCCCCAGGTTTTCAACCCTGGTGGGTTCGGGCCTCCACGACGTCTTACCGACGCTTCACCCTGGCCATGGGTAGATCACTCCGCTTCGGGTCTACACCCCGCGACTACACGCCCTGTTCAGACTCGCTTTCGCTACGGCTCCCCCACACGGGTTAACCTCGCCACGAAGCATAACTCGCAGGCTCATTCTTCAAAAGGCACGCCATCACCCCAAAAGGCTCTGACGGCTTGTAGGCACACGGTTTCAGGTACTATTTCACTCCCCTCCCGGGGTACTTTTCACCTTTCCCTCACGGTACTCGTCCGCTATCGGTCACCAGGAAGTATTTAGGCTTAACGGGTGGTCCCGCCAAATTCACAGCAAATTCCACGAGCTCGCTGCTACTCGGGTATGAAGTCCATCATGCGCTGCGCGTTTTCGCGTACGGGGCTCTCACCCACTACGGCGACCCTTTCCAGAAGTCTTCCACTAACCCGCATGCACAATGTCTGGAACGCGGCAGCATTCCAACGGTCATGTCCCACGACACCGCATCCGCAACCCCTGCCGGGTATCACACGAACACGGTTTAGCCTCCTCCGCTTTCGCTCGCCACTACTCACGGAATCACGGTTGTTTTCTCTTCCTGTGGGTACTGAGATGTTTCACTTCCCCACGTTCCCCCCAACACCCTATGAATTCAGATGCTGGTAACGCCCCATGACGGGCGCTGGGTTTCCCCATTCGGACACCCTCGGATCACAGCTCGGTTGACAACTCCCCGAGGACTATCGCGGCCTCCCACGTCCTTCATCGGCTCCTGATGCCCAGGCATCCACCATGTGCCCTTACACACTTGACCACAACAAGATGCTCGCATCCACTATGCAACACTCAACACACAACCACACCC
>NZ_JAJTTE010000144.1 GCF_021343995.1 Pseudonocardia terrae | reverse complement strand
TACTCCAGCCGTAGATCGTGATCTTGCCGGCGTGGCGGTCCCGGACGTGGCACGGCCACCGCGTGATCCTCCTCCGTTGTGTCGACTTCAGTGGATCATGCGGTGGCCGCGGGCCACAGCGTAGACACGGCCGCGTGGGTGGCCGAGACCGACAGGCTGCTCGAGCGGATGGCGGGCCGGTTCGCCCGGGTCGAGACCCGCCGCCGGGCCGGGAAGTTCCTGCTCGGCCTGCTGGCGGACCTGCCGCGCAAGAACTGTTGGACCATCGCCGAACACGCCGGAGATGCTGATCCGCACGGTATGCAGCACCTGCTTGCCCGGGCGAGCTGGGACACCGACGGTGTCCGCGATGACCTGCGCGACTATGTCACCGACGGTCTCGGTGACCCGGACGCGGTGCTGGTGGTCGACGAGACCGGCGACCTGAAGAAGGGCGTGGGCACGGTCGGGGTCCAGCGCCAGTACACCGGCACCGCCGGGCGGATCGAGAACGCTCAGGTCGCGGTCTACCTCACCTACGCCGGCGCCCGCGGTCACGCCATGATCGACCGCGAGCTCTACCTGCCCAAGTCCTGGACCGCCGACCCGGAGCGGCTCGACGAGGCCGGGGTCCCCGACGCCATCGGCTTCGCGACCAAGCCCGCCCTGGCCACCGGCATGCTCATCCGGGCGCTCAACGCCGGCATCGAGGCACGATGGGTGGCCGGCGACGAGGTCTATGGCGCCGACCCCGCCCTGCGCACCGAGTGCGAGCTGCGCCGGGTCGGGTACGTGCTCGGGATCGGCTGCGACCGCCGCATCCCCACTCAGGCCGGGTCGCTGCGCGCCGACGAGATCACCGCCGGCCTACCGACACGGGCCTGGCAGCGGCTCTCCGCGGGTGCCGGGGCGAAGGGGCAACGCTTCTACGACTGGGCGTTGATCAGCCACCCCGACCCCGCCGGGACCGCCGACCCGGCCCGGGGCGAGCCGGCCGACACCGAGTGCTGGTGGCTGCTGGTGCGGCGCCACCGCGACACCGGTGAGCTGGCGTTCTACCGCTGCTACTCGCCCGAGCCGGTGCCGCTGCGCGAGCTGGTCCGCGTGGCCGGCCGGCGGTGGACGGTCGAGGAGTCCTTCCAGGCCGGGAAGGGCCTGGCCGGGCTCGACGAACACCAGGTCCGCCGCTGGATCTCCTGGCAACGCTGGACCCTGCTCGCCATGACCGCCCACGCCCTGCTCGCCGTCATCGCCGCCCGCGAACACACCCTACGGCCCGCACCCGACGGACTGATCGCATTGACCCGCAACGAGATCCGCCGCCTGTTCGTCCGATTCGTCATCGAACCTGGCCGGACCCTCGCCTGCCCGCAGGCCTGGTCACGCTGGCGACGACGCCACCAACATCGCGCCCGCACCAGCCACTACCAGCGCCAGGAGCTCGGCCAACGACAGACATAACGATCTACGGCTGGAGTACTA
>NZ_JAJTTE010000143.1 GCF_021343995.1 Pseudonocardia terrae | reverse complement strand
CCTGGATCCACTGTCGATCTTGGGTCGTGCCGCTAGTTGATCTTTGGCGTCTGGTGGCGATGCCCGGGCATGGGTGAGCTGCCGGTCTGTCCGGCTGTTCCACTGGTGTTCTCCGGTCGGGCCCCGTGGGGGTGGTGGTCAGGATGTGCTGGGGAGGGGGTCGTGCAGGGCGCGGCGGAACAGCTCGTCCAGCCCGGGTTCCCAGGGCCAGCCGCGGGGGAGGTGGAGGATCTGCTGGTGCGCGGAGTGCGCGACCCTTGCGGGAGCGGCGATCAGGCGGGCGCGCAGCGTCGCGACTCGTTCGCGGGTGTGCCGGCCCCCGGCCAGGGCGCCGGCGGCGCGAGTGAGGTTGTGGGAGATCGCGGCGCAGACCAGCCAGGCGGCGTTGGCGGTGAACACCCCCGAGGGCAGGTGGGCCAGCGGGCCGTTCTTCAGCTCGGCGATGACCTGCTCGACGACGGCGTGGTCGCGGTGGGTGGCCTCGGCGGCCAGCATCGGCTCGGGGTTGTCGGTGAACACGGCGTGGTAGCGGTAGACCGCGAACATCTCCGACTGCCCGGCGGGCACGTGCCTGGGGTTGAGTCGGCGGACGCGACGCACGATCAGCCGCGCGGTGACGTGGTCACGCTTGCGGCGGCCGGTGAACGCGGTGAACGACACTTCGGCGACCTCGGCGTCGGAGATCCAGCGTTGCTCGGCCTCGTCGTAGATCGCGTTCGGGTAGCGGATCGACGTCCACGCCGCCTCGTCGATGCTGGTGATCGCTCTGGTCACGGTCTTGGTGAGGCGGGCGGTGACGGAGAATCGGGCCCCGGCGCGGCGGCATGTGTTGATGATGTCGTGGCCGTAGTAGGCGGAGTCCGCCCGGACCAGCAGCATCCCGTGCCGGGCGGTGCCGGCGCCGATGCGCCGCGCGGTGGCCAGGGCTTCGGCCAGCAGCCGGGGTGCGCCGCGGGCGGAGTTGGTCGAGCCCCGCCGGAGCCGGGTCGCGGCGATCACCGGTGCGGCGGTCGGGGCGGACAGCACCGCGAGCAGCGCGTTCAACCCCTTGATCCCGGTGTAGCCGCGTCCGGCGCCCTGCTTGGCGTAGCCGTAGGTCTGCCGGACGGTGTCGTCCAGATCGAGGTAGGCGACCTGGTCGGCACCAGCCAGCAGCGGGGTTGCCGTGGCGAGCCGGGCGAGTAGTCGGGCGGCGACGGCGTCGAGTTGACGGACGTGGCCGAAGGTGAACCGGCGCAGGAACGTCCCGAGTGTCGACGGGGCCCGGACCTGGTCGAACACCCGGGTCATGCCGCCGTGGCGCAGCAGGTCCAGATCGTCGATCGAGTCCGCCCCGGACACCATCCCGGCGATCACCGCGAGGATCTTCGCGGCAGCGTTCGCGGTGCCCTTCCCGGTCAAGGTCAACGTGTCGGCCAGCAGGGTTCGTAGCCCGCACCGGGCGGCCAGGGCCACGACCGGGACCAGCCCGGCACACGA
>NZ_JAJTTE010000142.1 GCF_021343995.1 Pseudonocardia terrae | reverse complement strand
GCGTTGCGGACGGCGGCGGCCTCGCCGAGGTCGAGGATGTCCACGGACTTCTCCCGCATCTCGACCTTGCGGACCTTGCCGGTCACCGTCATCGGGAACTCGTCCACCACCAGCACATAACGCGGGATCTTGTAGTGCGCCAGCTTGCCCGTGGCGAACTCCCGCAGCGACTCCGCACTGACCCGCGCGCCCTCGCGCACCTGCACCCACGCGCACAGCTCCTCGCCGTACTTCACATCCGGCACCCCGATCACCTGGGCGTCCAGGATGTCCGGGTGGGTGTAGAGGAACTCCTCGATCTCGCGCGGGTAGATGTTCTCCCCACCCCGGATCACCATGTCCTTGATCCGCCCGGTGATGTTCACATACCCCTCGGCGTCCATCACCCCCAGATCCCCGGTGTGCATCCAGCGCGCCGCGTCGATCGCCTCCGCCGTCTTCGCCGGCTCCTCCCAGTACCCCAACATCACCGAATACCCACGCGTACACAACTCGCCCGGCTCCCCACGCGGCACCGTCAACCCGCTGTCCGGGTCCACGATCTTGACCTCCAGATGCGGATGCACCCGCCCCACCGTCGACACCCGCCGCTCCAGCGAGTCATCCGCGCGGGTCTGCATCGACACCGGCGACGTCTCGGTCATCCCGTAACAGATCGTCACCTCGTCCATGCCCATCCGCGCCACCACCTGCTTCATCACCTCCACCGGACACGGCGACCCGGCCATGATCCCCGTCCGCAGCGACGAGAGGTCATAGGCGTCGAAGTCGGGATGGTTGAGCTCGGCGATGAACATCGTCGGCACCCCATACAAGCTGGTGCAGCGCTCCGCGGCGACCGCGTCCAGGGTGGCCTGCGGGTCGAACCCCGGCGCCGGAATCACCATCGTCGCCCCGTTCGAGGTACACGCCAGGTTGCCCATCACCATCCCGAAACAGTGATAGAACGGCACCGGGATACACACCCGGTCCTCCGGCGTGTAGCCGTTGAGCCGGCCCACGAAAAACCCGTTGTTCAAGATGTTGTGATGGCTCAGCGTGGCGCCCTTCGGGAACCCCGTCGTCCCGGACGTGTACTGGATGTTGATCGGGTCATCCGGCGACAATCCGGCCTGCGCCCGCGCCAACTGCTCCGGCTCCCCGCCGCGCCCGGCCTCCAACAGCCCGTCCCACTCGTCCGAGCCGATGAGGACGACCGCTCGCAGGTCCGGGCAGTTCCCCCGCACCTGCTCGATCATCCCCGCGTAGTTCGACGTCTTGAACTCCCGCGCCGCCACCAACACCGAAATCCCCGCCTGGCGCAGCACGTACTCCAACTCGTGCGTCCGATACGAGGGGTTGATGTTGACCAGGATCGCGCCGATCTTCGCCGTCGCGTACTGCAACACCGTCCACTCCGCCATGTTCGGCGCCCAGATCCCCACCCGATCCCCCTTGACCACCCCCGCGCCCAACAACCCCAACGCCAGGGCGTCGACGTCGGC
>NZ_JAJTTE010000141.1 GCF_021343995.1 Pseudonocardia terrae | reverse complement strand
AGGCGCCGACCGGGAGCCGGGTGCTCGGGCTCCTGCTCGCGATGGCGATGTTCGTGCTGGTGGTCGACACGTCGCTGATGAACGTGTCGATCTCCGCGGTGGTGCACGATCTGGGCACCACGGTCAGCGGGGTGCAGTCCGCCATCGCGCTGGAGGCGCTGGTGTCGGCCGCCTTCATCCTGATCGGGGGCAAGGTCGGCGACCTCGTCGGGCGCAAGCGCGCCTATGTGGTCGGCCTGCTCGGTTATGCCGTGGGCGCGATCGCCATGGCGCTGGCCCAGGGCCTCACGGCGGTGATCGTGTTCTGGGCGGTGATCGGCGGGATCGGCGCGTCGCTGCTGCTGCCCGCCATGCAGTCGCTGATCCACGGCAACTTCGACGGGGTGGCGCGCAGGAAGGTGTACGCCCTGGTGGGGGCGGCGGCGGCGATCGCGGCCGCCGTGGGTCCGCTGCTCGGCGGGTTCATCACGACCTTCCTGTCCTGGCGGGTCGGGTTCGTGCTCGAGGTCGTCGTGATCGCGGTGGTGCTGGGCGGGGCCAAGCTGGTGCGCGACGTCCCCTACACCGGGCCGCGGGGCGTCGACGTCGTGGGCGCGGTGCTCTCGGTCCTCGGGATGGGTGGGCTGGTCCTGGGCATCCTGATCTGGCAGGAGGGCGGCGAGCGGGTCGGGCTCGTCCTGGCGATCGGCGTCGCCGGGCTGGCGGGGCTGGTGTTCTGGCTGCGGCGGCGGGCGCGCCGGGCCGAGCCGGCCCTGTTGGACCCGGGGCTGTTCCGCTCGGCGCATTTCCGGGTCGGGGTGTCTCAGCAGCTGCTGCAGCAGATCGCGCTGGGCGGGGTCATGATCGTGCTCCCGATCTTCCTGCAGATGGTGCTCGAGTACAACGCCCTGCAGGCCGGCCTGACGATCGCGCCGTTGTCGCTGAGCATGTTCGGGTTGGCCCTGCTGGCCGGGAAGCGGAGTGGGCGGCGGCGGCCGAGCACGGTGGTCGGTGTGGGGTTCACGCTGGTGGTGATCGGGATCCTGATGCTGCTGCCGCTGGTCCCGCGGGCCGGGACGGGGTGGGTGCTCGTGGGGCCGCTCGCGATCGCCGGCGCCGGGCTCGGGCTGCTGGTCTCGCAGCTGAACAACTACACCCTCTCCCCGGTCCCGGAGGAGCGGGTGAGCGAGGCGGCCGGGGTCAACTCGGCGGCCGGGTCGTTCGGGCTCTCGTTCGGCCTCGCGTTCGCCGGTGCGATCATGCTCGCTGCCCTCGCCGCCACGTTCACGGCGGAGACCGACGCGAGCACGGTGCTGCCGCCCGGCGAGAAGCAGCAGATCTCCCAGGTGCTCGAGGAGGACGCCGAGCTGATGAGCAACACCAGGCTCGCGGGGCTGCTCGCCGCCCAGCCGGAGGCGATCCGGCTCGAGGTCATCCGGATCAACACCGAGGCCCGCCCGTTCGCGCTGCAGGTCGGGCTGCTCGTGCCGCTGCTCGCCGCCGCGGTCGGGCTCGCCAACTCCCTGCGGATGCGCCGGCTCCC
>NZ_JAJTTE010000013.1 GCF_021343995.1 Pseudonocardia terrae | reverse complement strand
CAGACGCCAAAGATCAACTAGCGGCACGACCCAAGATCGACAGTGGATCCAGGCTGAGTCCTGCGGGTCGGGGTCTCGGGGGAACGGGACCGTGTGGTTCGGTGACCCGGAAGTGCCGACTCGCGGGGGAGGGGAGCGCGTGTGGACCTGTGAGAGGTGCGGGGCGACGGTCGAACCCGGCGATCCCGCCCGCCTGGCCTGGAGCGTCGAGCGGGACCCCGACGGCCGGGAGAGCGCGCTCTGCCCTGCCTGCGCCCGCGCGCACGTCCGGGACATCGAGGCGAGGCTGCCGCAGGAGTGGTGGTGACGCCGGTGATCACATCGGCCGGACCCGCGAGCCGCGCCGGTACACCTCCTGCACCTCCAGCTCGGGCGACAGCACGACGACGTCGGCGCGGCGTCCCGGTTCCAGCACGCCGACGTCGAGGCCGAGGGTCGCCGCCGGCGTCGACGCCGTCATCGTCACCGCCCTGACCAGGCCGGACGTCCGGTCGGACGCATTGTCGACGATCCGGCGGAACAGGGCATCGCCGGTGGCGGTGCTGCCGGCGATCGGGCCGCGGCCAGCCAGCCGGGCGACCCCGCCGGCGACCCGGACGTCGAGCTCACCGAGCCGGTAGCGCCCGTCGGGCATGCCGGCGGCGACGATCGCGTCGCTCACCGCGGCCACCCGCGACGGGCCGGCGGAGGCCAGCACCAGGTCCCACAACGCCGGGTGCACGTGCAGGCCGTCGGTGACCAGCTCGACGGTCACGCGCGGGTCGCCGAGCAGCGCGGCGGCAGGCCCCGGCTCCCGGTGGTGCAGCGGGGCCATCGCGTTGAACAGGTGCGTGCCCACGCGCGCCCCGGCCTCGATCGCCTCCCGGACGAGCCCGTACCCCGCGTCGGTGTGCCCGACGGCGGCGAGCGCACCCGACCCCGCCACCCGCCGGACCGCGTCGAGCCCGCCCTCCCGCTCCGGCGCCAGCGTGACCATCCGGATCGCGCCGGTGCCGAGCAGGGCGTCGAGCTCGGCCGGGTCGGGGTCGCGCAGGAGGACGGGATCGTGGGCGCCGCACCGGCCCTCGGCGAGCCACGGGCCCTCGAGGTGCACGCCGGCGATCTCGCCCTCCTGCACCAGCCCGGCGAGGGCCGCGACCGCCCGGCGCAGCATCTCGGGCGTGGCCGTGACCAGCGAGGCGAGCGTGGTGGTGGTGCCGTGCGCGCGGTGGAAGGCCACGGCGCGGGCGGCCTCCTCCGGATCCCCGGTCGTGTAGGCGGCGCCGCCCCCGCCGTGCACGTGCAGGTCCACGAACCCGGGCACGACGACGGCCGCGCCCAGCTCCCGGTCCGCCGGTCGCGGCGGGCGGCCGATCCCGGTCGCCACGATCCGCTCGCCCGCGAGGCCGACCCAGCCGGGCCCGCACGAGCCGGGCAGGACGACGGTGTCGGCGGCGAGGACCACGACGTCGCCGCCGACCGGGGGGCGTGCGGGGTGACCGCCGGGGGCGGGGCGGTGACCACCCACGGACGAGGAGGGCGTCACAACGTCTCCGTGACCTTCCGCAGCCCGCGCGGCGCGTCCGGGTCGCCGCCGCGGTCGACGGCGACGTGCCGGGCCAGCAGCTGGAAGGGCAGGATCTCCAGCAGCGGGGCGAGCGCGTCGGCGGTCTCCGGCAGCACGACCCCCGCCCCGGCGCTCCCGACGGTCAGGACGTCCGCCCTCCGCTCCGCCAGGGCGTCGAGCACCGGGCGGAAGGCCTCGCCGCCCGGGCCCGCGGACACCACCGCCAGCACCGGGACCCGCGGTTCCACCAGCGCGAGCGGCCCGTGCAGCAGGTCGGCCCCGGAGAAGGCCTGCGCCGAGACGTAGGCGGTCTCCATCAGCTTCAGCGCCGCCTCGCGCGCGGTCGGGTACGAGTAGCCGCGCCCGGTGGTGATCATGCGTTCGGCGAAGCGGTACCGCGTCGCGAGGGCGGCGATCTCGGCGTCGCGGGCCAGCACCTCGTCGCCGAGGTCGGGCAGCCCGTCCGCCACGCCGGAGCCCCCGTGGACCCGGTCGAGCAGCAGGTACAGCGCGAGCAGCTGGGCCGTGTAGGACTTGGTGGCGGCGACGGCCCGTTCCGGCCCGGCGAGGACGTCGACGTGCGCGTCGGCCGTCGAGGCCAGGGCGGATCCCGCGTTGTTGGTCACCGACACCGTGAGCGCCCCGCCGGCCTTCGCGACCTCCAGCGTGCGCAGCAGGTCGGGGGAGCCGCCGGACTGGCTCACGGCGATCATCAGCACGTCGCGCAGGTCCGGCCGCGCGCCGTAGGCGGTGAACGTCGAGGGCGAGACGAGGCCCGCGGGCAGCCCGAGCGTGATCTCCACCAGGTACTTCGCGTACAGGGCGGCGTGGTCGCTGGTCCCGCGGGCGACCAGGAGCACGAACCGGGGGGACCGGCGGCGCACGAGCGCGGCCGCCGCGTCGATCCCGGAGGCGCCGGACGGGCCGGACTCGGCGAGCAGGCCGCGCCAGACGGCGGGCTGTTGGGCGGTCTCCGAGGCCATCAGCGCGCCGGGGCCACCGAGGGTCGTGGTCACGGGGTCTCCTCCAGGACGGGGACGGCGCCGGCCGGGATCTCCGGGGCGCTCACGAGGGCGCGCGCGAGGTGCAGCGCGCCGAGGACGGGGTCGGTGCGCAGGACCTGCAGGTCCACGCCGGGCATCCGGTCGCGGATCATGCGCTGCAGCACCGGACGGTGCACGGCGAACCCGCCGCCGAGCACGACCGGGCCGGCCAGGTCGAGCCGGTCGAGCACGCAGCGGGCGAGGCCGGCGAGCGCGTCGGCGGCGCGGCCGAGGATCGCGGTGGCGGCCGGGTCCGCGGGCGCGAGTCCGGCGACGGTGTCGGCACGGGCCGCCCAGTAGCGGCGGTCGGGCCGGCCGTAGACGTGGTCGAGCAGCTCGTCGCAGCCCTCCAGCCCGCACCCGTCGAGCAGGGCCGCGGTCACGGCGTCGTGCGGCAGGCCCCGGTCGTGCCGGGCGAGCGCGTGCCGGACGGCCTCGCGGGCCACCCACCAGCCGCTGCCCTCGTCGCCGAGCAGGTAGCCCCAGCCACCGGCGCGGAGGTGCCGGCCGTCGGGCCGCCGGCCCCAGGCGACCGAGCCGGTGCCGGAGATCAGCACGACGCCCGCGTCGAGCCCGGCCGCGGCCAGCATCAGCCGGGTGTCGTGCACGACGAGCACCCGGGCGTGGGGCACGCGCGCGGCCAGGAGGGCGGTCAGCCGGGCGACGGTGGAGGGGGAGTCGGCGCCCGCGGCCCCGGCGCACACCGCCTCGACGCTGGTGAGGTCGCCCAGTCCGGCGAAGGCCGCGTCGAGCCGGCGGCCGGCCTCGACGTCGCCCACGGAGGCGAGGTTGGCCGAGCCGGTCTCCGAGGACCGGCGCCGCCCGTCGGTGCAGCGCAGCGCCCGCGTCGTCGAGCCGCCGATGTCCAGCGCGAGCAGGTCGGTCATCGCGCGGCCTCCGGCTCCGAGCCGTTGGTGGCGGTGGAGTCGGTGGCGGTGGAGTCGGTGGCGGTGGGGTTCGTGGCGGCGGGCCAGCGGCCGTCGTTCTCCCAGTACTGGCGGATCTCCTCCAGCTCCCGGCCCCGGGTCTCCGGCGCGTACCGGTGCACGAAGACCATCGCCAGCAGGGCGAGCACCCCGAACACCACGAACGTTCCCACGCCGCCGAGCCCGTTGAGCAGGGTGAGGAACACGGCCGCGACGACGGCGTTGGCCACCAGGTCAGCGGTCAGCATCGTGCTGGCGCCGAGCGAGCGCAGCCGCGCCGGGAAGGCCTCACCGGCGTAGACCCACACCAGCGAGCCGAACCCGAACGTGAAGCCCACGGTGAACAGCACCAGCCCGAGGAACCCGAGCACCGTGCCGCCACCGGTCGCGAACACCACGACGAGCAGCACGTTCGCCAGCACCATGATCCCGATCCCGCCGAGCAGCACCGGGCGGCGCCCCATCCGGTCCACCGTCACCAGCGACCCGACGACGGCGACCAGGCCGGCCACCTGGACCAGCGCGGGCAGGCCGAGCAGGGCCGCGTCGCCGGTGAAGCCCATGGCCTCGAAGATCCGCGGGGAGTAGTAGACGATCGCGTTGATGCCGGTGATCTGGATGAAGAAGCCGAGCCCGACCACGAACAGCGTCGCGCGCAGGTAGGGCTTGCGCAGCATCTCGCGCCACACGCCGTGGCGGCGGGTCGCGCCGGACTCGGCGGCGATCTCGGTCAGCGCGGTGTCGGCGTCGGCGTTCGGGTCGAGCCGCTCGAGCACGGCGCGGGCCTCGGCGAGCCGCCCGCGCATCGCGTACCAGCGCGCGGTGTCGGGCAGGCGCAGGATCATCAGAGTGACCAGCGCGGCCGGGACCGCGGCGAGACCGAGCATCCAGCGCCAGCTCCCGGTGCCCGCCAGCGCCCAGGCCGCCAGGTAACCGGCGATGATCCCGACGACCGTGGCCACCTGGTAGAGCACCAGCAGGCCGCCACGCACACGGGCGGGGGAGGACTCGGCCACGAACACCGGCGCGACCACGATGGACACGCCGATCGTCAGCCCCAGCAGCACCCGGGAGACGAGCAGCATCGGCACGCTCACCGACAGCGCCGAGAGCAGCGAGAACAGCCCGAAGGTCGTCGCGACGCCGATCATGGCGGGCTTGCGGCCGATCCGGTTGGCCAGCGCGCCGCCGCCCAGTGCGCCGAGGATCTGGCCCACGACGACGGCCGTGGTCACCAGCTCCTGCTGGTGCGTGCTCAGCCCGAAGTCCTTGGTCATGAACAGCAGCGCACCGGCGATGTTCGACTGGTCGTAGCCGTAGATGACGCCGACGGTCGCGGCGGAGGCGGCGACGAGCAGTCCCAGCCTCGACGAGCCGCGCAGTTCCCCGATGAATCCCACGCTCGTGCCCCTCTGATTGGTCTATACCAAAGTGATGGCTGGTAGGTTGGCATAGACCAATTCGAGCGTCAAGGGGGCGTCGTGCGGGTGCCGCGGTACTGGACGGTGAAACAGGCCCTGCTGGGCCTGGTCGAGGCCGGGACCCCGGGCACCGCGCTGCCGACCGAGCGCGAGCTCGCCGAGCGCTTCGACACGTCCCGGACCACGGTGCGGCAGGCCATCGCGGAGCTGGTCACGGAAGGTCGGCTGGACCGCACGCAGGGCAGCGGCACCTACATCGCCGAGCCGCTGCTCGTCGAGGTGCAGCAGCTCACGTCGTTCACCGACGACCTGGGCCCCGAGCGGGTCGCCAACCGGATCCTCGACGTCCGCACCGAGCCCGCCGACGCCGAGACCGCCGCCCGGCTGGGCCTCGCGGCCGGGGCGCCGGTGCAGGTCGTGGAGCGGGTCCGGCTGGTCGACGGGGTGCCGCTCGCCCTGGAGACCGCCCGGCTGGCGGGCGACCTGCCCGGGCTCGCGGCGGAGCTGGAGGCCCGGGGCTCGCTCTACGCCACGCTGCGCGAGGCGTACGGGCGCGGGGTCGACCGGGTCCAGGACGCCGTCCAGAGCCGGCTCGCCGATCCGCGCGAGGCCGAGCTGCTCGCGGTCGACACCGGCCACCCGCTGCTGCTCGTCCGGCGGCTGAGCCACACGGCCGACGGCCGGCCCGTCGAGTGGACCCGGTCGGTGTACCGCGGGGACCGCTTCACCTTCGTCGCCCGGGCCCGTGCGGTGTGACCGTGACGGCGACCGCCCGGACCACCCGTCGTGAGCATTTAGTGTGGACGTCATGCAGACCTGGGCTCCCGTCGACCTCCCCGCGCTCGAGGGGAGCGGACCGCCGCTCCGCCTGTACGACACCTCGACCGCGCGGGTCCGGCCGACCGCGCCCGGCGCCACCGCCACCATGTACGTCTGCGGGATCACCCCGTACGACGCCACGCACCTCGGCCACGCGGCCACCTACCTGGCGTTCGACCTGGTCAACCGGCTGTGGCGGGACCTCGGCCACCAGGTGCACTACGTCCAGAACGTGACCGACATCGACGAGCCGCTGCTGGAACGTGCCGAGCGCGATCAGGACGACTGGGTGGTCCTCGGCATGCGCGAGACGGCGCTGTTCCGCGAGGACATGGAGGCGCTGCGGGTGATCCCGCCGCGGGACTACATCGGCGCGGTCGAGGCCATCCCCGAGATCGCCGAGCTGGTGGAGAAGCTGCTGGCGGGCGGCGCGGCGTACCGGATCGACGACCCCGAGTACCCCGACGTCTACTTCGACTCCGCGGCCACGGGCCACTTCGGCTACGAGTCGACCTACGACGAGGAGACTATGGTCCGGCTGTCCCGCGAGCGCGGCGGCGACCCGGACCGCCCCGGCAAGCGCAACCCGGTCGACGCGTTGCTCTGGCGCATGGAGCGGCCCGGCGAGCCGGCGTGGGACTCGGACCTGGGACGCGGCCGCCCGGGCTGGCACGTGGAGTGCGCGGCGATCGCGCTGAACCGGCTCGGCACCCAGATCGACCTCAACGGCGGGGGCTCGGACCTGATCTTCCCCCACCACGAGTGCGGGGCGGCCCACGCCGAGGCGCTGACCGGCGACCACCCGTTCGCGCGGCACTACGTGCACACCGGCATGATCGGGCTCGACGGCGAGAAGATGTCGAAGTCCCGCGGCAACCTGGTGTTCGTCTCCAAGCTGCGCTCCGCGGGCGTCGACCCCAACGCGGTCCGCGCCGCGCTGCTCTCCGGGCACTACCGAGAGGACCGGGCCTGGACCGAGGACCTGCTCACCACGGCCCAGGAGCGGCTCGCCCGCTGGCGCGAGGCAGTCTCCCTCGACGCCGCGCCCGACGCGTCGGGGCTGGTCGCGAGCCTGCGCGAGCACCTGGCGGACGACCTGGACACCCCGCGCGCCCTGGCCGCCGTCGACGCCTGGGCCGCCGAGGCGCTGCAGCGGCGGGGGACCGACGCCGTCGCCCCCGGCCTGGCCCGCACCGCGATCGACGCCCTGCTCGGTATCGCGCTCTGACCCACCGGGCGGCACCCCGCCTCAGTGGGCGAGGGTGCCGTCCGTGCTGTCGGGCGGGTTCTCGGCCGGGCCCCGACGCGGCAGGGCCAGGGGCGTGACGAGCGCCAGCACGCTCGCCGGCACGAGGAACCCGGCCAGCGGGTCGGCGTGGTACACCGGCGGCAGCGCGGCGGGGGAAGCGGCCGCGCCGAAGAACCGGATGGACTGCACCACCGACACGGCCCCGCCGCGGTTGCCCCCCTCCCGGCTCAGGACCAGCGCGTTCACCCCCACCAGGATGAGCTGGCTGGAGATGCCGGCGAGCGCCCAGCACACGACGAGCAGCCAGAGCACGGGGGCCAGGCCGACGCCGGCGAGCAGCACCCCGCCGGACACCGCCCCGGCCAGCACGCACCGCCGCGCCCCGAGCCGGTCGACGCCCGCGCCCACCAGCCGGGCCGTGACGATCCCCATGGCACCGAGCCCGGTCAGCGCGAGCCCGCGCGGGCCGGCCGCGAGCGTGAAGGCGTCGACCAGCCGCAGCGCGACCAGGAAGCCGAGGCTCGCGAGGCAGCCCCAGCCCAGCGCGGCGATGAGCCCGAGCCGCAGCACGCCCGGCGTCCAGGCGCTGCGCAGTGGCACGCGCGCCCGGACGACGCCACGCTCGTCGGCCGGGATGCCCAGCACCGCGAGCGCCAGCGCCACCGCGGCGACGCCGTAGAAGGCGTAGTGCCAGTCCACCTCGGCCGCGAGCCCGCCGACCAGCGGCGCCGACGTCTGCCCGGCGGCCTGCAGCGAGCCGTACCAGCCCAGTGCCCGGCCCAGGGCGTCCGGCGCGACCGACGCGGCCAGCGCGGCCATCAGCAGCGGCGTGGTGAAGGCGTTGGCCACGCCCTGCAGCGCCCGCGCCCCCAGGAACAGCGTCCAGGTCGGCGCGAGGACGCACGCCAGCGAGGAGAGCATGTAGAGGACGTACGCGCCCCGGACGGTCCGGCTGCGTCCCCAGCGCTCGCCGAACGTCCCCGAGACCAGCATCATCGTGGCGAAGGGCAGCAGGAACGCCGTCAGCGAGGCCGACGCCGCGCCGGGGGACACGCCGTAGCTCGCCCCCAGCTCGGGCAGCATCGCCGTGGTGACCCCGCCCCCGAACGGTCCGAGGAAACCGCCCAGGTAGAGCCCGGCCCGGCGGGCCCGGCGGAACGGACCGGTCAGCTCCCGCCGCCGGAGCCGCCGCGCCGGCGCAGGTAGCGCTCGAAGTCCGCGGCGATCTCGTCGCCGCTGGCCTCCGCGAGGTTCACCGGCTTCTCCTCGTCGTCCTCGACGGCCTGCTGCTCGAGCTGGCGCACGTACTCGCGCACCTCGTCGTCCGCGTCGGCCATCTCGTTGACCGTGCGCTCCCACTCCTCGGCCTGCTCGGGGAGCCCGCCCAGCGGGACCTCGACGTCGAGCGCCTCCTCGACGCGCAGCAGCAGCGCGATGGCGGCCTTGGGCACCCGGGCCTGCGAGACGTAGTGCGGCACCTCGGCCCAGTACGAGAGCGCGGGGACGCCGGCCTCGATGCAGAGGCTGTGGAACACCCCGACGATCCCGGTCGGGCCCTGGTAGGTCGACGGCTCGACGCCCATCTTCTTCGCCGAGGCCGTGTCGTAGCCCGTGCCGCGCACGGGGGTGGGCCGGGTGTGCGGGACGTCGGTCAGCATGGCGCCGAGGTTGATGACCTTCGTCACCCCGAGCCGGTCGACGTACTCGAGCAGCTCCGCGCAGAACGAGCGCCAGCGCAGGTTCGGCTCGATGCCGTTGACGATGACGACGTGCCGGCCGCTGCCCGGCAGCTTCGCCGTGGACAGCCGGGTGGTCTGCCACTCGATGCGGCGCGTCACGCCGCCGGCGAGCCGGACCAACGGCCGCGTGACCTGGAAGTCGTAGTAGTCCTCGGGATCGATGGAGCCCAGCGGCTCGGCGTCCCAGCTCAGCTCGAGATGCTCCACGGCGGAGCTGGCGGCCTCACCGGCGTCGTTCCACCCCTCGAACGCCGTGATCATGATCGGGTCGACCAGGTCCGGCAGATCCGAGGGCACCCCCGCCCGCTGCTCTCGCTCGCTCATCCGTCCACCCTACGGCGCGCGCGGGTAACAGGAGGGGCCCGGTGGGCGACGCCGGTAGCCTGAGGGGGTGTCAGCCGTGAACGCAGCCGCGTCAGATCACAGCTTCGACACCACGCTCCTGGGGACGTTGGACCAGCGCGTGGTGATCGCCGACGGTGCGATGGGCACCATGCTCCAGGGGGTGGAGCTGACCCTCGACGACTTCGCCGGGCTCGAGGGGTGCAACGAGATCCTCAACGCGACCCGGCCGGACGTCGTGCGGGGGATCCACCGGGCCTACTTCGAGGCGGGGGCCGACGCCGTCGAGACCAACACCTTCGGCGCCAACCTGCCCAACCTCGGCGACTACGGCATCGCCGACCGCATCCGGGAGCTCTCCGAGCGCGGCGCCGCGCTGGCCCGCGAGGCCGCCGACGAGGCCGCGACCGCGGACCGGCCGCGCTACGTCCTCGGCTCCATCGGCCCCGGCACGAAGCTGCCGACGCTCGGCCACGAGCGCTTCGCCACGCTGCGCGACGCCTACACCGAGACCGGCCGCGGCCTGTTGGCCGGCGGGGCCGACGCCTTCCTCATCGAGACCTGCCAGGACCTGCTGCAGGTCAAGGCGGCGGTGCACGGCGTGCAGCGCGCCATGGCCGCCGAGGGCCGGCGCATCCCGATCATCACCAGCGTCACCGTCGAGACCACCGGGACCATGCTGCTGGGCTCCGAGATCGGCGCGGCGCTGACCGCGCTCGAGCCGCTGGGCGTCGACCTCATCGGGCTCAACTGCGCCACCGGCCCCGCCGAGATGAGCGAGCACCTGCGCACCCTGTCCAAGCAGGCGCGCGTGCCGCTGTCGGTCATGCCCAACGCCGGCCTGCCGGTCCTCGGCCCGAACGGCGCCGAGTACCCGCTCTCGGCCGAGGAGCTGGCCGAGGCCCTCTCGACCTTCGTCCGCGACTACGGCCTGCGGCTCGTCGGCGGCTGCTGCGGCACCACGCCCGCGCACGTCCGGGCCGTCGCCGAGGCCGTGGGGCAGGTCACGCCCGCGGTGCGGAAGCCGCGTCCGGAGCCGGGCGTGTCGTCGCTCTACGCCCCGGTGCCGTTCCGCCAGGACACCTCCGTGCTCATGGTGGGGGAGCGGACCAACGCCAACGGGTCCAAGAAGTTCCGCGAGGCGATGCTCGAGGAGCGCTGGGAGGACTGCGTCGCGATCGCCCGCGAGCAGACCCGCGAGGGCGCCCACATGATCGACCTCTGCATCGACTACGTCGGGCGGGACGGCGCGGCGGACATGACCGAGCTGGCCTCGCGGCTGGCCACGGCCTCGACCCTGCCGGTGATGCTCGACTCGACCGAGCCCGAGGTGCTGCGGGCCGGGCTGGAGCTGCTCGGCGGCCGCTCGATCGTCAACTCGGTGAACTACGAGGACGGCGACGGGCCCGAGTCGCGCTTCCAGCGGGTGATGGCGCTGGTGCGCGAGCACGGCTGCGCGGTCGTCGCGCTGTGCATCGACGAGGAGGGCCAGGCGCGCACCCGGGACTGGAAGGTCCGGGTGGCCGACCGGCTCATCACCGACCTCACCACGAACCACGGCATGCGGGTCTCCGACATCGTCGTCGACACGCTGACCTTCCCGATCACCACCGGGCAGGAGGAGGTCCGCCGGGACGCCCTCGAGACGATCGAGGCGATCCGCGAGATCAAGCGCCGCTTCCCCGACGTGCAGACCACGCTCGGCGTGTCCAACGTGTCGTTCGGGCTCAACGCCGCGGCCCGCCAGGTGCTCAACTCGGTCTTCCTGCACGAGGCCGTGAACGCCGGGCTGGACACCGCGATCGTGTCCGCCGCGAAGATCCTCCCGATGTCGAGGATCCCGGACGAGCAGCGTTCCGTCGCCCTCGACCTGGTCTACGACCGCCGGCGGGAAGGCTACGACCCGCTCAACCGCTTCATGGAGCTGTTCGAGGGCGTCACCGCGTCGTCGGCCAAGGCCGGGCGGGCGGAGGAGCTGGCCGCGCTGCCGCTGTTCGAGCGCCTCGAGCGGCGCATCGTCGACGGCGAGCGCAACGGGCTGGAGGCCGACCTCGACGAGGCGATGCAGTCCCGGCCGCCGCTGGAGATCGTCAACGACACGCTGCTGGCCGGTATGAAGACGGTGGGTGAGCTCTTCGGCTCGGGGCAGATGCAGCTGCCCTTCGTGCTCGCCTCCGCGGAGGTCATGAAGACGGCCGTCGCCCACCTCGAGCCGCACATGGAGAAGACGGACGACGAGGGCAAGGGCACGATCGTCCTCGCCACGGTCAAGGGCGACGTCCACGACATCGGCAAGAACCTCGTCGACATCATCCTGAGCAACAACGGCTACACGGTCGTCAACCTGGGCATCAAGCAGCCCATCGCCACCATCCTGCAGGCCGCCGAGGAGAACCGGGCCGACGCCGTCGGGATGAGCGGGCTGCTGGTCAAGTCCACGGTGGTGATGAAGGAGAACCTGCAGGAGATGAACTCCCGCGGGAACTCCATGCCGGTGCTGCTCGGTGGCGCCGCGCTGACCCGCTCCTACGTCGAGAACGACCTGTCGGAGGTCTACGCCGGCCGGGTCTCCTACGCCCGGGACGCCTTCGAGGGCCTGCGGCTGATGGACGCCACGATGGCCCGCAAGCGCGGCCTGGCGCCTGCCGTCGACCCGGAGGAGGAGCGGAAGGCCGCCGAGCGCAAGGAGCGGCACGAGCGGTCGAAGCGGATCGCGGCCAAGCGCCGGGCCGCCGAGGCCGAGACCGCAGGCCCGCTGCCGGAGCGGTCGGACGTGGCGCTGGACAACCCGCTGCCGGTCCCGCCGTTCTGGGGCACCCGGGTGGTCAAGGGCGTCGCGCTGGCCGAGTACAGCGGGATGATCGACGAGCGTGCCCTCTTCCTGGGCCAGTGGGGCCTGCGCGGGGCCAAGGGCGGGTCGGGCCCGTCGTACGAGGAGCTGGTCGAGACCGAGGGCCGGCCGCGGCTGCGGTACTGGCTCGAGCGGCTCACCGCCGAGGGCGTGCTCGCCCACGCGTCGCTGGTCTACGGGTACTTCCCGGCCGTCGCGGAGAAGGACTCCCTGTTGGTCCTCACCGAGCAGCTCGCCGACGCCCCGGAGCGGCACCGGTTCGCCTTCCCGCGCCAGCGCCGCGACCGGCACCTGTGCCTGGCCGACTTCTGGCGCCCGCGCGAGGTCGCCCTGGCCCGCGGCGAGATCGACGTCCTGCCGCTGCACCTGGTCACCATGGGCGCGCCCATCGCGGACTACGCCAACGAGCTGTTCGCCAAGGACGCCTACCGGGACTACCTGGAGGTCCACGGGCTGGGCGTGCAGCTCACCGAGGCGCTGGCCGAGTACTGGCACAAGCGGATCCGCGAGGAGCTCACCTGGTCGACCGGCCGCACGGTGGCCGACGAGGACCCGGCCGACGTCACCGAGTTCTTCTCCCTCGGCTACCGCGGCGCCCGCTACTCGTTGGGCTACGGCGCGTGCCCGAACCTCGAGGACCGCGCGAGGATCGTCGAGCTCCTGGAGCCGGGCCGGATCGGCGTGGAGCTCTCCGAGGAGCTGCAGCTGCACCCCGAGCAGTCCACCGACGCGCTGATCGCGCACCACCCGGAGGCGAAGTACTTCAATGCCGGCTGAGGAGCGCCCGGCGGGTCGGGACGTCGACGCCGTGCCGCCCGCCGCGGTCCTGTTCGACATGGACGGGACCCTGATCGACTCCGAGAAGGTGTGGGACCGCTCGCTCGTGGAGGTGCTGCGCTGGCTGGGCGGCACCGACCTCTCGGCGCAGGCGCGCCGGGAGACCCTCGGCGGGAACCTCCGCAACAGCCTCGCGATCGTGTTCCGCGAGGCGGGCGTGGTCCAGACGCCGGAGCTGGCCGACCAGGCCACCCGCCGGCTCGTCGGGCGGACCGCGGAGATGTTCGAGGGCGGCCTGCCGTGGCGGCCGGGCGCGCTGACGGCGCTGCGGACGGTGCGCGAGGCGGGCCTCGCCACCGCGCTCGTCACCAACACCGGCCGGTACCTCACCGACAAGGCGCTGGTCGGGATCGGGGTGGAGCACTTCGACGTCACGGTCTGCGGCGACGAGGTGCCCCGCGGCAAGCCGGCGCCGGACCCCTACCTGCGCGCGGCCGCGCTGCTGGGCCTCGCGCCCGAGGACTGCGTGGCCGTGGAGGACTCGCCGACCGGGATCGCGGCGGCCGAGGCCTCCGGGGCCACGGTCCTCGCCGTCCCCTGCGAGGTGCCGATCCCGCCCGGCCCGGGCCGGGTCGTCCGGCCGACGCTGGAGGGGCTCACCGCCACGGACCTGGCCGCGGCGCACCGCGAGGTGCGGGAGCAGCAGGCGGCCTGACCCGGCCGGTCGGGCGCCCGCCCTCGGCCGCGGGGTACCGTCGGGCGTGTCGGACGCGCGACGAGCGGCGCATCCGTCCGGGTGAGCCGCCCGGAGGCGCCACCGCCCGGCGCATCCCGTGGTCCGGCGGCCTCACCGCGGACGATCCGGTTCGTGACCGCGCGGAGCGCCCCCGACACTGGGTGCGCAGGAGTCGGCTGGAGAGGGATCGCAGGGACGTGAAGACATTCGACGAGCTCTTCGAGGAGCTCCGCGAGAAGGCCGCCACCCGGCCCGCCGGGTCGGCCACCGTCGAGGCGCTCGACGCCGGCGTCCATGCGCAGGGCAAGAAGCTCCTCGAGGAGGCGGGCGAGGTCTGGATCGCCGCCGAGCACGAGGACGACGCCGCGCTGGCCGAGGAGATCTCCCAGCTGCTCTACCGCGCGCAGGTGATCATGCTCGGGCGCGGCCTGGGTCTGCAGGACGTCTACAAGTACCTGTAGGGAGCCCCACCGTGTCGACGACCACCCCCGCCCCGTCCGGCACCCGCCGTACCCACCCGAAGGAAGCCACACCCATGCTCCGCGTCGCTCTTCCCAACAAGGGCACGCTCGCCGAGCCCGCCGCGACGATGATGCGCGAGGCGGGCTACCGGCAGCGCTCCGACTCGCGCGACCTGTCCATGGTCGACGACGAGAACGGCATCGAGTTCTTCTACCTGCGGCCGAAGGACATCGCGACCTACGTCGGCTCCGGCGACCTGCACCTCGGCATCACCGGGCACGACCTCATGGAGGAGTCCGGCAGCCAGGTCCAGCAGGTGCTCAAGCTGGGCTTCGGCGCCTCGAAGTTCCGGTTCGCCGCGCCGGAGGACAAGGACTGGAAGCTCGAGGACCTCGACGGCCGCACGATCGCGACGTCGTACCCGCGGCTGGTCCGCTCGCACCTGTCCGGCAAGCGGATCGGCGCGACCATCATCAAGCTCGACGGCGCGGTGGAGATCTCCGTGCAGCTCGGCCTGGCCGACGCCATCGCCGACGTCGTGTCCTCCGGCCGCACGCTGCGCCAGCACGGGCTCAAGGTCATCGGCGACCCGATCGCCGAGTCCGAGGCCATGCTGATCGAGCGCGAGCCGCGGATGGACCGCGTGGAGACCGAGGAGATCAAGGCCTTCAAGCGGATCTTCACCGAGCGGATCCGCGGCGTCGTCTACGCCCGGCAGTACCTGATGCTCGACTACGACTGCCCCAAGGAGAAGCTCGAGGCGGCCAAGGGGATCACCCCCGGTCTGCAGGCCCCGACCATCGCCCCGCTGGCCGACCCGGACTGGGTGGCCGTGCGGTCGATGGTGCGCAAGCAGGCGTCGAACCGGGTCATGGACGAGCTGGCCGCCCTCGGCGCCAAGGCCATCCTGACCTCGGAGATCCGGTCCTGCCGCGCGGTCGACGGCGGCCAGTACTGAGTCAGCACTGAGGGTTGCGCGAGCGGTCCCGGCGGCGTGCGCCGCCGGGACCGTCGCGTTCTCAATGATTGTTTCGGGCTCGGCGTTCGGGGCTCAGCGGCGCCGGACTGTCAGCTCCTGGCTGATGTGTCCGGCGTGCCCGTCCGCGTCGAACAGCTTCGCAGTGACGGTCCCGGTGCCGGTCGGGCCGATCACGGTCGCGGCGTCGATGCCCGTCCACGCGCCGGTCGGCGGGCGGTGCAGGTGCACGCTGAGCTCGGTGTTCACGAACAGCCAGTCCTGCACGGGCAGGGACGCCGCCACGCCGTTGGCCGAGTCGGCGATCGCCGCCAGTGTCTGCAGCGGCGTGGGCTCCTCGCCCTCCACCACCGGCACCCGCAGCCGGCCCCACGCGCGGCCCGGCCCGAGCTCGTCCCACCTCCCGTCGAGCCAGCGCCACTCGACGGCGTCGAGGTAGCCGGGGAGCCAGCCGTGCGGCCGCTCGCCCTGCGGCGCCGCCTGCTCGGGCGCCGGCAGCGGGGCGGCCGCGCCCACGGCGGCGCCCGCGGTGTCGCCGACCGCGAGACGCCAGGCGCGGGCCCGCAGCACGGCACGCCCGCCCGCGGTCATCTCGGCGGCCAGCATCTCGATCGTCCGGCCCGGCCGCTCGATCCAGGCCCGCACCTCCAGGTCGCCGACGGGCACCACGCCGAAAATCTCGATCGTGTAGCGGGCCAGCTGCAGCGGGGGAGCGTCGGGCCTGCTCGGCGCGCAGCGCTCGAAGGCACGCACCAGCAGCGCCGACGGCGGCCCGAGGTGCTGGGCGTCGGCGAACCACGGGCCTGCGGTCGACATCGTCGCGTGGTAGCGGCCCGCGTTCTCGTCGACGATTCGGTAGAAGGGCTCCTCGCTCACGCGGCCGATGATGCCCCGCCGCCGTGTGCGTCCCCGTGTGCGGGGCCGGATGCCGCCCGGAGCTCGGGCCAGCCCGGGTAGGGCGGCGGCGTGCCGTCCCAGGCGGGGCACAGCGCGCGGTGGGCGCACCAGGCGCAGCCCGGGCCGCGCCGGGGGCGGAAGTCGCCGGTGCGGTCCGCCTCGCGGATCGCCGCCCAGATCGCCTCCAGGATCCGCTGGAAGCGGCGCAGCTCCCCGGCCTCGGGGCGGTAGGTCAGCTCCTCGCCGCCCTCGCCCAGGTAGACCAGCCGCAGCTGCTCGGGCACCGTGCCGTGCAGCTCGAGCAGGGCGAGCGCGTAGAACTTCATCTGGAACAGCGCCCGCGCCTCCGACGCCTCCCGCGGCGCCGTACCGGTCTTGTAGTCGACGATCCGCAGCCCGCCCTCGGCGTCGACGTCGAGCCGGTCGAGGTAGCCCCGCAGCGGCACTCCCGAGCCCAGCTCCGTCTCCACGAGCAGCTCCCGGGACTGCGGCTCGAAGGAGCGCGGGTCCTCGAGGGCGAAGTAGGTGTCGAGCAGGGCCTCCGCCGAGGCGAGCCAGGCGGGGAGCAGGTCGGCGGGTTCCGAGACCTCCGCCGCCTCCACTGCCTCCGCTGGTGCCTCCTCTGGTGCCTCCTCTGGTGCCTCCGCTGGTGCCTCCGCTGCCTCCGCGGTCGCGGCCGCCCGCTCCTGCAGCTCCGCGAGCACCGCTGCCGCGAGCTCCGGCGTCTCCGCGGCGATCTCTGCCCACACCAGGCCGACCAGCGCCTTCGCCCGCGCCGGGACGCGGTCGGCGGCCGGCAGGTCGAACAGCCGCTCCAGCACGGAGTGCACCAGGGTGCCGCGCAGGGCGGCCGCGCTCGGCGCCTCGGGCAGCCGGTCCACGGCGCGGAAGCGGTAGAGCAGCGGGCACTGCTTGAAGTCCGCGGCGCGCGACGGGGAGAGCGCCGGGCGACGGCGCTCCTCGGCCGCGTGCGGATCCGCGGTCGCCGCCGCGTCCGACCCTGCGGCCGGGCCTGCCTCCGCCCCCGTGTCCTCCGTGGATCCCGCACCCGGGACGCCCGGGACCGGCACGGTCGCGGGAATGCCCGCCAGCTCGCTCACGCCCGTCAGGCTAGGCGAGCCCACCGACAGTCCCGGGCCGTGCGCGGGCCGGGCAGGGACCGGCGGGACCGGCGGGACCGGCGGGACCGGCACGGAGCGGGCACGGAGCGGGCATGGAGCGGGCGCCCCGGCCGTACCGCCGGGAACCGGGCAAGTAGCGTTGCGCCCCGTGCCCGACTCCGATCTCCGCGCCGACCCCGGAACCGATGCCGTCGCCGGACCGGGTGCCGACGCGCCGGAGCCCACCGATACCGCTGGACACGTCGTCGCCGGCGAGTACGCGGATGCAACTGATGATGCCGACGCCACCGATGACACCGGCGCCGTCGATCACGCGGACGCCGACGAGCACGCGGCCGGCGGTGGGGAACCGACCGACGCCGGGATCGCGCTCGGGGCGGGCGACGCGGCCGGGTTCCGGGCCCGCGGCGGCCCCTTCCGCGAGGGCGACCGGGTGCAGCTCACCGACCCCAAGGGGCGCAAGTACACCGTCGTCCTCGAAGCGGGCGGCACCTACCACACCCACCGGGGCGCCCTAGCGCACGACGATCTGATCGGCAGGCCGGAGGGCTCCGTCGTCCACTCCGCGGCCAACACGCCGTACCTCGCGCTCCGGCCGCTGCTCGCCGACTACGTCCTGTCGATGCCCCGCGGCGCCGCCGTGATCTACCCGAAGGACGCGGCGCAGATCCTCGTGTGGGGCGACATCTTCCCGGGTGCGCGGGTGCTCGAGGCGGGCGCCGGGTCCGGCGCGCTGACCTGTTCGTTGGTCCAGGCCGTCGGCCCCTCCGGTTCGGTGGTCTCCTACGAGATCCGCCCCGATCACGCCGAACACGCCGAACGCAATGTGCGACGGTTCTTCGGCGACACGCCACCCAACTGGACCTTGCGCCTCGGTGATCTTGCGACCCACGACGGGCGCGCCGAGCCCGTGGACCGCGCCGTCCTGGACATGCTCGCGCCCTGGGAGCAGCTCGACACGGTGCGTGACGCCCTCATCCCGGGCGGGGTGCTCGTGGGCTACGTCGCGACCACCACGCAGCTGTCGACGCTCGTCGAGAAGCTCCGCGAGATGCAGTGCTGGACCGAGCCCCAGGCGTGGGAATCGCTGATCAGGCCGTGGCACGTGGTCGGACTGGCCGTCCGCCCCGAGCACCGCATGATCGGTCACACAGCGTTCCTGGTGACCGCCCGCCGGCTCGCCGACGGCGTGGTCCCGCCGCGCCCCCAGCGCAGACCGACCAGTCGCTGAGGGCGTTCGGCCCCGCCGTTAGAACCGCTCGATTACGGGAACCAGAGACTCCGGTGGCGTCAAGGTGCCGTCCGCGTGAGTGACGGATCACCAGATCGCCTCACCGCCGTGGGCGACGTCTACGGGTACCGTATGGAAACGGAACACGGAGGGAGGATGCCGTGAACCCCTACGACGACGGTCCCGGCACTCACCAGCCAGGCGACGGCGGGGCCCTGTCCCCGGCGGAGGCGGCGGCACAGATCCGCTACCTCGAAGAAGAAGTCGCGATGCTGCGGCGCAAGCTGACCGAATCCCCCCGGCACGCGCGGTTGCTCGAGCAGCGGCTCGCCGAGTCCGCCAGCAGGCTCTCCCAGCTCAGCGCGCGCAACGAGAAGCTCACCGAGACCCTCAAGGAGGCGCGCAGCCAGCTCGTCGCCCTCCGCGAGGAGGTCGACCGCCTGGCCCAGCCCCCCAGCGGCTACGGCGTCTACCTCACGTCCTACGAGGACAACACCGTCGACGTCTTCACCTCCGGCCGGCGCATGCGCGTCGCGGTCTCCCCGGCCGTGGAGCTCGACACCCTGCGCAGCGGGCAGTCCGTGCGGCTGAACGAGGCGCTCACGGTCGTCGAGGCCGGCGACTGGGAGAAGATCGGCGAGGTCTGCGGCCTCCGCGAGGTCCTGGCCGAGCCGCTCGACGGTCTGGCCGGACGGGCGCTGGTCGTCGGACACGCGGACGAGGAGCGGGTCGTCTGGCTCGCCGCGCCGCTGTTCGACGAGTCCGACCCGAACTTCGTGCCGCTCAAGCCGGGCGACTCCCTGCTGGTCGACACCAAGGCCGGCTACGCCTACGAGCGGGTGCCGAAGGCCGAGGTCGAGGACCTCGTGCTGGAGGAGGTCCCGGACGTCGGCTACGAGGACATCGGCGGCCTGTTCAAGCAGATCGAGCAGATCCGCGACGCGGTGGAGCTGCCGTTCCTGCACGCCGAGCTGTTCACCGAGTACGAGCTGCGCCCGCCCAAGGGCGTGCTGCTCTACGGCCCTCCCGGCTGCGGCAAGACGCTGATCGCGAAGGCCGTCGCCAACTCGCTGGCCAAGAAGATCGCGGCCCAGCGCGGCGACGACCCCAACGAGGGCCGGGCGTTCTTCCTGAACATCAAGGGCCCGGAGCTGCTCAACAAGTTCGTCGGCGAGACCGAGCGGCACATCCGGCTGATCTTCCAGCGGGCGCGCGAGAAGGCCTCGGCCGGCACCCCGGTGATCGTGTTCTTCGACGAGATGGACTCGATCTTCCGGACCCGCGGCTCCGGCGTGTCGTCGGACGTCGAGACCACGATCGTGCCGCAGCTGCTGGCCGAGATCGACGGTGTCGAGGGCCTCGAGAACGTCATCGTCATCGGCGCGTCGAACCGCGAGGACATGATCGACCCCGCGATCCTGCGGCCCGGCCGGCTGGACGTGAAGATCAAGATCGAACGGCCCGACGCCGAGGCGGCGCAGGACATCTTCTCGAAGTACATCACCGACACCCTGCCGGTCCACGAGGAGGACCTGGCCGAGTTCGGCGACAACCGCAAGGCCTGCGTCGACGCGATGATCCAGCGGGTCGTCGAGCGGATGTACGACGAGTCCGAGGAGAACAGGTTCCTCGAGGTCACCTACGCCAACGGTGACAAGGAGACCCTGTACTTCAAGGACTTCAACTCGGGCGCGATGATCCAGAACATCGTCGACCGGGCGAAGAAGTCCGCGATCAAGTCGGTCCTCGAGACCGGGCAGCGCGGCGTGCGGGTCGCGCACCTGCTGTCCGCGATCGTCGACGAGTTCGCCGAGAACGAGGACCTGCCCAACACCACCAACCCGGACGACTGGGCCCGCATCTCGGGCAAGAAGGGCGAGCGGATCGTCTACATCCGCACGCTGGTCACCGGCAAGAACGAGGCCACCGGCCGCGCGATCGACACCGCGTCGAACACCGGCCAGTACCTGTAGGCGTCGCAGTACAGCAGTACTCACGAGGCCCCGCCCGGTTCGCCGGGCGGGGCCTCGCGCGTTCCCGGCCGCGGACTACGCGGGGGCGCGGCTGGGGCAGCCCGTGACCGCCCTGCTGCTGCGCAGCCTGGCCGATCCGTTCACGACGAGGGGTGGCCGGCATCCCTAGCGTGGCCGGCATGGGACCGCGACCGACACCTCGACCCACCAGCACCCTCTTCGAGATCGTGACCACCGACCTGGCGAAGGCGCTGGCCTTCTACCGGGCGCTCGGCCTAGACGTGCCCGACGGGGCGGAGGACCAACCGCACGTCGACCTGCCGCTGCCGGGCGGCAACCGCCTGGCCCTGGACACCGAGGCCACGATCGCGAGCTTCACCCCCGACTTCGCGCCGCCGACGGGGGAGGGCCGGCTCGCGCTGGCGTTCGGCTACGACACGCCCGCAGACGTCGATGCGGCCCACGCCGCCCTCACCTCCGCCGGCGCACCCTCGGAGCGCGAACCCTTCGACGCCTTCTGGGGCCAGCGCTACGCCACGGTCCGCGACCCCGACGGCAACCACGTCGACCTCTTCGCCGCGTTGCCGCAGACCTGACCCGGCGCGCGGACGTGATCACCAGGAGCTGAGGGTTCTTCCTCCGCCCAGATCGAGCCCTCAGCTCCTGTTGATCAAGTTGGAGCCCAAATCACCGCGTGCGTGCACTCAAGGCCCCCTGAGCAGCCGAGAGTGCGCGGAAGTGGCGATCAGCCGCTGCGTGCCCGAGTGCCTCAACCCCGATCAGCGAAAGCGTGCACTCACGACTGCGCGTTCCGCCCTGACCGCACAGGAACGGCGATCAGCCGGAGCACCTGCTCGGCACCAGCTCGCGTGATCGCCGAGCGCGTGCGCTCACTGTCGCTCGGGCAGCCCTGAGCGCACGGGAGCGGCGATCTGCCGGCACACTTGCCAGCACCAGGGTCGCCGTGACCGTTGACTGCGCGCATCCGCGGCCGCTCGGGCAGCTCTGACTCGCAGGAGCGGCGATCTGTCCGCGCACTCGCCGGCACCGGGGTCGCGGTGATCGCCGAATGCGTGCACTCGCGGTTTCGAGTGCCGCCCTGTGCGGACATGAACGGCGGTCTGTCGGGTCGCTGCAGCGATCGCCCGCAGACGCTCGTGGCCGTCGCTGCACGGGAACGGTGATCGGCGGAGGGCGTGCCGAGGATCAGGTCGGGCGAAGCGCGCCGGTGGGCACCCCGGCGAGCGCACGGACCTCCCGGGAGAGGTGGGGCTGGTCGGCGTAGCCGGTGCGGGCGGCGACCTCCGCGGGCGCGAGGCCCGCGTGCAGGAGTGCGGCCGCGGCGCGGAACCGCAGGACCCGGCGCAGGACGGCCGGGCCGTAGCCGTAGACGGCGGTGCAGTGCCGGGTCAGCGAGCGCGTGGACCAGCCCAGCTCCGCGGCCACCTCACCGGCCGCCGCGCCCGCGCCGAGCCGCGCGGTGATCGACCCCAGGGTGGGGAGGCTCCACGGCGCCGTCTCCCGCCGCGGCTCACCCGCGGCCAGCTCGGCGGCCAGCCGGAAGAGCCCGCCCGGGGCGACCGCGGGCGAGTCGTCGCCGCCGACCGGGCGGCCGGGGCTCCCGAGGACACGGCTCGCGAGACGTGCGGCGGCGGGGGAGACGTCGGCCAGGGCGACCCGGGTGTCGCGCAGCTCGCCGGCCGGGACCCCGAGCAGGCGGGGCAGCACGCCGGGACGGAAGCGCAGGCCGCCCTCCCACGTGCCGCGCGCGAGGAACGCCACGGTGTCCGGCCCGGCCACCGAGAGCCTGCCGGCGCCGTCGACCAGCAGGTCCATGCACCCGTCGGGCAGCACCCGGGTGAGCCCCGCGGACACCGTGCGCGCTGCCGGTCCGGCCGTCCACAGGCACTCGACCAGCCCGCGCAACGGCGCAGGCGGGGCCAGCTCCCCGTAGCTCACGCTCACGACGCTACCGCCGACCCCCGACGGAACACGCGAACGAGCCGGAGAACGGCGGAGGCCCGCCCACCTCACACCGGTGGACGGGCCTTCCGCAGGAGAGCGCAGATCAGGCGGTGCGGAGCACGGCCTCGATCTCGAGGGTCAGCTGGACCTTCTCGCCGACGACCACGCCGCCGCCGTCCATCGGCATCGAGATGTCGACGCCGAAGTCGTTGCGGTTGACGGTGGTGGTGGCGGTGAAGCCGGCGCGGGTGCCGCCGTAGGCGTCCGGGCCGAAGCCGCCGATCTCGAGGTACAGCGACACGGGCTTGGTGACACCCTTGATCGTCAGGTCACCGTTGAGCTTGTAGTCGCCGCCGTCGGCCTCGATCCCGGTGGAGACGAAGGTCCACTCCGGGAACTTCTCGGTCTCGAAGAAGTCGGCGGACTTGATGTGCCCGTCGCGCTGCTCGTTGTTGGTGTCGATGGAGGTGGCGTCGAGCGTCGCGGTGACCTTCGAGTCCTCGAAGCGCTCGGCGGTCTCGATGGTGCCGCCGAACTGGGCGATGCGACCCTTGACCTTGCTGACCATCATGTGGCGCACGGAGAAGGAGACGTCCGAGTGGACCTGGTCGACGTCCCACGTCCCCACGACGTAGCCGGGGATCTGGGTGGTGGCTGCGGTCATCGTGACCCTCCAGGAAGATTTGGTTGAACTCTCAGGTGTTGAGAGCGACCATAGTGCTGTTGAGTTGAGTGTTCAACCATAGGAGAAGTGACGTGGCGCACACCCGCTGGCTCGACGACGAGGAGCAGCGCACCTGGCGGGCCTTCCTGACCGTGCAGCGCCTGCTGTTCGAGCGCGTCGAGCGCCAGCTGCAGAACGAGGCGCGGATGCCGCACGGCTACTACGAGATCCTGGTCCGGCTGTCCGAGGCGCCCGACCGCACCCTCCGGATGAGCAGGCTGGCCGACACCTCGCTGTCCTCGCGCAGTCGGCTGTCGCACGCGGTGGCGCGGCTGGAGGAGGCGGGCTGGGTCGAGCGCACCGCCTGCGAGACGGACCGCCGCGGCGCCTGGGCCCGCCTGACCGACGCCGGGTTGGCCGCCCTGCAGGCCGCCGCACCGGGACACGTCGAGACCGTCCGCTCGCTGTTGTTCGACGCCCTGACGCCCGAGCAGGTCGTGGCGCTGCGCGACGTCAGCGAGACGCTCGTCGCCCACCTGACCGACCGGCCCGTCTGGCCCGCGGGGGACGACACGGGGTGCCCGACGCCGGCGCAGGCGGACGAGGGGGCGTGCCCCGAGGCCGGATGAGGGCTGCCCGGTGCGCCGCCGGATGTGTGCCGGATCGCGCCGGTCGGGCCCGGCGGGACCGGGCCCGGCCTGCGTGGCCGCGGAGTCCTAGGCTGGTGGCATGTCTCGCTTCGACGTCGTCGTACTCGGTGCCGGTCCCGGTGGTTACGTGGCAGCGATCCGCGCTGCGCAGCTCGGCAAGAGCGTGGCGGTCATCGAGGAGAAGTACTGGGGCGGTGTCTGCCTCAACGTCGGGTGCATCCCGTCGAAGGCGCTGCTGCGCAACGCCGAGCTCGCGCACATCGTGACGAAGGAGCAGAAGACCTTCGGCATCAGCGGCGACGTGTCGTTCGACTACGGTGCGGCGTTCGACCGCAGCCGCCAGGTCGCGGACGGCCGCGTCAAGGGCGTCCACTTCCTGATGAAGAAGAACAAGATCACGGAGTTCGACGGCCGGGGCACCTTCCTCGATCCGAACACGATCGAGGTCGCGCTCACCGACGGCGGCACGGAGACCGTCGAGTTCGAGAACTGCATCATCGCCACCGGCGCCACCACCAAGCTGCTGCCGGGCACCTCGCTGTCCGAGCGCGTGGTCACCTACGAGGAGCAGATCACCACCCGTGACCTGCCCGGCAGCGTGATCATCGCCGGCGCCGGCGCGATCGGCGTCGAGTTCGCCTACGTGCTGGCGAACTACGGTGTCAAGGTCACGATCGTCGAGTTCCTCGACCGGCTGCTCCCGCTCGAGGACGCCGACGTGTCGAAGGAGCTCGGCAAGCGCTACAAGAAGCTCGGCGTCGAGGTCCTGACCAGCACCAAGGTCGAGAAGATCGACGACTCGGGCGACCAGGTCACCGTCACCGTCTCCGACGCCAAGGGCACCCGGGACCTGCAGGCCGACAAGGTCGTCCAGGCCATCGGCTTCCAGCCGCGGGTCGAGGGCTACGGCCTCGACAAGACGGGCGTCGAGCTGACCGAGCGCGGCGCGATCAAGATCGACGACTTGATGCGGACCTCGGTGCCGCACATCTACGCGATCGGCGACGTCACGGCCAAGCTGATGCTCGCCCACGTCGGCGAGGCGCAGGGCGTCGTGGCCGCGGAGACGCTCGCGGATGCGGAGACGCAGGAGCTCGACTACGTGATGATGCCGCGGGCGACCTTCTGCCAGCCGCAGGTCGCGAGCTTCGGCTACACCGAGCAGCAGGCCCGGGACCTGGCCGAGGAGAAGGGCTGGAAGGTCAAGGTCGCGCAGTTCCCGTTCACCGCCAACGGCAAGGCGCAGGGCCTCGCGGAGCCGGGCGGGTTCGTCAAGCTCATCGCCGACGAGACCTACGGCGAGCTGCTCGGTGGCCACCTGATCGGCCCGGAGGTCACCGAGCTGCTGCCCGAGCTGACCCTGGCGCAGAAGTGGGACCTCACCGCCACCGAGCTCGCGCGCAACGTGCACGCGCACCCGACGCTCTCGGAGGCGCTGCAGGAGGCGATCCACGGCCTGGCCGGCCACATGATCAACTTCTGATCCTCGGCGCCCGACGGACGGCACCTCCGCTCAGCGGGGGTGCCGTCCGCGTTCTCAGGGTGTCCCGGGCTCGTCGAGCTCTGGGCGTTCCGCGAGGGTCGCGAGGAAATGCTCGGCGAGCACGCGGGAGTCCGGGGCGAAGGGCCGTGCCGGGTCGGTGAGCAGCGCCGCGAGCTCGGCATTCGTCCGCCACCCGCCCTCCGCGACCTCCGACGGCTGGTGGTGGACCGGGCCGTCGGAGAAGGCCGTGTAGCCGAACAGGTGGCAGCGCAGCCCCTCCGGGCCGCCGAGTCCGGGGCCGGGACCCGACTCCCACGCCACCGTCAGCAGGGCTTGCAGCTCGACGCCGCGGACGCCGAGCTCCTCGGCCAGCTCCCGGCTCGCGGCCTCGAGCGGCGTCTCGCCGGGGTCGACCACCCCGCCGGCCACGCAGTCCCACAGGCCCGGCATCACGAGCTTGTCGTCCGCCCGGCGGTGGACGTACACGCGCGCGCCGTCCGTGCTGCGGAGGATCACCCCGGCGCTGCCGTGCCAGAGCGAGCGTGCGTAGACCTCCGCGCGCGCCGCCGTCCCGACGACCGTCCCGGCGGCGTCGTACACGGTGATCACTTCGTCCCCGCTCGTCATGGGTCCATGGTCCTGTTGTGACCTTGAACACGGACGAGTAGGGAGGGGGCCATGGGTGGAAACAGGATCGTCGTCTACAAGGAGCCCGGCCGTGTCGAGGTCGAGGACCACGACATGCCGAAGCTGGAGGTACCGCCCGACGTCGCGCAGGCCATGGGCATGAGCCGCGAGGCGCCGCACGCGGTGATCCTCAAGAACGTCTCGACAAACATCTGCGGGTCGGACCAGCACATGGTGCGCGGCCGCACCACCGCCCCGGCCGGCCAGACGCTGGGGCACGAGATCACCGGCGAGATCGTCGAGAAGGGCAACGACGTCCAGTTCCTGGACGTCGGGGACATCGTCACGGTGCCGTTCAACATCGCCTGCGGGCGTTGTCGCAACTGTCGGGAAGGCGCCACGGGCGTCTGCCTGAACGTCAACCCCGGCCGTGCCGGCTCGGCCTACGGCTACGTCGACATGGGCGGCTGGGAGGGCGGCCAGGCGGACTTCGTCATGGTGCCGTTCGCCGACTTCAACCTGATCAAGTTCCCGGACCGCGACCAGGCGCTGGCCAAGATCCGCGACCTCACGATGCTGTCCGACATCTTCCCGACCGGCTACCACGGCGCCGTCTCGGCCGGGGTTTCCACGGGCTCGACCGTCTACGTCGCGGGAGCAGGGCCGGTGGGGCTGGCCGCCGCCTACTCCGCGCAGCTGCTGGGCGCGGCGGTCGTGATCGTCGGCGACCTCAACAAGGAGCGGCTCGACCAGGCGCGCTCCTTCGGCTGCGAGACCGTGGACATCGGGCAGGACGCCGCCCTCGAGGACCAGATCGACCAGATCCTCAACACCAACGAGGTCGACTGCGCCGTCGACGCCGTGGGCTTCGAGGCCACCGGGCACGGCGGCGGCGAGGAGAAGCCCGCCCAGGTCCTCAACGACATCATGAGCATCACCCGCGCGGCGGGCCAGCTGGGTATCCCCGGCCTCTACGTGACCGGTGACCCGGGGGCGGCGGACCCCGACGCCAAGGAGGGCACCCTCAAGGTGCGCCTCGGCCTGGGCTGGGCGAAGAGCCACAGCTTCGTCACCGGGCAGTGCCCGGTGCTGCGGTACAACCGCAAGCTGATGATGTCGATCCTCAACGACCGGGCGCACATCGCCGACGCGGTCAACGCCACGGTCATCCCGCTCGAGGACGCCCCGCGCGGGTACCAGGAGTTCGACCGCGGTGCGGCGCGCAAGTACGTCATCGACCCGCACGGCATGATCCCGGCCTGATCGACGGCCGGAGCAGCAGTGTGACCCGCCCGCCCGGCGACCGCCTTTCCGGCCGCCGGGCGGGTTAGGCTCTGGGGATGCACTCCCGCGAGGTCCGTTCGTGACCGCCCGCCGCATCATGGGCACCGAGGTCGAGTACGGCATCTCCGTGCCCGGCGATCCGACCGCCAACCCCGTCATCACCTCGACACAGATCGTGCTGGCGTACGCCGCCGCGCAGGACATCCCGCGCAACCGCCGCGCGCGCTGGGACTACGAGGTGGAGTCGCCGCTGCGCGACGCGCGCGGGTTCGACCTGTCGGCGCCCACGCTGTCCAGCTCGGGCAACGACTCGGAGCTCGACGACCTCGGCGCGGCGAACGTCATCCTCACCAACGGCGCCCGGCTCTACGTCGACCACGCGCACCCGGAGTTCTCCACGCCCGAGGTGCTGACCCCGCGTGACGTCGTCGTCTGGGACAAGGCGGGGGAGCGGATCATGGAGGAGGCCGCGGTGCGGGCCGCCACCGTGCCCGGGGCGCCGCGGATCCAGCTCTACAAGAACAACGTCGACGGCAAGGGCGCGAGCTACGGCTCGCACGAGAACTACCTGATGGCCCGCCAGACCACGTTCCCGGCGATCGTCGGCGGCCTCACCCCGTTCTTCGTGTCCCGCCAGGTCTTCACGGGTGCGGGCCGGGTCGGCATCGGCGCCCAGGGCGACGCGGAGGGCTACCAGATCTCCCAGCGCGCCGACTACATCGAGGTCGAGGTCGGCCTGGAGACCACGCTCAAGCGCGGCATCATCAACACCCGCGACGAGCCGCACGCCGACGCCGACAAGTACCGCCGGCTGCACGTCATCATCGGCGACGCCAACATGAGCGAGTACGCCACGCTGCTCAAGGTCGGCACCACCGCGCTGGTCCTCGACATGATCGAGAACGGCGTCCGGTTCGACGAGCTGCGGCTGGCCGAGCCGGTCCGCGCGGTGCACCAGATCAGCCACGACCCGTCGCTGCAGCAGAAGGTGGAGCTCACCGACGGGCGCTCGCTCACCGCCGTCGAGCTGCAGTGGGCCTACCACGAGAAGGCCGTCAAGCACGTCGAGAACTCCCAGGGCGCGGACATCGACCCGGACACGGCCGAGGTGCTCCAGCTGTGGGGCGAGATCCTCGAGGACCTGGCCGAGGACCCGATGCGCACCGCCGACCGGCTGGACTGGACGGCCAAGCTGCGGCTGCTCAACGGCTACCGGGAGCGGGACAACCTGCAGTGGAGCTCGGGCCGCCTCGGCCTGGTCGACCTGCAGTACACCGACGTGCGGATGGCGAAGGGCCTCTACAACCGGCTGGTCACCCGCGGGTCGATGAAGCGCCTGGTCACCGAGGAGCAGGTCGAGCGCGCGATCCGCAACCCCCCGGACGACACCCGGGCCTTCTTCCGCGGCCGCTGCCTCGAGCGCTACCCGGCCGAGGTCGCGGCGGCGTCGTGGGACTCGGTCATCTTCGACCTGGGCCGTGAGTCGCTTGTCCGGATCCCCACGCTGGAGCCGCTGCGCGGCACGCGCCGGCACGTCGGGGAGCTGATCGAGGGCTCGCGGACCGCCGAGGAGCTGGTCAAGGCCCTCACCAACGGGTGAGCCCCGCACCGCGACACCAGTTCGCAACGCGCGAACCGTGGGCGGCCGCGGGTCCCGGCAAGTAGGCTGGCTGCATCGGACCCCGGGTCTGCCTGCCACGACGGTGGCCGGTCGCCGGGATCGGACGCGAGGAGGAGACGTCATGTCGCAGGAGCAGACGAAGCGCCAGGGCGGTGGCGGCGGCGACGACGACGAGAGCGGCGACGCGTCGGCGGCCGGCCAGGAGCGCCGGGAGAAGCTGGGCGAGGACGTCGACACGATCCTCGACGAGATCGACGACGTCCTCGAGGAGAACGCCGAGGACTTCGTCCGCGCGTACGTGCAGAAGGGCGGCCAGTAGCCGCACCTGACAGCCGGTGGCGGGTCGGGCCCCGGAAGGGGTCCGGCCCGCCTGCTGGTTGGTGGTCCCCGGCCCCATCCGTGAGCGACACCCGACAGCGACTTACGAGAGAGGCACACCCCCCACCATGGAGTTCCGCGAGGGCATCCCCGGGCCCGCTGCGATCGGCCGTCCCGTCCCCGGTTCCCCCGAACCCGCGGCCGGCCGCCGGGGCGGGCAGCCCGGGCTGGGCCACCACGCCGCCTTCGCGGCACTGGGCGAGACGTCGTTCGCCAACTACGTCGCGGCCACCCAGCCGCACCTGCTCCCGGGGAGGATGTTCGACGCACCCCGAGGTCCGGAGGGCCGCCCCATGACCCCCGAGGCGCTGGGCGTGCCGCACGGCACCACGATCGTCGCGCTGCAGTTCGCCGAGGGCGTCGTCATCGCCGGCGACCGGCGCGCCACCGCGGGCAACGTCATCGCCCAGCGGGACATCGAGAAGATCTTCATCACCGACTCGCACTCCGCGGTGGGCATCGCCGGCTCCGCGGGCATCGCGATCGAGATGATCCGGCTGTACTCGGTCGAGCTCGAGCACTACGAGAAGATCGAGGGCGTCGCGATGTCCCTCGACGGCAAGGCCAACCGGCTCGCGGGCATGATCCGCGGCAACCTCGGCGCCGCCCTGCAGGGCTTCGTGGTGGTGCCGCTGTTCGCGGGCTTCGACACCGAGGAGCCGGACCCGGCCAAGGCCGGCCGCATCGTCACCTACGACCCCACCGGCGGGCGCTACGACGAGTGGCTCGGCTACCACGCCGTCGGCTCCGGCTCGGTGTTCGCCAAGTCCTCGATGAAGAAGCTGCACCGCACGTCGGCGGACCTGCAGACCACGCTGCGCAACGCGCTCGAGGCCCTCTACGACGCCGCGGACGACGACACCGCCACCGGCGGGCCGGACCTGGTCCGCAAGATCTACCCGGTCGTCGTCAGCATCACGGGTGCCGAGGGCGCCGTGCGGCGCTCGGAGGAGGAGGTCGCCGGCATCGTCGACCGGATCGTGGCGGACCGGGCGGAGAACCCGGGCGGCTGAGCGTGCCGCGCCCGACCCCCTCCCGGGCGCGCCCGCCACACCCGGCCAGCACGATGAGATCCAGGAGCGTCCCCCGATGACGATGCCCTTCTACTCCTCCGTCGACCAGCTGCTGCGCGACCGGTCGGAGCTCGCCCGCAAGGGCATCTCCCGCGGCCGCAGCGTCGTGGTCATGACCTTCTCCGGCGGCGTCCTGTTCGTCGCCGAGAACCACTCCACCGCCCTGAACAAGGTCTCGGAGATCTACGACCGGATCGGCTTCGCCGCCGTCGGCCGGTACAACGAGTTCGAGGGCCTGCGCACCGCCGGCATCCGGCTCGCCGACTCCCGCGGGTTCTCCTACGACCGGCGCGACGTCACCAGCCGCTGGCTGGCCAACACCTACGCCCAGTTCATCGGGGCGGCCTTCGTCGAGCAGCAGAAACCGTACGAGGCGGAGATCTGCCTGGCCGAGGTCGGCGAGACGTCCGACGGCGACCAGCTCTACCGCATCACCTACGACGGCTCGATCACCGACGAGCCGCAGTACGTGGTCATGGGCGGCACCACCGAGCCGATCTCGGCGAAGCTCAAGGACGTCTTCGACGGCGGGCACGACCTCGGCGAGGCGCTGGCGACCGCGCTGGAGGGCCTGCAGGTCCCCGGGTCGGGCCCGGGCAACGGCACCGAGGCCCGGGTGCTCGGCGAGAAGGCGCTCGAGGTGGCCGTGCTGGACCGCAGCCGGCCGGGCCGCGCCTTCCGCCGGATCACCGGCCCGGTGCTGCGCAACCTGCTGCCGGCTGCGAACCGCGGCGAGTCGGCCGACGAGCCGAACGTCCGCGGTGGCGACGAGGCCCCGGCCGCCGGTGGAGCCCTGCCGGAGAACGGCACCATGGGTGGCACGGGCAAGCCGCCGTCGCTGAACTGAGCTCCCGACCCCGCGCGCCGGTCCACCCCGTGGTGGGCCGGCGCGGTCGTTCTCGGGGCCGTCGTTCTCAGGAGTAGGCGCGCAGCTCCACGCCGTTGCCGTCCGGGTCGGTCAGGTAGATGCCGCGTCCCTGGCCCTTCGCCCCGAACAGGTCCTTCGGGCCCGCGACGCCGTGCTCGGCGGCGAGCGCGTCGAGGTCGGCGCCGGTCACGACCAGGGCGAAGTGGCCCACGTTGGTCCCGGTCCGCTCGCCGCGCTGGACGTCGATGATCGTCCCCTCGGACACCCGCAGCGACGCGAACGGCACCTCGCCGCGCCGCCACTCCTCGAGCCGCTCGGGCGCGAGGCCCAGGGTCTCCCGGTACCAGGCCAGGAGCCGCTCGGGGTCGTCCGTCACCAGCACGATGTGGTCCAGCCCGTCGACGCGCATGTCGCGAGCGTAGAGCCGCGGTGCCTACAGGGCGATGCGTTCCGGGTGCGTGTAGACGTTGCCCGCGCCGCCGCGCAGGAACCCGACGAGGGTGAGCCCGGCCTCGTCGGCCAGCTCCACCGCGAGCGACGACGGCGCCGACACCGCCGCCAGCACCGGCACCCCGGCCATCACGGCCTTCTGCACCAGCTCGAACGACGCCCGCCCGGACACCTGCAGCACCGTCCCGGCGGCCGGGACCCGCCCCTCGAGCAGGGCGTGTCCGAGGACCTTGTCGACGGCGTTGTGCCGGCCGACGTCCTCGCGCGTGACCAGCAGCGCGCCGTCCGGGTCGAACAACCCGGCGGCGTGCAGCCCGCCCGTGGAGTCGAAGACCTTCTGGGCCTCGCGCAGCCGGTCCGGGAGGGTGCCCAGGACCTCCCAGGGCACCCGGACCGGGTCCTGGGCGGGGGAGAAGCGGGACTTGAGCTTCACGGCGTCGAGCGAGGCCTTCCCGCACACCCCGCAGGACGAGGTCGTGTAGAAGTTCCGCTCGACCGAGGTGTCAGGCGGCTCGACGCCCGGGGCGAGGGCGACGTCGAGGACGTTGTAGGTGTTGCGGCCGTCCGCGTCGACCGAGTCGCAGTAGCGGGCGGTGAGCAGGTCCGTCGCGGCGCCGATGACCCCCTCGGTGAGCAGGAAGCCGTGGGCGAGCTCCACATCGTGCCCCGGGGTGCGCATGGTGACGGTGAGCGGCGATCCGTCGACCCGCAGCTCGAGCGGCTCCTCCACGGCGAGGGTGTCCGGGCGGCGGCGCTGCGCGCCGTCCGCCGCGATCCGCAGCACGGGCCGCCGCGCGGTGAGCCTTCCCATGTGACCAGCGTACGGAGCCGCGGGGTCCGCCGCCCGGCGTGTTCCAGGTCCCGGCGCCTCACTCCGGCTCGGCGAGCACGCAGAAGCGGTTCATGCTGAAGAAGTAGTCGCCCCCGCGGACGTCGGCGAGCCAGGCCTCGCCGTCGGCGGCGGTCAGGCCCCCGCGGTTCGCGACGTAGGCCGCGATCGTGCGCGCGATGAGGGCGCTGTAGCTGTTCTCGTCGAACCGCGGGTTGAGGATCGGGATCGCGGTCTGGGCGGTGACCCGGAAGCCCGCGTCCGCGAGCCGCCGTGCCCAGGTCGCGGGCAGGTGCGGGTGGACGAGGTGCTCCTCCCAGGCCGCCATGACGCGGGCGTGCCGGTCCCGGTCCGCGACGTGCCAGACCACCGAGTCCCAGTCGGTGTCGAGCAGCAGCACGCGCCCGCCCGGACGCACGACCCGGCGCAGCTCGGCGAAGGCCCGGGGGATGTCCGGGACGTACTCGTAGACCTGGGTGGAGACGACGGCGTCCAGGTCGCCGTCGGGGTAGGGAAGCGACTCCGCAGTACCCAGGGCGAGGGTCACGGCCGGCAGCGCCCCCGCCCGGCGCGCGGCCAGGGCGTTCATCGCCGGGCTCGGATCGATGCCGTGGGCGGCCCCGTCCGGCCCGACCGCGGCGGCGAGGTCCTCCAGCAGGAACCCGGGTCCGGAGCCGACGTCGAGGATCCGCTCGCCCGGCCGCGGCGCGAGCAGGGCCAGGACCTCGGCGCGCTGCCGGACGATGTCGGGGGTCGAGTAGAGCCGCTCGATCTCGCGGGCGCCGTCGGAGTCGAAGGCGAGCGTCATCGGTCCTCCCGGGTCGTCCCCGAGGGGTCGGAGCCGATCAGCGGCCCATTACCCCTGGAACGGCCGGTCCCGCCCGGTCCAGCGCTCCTCGTCGCGCCGGTAGACCGGGATGGGGTTCTTGGCGACCCGGAAGGTGTACCGCCCGGCCTCCTCGACCACCTCGCCGTCCGTGGCGAGGATGCTCGGGACGGCCAGCTCGACGTCGAGCTCCGCGGTCTCGAGCTGGGTGTAGACGCGGCTGTGCCCGAGCGCCCCCAGGATCAGGGCGACGACCACCCGGAGCCGGGAGAAGGCGACGTCGGCGCGCAGCCACCGGACGTCGAGCAGCCCGGAGTCCAGGGTCGGCCGCCAGGCGGGGACCATGCCGCGCGGGTGGTAGGGCCCGTTGCCGACGAAGAGGAACCAGACCAGGTGCCAGCGGTCGCCGACCTTGACCCGGACCTTCTCCGACCGGCGCAGCACGGTCACCAGGGCGGCGGCGAACGCCGGCCACTTGCCCCACCGCGGCTGCCACTTCTCGCGCAGCCGGACCAGCTCCGGGTAGGAGCCGATGCTGGCGGTGTTGAGGAAGAAGCGGGTGCGGATGACCTCGGGGTCCGCGGGCTCGTCGCCGGCCCCGGGGTGGGCCTCCACCAGCGCCAGGTCGACGGCCACCGCCTCGCCGGCCCGGGTGGCGTCGACCGCCTCCTGCAGGTCGTAGACGCCGACGTCGCGGGCGAAGTGGTTGAGCGTCCCGGCGGGCACCACCACCAGCGGCAGGTGGTGGCGGTCGGCCGCCGCGGCGGCCGCGGCCACGGTGCCGTCGCCGCCCGCCACGCCCAGGGCCCGCACCCGGTCACCCCGCTCGGCCACGGCCTCGTCGAACTGCTCGCCGACGTCCTTGCCCCGGGTCACGCGCAGCAGGTGCGCGGCGGGCAGCGCGTCGCGGACGTCCTCGGTGAGGTCCTGGTCGGGTGGGCCGGAGTGCGGGTTGACCACGATGACCAGGCCCTCTCCCCGGGGCAGCTCCGGGACGCTGTCCACCGGCCGGGCCCGGGCCTCGTCGGTCCGCCGCGCCGGCCACCAGCGCTGGGTGCCCAGCGCGATGCCGGAACCGACGGCGGCGCCCATCGCGACGTCGGAGGCCCAGTGCACGCCGACGTGCACCCGGGAGTAGGCCACGGCGGCGGCCAGCGGGACGACCGCGGGTGCGACCTTCGGGTTGTCCAGCGTGACGGCGGTGGCGAAGGCGGCCGCCGAGGCCGCGTGCCCCGAGGGGAACGACGACGACGTCGGCGGGTTGGGCAGCGTCCGGTACGCGGGCAGCTCGGCCGCCGCCGGGCGCCGGCGCGGGAGCAGCGGCTTGAGGAGGCCGTTGGCCGTGGCCGACGACAGCGCGATCGCGAGCAGTCCGCGCGCGGCGGCCTTCCGCCCGGCGCCGCGGCGCACCGCGAGCACGCCCGCGATCACGACCCAGAGCGCGCTGTGGTTCGCCGCGGCGGACAGCCGCCGCATGACGTGGTCGAACCGGGTGTGCGGGGCCGCGGAGACGGCCTCCGTCAGGGCGCGGTCGACGTCGTTGACGGCCGCCAGGCCCCGATCGAGGCGGCGGGATTTCAGGGCGACTCGCCGGAACCAGTCGGTCACAGGCGTGACCTTATGGGGCTTCCTGCGCTTACGCTGTGGGACATGCAGCGTCGGATCTTCGGGGTCGAGACCGAGTTCGGGGTCACGTGCACCTTCCACGGCCAGCGCCGGCTCTCGCCCGACGAGGTCGCGCGGTACCTGTTCCGGCGCGTCGTGTCGTGGGGCAGGTCGTCCAACGTCTTCCTCCGCAACGGGGCGCGGCTCTACCTCGACGTCGGCTCGCACCCCGAGTACGCGACGGCCGAGTGCGACACGCTCACCGGGCTGGTCGCGCACGACAAGGCGGGCGAGCGGATCCTCGAGGACCTGCTGGTCGACGCCGAGCGCCGGCTCGTCGACGAGGGCATCGGCGGCGACATCTACCTGTTCAAGAACAACACCGACTCCGCGGGCAACTCCTACGGCTGCCACGAGAACTACCTGGTGGCCCGGCAGGGCGAGTTCGCCCGGATCGCCGACGTGCTGCTGCCGTTCCTGGTCACCCGCCAGCTCATCTGCGGCGCGGGCAAGGTGCTGCAGACCCCGCGCGGCGCCGTGTACTGCCTGTCCCAGCGGGCCGAGCACATCTGGGAGGGCGTCTCCAGCGCCACCACGCGCTCCCGGCCGATCATCAACACCCGGGACGAGCCGCACGCCGACGCCGAGCGCTACCGCCGGCTGCACGTCATCGTCGGCGACTCGAACATGGCCGAGACCACCACGCTGCTCAAGGTCGGCACCACGCACCTGGTGCTGGAGATGATCGAGGCCGGCGTCCAGTTCCGGGACTTCACCCTCGACAACCCGATCCGCGCCATCCGCGAGATCAGCCACGACCTGACCGGCCGCCGCACCGTGCGGCTGGCGGGCGGGCGCGAGGCCAGCGCCCTGGACATCCAGCGCGAGTACCACGCCCGCGCCGTCGAGCACCTGCGCCAGCGCGGCAGCGAGGACCGCACGCTCGAGCGGGTCGTGGAGCTGTGGGGCCGCACGCTCGACGCCGTGGAGACCCAGAACTTCTCCCTCATCGACCGGGAGATCGACTGGGCGATCAAGTACCGGCTGGTCGAGCGGTACCGCAACAAGCACGACCTGGACCTGTCCAGCGCCCGGATCGCCCAGCTCGACCTCGCCTACCACGACATCCGCCGCGGCCGCGGGCTGTTCGACATGCTGCAGCGCAAGGGCCTGGTCGAGCGGGTCACGGACGACGGCGAGATCGAGGTCGCCAAGGACACCCCGCCGCAGAGCACGCGGGCCAAGTTGCGGGGCGACTTCATCGCCGCCGCCCAGGCGGCCGGCCGGGACTTCACGGTCGACTGGGTGCACCTCAAGCTCAACGACCAGGCGCAGCGCACCGTGCTGTGCAAGGACCCGTTCCGCTCGGTCGACGAGCGGGTGGACCGGTTGATCCAGTCCCTCTGAGCTCCGGAGCTCCACGGACGGACGGCCCCGTCGCCCTCGGGCGGCGGGGCCGTCGTCGGTCCGGGGACTACTCGATGCCGGGCATCATCTTCCTCCGCAGCTCCAGCAGGTCGTCCTGGATCGGCTTGGCGGCGGGCCCGGCGTGGTCGGGCGCGGGCTGGATCCCCAAGGCGTGCAGGAGCGCCTCGGCGGCCTGCTTCGGGTCGCCGGTCTCGCCGAGCACGGGGTGCAGCCCCTGGTCGGCGAGATGGTGGAACACCAGGTTGACGACGCTCCACGGGTTGAAGGTCTCCGGCTGGCCGGCGTCGTGCGTCATCGCGGTGGGCCTCCTCGTACTGTGCCGTGCGTCACCGGAAGCCTCTGCCGCGATGATCGCCGGGTCAAGGGCGGGCGGTGTCGCTTCCTGAGACACCGGGCCACGCCGTGACGACACCGCGGCCACACCGCGGCCACACCGCGGCCACACCGCGGCCACACCGCGGCCACACCGTCGCCTCGTCCGGGCGGCGTTCACCCGACCGCGGTCCGCCGTGCCGAGATTCCGCGGGTGTCCGCGCCGTTCGAACGGTTGGTCGTATGCTGCCCCCGTGTCCTCCGCCCGCGCCGAGCGCCTGGTCAACCTGGTGCTCTGCCTGCTCTCGACGCGGCAGTTCCTGACCGCGGAGCGGATCCGCGCGACCGTGCCCGGCTACGCCGACGCCACGAGCGACGAGGCCTTCTTCCGCATGTTCGAGCGGGACAAGACCGAGCTGCGCGAGCTGGGCGTGCCGTTGGAGACCGGCCGCACCTCGGCGTTCGACACGGTCGAGGGCTACCGGATCGCCCGCGGCGACTACGAGCTCGGCGAGATCGACCTCGACGCCGAGGAGGCCGCCGCCGTCGCGCTGGCCGGGTCGCTGTGGGACTCGCCCGAGCTGGCCGGCGCCGCGCACGGGGCGCTGCGCAAGCTCCGGGCCGCCGGGGTGGAGGTCGACGAGAGCCGCGGGTCGGTGCAGCCGCGGGTCCGGGCGGCGGAGCCGGCGTTCGCGCCGTTGCTCGCGGCCGTGCAGGCGGGCCAGGTGGTGACCTTCGACCACCGCCGCGGCGGGCCGACCGGCGAGATCGCCCGGCGGACCGTGGAGCCGTGGGGCGTCGTGTCGTGGCGGGGGCGCTGGTACCTGGTCGGGCACGACCGGGACCGGGCGGACGTCCGGTCCTTCCGGCTGTCCCGGATCCTCGAACCGGTCAAGACGGTGAGCGAGCCCGGCGAGGTGACCGTGCCGCCCGGCACGGACCTCATGGCGTCGATCCACCGCACGGTCGACCACGGCCCGGTCGTCGGGGTCGCCACGGTGTGGGTTCCCGAGGGGCACGCGCACGGGCTGCGCCGGCTCGGCACCGTCGTCGGGCCCCGCGAGCTGGACGGGCGTCCGGGCGACGTGCTGGAGATCGAGCTGCGCAGCGAGCGCACGGTGGCCCGGTGGCTCGCCGGGGCGGGTCCGGACGTCGTGGTGCTCGACCCGCCGGGGCTCGCCGCCCACGTCCGGAGGCTGTGGGAGGGCGCGCTCGCCGCGCACGCGGGGGAACAGGTCCGGTGAGGCGCGTCGTGGGGGGTGCGGCGTGAGCGGGGTCGCCGACCGGTTGCCGCGGCTGCTGTCGCTGGTGCCGTACCTGCTGGCCCGGCCCGGGATCCCGATCGCCGAGGCCGCCGCGGACTTCGACATCACCCCGCGGCAGCTGCGCCGCGACCTCGAGCTGCTGTGGATGTGCGGGCTGCCCGGGTACGGGCCGGGCGACCTCGTCGACCTCTCGTTCTCCGGCGACACGGTGAGCGTGACCGAGGACGCCGGCATGCGCCGCCCGCTGCGGCTGACCACGGCGGAGGCGACCGCCCTGCTGGTGGCGCTGCGCACGCTGAGCGAGGCGCCCGGCGTCGTCGACACCGCGGCCGTGCGGCGGGCCACCGCCAAGATCGAGCGGGCCGTGGGCGACGCCGGGGTGGCGACCGTCGCCGTCGACCTCACCCGCGAGGAGGAGGCCACCGCCGCCGCGGTGCGCGGCGCCCTCGACCGCGGGCGGGCCCTGCAGATCGTCTACTACACGGCGGGGCGGGACGCGGTGTCCCGCCGGACGGTCGACCCGATGCGGCTGCTGCTCGTCGAGGGCCGCGGGTACCTGGAGGCCTGGTGCCGGCGCGCGGAGGGCGTGCGGCTGTTCCGGCTGGACCGGGTCGAGGAGGTCGCCGAGCTCGCCGAACCGAGCTCGCCGCCGTCCGACGCGGAGCCGCACGACGTCTCGCGCGGGCTGTTCACGCCCAGCGAGGAGCACCGCACCGCGGTCCTCGAGGTGGCCCGCGAGGCCCGCTGGATCGCCGAGTACTACCCGGTGGACGAGGTCGTCGAGCACCTCGACGGGTCGGGCGCGGCGCGCGTCCGGCTGCGCTACGCCGACCCGGCATGGCTGGTCCGGCTGGTGCTCGGCCTCGGCGGCGGCGCGCGGGTGCTGGAGCCTCCGGAGCTGGCGGCCGCGGTGGCCGAGCGCGCTCGGGCGGCTCTCGCGTCCGCATCGACGGCGGCCACGGCGGCCACGTCCGCCGGGACCGCCACCACGGACGACGACGGAGCGGGGGAGCGTTGATGGGTCTGTACTGGGTGCCGGTCCTGCTGGGTGCGGCGGGGATCGTGCTGCTGCTGGCCGTGGCGGTGGTCTGCCTGGCGCACGTGCGGCGGTTCGTGCACGCCGCCCAGCACGAGCGCCGGCGGGCCGGGGAGTCCGTCGTCCCGCTGCGGGCGGCGGCCGCGGAACTGCGCGCCCGCCGCTGACCGTGGCCGGGGCGCCGGTGCGTACTATCAGGGCGAACCGGTTCCGTCGAAAGGACTGCTCATGCCGAGTCTCGGCGGGTGGGAGATCGTCATCCTCGTGGTGGTGGTGCTCCTGCTGTTCGGCGCCAAGAAGCTGCCCGACATGGCCCGCTCCGTCGGCCAGTCCGCCCGCATCTTCAAGGGCGAGATGAAGGGCATGAAGAACGACGGGAAGACCGAGGAGCCGGCGGCGAAGCAGGAACCCCCGGCCCCGCTCCCGCCGGCGCAGGGCACCACCGGCAGCACGGGCCCCGCGGCCGCCGAGCCGGCGCGCCCGGCCGAGCAGCCGGCGGAGCAGCGCGAGCACCAGCAGTAAGGCCCCGCTCGACGTGGTGAAGCTCAGCCTCCGCCGGCGGCCGAAGAACCCCGACGGCACGATGACGCTCGTCGAGCACCTCTACGAGCTGCGCAACCGCCTCGGGATCTCGCTGCTCGCGATCGCGCTCACCACGATCGTCGGCTACATCTGGTTCGAGGTCGGGTTCTTCGGCGCGCCGAGCCTCGGCGAGCTGCTCAAGCAGCCGTACTGCTCGTTGCCCGCCTCGTCGCGGGCCGTGTTCACCGCCGACGGTTCCTGCACCCTGCTCGGCACCGGGCCGTTCGACCAGTTCATGCTGCGGCTCAAGGTCGGTGCGGTCGCCGGCATCGTCCTGGCGTGCCCGATCTGGCTGTACCAGATCTGGGCGTTCATCGTGCCCGGGCTGTACCCGAAGGAGCGCAAGTTCGCGCTGATCTTCGTCAGCACCGCCGCCGTGCTGTTCGTCGCGGGTGCGGTGCTCGCCTACTTCGTCGTCTCGCAGGGTCTGGCGTTCCTGCTGACGATCGGCAGCAACGTCCAGACCACCGCGCTGACCGGCGAGAGCTACTTCGGGTTCGTCATCGCGCTGCTGCTGATCTTCGGCGTGAGCTTCGAGATCCCGCTGCTCGTGGTGATGCTGAACCAGATCGGGATCCTGAGCTACGCGCGGCTGCGGAAGTCGCGGCGCGGGATCATCTTCGGCCTGTTCGTGTTCGCCGCCGTCGCCACGCCGGGGCAGGACCCGATCTCGATGACGGCGCTCGCGCTGGCGCTCACGCTGCTGTTCGAGCTCGCCATCCAGATCGCGCGGGTGCACGACGCGCGCAAGGCGAAGCTGCGCAAGGCCGAGGGCTGGGACGACTGGGACCCCGACGCCCCGTCCCCGATCGACACCACCCCGAGCGCGGTCGACGGGCCCAGCCGGATCGACACACCCGGCGGTGTCCACGGGGCCGGCGGCCTCGACGGGCCGAGCCCGGTCCCGCCGCCTGCCCCGCTGCACAGCGCGGAGCCGAGCACCCGCAACGTCGACGACGTGACCTGAGGGCGAGTCCGCCCCGCTCGTGAGCGGGGTAACGGGGCTATCACACGGCGGAGTGTCGGTGTGGTGTGACAGCCTGGTCGGGTGGCCAGCAGCACACCGGCCCCCGCCGAGGCGTACGCCGCGGCCCGGGCCCGCGCCGCGCATCCGCGGCTGAGCGAGTTCGCCGGGTCCCTCCCCTTCGGTCTCGACGGGTTCCAGCGCGAGGCGTGCGAGGCGCTCGAGGACGGGCACGGGGTGCTCGTCTGCGCGCCGACCGGCGCGGGCAAGACCGTCGTCGGCGAGTTCGCCGTGCACCTGGCCCTGGCGCAGGGCCTCAAGTGCTTCTACACCACGCCGATCAAGGCGCTGTCGAACCAGAAGTACGCCGACCTCGTCGAGCGGCACGGGGCCGGGGCCGTCGGCCTGCTCACCGGCGACACCAGCGTGAACGGCGACGCGCAGGTGGTCGTGATGACCACCGAGGTCCTGCGCAACATGATCTACGCGGGCTCACGGTCGCTCGACCAGCTCGGGTACGTCGTCATGGACGAGGTGCACTACCTCGCCGACCGCTTCCGCGGCGCGGTCTGGGAGGAGGTCATCCTCCAGCTGCCCGAGCACGTCGCGCTCGTCAGCCTGTCCGCCACGGTGAGCAACGCCGAGGAGTTCGGGGACTGGCTGGTCGCCGTGCGGGGCGACACCGCCGTCGTCGTCGACGAGGTGCGGCCGGTGCCGCTGTGGCAGCACATGATGGTCGGCAACCGGCTCTACGACCTGTTCGCCGAGCGGGCCGGCGAGCTCGCCGTCGATCCCGAGCTGCTGCGGCAGACCCGCGAGCTCACCCGCCAGGACAACATGGCGACCTGGGTGACCGACGGTCGTCGCGGCCGCTCGTCGGGTCCCGGGCGGGGCGGGCCGCCGCGCTCCCGCGGCGGGATCCGGCCGGCCTCACGGGTCACGGTCATCGACCGGCTCGACCGGGCGGCCCTGCTGCCGGCGATCACCTTCGTGTTCAGCCGCGCGGGCTGCGACGCCGCGGTGGGCCAGTGCGTCCGGGCCGGGCTGCGGCTCACCACGGAGGCCGAGGTCAGCGAGATCCGGCGGATCATCGAGAAGCACACCGGCGACCTGCCCCAGGGCGACCTGGGCGTGCTGGGCTACTGGGAGTGGCGCGAGGCGCTCGAGCGCGGCATCGCGGCGCACCACGCGGGCATGCTGCCGGCCTTCAAGGAGACGGTCGAGGAGCTGTTCGTCGAGGGCCTCGTGCGGTGCGTGTTCGCCACCGAGACCCTCGCGCTCGGGATCAACATGCCGGCGCGGACCGTCGTCCTCGAGCGGCTGGTCAAGTACAACGGCGAGGCCCACGTCGATCTCACCCCCGGCGAGTACACGCAGCTCACCGGGCGGGCCGGGCGGCGGGGGATCGACGTCGAGGGGCACGCAGTCGTCATCTGGCAGCCCGGGGTGGACCCGGAGCAGGTGGCCGGCCTCGCCTCGACCCGCACGTACCCGCTGCGCAGCTCCTTCCGCGCGGACTACAACATGACGATCAACCTGGTGGAGCGGCTCGGCATCGAACAGGGCCGCGAGCTGCTGGAGCAGTCGTTCGGGCAGTTCCAGGCGGACCGGTCGGTCGTCGGGCTGGCGCGGCGGATCGAGCGGAACACCGAGGCCCTGCGCAGCTACGCCGAGTCCATGCAGTGCCACCTCGGCGACTTCACCGAGTACGCCCGGCTGCGCCGCCAGGTGTCCGACCGGGAGAAGGCGCTGCGCCGACAGGGCTCGGCCGAGCGCCGCCAGGAGGTCACGGAGTCGCTGCGCACGCTGCGGCCCGGCGACGTCATCGCGGTGCCGGGCGGGCGTCGTTCCGGGCTCGCCGTCGTCCTCGACCCGCCCGGCGACCACGAGGACCCGCGGCCGCTGGTGCTCACCGAGGACCGCTGGGCGGGCCGGCTCTCCGCAGCGGACTTCCCGGTCGCGGTGAGCACGCTCGGCCGGATGCGGCTGCCGAAGCGCGTCGACCACCGCTCGCCGCGGGTCCGGCGCGACCTGGCCTCGTCGCTGCGCAACACCGGCATCGTGGCGCCCACCCCGCAGCGGAAGCGGCGCGGTGGCGGTGCCGCCGACGATCCGGAGCTCACCACCCTGCGCCGTGCGCTCCGGTCCCACCCGTGCCACGGCTGCGACGACCGCGAGGCCCACGCTCGCTGGGGCGAGCGCCACACGCGGCTGGAGCGCGAGACCGAGCAGCTCCGGCAGAAGGTCCGGGCCACCACGCACTCGCTGGCCCGCGGCTTCGACCGGATCCGGGCGCTGCTCACGGAGCGTGGGTACCTCGACGGCGAGACGGTCACCGAGGACGGTCACAGGCTGTCCCGCCTCTGGGGCGAGTCGGACCTGCTCGCCGCGGAGTGCCTGCGGCACGACGTGTGGTCGGGCCTCGAGCCCGCCGAGCTCGCGGCGGTGGTGTCCGCGCTGGTCTACGAGTCGCGCCGGGACGACGCCCCGGTCCCGCGGGTCCCGCAGGGCGCGGTCACCGAGGCTCTGGCCGACACGGTGCGGATCTGGGCGGAGCTCGAACAGGACGAGCGCCGGCACAAGATCGACCGCACCCGCGAGCCGGACCTCGGCTTCGCCTGGCCGATGCACCGGTGGGCCCGCGGGGAGTCGCTGGCCCAGGTCCTGGAGGCCGCCGAGCGCAACGGGCAGGAGCTGTCCGCGGGCGACTTCGTCCGGTGGGCCCGGCAGGTGCTCGACCTGCTCGAGCAGATCGCCTCGGTCGCCGGGAAGACCGAGGGGGTCGGGCGCACCGCGCACCGGGCGGCCAGGGAGGTCCGCCGGGGCGTCGTGGCGGCGGGAGTGGGCTGACCGCCGGAAGTGGGCTGAGCGCGCCGGGAGTGGGCGGCGGCGGGCGTACCGCCTGGGCCGGGTGGGGCAGCGGGGTGCCGACCCGCGGCGGCAGCGTGCGCACCCATGCTGTGAGCGTCGCCGCCGGGCGGTGACCGGCCGCGGCATCGCCCCGCGGTGTGCTTGGATCGTTGCCCGGGCGGCCCGTGAGGGGTCCGCCCAGGCGCCCGACGACCCAGCACCGAGGACACAGCACCGACGACACGGCACTGAGGACACGGGCACCGAGGAGACGGGCAATGACGACCAGGCACTGGCGACACAGGCATTGGCAACACGAGCACTGGCAACACGAGCACTGGCGACACGGGCATTGGCAACACGAGCACTGGCAACACGAGCACTGGCGACACGGGCACGCACCGCGGCACGGAACGCAGGACGGACGGAAGGTCGGCGATGAGCACCCCACGGGACCCGCACGGGGAGACGGAGCGGAGCCACCGGGCCGCCGGCGGCCAGGGCGACGCGACCGGACCGGACCCGTCCGCGGAGGACCGCGCCGAGCGGTATGACGCCGACCGGTACGGCCCCGGCGGGGGGAAGGCCGTCACGGACGACTCCGCGTCGGTCACCGTGCCGCACACCGGGCGGTCCGGGTGGGACTTCACCCGCACCGGCGAGGCCGACCCGCCCACCCCGGCCTACGGCTCCCCGGCCGTCCCGGCCGGCGACCCGGGCGGCGTTGGCGACCCGGGCGGCGTTGGCGACCCGGGCGGCGTCGGCGACCCGGGTGGCGTGGGTGGCGTGGGCGGCGTGGGTGGCGTTGGCGACCCCGAGGCGACCGTGACCGGCTCGGGCTGGAGCACCGCCACCCGGGGCGAAGGTCCGGACCGGGACCCGGCCGGGACCGCGGCCTGGGACCCGGCGGCCACCCCGCAGAGCGGGGCCGAGGCCTCCTGGGCCGCGGAGGGCGACCGCACGGCGGTGCAGGGCAGCTGGGATCCGGCGGGCGACCGCACGGCCGTGCACGGCGGCTGGACCCCCGAGGGCGACCGCACGGCGGTGCAGGGCGGCTGGGACCCGGCGGGCACCGGCATCCCCGGTGCCGCCTCCGCGACCTCCACCCTCCCGGGCGGGACGGGCCGCGCCGTACGCCGGCGCGGGTGGCCCGGGGGCGACCGGAAGCTCGTGGCCGGCGCCGCCGTACTGGTGGTCGTGCTGGCCGTCCTGGCCGTGACCGCGTTCTGGAAGCCGGGCTTCCTCGTGACCGAGGAGTTCGACCAGCCGGCCCTGCAGGCCGGGGTCACCCAGATCCTCACCCAGGACTACGGCCTCGGCGCCACCGGCGTGAGCTGCCCCGAGGGCCAGAAGGTCGAGGCCGGTTCGACCTTCAGCTGCACCGCGAACGTCGACGGCGAGAACGTCGAGGTCCCGGTCACGGTCCTCGACGACCAGGGCACCTACCAGGTCGCTCGCGTCTGATCCCGGCGCTCCGGCCGAGCCGGACCCGGCCCGCACCGGATTCCGGATGACAGGAGGCGGCCCGGGGCCCGAGGATCGACGACCGTGAGCACGACCGGTACCGATCCCCGCGAGCCCGACACCGCCGCCCCGCGCCCACCCGCGTCCCCGGCCGGCGCGGCGCGTCCCGCCGCCGAGGTGCGGGTGCTGGAGCCCGGGGAGCTCCGCTCGGCGCACACCCTCTTCCGCGCCGCCCTCCACGGCGGTGGGCCCGCCGACGACGAGCACTGGGCCCTCACCCGGCTCTCCTACGCCCCGGGCCGCACGTTCGGCGTGGACCTGCCCGCGGGCACCCTCGCCGGGACCGCGATGAGCTTCGGGTCGGCACTCACGGTGCCCGGCGGGGCGCGGGTACCGATGGCGGCCGTCACCCGCGTCGGCGTCCGGGCCGACCGGACCCGTCGCGGCCTGCTCACCGGGCTCATGCGCGAGCAGCTGTCCGACGCCGCCGACCGCGGTGAGATCGCGGCGACCCTGCGGGCCAGCGAGGCGCGCATCTACGGCCGCTTCGGCTACGGCGTCGCCAGCCGGGGCCGGAACCTGCGGGTGACCGCCGGCGCCCGCTTCCGCACCGGCGCCCCGGCGGGCGGCGAGGTCCGGCTGCTCGACCCCGACGAGGCCGCGACGGTCCTGCCGCCGCTCTACGCCCGCATCCTGGCCGCGACCGCACGCCCGGGCCCGATCGAACGCGACGAGGGCTGGTGGGCGCACGTCCTGCGCTCCCGGCGGACCGCCGACGAGGCCCGGGGGATCGCGGTGCACACCGGCCCCCGCGGCGACGACGGCTTCGCCACCTGGACCGTGCGCCAGGACGGTACGGACTTCGGCGAGAACGTCCTCGAGCTCCACGACCTGCACGCCGCGACCCCGCAGGCCACAGCAGGCCTCTGGCGATTCCTGCTGCGCATCGACCTCCTCCGCGCCGTCTCGGCGCACCTGCGCCCACTGGACGAGCCGGTGGACCTGTTCCTCGAGGACCCGCGGGCCTGCCGCACCACCGGCGTCGACGACGAGACCTGGCTGCGCCTGCTCGACGTGCCCGCCGCCTTCGCCGCCCGCAGCTGGGGCGAGTCCGGGGGCGAGCCGCTCCGCCTCCGCGTGCACGACGCCCTGTTCCCGGGCAACGACGGCGTGCACGTGATCGACGGCCGCGCCGCCGGTACGAACGGCGCGGGCCCCCCAGACCCCTCACCGGCCGAGGACTGGCCGGCCGACCTGGAATGCGACGTCGCGGGCCTCGCCATGGCCTACCTGGGCGACCGGCGGCCGTCCGAGCTCGTCGCGAGTGGCTGGTGGACCGTGCACGACGGGGCCGCCGTCGCCCGCGCCGACCGGCTCTTCGCGGCGACCGGGCCGGACACCGTGCCGTGGTGCGGGACGTTCTTCTGACCCACCACGGCCGCCGGCGGCGCAGCCCCGGCAGCGAGATCCGGCAGCGAGATCCGGCCGCGAGATCCGGCAGCGAGATCCGGCCGCGAGATCCGGCAGCGTGGACCGGGCAGTGACGCCCGGTCCGGACCTCAGCCCTTGAGCGCCGCCACCAGCCGGTCGACCGACCCGCCCAGGCCCCAGCGCTCGGCCAGGGCGGCGAGGGCGCCGGCGTCGGCGGGGGAGTCGGGCAGGACGTCGGAGCGCGACAGCTCCACCGGCGCGTCCTGCACCACCCGCACCACGGGTTCGACGACCGCCAGGTAGTCCGTGGCCTTGCCGAGCTTGCTCCGCACGCTCGCGGCCAGCCGCGTGTCACCGGGGTCGGCGACGGCCGCGACCAGCTCGGCCCACGAGCCGAACTTCCCGACCAGCGTGGCCGCGGTCTTCGCGCCGACCCCGGGCACGCCGGGCAGCCCGTCGGAGGGGTCGCCGCGCAGCATCGCCATCTCGGCGTAGGCCTCGCCGGCCCGGTCCCGCGGCACGCCGTACTTCTCGGCGACCTCCGCCGGGCCGAGGAGCTCGGCCTTCGCCAGGCCGCGGCCCACGTAGAGCAGCCGCACGGGCGTGGGCTCCTCGCGGACGATCTGCATGAGGTCCCGGTCGCCGCTGACCCCGAGCACCGGGTCGGCGGCCTCGCGGTGGGCCAGCGTGCCGATCACGTCGTCGGCCTCGTGGCCCTCGGCCCCACCGGTCGCGATGCCCGCCGCGGCCAGGACGTCGAGGATGATCGGCACCTGCGGCGCGAGGGTGTCCGGTACCTCCTCGGGGATCCCCGCGGGCGCGGTGTCCGGCCCGCTGCCCGGCGTGGAGCCCTCGATCCGGTGCGCCTTGTAGGAGGGCAGGGCCTCCACCCGGAACGCCGGCCGCCAGTCGAGGTCCAGGCACGCGACGAGCCGGGCGGGGCGGTGCTCGGCGACGAGCCGGGCGACCATGTCGGTGAACCCGCGTACGGCGTTGACCGGTGTCCCGTCGGGCGCGGTGATCGACTCGGGCACGCCGTAGAAGGCGCGGAAGTACATGCTCGCGGCGTCGAGCAGCATCAGCGAGCCGGCGGGGGCCTGCGGGGCCGGGTGGGGTGCCGTCACGGTGAGCCAGCATGCCAGGCGGGGACGACGCACAGCGTGAGCGCCCTAAGCTCGCCGCATGAGCCACGCCGTCCCCACCGAGCTGCTCGCCGACCGGTTGCGCCGGGCCGGCGAGGTCGCCGCCGAGCAGGGCGCCGACGTCCTCCTCATCACACCCGGCACCGACCTGCGCTACCTGGTCGACCACGCCGGTGAGTCCCACGAGCGGCTGACCTGCCTGGTGCTCCCGGCCGCGGGCCACCGTGCGCCACCGGCGCTGGTCGTGCCGCGGCTGGAGGCCCCCGGGTTCGACGTCGCGACCCTGGAGGCGCTCGGCATCGAGGTCCTCACGTGGACGGACGGCGAGGACCCCTACCTGCTGGTCTCCGACCTGGCGGGCGGCCCCACCCGGATGGCGGTGGCGGACGGGATGCCGGCGCGACACGTGTTCGGCCTGCGCGACGCGTTCCCCGACGTGCGGCAGCGCCTCGCCGGACCGGTCCTGCGTGAGCTGCGGATGCGCAAGGACGCCGCGGAGGTGGCAGAGCTCCGCGCGGCGGGCGCCGCGATCGACCGCGTGCACGCGCGGATGGGCGAGATCCTCAAGCCCGGCCGCACCGAGGCGCAGGTCGGCGCGGACATCGAGGCGGCGATCGTGGCCGAGGGGCACACGGGGGCCGCCTTCGTGATCGTGGGGTCCGGGCCGAACGGCGCGAGCCCGCACCACGACGTTTCCGACCGGGTCGTCGAGGCGGGCGACGTGGTGGTCATCGACATCGGCGGTCCGCTCGCCAGCGGCTACAACTCCGACTGCACCCGCACGTACGCGGTGGGGGCGGAGCCGTCCGCGCAGGTCCGCGAGACCTACGCGGTGCTGCAGGAGGCGCAGGAGCGTTCGGTGCAGGCGGTGCGCCCGGGCGTCACGGCGGAGTCGGTCGACGAGGCGGCCCGTGCGCCGATCACCGAGGCCGGCTTCGGCCCGCGGTTCGTGCACCGCACCGGGCACGGCATCGGGCTCGACGTGCACGAGGAGCCCTACATCGTGGACGGCAACACGCTGACCCTCGAGCCGGGCATGGCCTTCAGTGTGGAGCCCGGCATCTACCTCGACGGCGAGTGGGGCGCCCGGATCGAGGACATCGTGGTCGTGACCGAGACGGGCGTCGAGCGGCTCAACAACGGCCCCCGGAACCTGGTCGTCCTCTGATCGTGCCCTGATCACGCCGCCACCTCCGGGTGCGCGGCGCCGTCCCGGCCCGGTACGCACGCCGCACGCGCCGCGGTGCCGCCGAGGAACTCGCGCAGGCACCCGGCGATCGCGGTGTGCGCCGCCGCGGTCGGGTGGAACGACTCCTGGAACAGGTGCCGGCCGGCGGTGTCGAGCGCGCCCTGCACGAGCGTCCGCGGGTCGACGGTGAGCCGGCGCTGCCACTCGTCGCGCAGCGGGCCCGTGCACGCCTCGCGGCCCTCCGCGAGCCGCGCCAGGTCGAGGAAGCGTGCGCCCACCCGCTCGGCGACCGCCCCGATCGTCGCGGCGAGCTGCGGGAACGCGACGGTGCGCGCCCACCCTGCGTCGGGCCGGGAGTAGGGGCAGCCCTGGAGCCCGTGCCAGGCCGGCATCGCCTCGCTGCCCGGGGCCGCGTACGACAGCAGCACGAACGCGTACCCGTCCGGCGGGTAGCCCGCCTCGGACATCGCGGTGCGGACGTCCCGGGCCGCCGCCTCGATCCGGGGTGCCACCGCCGCGAGCCGATCCGCCCAGCCCGGCCCGGCCGTCGTACGGCAGCCCGGTTCGCGCAGGTCGAGGAATGCCCGGATGCAGGCGACGGCGACGCCCGACAGGTCCGGCTCGTCGTTCGCGCCCACCTGCAGGGTGACCGCGAGCACCCGGTGCCGGCGCGCGACCTCGACCAGGCGCTGTACCTGTGATCCCTCGGTGTGGTGCACCGCCGTGCCGAAGGCGACGTGCTCCGCGCCCGCGCCGGAGCAGGCGAGGTTCACGGCGATCTCGGCCAGCGCGCTGCGGTGCACGTAGGCGGCGGGGGAGCGGTGGCACCAGTTCCCGCCCTCGCCGCGGGTGCCCGCCTCGTAGTCACCGGCGCCCTCGCCGGACGCCGCGCTGTCGCCCAGCGCGACGACGGCCGTCGGCCGGGGATCGGGTGGTACCCCGGCGGCCAGGGCCGGGGGAGCGGCCCCGATCGCGGCGAGGACCAGGAGCAGGGCGACCACCGGGACCACACGGCGGCACGCGACGGGGAGCAGACGGGTCGGCACGCGGCGGACGCTAGGGGCACGGAGGCGGCGGGTGGGGCCGTCGCCGCTCCGCTGTGGACAACCCGGTCGCCCGGCACGCGCAACCGCGGCCACGGACCGGAGAGCGGCCACCGATGTGGACAACTGCGCGCGGAGCGGCGGAAGTGTCGGTGTGGGCTGCCGCGTCGCTCCCTCGGGGGAACCCCGGACTTTCTCCGGGCGTTGTCCGGAGGCACCCACCCCGCAGAGGCGGCATCGTGAGGTGCAGGGCGGCGAGAACCGCCGCCGACCCGGAACGAGGAGCTCGACGACACCATGGCAACCACCCTGACCCGCCCGCGCAACGGCGCCGTGATCGCCGGGGTCTGCGCCGGCCTCGCGCAGCGCTTCGGCCTGAGCCCGTTCGTGGTGCGGCTGATCTTCCTGCTGTCCTGCCTGCTCCCGGGTCCGCAGTTCGTGATCTACATCGTGCTGTGGATCCTGATGCCGAAGGCCCCCTACTGATCGGCCCGTCCCGATCGACCCAGTCCTGATCCACCGCCCCGGGGTGCGGTAGACACCCGACCGTGGTCCGCACCCTGCTCACCGGCCTCCGGTCGCCCGGCCGGCCCGGCCCCGTCGCGCTCGAGACCGAAGGCGGACGGGTCACCTGGACCGGCGCGGCCGCGGAGGCCCGCAGCCGGGCGCACCGCGCCACGCGCGTCGAGGAGCTCGACGGGGTCCTGCTGACCTCGCCCTTCGTCGACGCGCACGTCCATGCGACCGCCTCCGGCCTCCTGCTCGACGGCCTGGACCTCACCCGCTGCGCGACCGCGGCCGAGGTCCTGGCCGCGGTGGCGGCGGCCGCGGGTGCTGCCCCGCCCGCCGCCGTCGTGTGGGGGCACGGCTGGGAGGAGGACCGCTGGTCCGGGCCGCCGCCCTCTCGCGCCGAGCTGGACCGCGCCGCCGGCGGCCGGGCGGTCTACCTCAGTCGCATCGACGTGCACTCGGCCCTGGTGTCCACCGCCCTGGTCGACCGCGCACCCGGAGCGGTCGGTGCCACGGGGTGGAGCCCGACCGGCCCGCTGAGCGCCGACGCCCACCACCACGTCCGCCGGGCCGCGCTGGCCGCCCTGGACCCCGCGCAGCGCCGCTCGGCCCAGGCCGCCTTCCTCGACCACGCCGCCGCCCGCGGGGTGGCCGAGGTGCACGAGTGCGCGGGCCCGGAGATCTCCGGCCGCGCCGACCTCGCCGACCTGCTCGGGAGCACGCACGGTGTCCAGGTCGTGGGCTACTGGGGCGAGGCCGTCGACAGCCCGGAGGCCGCCCGGGCGCTCCGCGCCGACACGGGTGCGCACGGTCTGGCCGGCGACCTGTTCGTCGACGGCTCGCTCGGCTCGCGCACCGCCGCCCTGCACACCCCCTACCTCGACGCCCCGGGCTGCACCGGGAACCACTACCTCGACGCCGGGACGCTGGCGGCGCACCTCACCGCCTGCACCCGGGCCGGCATCCAGGCGGGCTTCCACGTGATCGGCGAGGCCGCCGTGGAGGCGGCCGTCGCGGCGCTCGAGGAGGCCGCCCGCCGCACCTCCCCGGCGGAGGTCCGCGCGGCCCGGCACCGCCTCGAGCACCTGGAGATGGTCGACGGCGGCCAGGCGGCCCGGCTGGCCGCGCTCGGCGTGGTGGCCAGCGTCCAGCCCCTGTTCGACGCCGCCTGGGGCGGTCCCGGTGGCATGTACGCGGCGCGGCTCGGGGCGGAACGGGCGCGCGGGATGAACCCCTTCCGGGCGTTGGACGAGGCCGGCGTCGTGCTCGCCTTCGGCTCCGACTCCCCGGTCACGCCGCTGGACCCGTGGGCGGCGGTCCGCGCCGCGACCGCCCACCGCACGCCGGCATCGTCGGTCGGGGAGGCCACCGCCCTGGCCGCGCACACCGCGGGTGGGCGATACGCGGCCGGCGGTGGCGGCTCGCCGATCCCGGTGACGGGCGGCCCGGCGTCCTACGCCCTCTGGGACGGCACGCGGTGCCTGCGCACCGTGCGCGAGGGCCGGATCCTGCACGGGGGCGGACCCGAGGAGTGACGTCGGGCAACCCCGCTTCCGTTCCGCCCCGCCGCTCTGGCATCCTGTTCCGCGTGATCGACCGGACCAGCCGCCGCCCCTTGGTGGGTCGCTGCTGTCCGGGGTGTTGTCGCTGTTGCCGCTGACACCCCCGGAATAGTCCGCCCGCCGCACTCCCGCGGCCCACACAGACTGCGATCACCTCCATGACCGCTTCCGCGGCCCCTGCCCTGAACCCCGCTGCTTCCGTCGTCTCCGCCGCCGTCCCGGCGCTCGCCGAGCCCGACCTGCGCGGACACACCGTCGTCGCGCTGCACCCGCACCCGGACGACGAGGCGATCTTCACCGGCATCACCCTGCGCCGCCTGGCCGACGCCGGCGCCCGCGTCGTGCTCGTCATGGCCACCGGCGGTGAGCTGGGCGGGTCCCGGCTCCCGCTGCACCCCGGCGAGACCGTGCGGCAGCGCCGGCTCGCCGAGCTCGAGCAGGCCGCCGAGCTGCTCGGCGTCGCCCGCCTCGTGCTCCTGGGCCGCCGGGACTCCGGGCTGCCGGGCGGCCCGGACAGCACCCACGCCCGCGCGCTGGCCGGCGCCGAGCCGCTCGCCCTGGCCGGCCGGCTCGCCGAGATCGTCGACGACGAGGGCGCCGGGACCCTGCTCGCCGACGACGAGCAGGGCGTCTACGGCCACCCCGACCACCGGATGGCCGGCGTGGTCGGCACCATCGCCGCCGAGCTGACCGGCGCGGACGCCTACCTGGCGACGGTGGACCGCGACGGCCTCGGTCGGCTCGGTCCGGACGGGCACCTCGTGCACGGCGCCGCCCGCGCCGCCGACGTTCCCTTCGGCCGCGAGGGCGCCGAGATCGCGCTGACCGTCGGCGGCGACGCCCGGCACCTCGCCGTCAAGCGGGCCGCGATCCTGGCGCACGCCAGCCAGGTCGACCCGGCCGAGCTCCCCGAGCACGACTTCGCCGCCGCCTACGGCCGCGAGTGGTTCCGCCGCACCGGCCCCGCGGGCCGGCCCGGCGTGCTCGACCTCCTCTAACAGGTCCACCACCCCCGCGCCGTACGCTCTTCCCGTGGCCGCACCGACCGTCGACCCCGCCCCGGCCGGGTCCGCTCCCCGGGTTCCGCGGTCCGCCCGCTCGCTGCGGCTCCTGGCCCGGGCGCTGCCGGCGATCGCCGCCGGTGTGGTCCTGTACCTGAGCTTCCCGCCGCGCGAGCTGTGGTGGCTCGCCCCGCCGGTGTTCGCCGTGCTCGGCGTGGTGCTGCGCGGTGTCCGCGCCCGCCGCGGGTTCCTGCTGGGCTTCCTGTTCGGCCTCGGCTTCCTGGTCCCGCTGCTGAGCTGGACCGGCGGCTTCGTCGGGGCGCTGCCCTGGCTGGCCCTGTGCGTCGTCGAGGCGATCGCGTTCGGCCTCGCGGGCGCCGGCATGGCGGTGACGTCCCGGCTCCCGGCGGCCCCGGTGTGGGGCGCCGCCGTCTGGGTCGGGGTCGAGGCGCTCCGCAGCCGCTTCCCGTTCGGCGGGCTGCCCTGGGGGCGCGTCGGGTTCGGCCAGCCCGAGGGTCTCTTCCTGCACACCGCGTCGGTCGGCGGCGTTCCGCTGCTGTCGTTCGTCACCGTCCTCGCCGGCCTCGCGCTCGGCGAGCTGGTCCGGCGGCTCGCGCGGCGGGAGGGCCGGGCCGCGGTGGTGCCGGCCGTCCTGCTCGTCCTCGCCCTGGTGGCCGGCCCTGTCGCGAGCCTGATCCCCGCGACGGTGAACGGACCGTCGAAGTCGATCACCGTGGCGGCGATCCAGGGCAACGTCCCGCGGCTGGGCCTGGACTTCAACGCCCAGCGCCGCGCCGTCCTGGACAACCACGTCACGGTCACCGAGCAGCTCGCGGCCGACGTGGCCGCGGGCCGGCGACCGCAGCCCGACGTGGTGATCTGGCCGGAGAACTCCTCCGACATCGACCCGTTCCGCAACGCCGACGCCGCCGCGCTGATCTCCCGGGCCGCGGCCGCGATCAAGGCCCCGATCCTCGTCGGCTCGGTCCTGGTGAACGCCGGCGGGACGGACAGCAACGCCGTCCTGGTCTGGGACCCGGTGCTGGGCCCGATCGCGCGCAACGACAAGCGCCGTATCCAGCCCTTCGGGGAGTACATGCCGTGGCGCTCGTTCTTCCGGATCTTCTCCAGCTACGTCGACCGGGCGGGCAACTTCGTGCCCGGGCCCGGCCCCGGCGTGCTGCAGGCCGGCGGCGCCGACATCGGCATCGCGATCTGCTGGGAGATCGCGTTCGACGACCTGGTGGACGACAGCGTCTCGGCGGGTGCGACCATGCTCGCCGTCCCCAGCAACAACGCCACCTTCGGCCTGTCGGAGATGACGTACCAGCAGCTGGCGATGTCCCGGGTGCGGGCCGTCGAGCACGACCGGCCGGTCGTCGTCGCGACGACCTCCGGCGTGAGCGCGACGATCACTCCCGAGGGCACCGTCACCGGCAGTACCGGGCAGTTCGTGCCCGGGACCCTGGTCGCTGTCGAGACGCTGGAGGACACGACTACGCTGGCCACTCGGCTGCGATCCGTGCCGGAGTGGGTGCTGACCGCAGCGGGAGTCATGGCGATCGGCGCCGCGCTGCTGGCCGGAAGGCGGGCACGCCGCGGTGCGGCCGCCGCGCAGGAGGGGGCCGGGTCCCGCACGGGGTCCGAGGACGCCCCCCGGGCAGGAGAGGACGTCGATGGCTGAGCCCCCGGGACCGGTCCTGGTGGTCATCCCGACCTACGAGGAGCGGGAGAACCTCGGCCGGGTCGTCGCGCGGCTCAACACCGCAGTGCCGGCCGCGGACATCCTGGTCGTCGACGACGCCAGCCCGGACGGCACGGGCGAGCTCGCCGAGGAGATGGCGGCCGCGGACCCGCGCGTGCGCGTGCTGCACCGCGAGGGCAAGAACGGCCTCGGTGCCGCCTACCTCGCCGGCTTCCGGCACGCGCTGAGCGGCGAGCACCAGGTCGTCGTCGAGATGGACGCCGACGGCTCGCACGCCCCCGAGGACCTGCCGGCCCTGCTGGCGGCGCTGGAGGAGGGCCCGGGCGCCGACCTGGTCCTCGGCTCCCGGTACGTGCCCGGCGGCGAGGTCGTCAACTGGCCCGCCCACCGGGAGTGGCTCTCCCGCGGCGCGAACCTGTACGCGCGCCTCGCGCTGGGCGCGCCCGTCCGCGACATCACCGCCGGCTACCGGGTCTACCGGCGGCAGGTGCTCGAGCAGCTCGACCTCGACTCGGTGATCTCCCAGGGCTACTGCTTCCAGATCGACCTCGCCTGGCGGGCGCTGCAGGCCGGGTTCCGCGTCGTCGAGGTGCCGATCACCTTCACCGAGCGGCAGATCGGCTCGTCGAAGATGGACGGCGCGGTGATGCTCGAGGCGTTCGTCAACGTCGCGCGGTGGGGCTTCGAGCACCGGTTCCGCCGGCTGCGCCCCGCCCGGTGGGCCGGGGACACCGCCGCGGGAGACGGGTCCGTCCGCGCCTGATCACTCCTCGTTAGGCTCCCGGTCATGAGCGGTGCGGAGCGCGAGACGCTGACCTGGGAGCTGTTCGGCGCGGCCTCCCGCCAGCTGGCCGAGCAGGTCGCGGACAGCGGCTACCGCCCGGACATCATCCTCTCGATCGCACGCGGCGGACTGTTCGTGGCCGGCGCCCTCGGCTACGCGCTCGGCGTGAAGAACCTGCACGTGATGAACGTGGAGTTCTACACCGGGGTGGGGGAGCGGCTGCCGCTGCCGGTGATGTTGCCGCCGGTGCCGAACATCGTCGACCTCTCCGGGGCCACCGTCCTCGTGGCGGACGACGTGGCCGACACCGGGGCCACCCTCAAGCTCGTGCGGGACTTCTGCGGCGAGCACGTGGCCGACGTCCGGTGCGCGGTCGTGTACGAGAAGCCGCAGAGCGAGGTGCGCTGCGAGTACGTCTGGCGACACACCCCGCTCTGGATCAACTTCCCCTGGTCGACGCTGCCCCCGGTCGTCGGGACCGAGGTGCTCGACGCCTGAATTGCGCTCCTGCGGCGGGCCTCAGGGCGGCAGCGGCTCGCCCTTGGTCTCGTGCAGGAACGGCAGCATGATGATCCCGAGCAGGTACGCCGATCCCATGTAGAGGGCGGCGTGGGAGACCCCGCCGAAGCTCGCGATGAGCGCCCCGGACACGATCGGGCCGATCCACGCGACGAGCCGGGTCGCGTTGAAGACGAATCCGGTGGCGGTGGAGCGCACCGTCGACCCGAACAGCTCGGGCAGGTAGATCGCGAACCAGGCGAAGCCGCCGAGGGTGAAGACACCGTTGACCAGCGCGACCACCTGGAACGCCACGGGGCCACCCCACCAGAGGTAGGTGATCGGGGTCATCACCAGCGAGCCCCCGAAGATGATCGCGACGAGCCACCGCCTGCCGACCGCGTCCGCGACGAAGCCGCTGACCAGGTAGCCCAGGATGGCGCCGACGTTGTAGAACACGACCGCCAGCGCGCCCCAGCCGGCCGGGTTGCCGATCCCGCTCGTGTGGGCCAGCGAGACGGCGAACTGCGGCAGGAACGCGGACACCGCGTACCAGCCGATGATCGTGCCCAGGGACACGACGAGCGTCACGAGGACGCGCCGACGGTTGACCGGGTCGGCGAACAACCTGCGCACGGTGAACGGGCGTTGCTCCTGCGTCCGCTTCTCCGCGGCGACGGCGTCCACCCACCGCTGCGACTCCTCGAGGCGCCGACGGATGTAGAGCACGAGGAAGGCGGGCAGGATCCCGACGACGAACATCCAGCGCCAGGCCGCCGGGCCGGAGCCCTGGAGGAAGAGCCAGATCAGGGCGGCGAGCAGGGTGCCGAAGCCGAACCCCGACTGCATGAACCCGGCGCCCTTGGCCCGCGCGCGGTCCGGCCAGGTCTCCTGCAGCAGGACCGTCCCGGTGGCCCACTCGCTGCCCATCGCGATGCCGGTGAGCATCCGGAAGGCGATCAGCATCTCGAACGAGGTGCTCAGCGCCGTCAGGCCGGTGAACACCGCGTAGCCCAGGATCGCCAGCAGCATCACCCGCCGGCGCCCGAGGTAGTCGGCGAGCACCCCTCCGACGAGTCCGCCGATGCCCCAGCCGAGGAGGGTCAGCCCGATGGCGAGCCCGGAGTAGAGCCCGATGCTGCTCCGTTCGCCCGCCGGCAGCAGCTGCGCGAGCGCGGGCGACACCACCACGACGAGCGCCTGGGTCTCGTAGCCGTCGAAGGCCCACCCGGAGAACGTGGCGTAGAGGACCCGGCGATGCTTGCGGTTCACTCCCGCGTACCAGGCGGTGCGGGTCGCCACCTCGGCCATGGCACCCCCTTGTGCCGGCAATGAGTGTCGCGTGTCCGCCTACCCACCCGGGCGCGTCCTACACCGCCTCGCACTGCGGTCCCCGGTCGAGGCGGCGACGATGGGGCCGTGGCCGAGAGCGTCACCCGCATGCTCCTCGCCGGGCACGGCGGCGGGGGGCCGCTCGCGCACGGCGAGGACGTCACGCTCGACGTCGACCAGGTGCTCATCGAGGACGCCACCGGGTCGATGGCGTGCATGCAGTTCGAGGCGCTCGGCGCGGAGCGGGTGGTGGTGGACCCGACGGTGCTCTACGTCGACCACAACGTGCTGCAGATCGACGACCGGAACATGGCCGAGCACCACTACCTGCGCTCGTTCTGCCGCCGGTTCGGGGTGCGGTACTCCCCGGCGGGGAACGGGATCTCGCACTACTTGCACCTGGAGCGGTTCGCCCGGCCTGGAGGCCTGCTCGTGGGCGCGGACTCGCACTCGACGACCGCGGGCGCCCTCGGGATGCTCGCGGTGGGCGCGGGCGGCCTGGAGGTGGCCGTCGCGATGGCCGGCCACGGGTTCGACCTGGCCTCTCCGCGGGTCGTGCGCGTCGAGCTCACCGGCACCCTGCCGGACTGGGTGGAGGCGAAGGACGTGATCCTGGAGCTCCTGCGCCGCCACGGCGTCCGGGGCGGCACGGGCGCGGTGTTCGAGTTCACGGGCGAGGGGGTGGCCACCCTGTCGGTCACCCAGCGGGCCACGATCTGCAACATGATCACGGAGACCGGGGCGACCGGTGCCGTGTTCCCGGCCGACGAGCGGACGCGGGAGTGGCTGGCCGCGCAGGGCCGCGACCAGGACTGGACCGCGCTGACCGCCGACCACGGCGCGACCTACGACGACGAGGAGCACATCGACCTCGTGGCCCTCGAACCGTTGATCGCCGTGCCGCAGTCCCCGGGCGACGTCGTGCCGGTCCGGGAGGTCGCGGGCACGCCGGTCGTGCAGGTGTGCGTCGGCTCCTCGGTCAACTCCTCCTACGAGGACCTCGCGACGGTCGCCGCGGTGCTGGCGGGCCGCACCGTCCACCCGGACGTCGCGCTCACGGTCACGCCGGGCTCGCGCCAGATCCTGGACACGATCGTGCGGGGCGACGTGTACCGCGACCTCGCCACGGCGGGTGCCCGGATGCTGGAGCCGGTCTGTGGCCCCTGCATCGGGATCGGGCAGGCGCCGACGCGCGGGCAGGCGTCCGTCCGGACGTTCAACCGCAACTTCCCCGGCCGCAGCGGCACGGCCGAGGACCGCGTCTACCTCTGCTCGCCCTCGACGGCGGCGGCCACCGCGTTGACGGGCCACATCACGGATCCCCGCGACCTCGGTGCGTTCCCTCCGCTGCCCGCGGCCCCGGGCCCCGACCCGGCGGTGGTCGACGGGTTGATCACCGAGCCGCTGCCGGCGGTCGAGGCGCGGCGGGTGGAGATCGTCCGCGGACCGAGCCTCGTCCCGCCTCCGCTGCCGGAACCACCGCCGGCCGAGCTCGACGGCCGCGTCGTGATCGTCGTCGGGGACGACGTCTCCACCGGCGACATGGCCCCGGACGGCGCCATCGGCATGTCCGTGTGGTCGGACATCGAGGCGTGCAGCCACTACCTGTTCCGCCGCTTCGACCCGGACTTCCACGACCGGGCGCGGGAATGGGCGGGGCAGGGGACCCCCGGGATCATCGTCGGCGGGGACAACTACGGGCAGGGCTCGTCCCGGGAGCACGCCGCGATGGCCCCGCTGCACCTCGGCATCATGGTCGTGGCGGCGGCCGGGTTCGCGCGCATCCACCGGCGCAACCTCGTCGTGCAGGGGATCGTCCCGCTGCTCCTCGCCGCCGACGCCGATCGGGAGCGGGTGTCGGTCGGCGACCGGTGGCACATCGCCGGCCTGGCCGATGCGGTCCGTTCCGGAGCCGAGGAGCTGACCGCCGAGGTCGACCGCGGCGAGCCGATCGCGCTGCGGCTGCTGCTCAGCCGCGGGGAGCGCGACGTGCTCGCCGCGGGAGGCCTGTTGCGCCGGACCCGCGAGGGAGACCGCCCGCCGCGCTGACGCTCGGCGTCCCGACGCGGTCCTACAGGGCGGCCAGCTCCTGCTCCAGGTCGTCGAGGCCGAGCGAGCCCTGTGAGAGCGCGGTCATGTGCCACGCCTTGAGGTCGAAGTCCGCACCCCGCGCCCGCTTCGCCGCGGCCCGGCCCGCGAGCCAGGCCCGCTCGCCGAGCTTGTAGCTGATCGCCTGCCCCGGCCCGCCCAGGTAGCGCAGCAGCTCGCTGTCGAGGAAGGCGGCGTCGCGGCCGCAGTAGGCGCCGAAGAACTCCCGGGCGAGCCCGGGCGTCCAGGTCAGCCCGGCGTGCATCGGCGAGTCGGCGGGGACCGCCAGCTCCAGGTGCATGCCGATGTCGATGATCACTCGGATCGCGCGCATCATCTGGGCGTCGAGGTAGCCGAGCCGCTCGCCGGGGTCGGTGAGGAAGCCCAGCTCGTCCATGAGCCGCTCCGCGTAGAGCGCCCAGCCCTCGAGGTTCCCGCTGATCATGCCGGCCGAGGCCTGGAAGGTGGAGAGCTCGCCCGCACACAGCGCCCACTGGCCGAGCTGCAGGTGATGCCCGGGGACGCCTTCGTGGTACCAGGTGCTCACGAGGTCCCACATCGGGAAGCGGTCGCGGCCCAGCGTCGGGAGCCAGGTGCGGCCGGGCCGGGCGAAGTCCAGCGAGGGCTGGGTGTAGTACGGCGCGGCGGCACTGCCCTCGGGCGCGATCACGGCCTCGACGCGCAGCAGCTCGGGGGCGAGGTCGACGTGCGTGCCCTGCAGGGCCGCGATCGTGTCGTCCATGATCCCCTGCAGCCGGGCGCGGACGGCGTCGACGCCCTCGACGATCTCGCCGTGCGTCTCCAGGTGCGCCATCGCCTCGCGCGGCGTGGCACCGGGCAGGACCCGCGCGGTCTCGGCCCGCTGCTCGTCGAGGATCCGGTGGAACTCCGACCAGGCCCACGCGTAGGCCTCGCGGGGGTCGAGGTCGGCCCCGGTCCACCGGCGGACGGCCGCCCGGTAGCGCTCCTCGCCCACGGCGTCCGGGACGCCCTCGGTGCGCGGGCGGTACTCGCGGGCGAGGAACTCCCGCAGCGTGCCCAGGGCGGCGGTCGGGGCGTCCGCGCTGTCGGCGGGGAGGCCGGCGTCGGCGGCGAAGGAGGCGAACCAGTCGGCCGCGAGCCACGAGCCGAACTGCGCGACGACGGCGTCGACCTGTCGCGGAGCCGCCAGCAGCCCGCGGTCGGCCCCGGCCCGGAGGCTCTCCGCGTAGCCGGCGAACGCCGCGGGGACGGCGGCGAGCCGGGCAGCGAGGTTCGCGCGCTCCTCGGGTGTGCCGGTGGGCATCAGCGTGAGCGTCGTGCGCAGATCCTGGACCGGCCCGAAGAGGATCTGGACGTTGCGGAGGTGCTCGCCGAGGGTGCGGATGGCCTGCGTGGCGGCGAGGCGCTCGCGCAGCAGCCGGGCGCACCGGCGCTCGGTGTCGTTCGCGGGCTCGCCGGCGGCCTCGAGGCGGGTGAGGGTGTCCCGCTCGAGGGCGTCGAGGGCCTCGTCGCCGGCGGGGGAGAGGTCGGGGAGCCGGTCCTGGCCGGTGGGCAGGCCCAGCGAGGTCGCGAGCAGCGGGTCGAGCTCGGCGTGCGCGGCGACGTGGGCGTCGGCCAGGTCCCTGATCGTGCGTGCGGACATGCGGTCATCATCGCCGCCCTCCGGACACGACGAAGCCGGGCCCCACGGGAGGTGGCCCGGCTTCGTGGTGTGTGCTGCGGCGCGTCCGCCGTGGCGTCGCCGTCGCGACGCCGACCCGTTCGGGAGGGTCAGGCGATCACTAGGCGATCTCCTGGCGACGCTCGCGGAGCAGGTCGAGGCGCTCGTTGAGCAGCTCCTCGAGCTCCGGGATCGAGCGGCGCTCCAGCAGCATGTCCCAGTGGGTGCGCGGCGGCTTGGTCTTCTTCTGCTCCGCCTCGACGCCGTCCACGCGCCGCCCGACGCCGCCCTGGGGCGACTCCCAGGTCGCGGGCGCCTCGGCGTCGTTCGCGAACGGCACCTCGAACTCATGGCCCGAGGGGGAGACGTAGCGGACCAGCTGCCGCGGCGCCAGGTCGTGATTCCGGTCGGTCTCGTAGCTGACAGCCCCGAGCCGGCTGCCACGGAGCACGCGGTCGGCCATGCGTCATCCTCCCGTCTTCTGCCGAGGGGGGCACCCCTCGACGGTCACATCGTCGCCACCCGGTGTAACGTCTGCAGTACAGCCGCGCATTCCCGGGGGAGGCATTGCGCGGGCACGCCGACGTCCTCGCGACCGTCGGTGACCCGCTCCTGTCCCGACGTCAGAGTGTGGCCCATCGGGCGCTCTGCCACACGCGAATGTGACGTGTCAGCCGTCTGTGACTTACCTCACCGGTCGGGACCCGAGTGTTAACACGTGGGTGGCTTCCCGTTACCCGCGATCGACATGCATCAGGATATGCGCAGGTCGGCGTGGTTGCCGCGCGAACCGCCGGACATCCGGCGATCGGCGCACCCCGATCACCCGGTCGGCGCGGCGGACTCGGGCCGGCGGACCGGCCAGAGCGCGAGCAGCCCGGCCGCGAGCACCACGAGGATCCCGACCGTGCCCGCGCGGTCCGAGCCGAACGCGTAGGTGAAGAAGCCCACGAGCGTCGGGGCGAGGAACGACACCGCCCGCCCCGTCGTCGCGTATAGGCCGAACATCTGGCCCTCCTGACCGGGGGGCGTGAGTCGGGCCAGATAGGTGCGCGACGACGACTGCGCCGGGCCGACGAACAGGCACAGCCCGAGCCCGAACACCCAGAACGCCGTGGGGCCGGACAGGAACAGCAGCACGACACCGCAGAGGATCAGTCCGCCGAGCGAGCCGACGATGACCGCCTTCGGGCCGATCCGGTCGTCGAGCCATCCGCCGCTCAGGGCGCCGAGGGCCGACACGACGTTGGCGGCCACGCCGAAGACCAGGACGTCGCCGGAGCTCAGGCCGTACACGCTGACCGCGATCACCGCGCCGAACGTGAACACGGCGGCCAGCCCGTCGCGGAACAGGGCGCTCGCCCCGAGGAAGTAGACTGTGTGCGGGCTCGTGCGGTGCAGGTCCCGCAGGTCGGTGACGAGCTTGCGGTAGCTCGCCCGGACGCCCAGCCGGGCCGGGCGGTCGACGGCGGGCGGCGCCTCGGGTACGACGAGGAAGAGCGGGATCGCGGCCAGCGCGAACCAGGCGGCCGAGACGAGGGCGACCACCCGGACGTTGAGCCCGGCCTCGGTGCTCACCCCGAGCACGCCCCCCTCGCCGGCGATGAACAGCACGTACACCGCGAGGAGCAGCACGATCCCGCCGAAGTAGCCCATCGACCAGCCGAAACCGGAGACCCGGCCGATCGTGGCGGGCGTCGAGATCTGCCGCAGGACGGCGTTGTAGGAGACCTCGGCGAGCTCGAAGAAGATCGACCCCAGGGCGAGCAGCAGCAGGCCGAGCCAGAGGTAGTGCCAGTCGTCGCGGACGAAGAAGAGCAGGGCCATCGACGCGACCGTCGCGGCGGTCCAGATCGCGGTGGACCGCAGCCGGCGTCCGGCCCGGTCGGCGCTCTGCCCGACCACCGGCGCCAGCAGCGCGATCACCAGGCCCGCGGCACCGATCGCGTAGCCGAGCCAGCTGTTGGCGTTCACCGTGCCGGGCAGGCCTCGTCCGACGGTGTCGGTGAGGTAGACGGAGAAGACGAACGTGAGCGTGATGGTGTTGTAGGCCGACGAGCCCCAGTCCCAGAAACCCCAGGCCAGCACCTGACGCCGCGCAGGCGTCGATCCCACCAGCCCGTCTCCGGTCCGGTCCGCGGGGGCGGCCTCGCTGCTCACCGCGGCAGCCTAGTGCGGTGACCACGAACGTTCACCGGTCCTCGCGCGCCCGGGCGGCCCCTCGCGGCGTTGCCCCCGCACCCCGGTACGCCCGGTACAGGCGGTGCGGGGGCGCCTTGCGAGGAACCCCCCGGATCACGCGATCACCCGGCGAACGTTCGTGGTCACCGCACTAGAGCGCGCCGCGCTCACAGGGCGATGAGCAGGTCCGGCCGGTCGGAGAGCAGTCCGTCGACCCCCATGGCGAGCAGCGCGCGCATCTCGGCCTGCTCGTCGACCGTCCAGACGTGGACCTCCAGGCCGGCGTCGTGGGCCCGCGTGAGCAGACGGTCGTCGACCACCGTGAGCGGGCCGAAGTGCCGCGGGATCTGGGCGAGCCGGCCGCCGATCCGGGGCAGGACCGGCTCCAGGGCGGTGCGGGCCGACGGGGCGGCGTCCAGCCAGGCGCGGGCACGCAGGCCGAGCACCCCCTCGAAGCCCATCGACGTGAACAGCCGCGGGCCGACCGCGCGGGCCCGCCGCAGCCGGCTCTCGTGGAAGGCGCCGAGGCAGACCCGGTCCCAGGCGGCGAGCCGCTCGAGCACGGCCAGGGTGGGCAGCACGACGGCGTCGGACTTCAGCTCGATCGTGAACCGGGTCTCCGGCAGGGCCGCGAGCACGGACTCCAGCCGCGGCACCGGTTCCCGCCCGGCCACCCGGGCGCCCTCGATCACCGCGGCGGGCAGGCCGGCGAGCGGGCCGCTGCCGTCGGTGGTGCGGTCGAGGGTCGCGTCGTGGTGGACCATCGGCACGCCGTCGGCGGAGGCGTGCACGTCCATCTCGATGTAGGAGAAGCCGTTCGCCACCGCGAGCTCGAAGCCGGCGAGGGTGTTCTCGCAGCCGGCGAGCTCGCCGACGTGCCAGCCGCGGTGCGCGTACCGGCGCGGGTAGGGCCCATCGAGGTACGGGTGCCGGTCCCCGCTCGTGGTCGGCTTCGCCCGCTCCGCCTCCGTCACAGTGCGGAACCCTCTCATCCGGCGCCGATCATCCGCGACGGGGAAGCCGTTGCCGCTCGCTGAACAGCAGGCGTTCGAGCAGGTCACCGTGCCGGTCCAGGCGGCCGGGCAGGTCGTCGAGGGTGAAGACGAGGTCGTCCGGGCGGCGGCAGCCGCGCACCTCCTCCCAGGTCACCGGGGTGGCGACGGTCGGGCGCGCCCGCCCGCGCAGCGAGTAGCTGCCGATCGTGGTCTTCGCCGTGTTGTTCTGGCTCCAGTCCACGAAGACCTTGCCGCGCCGGCGCGCCTTCGCCATCACCGACGTGGCGCTCCGCGGGGACTCGTCGGCCAGCCGCTCGGCCACGGCCTTCGCGAAGTCGATGGTCTGCTCGGCCCGGCTGACCGCGACGGGCAGGTAGAGCTGCAGCCCCTTGCCGCCCGACGTCCGGGGGTACGCCTCGAGGTCGTCCTCGGCGAGCACCTCGGCGATCCGCTGCGCGACCCGGCAGCACTCGACGACCGTCGTCCCCTCGCCGGGGTCGAGGTCGAAGACGACCAGGTCGGGGGTCTGCCGGCCGCCGCGTGGCCCGACCCGCCACTGGGGCACGTGCAGTTCGAGGGCGGCCAGGTTCGCCGCCCAGGCCAGGCCCTCCTCGCTCTCGAGCAGTGGGAAGTAGGCGGACTCGGACCGCCCGCCCGGCGTCCCGACCCGCTCGGTGCGGATCCAGTCCGGCGCGTGCCGCGAGACGTCCTTCTCGAAGAACGAGGGCTTCTCGACGCCGTCGGGCCAGCGCACGAGCGTGACCGGCCGGCCCTCCAGGTGCGGCAGCATGACCGGCGCGACCGCGCGGTAGTGCGCCAGGACGTCGGCCTTCGTGGTGCCGGTGAGCGGGTAGAGGACCTTGTCGGGGTTGGTCAGCGTCGCCCGGCCCACGCCCGCCTTCCCGCCGGCGCGCCGCTGTCGTGGCTTCTCGGGCTCGGCGACCTCGCCCACCTCCCGCCAGGTGTCGGAACGCTTCCCGGGCAGATATACCGAGTCGGCCCGCTTGGCGACGACGCCCGGCAGCCCCTGCCCGCGGACGGCGTCGAGCACGGCGGCGCCGCCGTCGGCCGGGTACACCGGGGCGAGCCGCCAGTGCGGTCCGGACAGCGGCAGCTCCTCGAGCAGGGCGTGCCGGTCGGTGAACCCGAGCCCGCAGGTGTCCCGGCCGTCGAGGAACAGCAGGTCGGAGATCCACAGCTCGCCGCCGCGGGTCAGCTCCGCGTCGAGCAGCAGGGCGGTGGCGCCGATCGAGGGCCCCAGCTCGGCGAGGGTCTTCGCCTGGACCTCGTCGCCGTCGGCCGTCAGGCGGGCCCGGCCGCCGTCGACCTCGACGATCACGCGGCGCCCGCCGAACCGGACCTGCAGCAGCCAGCCCTCGGGGTCCGTCGGCAGCTCGTCGGGCACCCCGCGCATCGGGGCCGTGTCGTGGGGGAGCGGGGAGCGGTCGGTGCGGTCGGAGCGCTTGAGCAGCCAACCGTCCCGGCGCTCGCGGTTGCTCTTGACCAGCACGTACTTCCCCTGCGCACGCTCGCCGTGCAGCGTGAAGGCGACCTCCCGATCGGACCACTTCTCGGTCTCGTAGCGGCCGTGGTCCCAGATCGTCATGGTCCCGCCGCCGTACTCCCCGCGCGGGATCTCGCCGGAGAACTCCAGGTACTCCAGGGGGTGGTCCTCGGTGCGGACGGCCAGCCGCAGGGTCTCGGTGTCGACCGGCAGGCCCTTCGGCACCGCCCACGAGGCCAGCACGCCGTCGCGTTCGAGGCGCAGGTCCCAGTGCAGCGCGCGGGCGTGGTGCTCCTGGATCACGAACCGGTCGCCGGGCCCCTCCGGCGAGGCATCGGGCGCGGGGTCGGCCTCCGGGACCGGCTCCGGCGTGCGCCCCCGGTCGCGCTTGCGGCGGTACTCGTCGAGCGGCACGTCGTCAGGCTAACGCCGTGCAGGGCTTGTCACCGGCCGTGATCATTTGCGAGCATAGCCTTACCTGACGAAAGGCTGGCCTGCATGTACGTCTGCATCTGTCACGCCGTGACGGACGTCGAGCTGCGTGACTGCATCGGCGAGGGCGCCCGCACGGTCGAGGAGATCGGCGACGCGTGCGGTGCCGGCACGGGCTGCGGCAGCTGCCTCGGCACCCTCGACGTCCTGCTGGCCGCCGAGCTCGCCCCGTCCGTGATGTCGGAGCTGCCGCTCTCGGCCTGACCGACGCCGCTCACTCGAACGAGGCGAGGCCGCAGGTAAGGCTAGCTATCGGACAGCCCGTCCTTCGTGGATCCGGGCGAACCGGACCCACTACCGTTCGTGCCGCCCATCACAGCGAACGGAGGACGGTGCCATGCGTGGGGACCCGGAGATCATCTCCCTGCTCAACGAGCAGCTCACCAGCGAGCTCACCGCCATCAACCAGTACTTCCTGCACGCGAAGATGCAGCAGAACTGGGGCCTGACCAAGCTCGCCGCCTACACCCGTAGCGAGTCGATCGACGAGATGCGGCACGCGGAGAAGATCACCGACCGCATCCTCTTCCTCGAGGGCCTCCCCAACTACCAGCGGCTGTTCCAGCTGCGGATCGGCACGAACGTCCGCGAGATGCTGCAGTCCGACCTCGCCATCGAGCTGGAGGTCGTGCAGCGGCTCCGGCCCGGCATCGCGATGTGCCGCTCGAAGGGCGACATCACCACGGCGAACCTGTTCGAGGAGATCCTCGCCGACGAGGAGCACCACATCGACTACATCGAGACGAACCTCGAGCTGATGGACCGCCTGGGCGAGCAGCTCTACCTGGCCCAGCTGGTCGACCAGCCTCCCACGCCCGGCTGATTCCGCGTTCCCCTCGGGCGGAGTACACAGGTCGCGAGGTGTCCACCCGGGGCGCCGAGGGGGGCCGTCATGAGCGAGAACGTGAGTGCGGGCGACCGGGCGGGGGACTCCGGGCAGCGCCCGGTCGACGCGATCCGGGAGCTCGCCGGCGCCGTCTGGTGGATGGTGCTGCTGCGGGGCGTCCTGATCGCCCTCTTCGGGATCATCGCGCTCGTGAGCCCGGGCATCGCCCTGCTCACCCTGGTGTTCCTGTTCGGCTTCTACGCGATCCTCGACGGCATCGTCGCCGTCGTCCTGGGCTTCCGGGCGCGACGGACGGCGGCCCACTGGGTGTGGCCCGTGGTGCAGGGCGTGCTGTCGGTGATCGCCGGCCTCGTCGCGCTCGTCTGGCCCGGCGTCACGGCCCTGGCGTTGCTCTTCGTCGTGGCGTTCTGGGCGATCGTCATGGGTGTCGCGGAGATCGCCGAGGCCTTCACGGCCCGGCGGACCGGCGCGCACGCCTGGGGCTGGACCCTCGTCGCGGGCATCGTGAACATCCTCTTCGGCCTCGCACTGCTGACCTGGCCGGCCGGCGGGATCCTCACGCTGATCTGGCTGGTCGGGCTGTTCGCGCTGATCGGCGGCGTGATCCTGATCGGGTGGGCCTTCCGCGTCCGGGCGATCGCCAGGGGTGCGGCCGGGGCGCGGCCCTCGCCGAACCCGGCCTGACGCGCTCGGGTCGCGGGGGAGCGCGATCGAAGATATGTTCGACCGATGACCGATCGCGACACCCAGGTCCAGACCACCACGCCGGCGGCGAAGGACCCCGAGGACTGGACCACCGGCGACGAGCCGATCACCGGACCGCAGCGCTCGTACCTGGAGACGCTCGCGCAGCAGGCCGGCCAGGAGCTGCCCGAGGACCTCGGCCGGCTGACCAAAGCCGAGGCCTCGAAGCGCATCGACGAGCTGCAGGCCGCGGCGGGGCGGGGGAACCGCCGCTGAGCGACTCCCGGGCCGGGCCGGGACGGTGCATTTCGGACCCGGGTCGTGGCACGATCGCGCACGTGAGCAGCAGATCCGCCGCGAACCTGAGCGACCTGGCCCGGCTGCGGCGCGTGAAGGACCGGATCGACCGGGAGTACGCCCAGCCGCTCGACGTCGAGGCGCTCGCCCGCGGCGCCCACATGTCGGCGGGACACCTCAGCCGGGAGTTCCGGCGGGCCTACGGCGAGTCGCCCTACTCCTATCTGATGACCCGGCGCATCGAGCGGGCGATGGCCCTGCTGCGGCGGGGCGACCTGAGCGTCACCGAGGTCTGCTTCGCGGTGGGCTGCTCGTCGCTGGGCACCTTCAGCACGCGCTTCGCCGAGCTCGTCGGCATGCCGCCCGGGGCCTACCGCCGGGCGGCCGAGGAGCAGCGGGTGGACATTCCGTCCTGCGTGGTCAAGCAGGTGACGAGACCGGTCAGGAATCGAGAAGCCCCGGCCGGCGGAGCGCCGCTAGCGTCCTCGGCATGACAGCGCAGAGCACGGACATCGTCATCAGCCAGACCTACCTCCCGCACACCGGCAAGGACGAGGCGATCGCCTTCTACCGGGACGTCCTCGGCTTCGAGGTGCAGAACGAGGTCGGCTACAACGACCTGTACTGGATCACCGTCGCCCCGCCCGGGCAGCCGGGGATCGCGATCGTCCTGCACCCGCCGGCGGTGGACCCGGGGGTCACCGAGGAGGAGCGCCAGGTCGTCTCGGAGATGATGGCCAAGGGCACCTACGCCGCGATCAACCTGGCCACCAAGGACCTCGACGCGACGTTCGACCGGATCCAGGCCGCGGAGGCCGAGGTCGTCCAGGAGCCGATGGACCAGCCCTACGGCGTGCGGGACTGTGCCTTCCGCGACCCCGCGGGGAACATGATCAGGATCAAGCAGCTCGGCTGAGCGGAGCTCGCGGAGCGAACCTCGGAGCTGAGCGGAGCTCGCGGAGCGAACACCGGAGCTGAGCCGGGGCCCGTTCGGACATCGACACGGCACGCCGCACCACAGGGGGAGACACAGGATGAGCTCGGCCACAGAGGCCCCGACACCCACGGTGCCCACCGTGCACACCGCGGACACGCACGACCTGATCCGCGTGCACGGGGCGCGGGAGAACAACCTCAAGGACGTCGACGTCGAGCTCCCGAAGCGCCGGTTGACGGTGTTCACCGGCGTCTCCGGCTCGGGCAAGAGCTCGCTGGTGTTCGGCACGATCGCCGCGGAGTCGCAGCGGCTGATCAACGAGACCTACAGCGCGTTCGTGCAGGGGTTCATGCCGACCCTGGCCCGGCCGGAGGTCGACGTCCTCGACGGGCTGACCACCGCGATCATCGTCGACCAGGAGCGGATGGGCGCCAACCCCCGCTCCACGGTCGGCACCGTCACGGACGCCAACGCCATGCTGCGCATCCTGTTCAGCAGGCTCGGCCGGCCGCACATCGGCTCGGCCCAGGCCTTCTCCTTCAACGTCGCCTCGATCAGCGGTGCCGGCGCCGTGACGATCGAGAAGGGCGGCCAGAAGGTGAAGGAACGCCGCGAGTTCTCCGTCACGGGCGGGATGTGCCCGCGGTGCGAGGGCCGCGGCGCGGTCAACGACATCGACCTCACCCAGCTCTACGACGAGACCAGGTCGATCAACGACGGCGCGCTCACCATCCCCGGCTACAGCATGGACGGCTGGATGGGCCGGATCCTGCGCGGCTGCGGCTTCTTCGACTGCGACACGCCCATCAAGGACTTCACGAAGAAGCAGCTGCAGGACCTGCTGTACAAGGAGCCCACCAAGATCAAGGTCGAGGGCATCAACCTCACCTACTCCGGCCTGATCCCCGGCATCCAGAAGTCGTACCTGTCCAAGGACGTCGACGCGATGCAGCCGCACATCCGCGCCTTCGTCGAGCGGGCCGTCACCTTCACGACCTGCCCCGAGTGCGACGGCACCCGGCTCACCGAAGCGGCCCGGTCGTCGAAGATCGCGGGGATCAGCATCGCCGACGCCTGCGCGATGCAGATCAACGACCTCGCCGCCTGGGTCCGCGGGCTGGACGAGCCGTCCGCCGCGCCGCTGCTGACGGCGCTGGGGGAGACCCTCGACTCGTTCGTCGAGATCGGGCTGGGCTACCTGTCGCTGGACCGGCCGTCGGGCACGCTGTCGGGCGGCGAGGCGCAGCGCACCAAGATGATCCGGCACCTGGGCTCGTCGCTCACCGACGTCACCTACGTCTTCGACGAGCCGACGATCGGCCTGCACCCGCACGACATCCAGCGGATGAACGACCTGCTGCGGCGGTTGCGGGACAAGGGCAACACCGTGCTGGTGGTCGAGCACAAGCCGGAGGCGATCGCGATCGCCGACCACGTCGTCGACCTCGGGCCGGGCGCCGGTGCCGGCGGCGGCCAGGTGGTCTTCGAAGGCACGGTCGAGGGCCTGCGGACCAGCGGCACGCTCACCGGGCGGCACCTCGACGACCGCGCCTCCCTGAAACCCGCGGTGCGTACACCGTCGGGGGCGCTGGAGGTGCGCGGGGCCACCACGCACAACCTGACCGGCGTCGACGTCGACATCCCCCTCGGCGTGCTGGTCGTCGTGACCGGGGTGGCGGGCTCGGGCAAGAGCTCGCTGATCCACGGCTCGGTCGCCGGCCGGGACGGCGTGGTGGCGATCGACCAGGGCGGGATCCGCGGCTCGCGGCGGAGCAACCCGGCCACCTACACCGGGCTGCTCGAGCCGATCCGCAAGGCGTTCGCGAAGGCCAACGGCGTGAAACCCGCGCTGTTCAGCGCGAACTCCGAGGGCGCCTGCCCGACCTGCAACGGCGCGGGCGTGATCTACACGGACCTGGCGATGATGGCGGGCGTCGCCACCACCTGCGAGGAGTGCGAGGGCAAGCGGTTCTCGGCGGCCGTGCTGGAGTACCGGCTGGGCGGCAAGGACATCAGCGAGGTGCTCGCGATGCCGGTCGCCGAGGCGGAGGAGTTCTTCGGCTCGGGGGAGGCGCGCACGCCGGCCGCCCACAAGATCCTCGAGCGGCTCGCCGCGGTCGGCCTCGGCTACCTCACCATCGGGCAGCCGCTCACCACGCTGTCCGGCGGCGAGCGGCAGCGGCTCAAGCTGGCCACGCACATGGGGGACAAGGGCGGCGTCTACGTCCTCGACGAGCCGACGACCGGTCTGCACCTCGCGGACGTCGAGCAGCTGCTCGGCCTGCTCGACCACCTCGTCGACAGCGGCAAGTCGGTGATCGTGATCGAGCACCACCAGGCGGTCATGGCACACGCCGACTGGATCATCGACCTGGGCCCGGGCGCCGGCCACGACGGCGGCCGGATCGTCTTCGAGGGGACGCCCACGGATCTCGTCGCCGACCGGTCGACCCTGACCGGCCAGCATCTCGCCGCCTACGTCGGGGCCTGAGCCGGGGATCGCCGTCGGGGGCGGTCGGCCGGGGGACGGTCAGGTGGCGTAGGTCGCGGCCCGGATGTCGTCGAGCAGGCTCGGGCCGGTCGGCGTCCAGCCGAAACGCTCCCGGGTGCGGGCACTCGAGGCGGGCTGGTCGACGGCGAAGACGGCGCCGAGGAAGCCGTAGTCGTCCGCGGGGACCTCGTCGACGGGCAGGTCGAGCACGCGGCCGATCGCGGCGGCGATGTCCCGCATGCGGTCACCTTCGTCCGCGACGGCGTGCAGCACCGACCCCGGGGACGCGTCCTCCAGGGCGATCCGGAACAGCCGTACGGCGTCCCGACGGTGGACCGCCGGCCAGCGCTGGGTGCCGTCGCCGACGTAGCCGGACACCCCCGTCCGGCGCGCGATGTCGACGAGGAGTCCGGCGAAGCCACCCGTGCCCTGCGCGTGCACCGTGCGCGGCAGCCGCACGGCCGCCGACCGGACGCCGCGGTCGGCGAGGGCGAGCGTCGCCAGCGCGGTGCGGCCGCGGCCGCCGACGGGCCCGTCCGTCGGCATCGGGTCCTCCTCCGTGGCGGTACGGCCCGGCACCGCCGGGGTACCGGAGGCGATGACCAGCGGCTTCCCGCTGTCGACGAGGCCTTCGCCGAGGGCGGCCACCGCGCGGCCCTCGGCCTCGGCGGACGCGGCGAAGTCGGTGAAGTCGTTCGAGAAGGCGAGGTGGACGACGCCGTCGGCCGCGGCCGCCCCGGACCGCAGGGTGTCGAGGTCGGTCAGGTCGCCGCGGAGCACGTCGACCCCGGCGGCGCCGAGGGCGTCCGCCGAGGCCTCCGACCGGGCGAGGCCGACGACCTCGTGGCCCGCACCGAGCAGCTCCGGGACGAGGGCCGAGCCGATGGCGCCGCTGGCTCCGGTGACGAGGACACGCATGGGGTTCTCCTGATATGACGGGACTCTTGTCGCATCACGGTACACCTCTGACGGGACAAGAGTCCCGTCACTGGTCGGGCTCACGACGAGCCTCGACCTCGAGCCGCGCTCGTTCCGAGGTCGAGGGGAAACGGATGCCCGCGACGGGATCCGTGTGGGACGCTCGCCTGATGCAGGTCGGTCTGCACGCTCTGGGGATCGGGGCCGGCGCCCGACGGTCCGTCATCGACGCGGTCGCGGTGGCGGCGGAGTCGTGCGGCTTCGCCACGCTGTGGTCGGGCGAGCACGTCGTCATGGTCGACCGGACGTCGTCGCGCTATCCGTACTCGGAGGACGGACGGATCGCCGTCCCGGCGGAGGCCGACTGGATCGACCCCCTGGTCGGCCTGAGCTTCGTCGCCGCGGCCACCTCGACGATCGACGTCGCGACGGGGGTGTTGCTCCTGCCGGAGCACAACCCGGTGGTCGTGGCCAAGCAGGCGGCGACGCTCGACTCGTTGTGCGGCGGCCGGCTCACCCTCGGCGTCGGGATCGGCTGGTCGCGCGAGGAGTTCGAGGCGCTCGGCGTGCCCTTCGCGCGGCGAGGAGCGCGGACCGACGAGTACGTCGCCGCGATGCGCGCGGTGTGGCGTGAGGACGTCGCCTCGTTCGTGGGGGAGTTCGTCCACCTCGACTCCGTGCGCGTCAACCCCAAGCCCGTCCGGGCCAGGACGATCCCGATCGTCTTCGGCGGTAACAGCGACTCGGCGCTGCGCCGCGTGGCGGCCCTGGGCGACGGCTGGTACGGGTTCAACCTCGACGGCGTCGCCGACGTCGCCCAACGCCTGGAATTCCTGGGCGCACGCTGCCGGGAGTCCGGACGCGACATCGCGGAGCTGAAACTCGCGGTCGCGCTGCGCAGTCCGCAGGACGACGACGTCGCGAAACTCGCCGATCTCGGGGTGACCGAGATGGTGATCGTCGACGGTCCGCCCGCCGATCCCGGGCTCGCCGCCGAGTGGGTGTCGGCGCTGGCCGATCGGTGGGTCGCGGCCGCCGCCCGCGGGTGAGATCGACCGGGCCCCGTCGATCGGGAGCCGGTCGAAAGGTCGCGATCACCATGTCGGTGGCGGTCGTTGTGCCGAGTTCGAGCCTGCTCGTCGGGTTTCTCGCCTCGTCACAGAGGTTTCGACGCCGCGAGGGCGCATACCCGCGCTGCGGGGCGGCCCAGCCGGGAATGTCGGCCGATCATCCGGCTACGGCAGTCGCCGTCCGGTGATCCGGTACCAGTCGCCCAGCCGTACGAGGACGCCGATGCCACCGACGAGAAGCACGATGAGTCCGACGACGTACAGGTCGGGGACCAGCAGGCCGAGTGCGCCGAGCGCGAGCCCGAGCAGCACGACGAGCAGTGCGGAGACCATGACGGCATCACCTCCGTGCCCATCGTGCCCCCGCACGCCGGAACGTGCGGCGGTGAGGCGGTGAGCGCACCGGTGCTGGTCCTGGCCGAGGGCGACATCCCCGCACGGGTGCAGATGGGGGCGTCGTTGGGCTTCCACATCGTCTTCGCCTGTTTCGGCATCGCCTTCCCGAGCGTCGTGCTGATCGCGCACTGGCTGGGGATCAGGCGCCACGACGGAGTGGCGCTGGTGCTCGCGCGGCGCTGGTCGAAGGTCGCGGCGGTGGTCTTCGCCGTCGGGGCGGTGTCGGGGACGGTCCTGTCGTACGAGCTCGGGCTGCTCTGGCCGGTACTCATGGGCCGCTACGGCTCGGCGTTCGGCATCCCGTTCGCGATCGAGGGCATCTGGTTCTTCGTCGAGGCGATCTTCACGGCCATCTACCTGTACGGCTGGGGCCGGCTGCGGCCGTGGGTGCACTGGTGGTCGGGCATGCCGATGGTGGTCGCGGGCCTGCTCGGGGCACTGGCCGTCGTCGCGGCGAACTCCTGGATGAACCAGCCCAGCGGCTTCACCCTGCAGGACGGGCGGGTCGCGACGGTGAACCCGTGGGCGGTGGTGTTCAACCCCGCGACGCCCTACGAGACGCCGCACATGATCCTGGCGGCCTACATGGTGGCCGGGTTCGTCGTCGCCGGCGTCTACGCGACCGGCCTGCTGCGCGGGCGACGCGACCGCTACCACCGGCTGGGGTTCCTCATCCCCTTCTGGGTCGGGGCCGTGTGCGCGCCGCTGCAGGTGTACGTCGGCGACGTGCTCGCCCGTGCGGTCGCCAACCAGCAGCCGATCAAGTTCGCGGCGATGGAGCTGGTGGACACCACGGCGCGGGGCGTCCCGGAGTGGGTCGGCGGCGTCTACTGGCACGGGCAGGTCTACTTCGGGGTCGCCATCCCGTACCTCGACTCGCTGCTGGTCGGCTTCTCACCGAACACCGAGGTGACGGGCTGGGACAGCGTGCCGCCGGAGCTGCGGCCCCCGCTGCCCAACCTGATCCACCTGTCGTTCGACGGCATGGTCGCCATCGGGACCCTCCTCGTGGTCCTCGGCGCGTGGCAGGCGTGGGTGTGGAAGTTCCGTCGCGACGTCCTGTCCACCCGGTGGTTCCTGATCCCGGCCGCGCTCGCCGGCGCCGGGTCGATCGTCGCGATGGAGCTCGGCTGGATCACCACCGAGGTGGGCCGCCAGCCCTGGGTCGTCTACGGGCTGCTGCTCACCCGCGACGCGGTGACCCCGGCGAACGGCGTGCCGGTCACCCTGGCCGTCACGGTGGTGGTCTACGGGGTGCTGACGGTGACCAGCATCGCGGTGCCGTGGCTCATGGGCCGCCGCTGGCGGGCCCAGGACGCGGTGGGGGCGGGGGCGGACATCGTACGGGCGCCCTACGAGCGGCCACGACGAGGCGAGGACGCGCGGTCGTGATCCCCGCCGTGAACGCCGTGTCGGGGCCGTCGGTCGCCACTCTTGCCGTCGCCGTGGTGCTGTTGGTGACGGTCGCCGGCTACGCCCTCTTCGCCGGTGCCGACCTGGGTGGCGGCACCTGGGACCTGCTCGCGGGCGGCGACGAGCGCGGTGCCCGCCCGCGGGAGGAGATCGACGCGTCCGTCACGCCGGTGTGGGAGGGCAACCACGTCTGGATCATCTTCGGCCTCGTCGTCTTCTGGACCGGGTTCCCGAGCGCGTTCAGCGCCGTGATGGTCGCGCTGTTCGTGCCGCTCGCGCTGTCGCTGCTCGGGATCGTGCTGCGCGGGGTCGGCTTCGCCTTCCGGCACGAGGCCCAGCGCCCGGCGACGACCAGGCTGTACGGGGCGCTGTTCGCCGCCTCCTCCCTCCTCACGCCCTTCTTCCTCGGCACCGCGGTCGGCGCGGTGGCCACCGGCGCGATACCGGCCGACCCGTCGGGCAACCTGCTCGGCGCCTGGACCAGCCCCACGGCGATCGTGACCGGTCTGCTCTTCGTGGCCACGTGCGCCTACGTCGCCGGCGTCTACCTCGTCGCGGACTGCGAGCGGCGCGGCCATGACGACATGGCGCGCTACTTCCGCCTCCGCTCGCTCGCCGCGGGCCTGGTCACGGGCGTCCTGGCGGCGATCAACCTGGTCCTGCTGGCGCGCAGCGCCCCGTACCTGTGGGCCGGCCTGACCGGACCGGCCCTGCCCGCGGTCGCCGCCTCCGTCCTCGGCGGGGTCGCCGCCCTGGCGCTGTTGCCCGGCAGGCGGCCGATGCTGCTGCGCGGCGCCACCGCGCTCGCCGTCGTGGGCGTGGTCGCGGGATGGGGCGTCGCCCAGTACCCCTGGGTCCTGCCCGGGGCCGTCACACTCGCCCAGAGCGCCGCGCCCGAGCCGGCGCAGCTCGCGCTGTTCGTCGCCCTGGGGCTGGCCCTGCTGCTCGTGTTCCCCGCGTTCGTGTGGCTGTACTGGTTGCAACAGCACGGGATGCTGCTGGAGTCGCATCCGCCACCGGTACCCGCCGGGGCCCGGGCCGGCGAGGACCTGGCGGAGCGGACCGAGCCGGCAGGAACTCCGCCCCGGTACGCCGCCGATCGGCACCGCGGACTGGAGGCGGTGGTGCTGCTCGTCGTCGCCGGGGGCGCGCTTCGTGACGCCGTCCGGCAGCTCGTGTCGGGCTGGCGCCGGGGCCGCTGATCCCGCGCCTTCCTCGAGCCATGGCGTGCCGCGTACCCGGACGTCGACCTCCACGCGGTCCGGGACGACGCCTAGGAACCCGGCCCGTCCTCGCGGGCGGCGTCGACGTCGTCCCGGAGATCCGCCGGAGCGGTGTCCGACTCCGCATCGTGCGGACGGTCCGAGGTCGCGTCGTCGAGCTCGGGCAGATAGCGCAGGACGTGCCGGGACATGTCGGTGGCGGCGAGGACGACGTCGCGGGTCAGCGCGCTGTCGTCGGTCCGCATCTCGTAGGCCAGGGACTCGAGGAGTCGGGCGATCCCGGCCATGACGTACTCGCCGGGAAATCGCGACCCGAAGATCTGCTCCGCCCTCGCCGCGCGCAGGGCAGCGGCCGCGTCCGAGAGGAGGGCCGGATCGCCGCGGATGGTCCAGCGGCTCCTGAGATCGCGCGAATCCATGGTCCCACTCGACCGTGTGCAGGCGGATCGCCACGTCACCCGCTGCGGGTGACGCACTCGCAGCGCCACCCGACCCCGCGTGGTGAGCTTCGTCTGCGTCGCTCGCGCCCGGGGCAGCGTCATGACAGTTCGTGTCCCGGATCAGGGCACGTCGTGCTGCCGTGTACTGCTCGCGATCTCGCGGTCGATCTCGGCCTGGTCGCGGTCGGTGCGCTCCTGGGTCCTCCTGAGCGCCGATTCGGCTCGTTCGAGACGTGCCAGTGATCGGTACAGGGCTACCCGGGCACGGCGGATGGCATCGAGGCTGCTCCTGATCTGATCGTCGGCTGCCCGAAGACGCTGTTCGGGGGTCTGCTCGGATCGGAACCTCGCCGAGGGACTCGACGTCGCTCTCGCCACCACCCGGGCACTTCGGGCAGTGTCGCGCCCGCCGTGCGCGGTCACGCGGCGCGGACGAACCTCAGTCGCCAGGTCTCCGGGCCGCGCTCGACGTAGTCCACCGCGAACAGCCCGGGAGTGCGCTGCTCGACCTGGGCCAGCAGCGGCAGCGGGTCGTGCGGTGCGATCAGCACCAGCCCGCCGCCCGGGCGCACCGAGTCCAGCGCTCCGAAGATCGTGGCGTGCCGGATGGCGTGCGGGATGGCGCGAGCGTCGAGCTCCGGGTGGCCCGGACCGTCGACCTCGCCGCAGCCACAGTGGTGACCGTCCGCGTCCGGGTGGCCCGCCTGGTCGCTCCGGCTCGCGCCACCGAGGAGCTCGTGCATCCCGGCCAGCAGATCGGCGAGGACGACGTCGGACGCCCCGGCCAGCAGCGGGAGGACCAGCTCGTTCTCCTTCGCCAGGTGTCCGGCGAACAGCACCCGGAGTGCGTGTCCGGCGGCTGCCGTCCGCGTCGGGTCCGGTGCGGCGGAGATCTCGCCGACCAGGCCGGTGATCACCCGGTGCTCGTCGAGCATCCCCTCCACGAGGAGCCGGGCCTCGGCCTTCCCGTGTGCCGCGGGGTAGAGCGCCTCCTCCTCCGCCTGCGCATGGGGGACCAGCTCGCGGGTGCACCAATCGACGAGCGCCCGACGCTCACGGTCGGCGACCTCCCCGCGCGCGACCGCGCCGAGGAGCGCCTCGACCCGCAGGTCGAGCGCTCCCGCCAGCTCGGCGTGGTGCTGCTCCACCGCGGCGACCGCGGCGGCCTCGGCCTCGTTCGAGGCGATGACGACGTTGTTCATCACTGGGTTGTTCATCACTGGGTTGTTCATGACTGTCCTCCCACCGGCCGCCTGCCCGTCGGTGGCGGCGTCGCTCCGGACTTTACTACACTGAATCCCGTGAAAAATAACTCCGGTGGCCTGGGTCCGCGAGCGGCGCGCCGGGCGCCACGGAGGCCGGCGCTGTCGGCGTCGAGGGAGTCCGTGCTCGAGGTCCTCGACGGGCAGGCGGAGCCGGTGGCCGTCGCCTCGCTCGGCGCGGTGACCGGACTGCACCCCAACACCCTGCGCGAGCACCTCGACGCCCTGGTCGAGGCCGGGCTGGCACGCCGGGAGCGGGCCCGCGCCGCGGGGCGCGGCCGCCCGGCCTGGCTCTACAGCGCGGTTCCCGACGACGAACTGCCCACCGGCGTCGCCGAGTACGCCGGGCTCGCGTCGGCGCTCGCCGAGGTGATCGAGCAGACGAGCAGCACGCCCCGGAAGGACGCCATCGAGGCGGGACGGCGGTGGGGCCGCGAGCTCGCCGGCCGCGGGGGAGCGGACGGCGGGGGACCGAGCGGCGGAGGACCGGGCGGCGGGGGAGCGGGCGGGGGTGGACGGGCGGAAGCGCGGCGAGGCGTCGTGCGACTGCTCGACGGCCTCGGGTTCGCCCCGCGGCCGGACCCGCCGCAGGCGGTCGTCAAGCTGACCCGCTGCCCGCTGCTCGAGGCGGCGCACCGCCACCCCGAGATCGTCTGCGGGGTCCATCTCGGGATCGTCCGGGGCGCGCTGGAGGTGTACGGCGGGGAGGCCGACCGCGCCGACCTGCTGGCGTTCGACGAACCGGGTGCCTGCCGGCTCGAGCTGGCCCGCCGTCCCGACGACGAGCCGCAGCCGTGACCGCCCTCGAACCACGATCCTCGCAGGCGACGGCCACCCGGTGGCGACGGGCGGGCTTCCTGCTGCCTGCCGGGGTCGCGTTGCTCGCCGGGCTCGACGCCGCCCTGATGCTGCTGGGGCTCCCGGCCCCGGTGGCCGCCGACCGGCTGCCCGAGGTGCACGGGATGCTCCTCGTGCTCGGCTTCGTCGGCACCGTGGTCGCGCTCGAACGGGCCGTGGCGCTACGGCACCCGGCCGGGTTCGCCGCGCCCGCGGGCCTCGGCCTCGGCGCACTGCTGCTGATCGTCCCCGCCCCGCTCGCCGCGGGCCGGATGGCGCTCTGCCTCGGCGCGCTGGCGATGGTGGCGGTGTACGTCCCGTTGTGGCGTCGCCAGCGCGACGACGCGGTCCTCGTCCAGGCGTTCGGCGCCGTGCTGGCCGCGGGCGGGGCCCTGCTGTGGCTCGGCAACGTCGACGTCCCGGTGCTGCTGCCGTGGCTCGTGGGTTTCGTCGTGCTCACCATCGCCGGGGAGCGTCTCGAGCTCGCCCGGCTGGCGATGGGGCCGCGCGCCGGTCCGGCGTTCCTCGCCCTGAGCGCCGCGCTGGCCGGCGCCGTCGCGGCCGCCCTGCTCTGGCCGGTCCCGGGGTATCCGCTCCTCGGGCTGGCGCTGCTCGCCCTCGTCGGTTGGCTCGCCGTGCACGACGCCGCGCGGCGGACGATCAGGTCCACCGGCCTGGCGCGATACATCGCGGGCTGCCTGCTGGCCGGTTACGGCTGGCTCGCCGTAGCGGGGGCGATCTGGCTGCTCGGTGGCGCGGCGCTGGACGGACCGCGCTACGACGCCGTCGTCCACGCCGTTTTCCTCGGCTTCACGATCTCGATGATCCTGGCGCACGCCCCGGTGATCCTCCCGGCGGTGCTGCGGCGGCCGCTGCCCTACCACCCGCTGATGATCGCGCCGGGCGTCCTGCTGCACGGCTCGCTCGCGCTGCGGCTGTGGGCGGGCGACGCGCGCGGGATCCACCTCGCCTGGCAGGTCGGCGGCGTCCTGAACGTCACGGCGTTGCTGCTGTTCGTCGGGGTGGCCGCCTGGGCGTCGGTGCGCGCCGCGCACCGGGCCGGTGCGTCATGAGGGGCGGGTTCTGGCCGCTGCGCGACATCCCAGCGGTGTTCTGGCTGGTCGCGCTCCTCGTCGTGACGCTGGTGCACCCGTTCGTCGCGGCGTCCGGCTGGCTCATGCTCCACCTGCTGCTGCTCGGCGCCGTGACCCACTCGATCGTCGTGTGGAGCAACCACTTCGCCGAGACCCTGCTGCACGCCCCGGTCGACCCCGCGGAGCGGCGCCGGCAGTCCCGGCGGTTGATCCTGCTCAACGGCGGGGTGCTCCTGGTGGTCATCGGCATCCCGAGCGGCGTCTGGGGGGCGACCCTGGCCGGGGCCTGCCTGGTCGCCGCCGCGGTCGGCTGGCACGGCGCCTCGCTGGTCCGGCGGCTGCGACGGTCGGCGCCGTCGCGGTTCCGACCGTTGGTGCGCTACTACGTCGCCGCCGCGGCGTGCCTGCCGGTCGGGGCCGGGCTGGGCGCGGCGCTGGGTCGGGGGCCCGCCGACCCGTGGCACGACCGGGTCGTGCTGGCGCACGTCGCGGTCAACGTGCTCGGCTGGATGGGTCTGACCGTCGTCGGGACGCTGGTCACGCTGTGGCCGACCATGCTGCGCACGCGGATCGCCGAGCACGCCGAACGCGACGCCTACCTCGCGCTTCCGGTGCTGCTCGGTGCCGTCGCCGTGACCGCCGCCGGCGCGCTCGCTGGGCTCACCGTCCTCGCCGCGGCCGGTGTGCTGGCCTATCTCGGCGGGCTGGCACTCGCCGGGCGGGCCTTCGTGCGCACCGCGCGCGGAAAGGCGCCCGCGTCGTACCCGACGTGGTCGGTGCTCGCCGCCGCGGGCTGGCTCGCCGGGGTGCTCGTGGCGCTGGCGGTCGCCGTCGCCTCCGCGCCCTCGTGGACGGCGGTCGGTACCCGGCTCGACCGGCTCGCGACCCCGCTCGCGGCCGGCTTCGGCGCCCAGGTGCTGCTCGGCGCGCTGTCGTACCTGGTCCCGGTGGTACTCGGCGGTGGCCCGGCCGCCGTCCGCGCGGCGAACGCCGAGCTCGAGCGAGCCGGCGGGCTGCGGATCACCCTCGTCAACGGCGGGTTGCTCCTGTACGTGCTGCCGGTGCCGAGCCTCGTGCGGGTGCTCGCCGCCGGCCTTGCCCTGATCGGGCTGGCGGGGTTCCTGCCGCTGGCGTTCCGCGGAATGCGCGCCTCCCACCGGGCCAAGGCCGACGCGCCCCGGCCGCGGCCCCGTCGGGAGCAGCCGGACCCGGCTGCCACCGGGCGGAGCCGCGGCGGCCTGGCCACCGGGCTCGCCGCGCTCGTGCTCGCCGTCGCCGTGGGCGTCGCGGCGGACCCGGCCGCCCTCGTCACCAGCCGCCCCGCCCCCGCGGAGGCGCAGGGGACCGGGCAGACGACCCGCGTCGAGGTGCAGGCCCACGACATGCGGTTCACCCCGTCACGGATCGAGGTGCCCGCCGGCAACCGGCTCGTGATCGATCTGAAGAACACCGACGCCCAGCAGGTGCACGACCTCGTCCTCGACTCCGGACGGTCCTCCGGCAGGCTCGCGCCCGGCGAGTCCGCCACGATCGACGCCGGCGTCGTCGACCACGACGTCAGCGGCTGGTGCTCGGTCGTCGGGCACCGGCAGATGGGCATGGTGCTCGCCGTTGCGGTCACTGACGGCGCCACCACACACCACGACGCCGCGCACGACGACCCCGCGGACCACGCCATGGCCATGGACGGGCAGGCATCCCCGGCCTCCGGCCCCAGCGCGGCCCGTGACCTGGACTTCCTGGCCGACCCCGGACCGGCGTTCACCGCGTACGACCCGGTTCTGCCGCCGCTGGAGAACACCACCGTGCACCGTCGCACGCTCACCGCGCGCGAGCTGGACCGGGACGTGGCGCCGGGCGTGAGCCAGCACCTCTGGACCTTCGACGGAACGGCGCCGGGCCCGACGCTGCACGGCAGGATCGGGGACGTCTTCGAGATCACCCTCGTCAACGACGGCAGCATCGGCCACTCGGTCGACTTCCACGCCGGCTCGCTCGCGCCTGACGAGCCGATGCGCACCCTCCAGCCGGGGCAGTCGCTCGTGTACCGGTTCACCGCCACCCGGGCCGGGATCTGGATGTACCACTGCTCGTCGATGCCGATGTCCGCGCACATCGCCAACGGCCTGTTCGGCGCTGTCGTCGTCGACCCGCCGGGACTGCCCCCGGTGGACCGCAGCTACGTGCTCGTGCAGTCCGAGCTGTACCTCGGCCCGCAGCACGGGACCGTCGACGTGGACTCGCTGCGCGCGGAGAAGCCCGATGCGGTGGTGTTCAACGGCTATGCCGACCAGTACGACCACCGGCCGCTCCTCGCGCGGACCGGCGAACGGGTCCGGATCTGGGTCCTGGACGCCGGGCCGAACCGGGGTGCTGCGTTCCACGTCGTCGGCGGCCAGTTCGACACCGTGTACGTCGAGGGCGGCTACCAACTCCGGCCGGACACGGGCGCGGGCGGCAGCCAGACCCTCGCGCTCGCCCCGTCCCAGGGCGGCTTCGTCGAGCTGACCCTCCCGCAGGCCGGGCACTACCCGTTCGTCTCGCACTCCATGGTCGACGCCGAGCGCGGTGCACACGGGATCATCGAGGTGGCCGGTCAGTAGCGCACGCCGATGCGCCGCCAGCGACGGCCGCCGGTGCCGGGCTCGGTGGGGTGGGCGGGGACCCGGCTGCGGTACAGCACGTAGGGCCGCCACAGGTACCACAGCGGGATGCTCCAGGCGTGCACGAGCCGGGTGAAGGGCCACACGGCGAGGATGGCCCAGGCGGCGGTGGCGTGGATCTGGTAGATCAGCGGCGCGTTCGCGATGGCGGAGACGTCCGGGCTGGCCGCGAACAGGCCGCGGAACCACAGCGCGACGCTCTCGCGGTAGTCGTAGCCGCTGCCCAGGAGGTTGATGCCCATCGTCGGGATGATGCCCAGGACGATGACGACGGCGAGCAGGACGAGGGCCAGCCAGTCGACGGGGCTGGTGGTGGCCCGGACGCGGGGCACGGTGGTGCGGCGGAAGGCCAGCAGCACGACGCCGATGATGACGGCGAGGGCGGCGACGGTGCCGCCGATGGAGGAGAACATCCGGTAGGTCTCCTCGGGGATGCCGAGCCACCGGGTGAACGACTCGGGGACCAGGATGCCCAGGACGTGCCCGGCGATCGCGGCGAACGTGCCGTAGTGGAACAGCGGCGCGCCCCACTTGAGCAGCAGCCGTTCCTGGAGCTGGGTGGAGCGGCTGGTCCAGCCGAACTGGTCGTAGCGCCAGCGCCAGATGTGGCCGACGACGAAGACGGCCAGCGCGAGGTAGGGCAGGATGATCCACCACCACAGGTCGAAGGCGCTCATCGGCCGTCTCCCCTCCGGCTGGCCGTCCGCGTCAGGTGGGCCGGCGACGTCAGGTACTCGGGCGGGGCGAAGGGCTCGGACGCCTCGGGCGGGGCGAACGGCTCGAGGCCGACCTCCTCGCGGGGTGGGCCGTCCGCGGCCAGCCGGCGCCAGGCGTCACGCTGGCGGCGGCCCGGATCGGGCAGGCGGCCGCAGACCGCGTCGAGGAGGGGCGTGTACGGGTCGGAGCGCTCGTGGAGCGCCTGCCGGAGCAGTTCGAGCCCCGGCCGGCACTGCAGCAGGACCCGCTCACCGGGCTCGGGCGCGAGGGCGGCGAACTCCAGGACCAGGGGCAGGAAGTCCGGCAGCTCGGCCTCCGGCGGCTCGTGACCGGCCTGCCGGTAGACGTGCTTGAGGGCGAGCAGCGCCATCCCGCGGGCGCGGGTGTCGCCGTACCGGTAGTAGGTGAGGTGGAGGCAGCGGCGGCGGGTGTGGTCGAAGGTCTCCACGTACCGCTGGGCGGCCTCGGTGGGCGGGAGAAAACGCAGGTGGTCGGTGAGCGCGGCGAGCCGCGCCCGGTCACCCGGGTCAGTGATCCCGCCGAGTGCGGCGGAGACGTCGTCGAGGCAGCCGAGCACGTCGGCGTCCGGGTAGCGCAGCAGGATCGAGGCGACGCGGTGCAGCAGCGGCGTGTCGACGGCGGCGCGGACAGCGCGGGCGCGGCGGGGGATCACCGGGTGCTCCCGTCGCCGAAGAGCCCGGGAGCCGGTCCCGTGCCGTTCCAGCCCAGCAGGTTGAACCGCACCCGCCCGTCGCTGTCGCGGAACTGGCTGCCGCCGCCGGGGGCCGCGAACCCGGGCAGCGACGGGGGCGCCGCCGCGAGTTGGTCCTCGTCGTGTGCGGCCTGGTCGGCCACCCCGCCCGGGTAGTCGAGCGCGCAGTGCTGGGCCATCAGGGCGCCGGAGCCTTCCGCGTGCACCCGGGGGATGACGTAGCGCTCCTCGTACTTGGCGACGGCCAGCCGCCGGTAGAGGTCCTCGACGTCGAGGGCGCTCATCCCGACGGAGTCGAGGAGCCGCTGGTCGGGCGGGTCGCCGAGCTGGCGGGCACGCATGTGGGCGCGCATGGCGGTCAGCTTGTGCAGCACGCCCTCGACGACGGTGGTGTCCCCGGCGGTGAACAGGTTGGCCAGGTACTCCATGGGGATCCGCAGGGAGTCGATGGCGGCGAAGACGCGGTCGGGGTCGTCGTCGTGGTAGCCGGTGGCGTGCACGGCGTCGGTGACGGGGGAGAGCGGTGGGATGTACCAGACCATGGGCATGGTGCGGTACTCCGGGTGCAGCGGCAGTGCCACCTTGTGCCTGCAGATCAGCGCATGGACGGGGGAGCGCCGGGCGGCCTGGATCCAGTCGTGGGGGATGCCGTCGCGTTCGGCCGCCGCCTCGACCGCGGGCTCGTCGGGGTCGAGGAAGACCGACAGCTGGGCCTCGTAGAGGTCCTTCTCGTCCCGTACCGAGGCTGCTTCCAGCACGGCGTCGGCGTCGTAGAGCAGCACGCCGAGATGGCGCAGCCGGCCGACACAGGTCTCGGAGCAGATGGTGGGCTGCCCGGCCTCGATGCGCGGGTAGCAGAAGGTGCACTTCTCGGCCTTGCCGGTGCGGTGGTTGAAGTAGACCTTCTTGTACGGGCAGCCGGAGACGCAGAACCGCCAGCCCCGGCAGCGGTCCTGGTCGACGAGCACGATGCCGTCCTCCTCCCGCTTGTACATCGCGCCCGACGGGCAGGAGGCGACGCACGACGGGTTGAGGCAGTGCTCGCAGATGCGCGGCAGGTAGAACATGAACACCTGCTCGAACTCCATCCGCACCTGCTCGGACAGGCCCTCCAGGTCGGGGTCGGTGGCCGCGTACGCGGCCGCGCCGGCGAGGTCGTCGTCCCAGTTCGGGCCGTGCACCGGGCGCATGTCCCGGCCGGTGAGCTGCGACTTGGGCCGGGCGCTGGGGAAGGCGTCGGACAGCGGAGCGGTGGTCAGGCTCTCGTAGTCGTAGGTCCACGGCTCGTAGAAGTCGTCGAGCGAGGGCAGCTCGGGGTTGTAGAAGAGGGTGAGCAGCTTGCGCAGCCGCCCGCCGGCCTTCAGCCGGAGCCTCCCGCGCCGGTCCAGGGTCCAGCCGCCCTTCCAGCGCGCCTGGTCCTCGTAGCGGTGCGGGTAGCCGGCCCCCGGCTTGGTCTCGACGTTGTTGAACCAGATGTACTCGGTTCCCGGCCGGTTGGTCCACGTCTGCTTGCAGGTCACCGAGCAGGTGTGGCAGCCGATGCACTTGTCGAGGTTCATCACCATCGCCACCTGCGCCATCACGCGTCCGGGGCCTCGGCTGGCGGTTCGGCAGGGCATCAGAACTCGACCTCCTGTGCCCGTCGCCGGATGACCGTCAGCTCGTCGCGCTGGTTGCCGGTGGGGCCGATGTAGTTGAAGCCGTAGGAGAACTGGGCGTAGCCGCCGATCAGGTGCGTCGGCTTGATCAGCAGACGGGTCAGGGAGTTGTCGCCGCCGCCGTGCAGGCCGGAGGTCTCCGTCCGCGGCACGTTCAGGTGCCGGTCCATGGTGTGGTACATGAACACCGTCCCCCGCGGCATGCGGTGGGTGACCACGGCGCGGCAGGCGACCACGCCGTTGCGGTTGTACGCCTCGATCCAGTCGTTGTCGGCCACCCCGACGCGCTCGGCGTCGAGCGGGCTCATCCAGATCACCGGGCCGCCGCGGAAGAGCGTGAGCATGTGCAGGTTCTCCTGGTACTCGGAGTGGATGGACCACTTCGAGTGCGGCGTCAGGTAGCGCACGACGATCTCCGGATGGCCGTCGGGGGAGCGGGTCGGGTCGCCGAAGTGGGCGAGGACGTTGAGCGGCGGCCGGTAGGTGGGCAACTGCTCGCCGAACTCGGCCATCCAGTCGTGGTCGAGGAAGAAGTGCTGGCGGCCCGTGAGGGTGTGCCAGGGCTTGAGCCGTTCGACGTTCACGGTGAACGGGGAGTAGCGGCGCCCGCCGGACTCGGTGCCGGACCACTCGGCGGAGGTGATCACCGCCCGGGGCTGGGTGCGGGTGTCGGCGAAGTCGATGCGGTCGCCGGAGCGCTCCTCGGCGAGGTCGGCCAGCTCCACGCCGGTGCGCTCCTCCAGCGCCCGCAGCGACTCCACCGCCAGGCGGCCGTTGGTCGTCCCGGACAGCGCCAGGATCGCCTCGCAGAACTGGTCGTCACGGGCTATCGAGGGCCGGCCGTCGGCCACCCCGCCGTGCACGGTCCCGTTGCGGCTGCGCAGGTGGTCGATCTCCTGGCCGGGATTCCAGGTGACGCCCTTGGTGGAGGTGCCGAGGGTGTCCAGCAGCGGGCCGACCGCGGCCATCTTCTCCGCCACGGCGACGTAGTCACGCTCGACGACGATCAGCTTGGGCATGGTGCGGCCCGGCACCGGTTCGCACTCGCCGGCCTTCCAGTCGCGCACCCGGCCGTGCGGCTGCGCCATCTCGTCGGGGGTGTCGTGGGCGAGCGGCGCGGCGATCACGTCCCGTCGCACCCCCAGGTGGGTGGCGGCGAGCTCGGAGAACCGCGCGGCGACGGTGTGGAAGATGTCGAAGTCGGTGCGGGTCTGCCAGGGCGGCGCGATCGCCGGGCTGAAGGCGTGCACGAAGGGGTGCATGTCGGTGGACGACAGGTCGAACTTCTCGTACCAGGTCGCCGCAGGCAGGACGATGTCGGAGAACAGACAGGTGCTGGTCATCCGGAAGTCGATCGCCACGGACAGGTCGAGCTTGCCGACCGGGGCGGGATCGCGCCAGACGACGCCGGCCGGGCGCAGCTCGGGCGGGGTCTGCGCGGCGGTGACCGCGTCGTCGGTGCCCAGCAGGTGCCGCAGCATGTACTCGTGCCCCTTCATCGAGGAGGCGAAGAGGTTCGCTCGCCAGATGGTGAGCACGCGCGGGAAGTTGGCGGGCGCGTCCGGGTCCTCGGCGGCGAAGCGCAGCCGTCCGGCCTTCAGCTCCTCGACGACGTGCTCCGGCACCTCCTTGCCGGCCCGCTGCGCCTCGTCGCACAGGTCGAGCGGGTTGCGGTCGAACGCGGGATGCGACGGCATCCAGCCGAGCCGGGCGGCGAGCGCGTTGCAGTCCGGCAGGCTCCGCCCGGCGAGCCGCCCGTCACCGACCGGGCTCGTCAGCACGTCGGCGGAGAACGCCTCGTAGCGCCACTGGTCGGTGGCGAGCCAGAACAGCGGCGTGCCGACCATGTGCCGGGTGGGCCGCTGCCAGTCCAGCCCGAAGGCGAGATGGAACCAGCCGGTGAGCGGCCGCACCTTCTCCTGGCCCACGTAGTGCGCCCATCCGCCGCCGTTGACGCCCTGGCTGCCGGTGAGCATCACCAGCGACAGGAAGGTGCGGTAGATCTGGTCGGAGTGGAACCAGTGGTTCGTCCCGGCACCCATGGCGATCATGGAGCGGCCGCCGGTGCGCTCGGCGTTGCGCGCGAACTCCCGTGCCACCCGGGCCGCGGCCTGCGCCGGGACCGAGGTGATCGCCTCCTGCCAGGCCGGGGTGTACGGCACGCCCGCGTCGTCGTAGCCGCCCGGCCACTCACCCGGCAGTCCGTCGCGCGCCACCCCGTACTGCGCGAGCACCAGGTCGAAGACGGTCGTCACCAGCCGTCCGCCGACGCGCGTCGCGGGGACGCCGCGCCGTAGCGTGCCGCCGGACTCGCCGGGACCGGCGTCGAACCGCGGCAGGAGCACCTCCACCGCCTCGCCGTCCGCGCGGTCGTGCAGCGTCAGCAGCGGGTCGACGCCCTCCAGGCGTAGGTTCCACCGGCCCGCGCCCGACAGCGACCAGCGGAAGCCGAGCGAGCCGTCCGGGACGACCGGCTGCCCGGTGGGCGCGTCGAGCAGGACGGTCTTGAACTCGGCCGCCTCCGTCTGCGTGCCCGGCAGGTCCGCGGCGGTGAGGAACTTGTCCGGCAGGTGAGCGCCGTCCCGCTCCCGCAGCGTCACGAGGAACGGCAGGTCGGTGTAGGTCTTGGCGTAGTCGACGAAGTACGGCACCTGGCGGTCGCGGTAGAACTCGGTGAGGATGACGTGCCCCATCGCCATCGCCAGCGCGCCGTCCGTGCCGGGCACCGCGGCCAGCCAGTCGTCGGCGAACTTCGTGTGGTCGCCGTAGTCGGGGGAGACCACCACCACCTTCTGACCCCGGTAGCGCGCCTCGGTCATGAAGTGCGCGTCCGGGGTCCGGGTGATCGGCAGGTTGGTGCCCCAGACGATGAGGTACCCGGCATTCCACCAGTCGCCGGACTCCGGCACGTCCGTCTGGTCGCCGAAGACCTGCGGAGAGGCCATCGGCAGGTCCGCGTACCAGTCGTAGAAGGACGAGATCGTCCCGCCGATCATCGACAGGAATCGCGTGCCGGCCGCGTACGACGTCATCGACATGGCCGGGATGGGGGAGAAGCCGATGATCCGGTCCGGCCCGTACCGCTTGACGGTGTGCACGTACGCCGCCGCGACCAGCTCCGTCACCTCGGGCCACGTGCAGCGCACGAACCCGCCTTTGCCGCGCGCCCGCTTGTATGCGGCGGATCGCTCCGGATCCGCGGTGAGCCACTCCCACGCCTCGACCGGGTCCGAGGTGTGCTGCTTCGCCCGCCGCCACAACTCCAGCAGCGGGCCGCGCACGTACGGGTAGCGGATACGGGTCGGTGAGTACGTGTACCAGGAGAAGGAGGCGCCGCGGGGGCAGCCGCGCGGCTCGTACTCGGGGGAGTCCGGCCCGACGGAGGGATAGTCGGTCGCCTGCGTCTCCCAGGTGATCAGGCCGTCCTTGACGAAGACGCGCCAGGAGCACGAGCCGGTGCAGTTCACCCCGTGCGTCGACCGGACCTCGCGGTCGTGCCGCCACCGCTCCCGGTAGAACTCGTCCGCGGTCCGGCCCCCCGTGCGGTACAGCACCCGTCGGGCCGGTGACTGCTCCCCGGGGAAGAAGAACTGGGCCGACCGCATCAACCGCTCCGCCGCCGCACCGGCACGATCCGCAGTCACCGGCGACCGCCTCCCCGTCCCTCGTCCGCGTGCCGTACGGTGGCGCCTCCGGTCGGCACTCGTCGGGTCGGACGATCCGCGGGCTGGATCAGCCACTGCGACGTCGGCTCCGCGCGCTGGTATCGGTCTCCTGCCGCCGGCTCAGTCCTCACTTCCCGCCGACGCGGCTGGCATCACAGGCACGTCCGACGCAGGAGAAACGTACAGCGACCTCCGTCGAGGCGACAGTCCTGACCCGACGGAGACCGGAGTCGACGAGGCGGGAGTAGCGGGAGCGCTCCCCACTTCGGGAACTCGACGCCGGTGGCCAGGTCCGCCGACATCACCACTCCGCTGCCGGGAAACTCCTGGCCCCGACCGCAGTGCGGGGGGCGCCCCGCCTGTTCTGCGCACCTCAACGGGGCCGGTAGGCATGGGCGCGATGAGCGATCCGAACCACGAGCACGAGGTGAGCGGCTTCGTCGAGCCGCAGCAAGACCCGATAGTCGCCGCGCCGAGCGCTGCGGTAATCGTTGAGCTCGCCGGTGAGCGGCTTGCTCAGCCGCGCAGGATTATCGGCCAGCGGGCCGGTGATGAACTCGATGATCGCGGCCGCCACCTTGCCCGGGAGCCGATGCAGGCTGCGGCGTGCCTCGCTGCTGACCTCGACCCGATACGGCTGGTCGGCATGCGCTGCGTCCGAGGCGCCCGCACCGGGAGTCACCGAGGCGGCAGCTCGAACTCGGCGCGCAGATCCTCGCCGGTGCTGGTTTCGCCCGTCGCGTGCTCACGCTCGGCGTCGGTGATCGAGTCGCGGACCCCGGGCTGGGACAGCCAGTACAGCGTCTCGTGCAACGACTCGAGATCGTCGGCAGCCATCAGCACCGCGGCTGGCCGGCCGTGCCGGGTGATGGTGACGATCTCGTGGGTCGTCTCGGCCTCGTCGACCAGGGCCGACAGTTTGTCCTTGGCTTCGCCCAGCGGTACCGCGCGCACCCGACCAATCTAGCCAGAAGTATGGCCAATATCTAGCCGGACTAACTGCAACTCTCGTCCTTCCTGAGCCGATAATCTACGTTATGACAGTTCGTTCGTCACCGACCCTGTGTCAGGGGGTCCCCCAGGGAACGCAGGTGTCGGCGCACCACGGCACGGGCCAGGTCCGGTGGAAGCGCCTCGGGGTGCAGGGTGCCGGCAAGGCCGAGTCCGTCGACCAGTGCGGCGAACCGCTCCGCCTCGACGTCGACGTCCTCGGCAAGTACGAGGCCGCTCCGGCGCAGGAAGGTCCCGGTCAGTGTGCGGACGCCTGTGTGCAGTCGTTCGGCGGTCGCCCGGAACGCCGGCGTGGTGCGGGCGGCCATGGCGAACTCCAGCCACACCGTCGTCTCCCGGGCGTTGTGCGGGTCCAGCGGCAGCAGCTCGTCGATCATGCGCTCGATCACGGCCGTCCGGTCGGCGCCCTCGTCGAGCTCGGTGCGATGGGCCTCGAGCCGGGCGGTCACCCGCTCGATGACCTCCTCGGCCGCGGCGCGGAGCATCGCCTCCGCGGAGTCGAAGTAGTGCCGCACCGACCCGATCGCCAGACCGGCCGCGTCGGCCACCCGGCGCAGTGAGGCCCCGTGCACGCCGCGCTCCTCGATCACGGCGAACACGGCGTCGAACACCTGTCTGCGGCGCCGGTCCGGATCCACGAGCTTCGGCATGTGACCTTTTTAGCACGGCCGTGCTACCGTCTTTTTAGCACGATCACGCTAATAAGGAGGATGTCATGGAGAGGTGGGACCTCACCCGTGACCGGCTGGGCCCACCCGGCTCCTCGTCGACCTCGCCTGGAAGGTCGGGATCGTCGGGGCTCTGGCGATCGCCGTCGTACTCGTCTGTGTGGTGATCGCACGACGGGCGCGCAGGTGAGGCCGTCCACCCCGCTCCCCCGCTGCGGCGGCCGCCCGTCACAGGGCCTGCGCCGACGGACCGACCCGGCTCTGACGACGGCGGACGACCCGGCACGGTCGATCCGGCCGACGAGCACCAGTGCACCTTCTGGGCCGGCATCGGCGGCGGCTGAACGGCCCGGCGGCTGAACGGCCGTCCTCAGTCGGCGGGCCAGCGCGGCTCCGCCGCCAGGTCGATCCCCAGCGCCGCCTTGCCGATGGTCTCGAGGGCGACGTCCGTGGACGGCGGGTGGAACTGTCCGGCCCGCACGTCCCGGTAGTACCGCTCGAGCGGCAGCCTGCGGAAGATCCCGTGCCCGCCGACCATCCGGACGCAGCGGTCCACGGCGGTGGCCGCGGCGGTGACCGCCGTGTGCTTGAGGGCCTGGATGTCCGCGGGCGCCAGCAGCTCGCCCTCGGCGCGGCGGGTCAGCCCGTCCGAGACCATGGCCTCCGCCGGGCGCAGGGCCAGCTCGACCTCCGCCGCGCCGGTCACCTGCGCCGGCTGACGGGCCATCGGCTGCGAGGCCCCGGTGACGGTCCGGCCGCCGACGTAGTCGTAGGCGAACCGGGCCGCCGCCCGGGCGATGCCGAGATAGACCGAGGCGACGGACACGGCGAACCAGGCGAAGATCCGCTCCTGGGCGGCGTCCCACACCGGTGGCCCCGCGGGATCGGTCCCGCGCTGCACGGCGGTGTCGGGAACGAACACGTCGTCGAACACGACGTCCCAGGAACCGGTGCCGCGCATGGCCATCGTGTCCCAGGTGTCGACGAAAGACAGCCCGGGCGTGTCCCGCGGCAGGCCGAACAGCAGCAGGCGGCCGGTCTCGGTGTCGGCCGCGGTGCCCCAGAAGAAGTTCAGCACCGGGGCCAGCGAGCAGAAGGACTTGCGGCCGGTCACCCGGTACCCGCCCGGCACGGGGCGGGCCGGGGTGGACGAGGTGCGCACGTTGAGGCCCGTGGCGGCGTCGGTCAGGCTGCCGCCGACGACCGTGCCCGCCGTGACCATCGCGAAGATCGGCTCCGCACCGCGCTCACCGCCGTGCCAGCCCTCGGCCGCCGCGCCGACGCCGAAGAGGTGCATGTTGGTGGCGAGCGCGGTGGAGCCGCACGCCCCGGCGATGATCTTCTGGCAGGCGGCGAACGTGGCCAGGTCCGCCCCTCCCCCGCCGAGCTCGGTCGGCACCACCGAGGCGAGGTAGCCGACCTCCTTCATGCGCTCGACGTTCTCCACCGGGAAGCGGCCCTCCCGGTCGATCTCGGCGGCCCGGGGCGCGAACTCCTCGGCCAGCTGCGCCGCCACCGCGGTCCAGTCGGTCATCTCACGGCTCCACGACGATCTTGCAGTGCTCCTCGGGATCGGCCAGCGCGTCGAACGCCCAGGCCAGCCGGTCGAGGCCGACCCGGCCCGTGACCAGCGGGGAGACGTCGATCTCGCCCTCGGCGATCGACCGGAGCGACGCGGCGAACTCCTCCGGGGTGTAGCCGAGGACGAAGTCCACCGACAGCTCCTTCGAGATCCCGAAGTACGGGTGGACGGTGTCGGCGCCCATGCAGACCCCCACCACCACGACCCGGGACCGCGCCGGGGCGCAGCGCAGGATGTCGTCGAGCACGCCCGGCACCCCGACGGCCTCGAAGACGACGAGCGGCGTGGCAGCGCCCGCCCGGTGCCAGACCGTCTCCTCCCGCGGGTCGACGACCTCGGTGGCACCCATCGTCGCGGCGAGCTTCCGCCGGGCCGAGGAGAAGTCCGTGGCCACGATCGACTCGACGCCCCGGACCGCCAGGGCCGCGATCACCGCCAGCCCGACGGGCCCGCAGCCGACCACCACGGCGCGCTGGCCGGCCCGGATGTCGGACCGGACGACCGCGTGCAGGCCCACGGCCATCGGCTCGGTGAGCGCGGCGTGGTGGGCGGGCAGGCCGTTCGGCACCTCCAGCACGAGCGGCGCGGCGAGGACCATCCGCTCGCCGTAGCCGCCCTTGACGGTGTTCGAGTAGACGATCGCGTCGACCGAGCCGTCGGGTCTCGGCAGGACCGGGAACGCGGTGACCAGGGTCCCGGCGGGTAGGGCCGTGGTGTCCGGACCGGCCTCGAGCACCCGGGCGGAGAACTCGTGGCCCAGGTAGACGTCGCGGTCGAGGTCGAGCTCCGTGCCGTTGCGGGGCACGCCCTCCATCGTCCGCCCGAGCGCCTGCATCTCGGCGCCGTGCTGAGCGAAGTGCAGGTCGGAGCCGCAGATCCCGCAGGCCGCGACCTCGACCAGGACCTGACCGGGGCCCGGGACGGGCTCCTCGACGTCGTCGCGGACCAGGACCCGGCCCGCGTTGAGCACCGCCGCGCGCATCAGGCCCCCTCCCGCGTCGCCCCGGCCTCGGCGGCGTGGCTCTTGATCGCGCCGATCACCGCCTCGCCGGCGCGGCCGAAGATCTGCTCGCGCTTGGCGACCGCCCAGTCGTGCGAGGCCTTCGGCGCCGCGAGCCGGCCCTTGAAGTGCGGGATGACGTGCCGGGCGAAGAGCCGGTACGACTCGATCGTCGCCGCCGGGGAGGCCCAGTCGTGCCCGAGCATGAGGAACGTGCCGAACCCGCCGGACTGGTCGAGCAGCTTCTCGACGTAGGCGATCGCGTCGTCCGGTGTGCCGATCATCGCCCGCCCGCTCGCCGCGTACTGCTCGACGAACTCGGCGTCGGAGAGGTCGGCCGGGTCGCCGCCGTCGGACAGCGGCACGAACCCGGCACCACCGCCGAAGTAGTTCGCGAAGTCCCGCAGGCCGTAGGTGCAGTCCTGGACGGCCTGCTCGCGCGTCTCCGCCAGGTGCATCTGGCCCAGGACCCGCCAGGTCGACCGGTCCGGCTCGGGCCGGCCCGCCTTCGCCGCCTGCTCCTCGACGACGCCCCAGGCGTTGCCGATCGCGGCGAAGCCCTCGGCGGCGGCCGACATCGACAGCGAGAGCAGCGAGGCGCCGTACTTCCCGGCCAGCCGCGGCCCCGACGGCGAGACCATGGCGGCCACCGCGATCTCGGGGTGCGGCCACTGGTAGGGCCGCACCTGCAGGCGTGCCTCGCGCATGGTGAACCAGTCGGTCTCGCGGGTGACCGGCTCCTCGCTGCCGAACAGCGCCAGGACCGCCTCCAGCGCCTCCTCGTGCCGGCGGCGCTGGTCGACCGGGTCGATGCCGAGCACATAGGCGTCCGTGGGCAGGGCGCCCGGCCCGGTGCCGAAGATCAGCCGGCCGCGGGTGAGATGGTCGAGCAGGCAGATCCGGTCCGCCAGCAGCCACGGGTGGTGGTAGGGCATGGAGACGACGCCGGTGCCCAGCCTGATGTTCCGGGTGCGCTGCGCGGCGGCCGCGATGAAGATCTCGGGGCTGCCGATGAGCTCGTAGCCCCCGGAGTGGTGTTCGCCGACCCAGGCCTCGTCGTAGCCGAACCGGTCGAGCGCCTCGATGCGCTCCAGGTCGTACTCGAAGGCCAGCGTCGGGTCCTGGCCGTACGGGTGGAACGGGGCGTAGAACACCCCGAAGTTCAACGGCCGCATCAGGCCCAGCCCCCCTTCTCGTCACGGGCGATGCCGCCCAGGAACTCCAGTAGTGCCGCGTTGACCTCGGCGGGTTTCTCCTGCTGCACCCAGTGGCCGGCGTCCGGGACCAGGACCGTCCCGCGGTGGTCGGAGAGCCACGCGTCCTGCCGGTCCGGCGGGGCCATCGCCAGCACGGGATCGAGCGCGCCGCCGACGAAGAAGCTCGGGACCTCGACCTTCGCGCCGTCGAGCTGCGGCGTGAGCTCCCAGTTGCGGTCGAAGTTGCGGTACCAGTTCAGGCCGCCGGTGAAGCCGGTCCGGGTGAACTCGGCGGTGTAGAAGTCCAGCTCCACCTGGCTCAGCCAGTCCGGGAGACGGTCCGGCTCCGGGAAGCGCTCGACGAAGCCGCGCCCGTCGTCGTCCGACGGCGTGGCGCCCTGGTCGCTGCGGACGCCGCACAGCAGCCTGCGCATCGTCCGGCCCGCGTCGGCGCCGAGCTCGGCGTCCGCCGGGCCGGACTCCTGGAAGTAGAGGATGTAGAAGAACCGGCCTTCGAAGGCCTTGCGCCACAACGTGGTCGGTGGCACGGAAGGGCGCGGGGCGAACGGCACGCTCATCCCGCAGACACCGGCCACACGCTCGGTGTGCAGCAGGGCGCTCTGCCACACCACCATCGAGCCCCAGTCGTGGCCCACGAACACGGCCTTGTCGGCCCCCGCCCGGTCGAGGAGGGCCACGAGGTCCCCGGTCAGGTGCGCGATGTCGTAGTCGGCGATCGCCTCCGGACCGGAGCTGCGGCCGTAGCCGCGCTGGTCGGGCGCGAGGACCCGGTACCCGGCTGCGGCGAGCGCCGGGATCTGGTGCCGCCAGGAGTAGGCGAGCTCCGGGAACCCGTGGGACAGGACGACGACCGGGCCGTCGGGTGGCCCGTCCTCCACGACGTGCAGGACGACGCCATCGCCTACGTCGAGCTCGACGGGGCGCTGAGTGGCCACACTGCCACCTCCTGGTAACGGTTGTGACCAGAACCGTAGGGTATGGTCACGCGCGTTGCCAAGACTTGACGAGACAACGAGACCCCCGCGCTGGGCGGGCGTGCCGGCGGCCGATCGTGTGGCCGAACGGCGTGCCCTGCTGCTCGATGCCGGCCTCGAGCTGCTGGGCACCCAGGGGCTCGCCGCGACCACGGTGCGCGGCGTCTGCGCGACCGCCCGGCTCAACGCGCGGTACTTCTACGAGAGCTTCGACGACATCGGAGCCCTGGTAGTCGCCGTGTTCGACCGGGTCGTCGCCGAGCTGCACACGACGGTCGACGCGGCCGTGGCGGCGGCCGGCGAGGACCCGGTGGCCCGGGTGCGGGCCACCGTCGCCAGTACCGCGGAGTTCGTCGACTCCGACCGGCGCCGGGCCCGCGTGCTCTACGTCGAGGGGCGGGGCCACGAGCGGCTGCAACGGCGCCGGCGCGAGTCGTCGTCGGACATCGCCGGACTCGTCGCGCTGGAGGCGGCCGGCGCCGACCCGGGTGCCGAGCACCGCCTCGTCGCCGCCTTCCTGGTCGGCGGGTTCAGCGAGCTGCTGACCCGCTGGATCGACGGCGAGATCCCCGTCGACCGGGACCAGCTGGTGCACACGGCCACGGAGCTCTTCCTGGCCCTCGGCCGGGCCGGGAGCCGCCTCGCACCGGCGGACCGCCGCGCCTGACCGTCAGCCGCGCGGCGCGCGCCCGTGGCCGATCCCGGGTACACGGTGGAGGTCGCCCGCCGCGGAGGCCGGTGGGCGGGAAGGACGTCATGCCAGTGCACACCCTGCCAGGCGGCACCTACCGGGTCGGCGACCTCGACCTGACCCGCGTCGGCTACGGCGCCATGCAGCTCGCCGGGCCCGGCGTCTTCGGGCCGCCGAAGGACCAGGACGAGGCGATCGCCGTGCTGCGCGCCGCCGTCGACCTCGGTATCACCCACATCGACACCGCCGACTTCTACGGGCCGCACGTCACGAACGAGCTGATCCGCGAGGCGTTGTCGCCCTATCCCGAGGGCCTGCACATCGTCACGAAGGTCGGCGCCCGGCGCGACGAGCAGGGCGGCTGGCCGCACGCCCGCACCCCCGCCGAGCTGCGCGACCAGGTCCACGACAACCTGCGCCGGCTCGGCCTGGACCAGCTCGACGTCGTCAACCTGCGGGTGGGCGGGATCGAGGCGCCGGAGCCCGGGTCGATCGCCGAGCAGTTCGGGGCGCTGGCCGAGCTGCAGCAGCAGGGGCTGATCCGGCACCTCGGGCTGAGCACGGTCTCCGCCGATCAGCTGGCCGAGGCACGGACGATCGCAGCGGTGGTCTGCGTGCAGAACCTCTACAACGTCGCCCGCCGCGCCGACGACGCGCTCGTCGACCTCACCGCGGAGCAGGGCATCGCGTTCGTGCCGTACTTCCCCCTCGGCGGCTTCTCCCCGCTGCAGTCCGACGAGCTGCACGCCGTGGCCGAGCGGCTGGGCGCCACCCCGTTGGCCGTCGCGCTGGCGTGGCTGCTGCAGCGGTCGCCGAACATGCTGCTCATCCCCGGGACGTCGGCGGTGGCGCACCTGCGCGAGAACGTCGCCGCGGCCGGGCTCGAGCTGCCGGCCGACGCCCTGGCGGAGCTCGACGCGATCGGGCGCGAGGAATCCGTCGGGGGCCGATGAGTTCCGCGGGGCCGGGCGGTCGTAGGGACATGAGCAACGAGACCAGGTCCCGCACCACCGTCACGAACATCGGCGTGGCCATGTTCACCGTCGCCGACCAGGACGCCGCGCTCGAGTGGTACACCACGGTCCTCGACTTCGAGGTCCGCGGCGACACGCGATTCGGCCCCGATGGCGAGTACCGCTGGGTGGAGGTCGCCCCGCGCGGCTCCACCGCCCGGCTGGCGCTCAACCCGCCGATGGCCGACCAGCCCGGCGGCGGCTCGATCGGCGTCGAGACGCCGGACGTCGCAGCGGAGCACGCGCGCCTGAGCGCGATCGGCGGGGTCGACCTCGACGCCGCGCCCGACGACAGCACGCCCGGGGCGCCGAAGCTGTTCATGCTGCGCGACCCGGACGGCAACCACATCGCCGTCGTCGAGGTGCCAGCCGGGGGCTGACCACGCCCTACCGACCACGCCCGAGACCCGCCCACCTCCGGACCACGGGGCCCGGGCGGGCGTCGGGCCGGACGGCGGCGGCATCGATCACCCGATCGGGATTTCCGGCGTTTCCGATCGGCTCGTCCGGGCTACATTCCCGCCGATGTCCGGCTCAACCAGAGGGGTCGTGTCCGGCCCCCGCTCGCGACACCGGGACCCCGGGTGGCCCCGGTGGTGGCCGACGCCCTGCTGCCGACCCGCAGCTTCGACGTGGCCTGCCGGCGCGTGCTGGAGTACCTGCAGCAGACGGTGCCGCTCGGGGGCTGGGCGGTCACCCGGGTGATCGGCGACCGCCAGGTGCTGCTCAGGGCCGAGGGGAACGCCTACGAGCTCCCGCCCGGCACGAGCCTGCCGTTCACCGAGTCCCTGTGCCACACGATGGTCGAAGGCATCACCCCGCGCATCGCCCCCGACGTGCGCGAGGTGCCGCAGTACGCGGAGATGGCCGCCGCCGCGCCCCTCGACGTCAGCGCCTACGTCGGCACCCCGATCGTCAGCGGGGACGGCTGGTTGTTCGGGACCGTCTGCGGCTACGACCCCTCACCGCAGCCGGAGGCCCTGCGCGACCAGCTGCCGCTGCTCGACCTGCTCTCCGGCCTGCTGTCGGCGGTCCTCGACGCGGACCTGTCCGCCACGGCCGCGTCCCGCGAGCTCGAGCGGGCCCGCCACGAGGCCGAGACGGACGCCCTGACAGGCCTGCTCAACCGCCGGGGCCGGGACCGGTTCGTGGAGCAGGAGGAGGACCGGTTCCGCCGGTTCGGCGACGCCGCCGCCGTGGTCGTGCTCGACCTGGACAACCTCAAGACCGTCAACGATCTACAGGGCCACGACGCCGGCGACGAGTACATCCGCCGGGCCGGCGCCTCGCTGGCCGCCACGGTCAGGCGCGACGACGTGCTGGCCCGGCTGGGCGGCGACGAGTTCGGGATCATCGCCGTCGGCGCCACCCCGGACGAGGCGGCCGAGCTCGTGGGGCGCGCGGAGCGGGCCCTGGCCGAGGCGGGGGTCTCGGGGTCCTTCGGACACGCCCCGTACAGCATCGTCACGGGCTTCCCCGGCGCCTGGAAGGCGGCCGACGAGGCCATGTACGCGCAGAAGCGGGCCCGGCGAGCTGGTCTCTCGGGCACGGCCGGGCGGTGAGCCGGATCCGGGTCGTCACGCTCAACGCCCTGTCCCCGCAGTACGCCGACGGGCCGCGGCGGCGCGAGGCGATCCGCGCGGAGCTGCAACGGCTCGATCCCGACGTCGTCGCGCTGCAGGAAGTCGTGCGCGCCGAGGTCGCCGACCTCGTTCCGGGCCACCATCTCGCCCTGCACCCCGCCGAGGCCGACGACGGCAGCACGGCCGTCCTCGCGAGCCGGTGGCCCTTCGTGCGGGTGCACCGGCTCAACCTCGACGTCACCCCACGCGCACGGGAGTTCCGGTGGGGCGGCGCGGCGGTCGCCGAGCTGGACGTGCCCGGGGTCGGGCGGGTCGTCGTCGCCCACCACAAGCCCTGCTTCCAGCTCGGCTTCGAGCGGGAACGGGAGCTGCAGGCCGTGGCGACCGCCGGGCTGGTGGAGCGGGTCGTGGCAGACCGGCCGGCGCACGCCGTGCTCCTCGGGGACCTCGACGCGACGCCCGACGCCGCCAGCATCCGGTTCCTCACCGGCCGCCGGTCACTGGAGGGCGTGAGCGTGAGCTACCACGACACCTGGGAGACCGCACACCCCGACGAGCCCGGGCACACCTTCGCCCCCGCGAACCCGCTGGTGGCCGCCGGGGACATGCCGCTGGTCCGGCCGCGCCGCATCGACTACGTCCTGGTCCGGGACACGACCCACGGCCCCACCCTCCGGGTCGACGGCTGCGAGCTCGCGTTCACGGGCGGGCCCGGCGGCGTCCCACCGAGCGACCATCTCGGCCTGGTGGTCGACCTCGCCCCGCCCGACCGGTCGCCCGGGGCGTTCGGCGACGGGTTCGTTTCCTAGGACGCTCGGCGCTGCTCCTCGGTGCGGGTCAGTCGCCGCAGCTGTGCGGCGAGGTACGGCCGGGCCCGGCGCTGCCCGCCGCGCGCCGCGATCGCCGCATCGAGTGCACGCAGCGCGCCCAGCACCGCGGTGAGGTTCGGCTCCCAGCCGCGCCGCTCGCACTCCGCGAACCAGTCGGCGGGACTGCGGTGCCCGCGCGCGGCGTTGCAGCGCCGGCACGCGACGACCTCGTTCTCCACCCACGACGGGCCACCCTTGACCTTCGGCACCAGATGGTCGGTCGTCGGCGCGACCAGGCCGATACAGGGGCGCCCGCACCACACGCACGCATCGCCGTCCCGGGCCGCGGCGGCGCGCAGCCGCTCGGCGCGACCGGGCTGCGGGGACGGGGACGACATCGCCCGCCAGTGTCCTCCGGATGTCGCGGGCGCGCCTGTGATCAGGGCACGCTCTCGCCCGTCGTCTCGTCGACGGCACCGCGGCGCGCCCGCGGGTCCGGCGGGGGCCGCAGGGGCGCGGTCACCCCGGCCGAGCCCGGCCCCCTCCGGAGCCACACCGTCACCGACGTGTACGCCGCGACCTGCTGACCCGCGACCGGCTTCTGGTCGACCACCCGGAAGTCCGCGGCCTCCGGGCCGAGGAAGGGCGGGAGGTCGGGATCGGCGCTCACGATGTCGAGCCGTTCCTCCTGCAGCCGCAAACGGGCGGCGGCCCAGCTCATCCCGACGACGTCGGGCACGGTCACGGGACCGGCGGCGAGATCCCGGGCCGCCTCGTCCGCGGCCCGCCGCAGCGGCTCGGGAGCCTCCTCGTCGAGCTCGCGCCAGCGCTCCCAGGCGGACTGCCGGGTGATGCCGAGCCGCGTCGCGATCTCCGCCCACGAGCGGCGCGCCACCCGGGCGTCCCGCACCGCGTCGAGCTCCGCCCGGTCGAGCAGGCGGCGCAGCGACCCGATGTCGGACAGGGCGTCGAGCGCTCCCTCACGGGTCCGCCGGCGGGCGAGGCGCTCGAGCGCCTCCCTCGCCTCTCGCCACGGGTCCACGGTGTCAGGCTAGCCTGACATCTCCCGTCCGCCAACGGTCGGCTGACAGCCGGGTGTCGGGCACCGGCCGCTCGATGTCGGCCTCCGGTGCCGCGTTCACGTCCCCCCTCGCCGGGGTAGTCGGGGAAGACGACCAGCCCGTCACCGGAGTGCAGAACTGCCATGGCTCCGACGTCCCGTGACCGGGACGCCAGCGCCGCCGTCGGCGACCGTCCGCGTGATCGACACCACCTGGCCGGGCAGGAACACCCCGAAGAGTTGAGCGTTCTACTATTTCGTGACGACAGTGACTGACAGCCCCGTGACCCTCCCCGTCCTCGACGACGCGGGCCGCGCAGCGCTCTTCACCGAGGCCCGGACGGCCAACACCTTCTCCCCGGAGCCCGTCTCGGACGAGACCCTCCGCGCCGTCTGGGAGCTCGCGAAGTGGCCCCCGACCGCCGCCAACACCCAGCCCCTGCGCGTGACCTTCGTGCGCAGCGAGGACGGCAAGGACCGGCTCCTCCCGCTGCTCGCCGAGGGCAACCGCGCCAAGTCCGAGAAGGCCCCGGTGGTGGCGATCCTGGCCGCGGACCTGGACTTCCACGAGTTCGTGCCGCAGACCTTCCCCGCCCGCGCCGAGATGAAGGACACCTTCGAGGCGTCCGGCCGCGAGGGCCGCGAGGACATGGCGCGCTTCAACTCGACGCTTCAGATCGGCTACTTCCTGCTCGCCGCCCGCGCGCACGGCCTGGCCGCCGGCCCGATGGCGGGCTTCGACCACGACGCCGTGACCGAGGAGTTCTACCCCGGGGGCCGCGAGAAGGTCCTCCTGGTCGTGAACCTCGGCCACCCGGGTCCCGACGCCTGGTTCCCGCGCCTGCCGCGCCTCGAGCACGCCGACGTCGTCCGCTGGGTCTGACAACCCGCCGCTCCCCCGGCCCCGACGCCCGGTCCGACCGCGCGGACCGGGCGTCGTGCGTCCGCACGCCCTCGGCGCGCGAGCGGGAACCCGTCGCTGCCCCGTCGGCGCGCCACCGCGCAGGTCACCGCTCGGGCGGCGGCGCGGGTCACGGGCTGAGCGGGCCCGTCCGGGCCTCCTCCGGCTCCGCGCCGCGACGGAACACCCGCGCCGACCCGTGCAGCGTCACCGCCTCGTCGGACACCCGCAGCCAGCCGCCCTCCCGGAGCCCCACGACGGGGGCGGCGTTCTGCTCGTCCGTCTCCTCGAGGAACTCCCGGATCCGCTCCTCCCGGGTCTCACCCATGTGCACCGACCCGGCGACCGGGTCGAGGTAGTGCGGGTTGACCTGGAAACCGACGAGCCCGAGCGCCGCGAACCCGGCCGGCTCGACGATCGGCATGTCGTTGGTGGTGCGGATCGTCGGGCAGGCCAGGTTCGTGCCCGCGCTCGCGCCGCCGTACCGGGCGCCCTCGACGACCGCCTCGCGGATCGCGGTGAGGCCGTCGAGCCGCTGCAGGGCCCGCAGCAGCCGGAACGTGTTGCCGCCACCCACCCACACCGCCTCGGCGGTCCGCAGGGCCGCGGCCGGGTCCTCCTCGGTGTGCACGCTGCGCAGCCGCAGCCCCGCGCGCGCGAAGGCGGCACCGATCGCCTCGGCGTACCCGGCGTGGTCGGCGAGGGCGTACGGCACGAACCGGACCTCGCGGTCCCCGTAGAACTCCGCGAGCGGAGCGTGCGCGAGCGTCGGGGCGCCGTGGTTCGTGGAGTTCGACAGCAGCAGGAGTTCGCTCACGCGATCATCCCAGCACGGCCGCCGACCGTCCTCCTGCGCCGTCCTGCTGTGCCCTCTGCCGCGCCGGCCTACTGCGCCGTCATCGTCTGCACGCTCAGCTGGTTGCCCGGCAGCTGCCCGGCCGCACAACCGGTCGTCTCCAACGGTATGAAGGCGGACTGTGTCTCGCCCGGCGGGTACACACGCAGGCCCCGCACGGCCGTCGGCATGCAGGCGGCGGGGTCGAAGTTCTGGACGTTGACGAGCTGCAGCTGTGCCGCCGCGGAGCCCTCGGGCCCGAGGCGCACCTCCCCGCCCCGCTCGCCGGACATCGTGGCGGCGGGCCCGACCTGGTGGCCGTCGTCGCCGGTCACGTACGAGACGCCCGGGAAGCCGCGCAGCTGACACGTCGTGCCGCCGGTGTTGGTGAACACCAGCGGGCGGTAGACGGAACCCGCTCCGGGGTCGCCCCCGCCGAGCGTGATCCGCAGGGCGGCGGTGGCGCAGTTGGGCGGGCTGAGCGGATCTCCGCCTGCCGGGCTCGTGACGGCCGCGGCGGTGGTGCTCGCCGGCGCGGCGACGGCCTCCGACGGTGGTGTCGCCGGTGGGGCCGCCGTGCCGCTCGCGGCCGGTGTGCCGCCGTTGACCTCGTCCGTCCCGCCGGAACAGCCGGCGAGCAGCAGCGCGGCGGCGGCGATCCCGGCCGCGGCGATCCGACGCGCGATGGGTGTGATCGACATGTGCTCCCCTCCCCGACACCGGACCCCCCGTCCGGTGGGAGCCGACCGGGAGGGGCGGCTCCTGTTCGGGAGACGCCCGACGCGGCGCCCGGGTTGCGTCCGGAAACGATCTTTCCCCGCCGAACGGTCCTCTCGGGTGCGTCCGATCGACGGATCAGCCGGCGGACCGGAGCACGGCACGGCGGGCGGCACGCGAGGCTGCCGACACCACCGCCTCGGCCGAGCCCCGGCGACCCGGTCCCGGACCGGCCGGGTGGGCGGGGCGGCCGTCACGGCCCGGCGGTACCCGCCCCCACCGGACCACCGACCGGAACGCCCGCCCGGCGCAGCCACTCGTCGAGCGACCGCTGGGTGGTGGCCAGGTCCGGCCTGCGGTCCGGATCCGTGCGCAGGGCCTGCTTGAGCAGGGAGAGGTGTGCGGTGCGCCGGGGCAGGTGCGTGAGCTTCGCCCCGACGGCCGCGGCCCGCAGCCCGGAGATCGCGTCGGCGTGCCCGCCCCGCGGCGGGTAGCCGGTGAGCGCGAACGAGACCGTGGCAGCCAGCTGCCAGATGTCCGAGCGTGTGGTGGCCTTCTGCCCGGCCGCGACCTCGGGGGCGAGGTAGTCCGGGGTGCCCAGCACGAAGCCGGTCATGGTCAGCGTGGAGTCCCCGGTCCGGCGGGCGATGCCGAAGTCGATGAGGTGCGGGTGCCCGGCCGCGTCGACGATGACGTTGCCCGGCTTGAGGTCGCGATGCAGCACCCCGCGCCGGTGGGCGGCGTCGAGCGCGCCGGCGACGCCCGTCCAGATCCGGGCGGCGGACACGTCGTCGACCGGGCCGCGCTCCTGCACCAGCCGCGAGAGCGGCACGCCCTCGACGTACTCCATCACGATGACCAGGCCCTCGAGCTGGGAGAGTCCCGGATCGGACTGGGCGTGCACCAGGTCGTGGATGTGGACGCACAGCGGGTGCCGGACGGCGGCCAGCGCGGCGGCCTCGCGGCGGATCCGCTCCTCGGTCTCGCCGTCGGGAGCGTGGGCCGACTTGAGCGCGACGGTGCGGCCGAGCTTGGCGTCGTGCGCCAGCCAGACCCGGCCGAAGCCGCCCGCGCCGATGCGCTGCAGCACCCGGAAGCGGGGCGCCCTGCCGTTCAGCGGGGCTCCGCCCATCGGAGCGGCGCCCATCGGAGCGGCCCCCATCGGGGTGGTCGGGCCGGGGAACGGCCCGGGGGCCGCGAGCGTGCCGCCCGGTCCGGTCGGACGCCCGGCGGGCGGGCCGAACCCGTTCGGCCCGCGACCGGGGACGGGTGGCAACGCCCCCGGCGCGGCCGCGAGCGGCGCGGGGCCGCCGGCGCGCGGCTGAGGGACGCCACCCGGCGACCCGGGCCGAGAGGGCGCGACCGGCATCCGGCTGCTGTCGAAGTCGGCGTACTGCGGCCGCGGCTGCTGCTGCCCCGAGCGGTCCGCCCCGCGCTCCTCCGGGGAGGGGAGCTGGACGATCGGCTGCATCCGCTCCTTCAGCCGGGCGAGCCGCTGTTCCCCGGTCTCGGTGGGTCGTTTCTCGCGCACCGGCCCCGCGGGCTGCAGCGACCGGCGGACGGTCTCCCGCGAGGGCGGTGGCACGGCACTGATCAGCAGCATGCCCGCGAAGGCGCCCAGGCAGGCCCCGACCCAGAGGTGTTCGGCCGCGCCCGCGGGCACCCCCGCGGTGAGCACGGCCAGTGCCACGGTGGGCCCCCAGAAGAACCGGGCGGGCCAGGCGGGCCCGCGGCGCAGCGCCAGCCGGGCCTGGATCCCGACGAACACCGCGGTGACCAGCGGCACGATGCCCAGGAGCAGCACGGCGACGCCGAGCCGGACGGGGTCGGACGGGGTGAACGCGTCGCCGACCGTGCCGGAGCCGAGGTAGGTGCTCTGCGCGCCGACGAAGCACTCGGTGGAGCGCAGCGAGCGCGCCGCGGCCGCGGTCAGGCCGGGAACGGCGCCGCGACCGGCCGAGGCGGCGAAAACCCGCCCCGCGGCCACGAAGACGAGCAGTGGGAGCACTCCGGCGGTGAGCAGGCCGATGCCGGCGAGGAGCACCCCGCGCCCGCCGCCGTACGCGGCGCCGAAGCGCCGCCGCAGCAGGGCCACGACCAGCGCGCCCGCGGCCGGCAGGAGCCCGACGCCGAGGCCGAGCGCCGACGTCGCCCAGGCCCAGACCCCCGGACAGGCCTGCGGGGCCACGGTCTCGCGCAGCACGGACACCAGCTGCCCGACCAGCGCGACGAGCGTGTCCACCGGCTCCCCCTCCCCCTGTCGGAGCGCCCGGACGCCGGGCGCGATACGTGACGCGACCGGGACGTGGCCGGCACCCCCACTATGGCATCACCCGGGTCCCCCGCGTCGGGCCGTGCCGAGCACAGCGTGTCGCCCGTTCGCCGCTGCGCGCCGCCGCCGTCCGGGGGTACCGCCCGGGCCGCCGGGCGTGCCGCCCCGTGCCGCCCCGTGCCGCCCCGTGCCGCCCCGTGCCGCCCCGTGCCGCTTAGCGTCCGCCCTGCTCCCGGTACGTGTCGAGGTCCTCGTTGAACCGTTCGAGCAGCATGCCGAGCGACTCCCGGTCCTCCTGCGGCCACGCCTCGAGCACGGCCTGCAGCGGGCGCAGCCGGGCCGCGCGCACGAGCTCGCGCTGGGCCAGGCCCTCGGCGGTGAGCGACACGACGACGGAGCGGGAGTCGCGCTCGTCCGGCCGGACCTCGACGAGCCCCGCACGGGAGAGCCGGGAGACCTGCCGGCTCGCCGTCGGCTTGCTCACGCCGAGCCCCGCGGTGAGGACGGTGAGCGACTGCGCCCCGTTCTCGTCGAGCGCGGCGAGCACCGGATAGGTGTAGCGGTCCACGGCGTCGTGGGTGCCGTAGCCGCCGGACCAGACGGGTTCCATGGTTCGGCGGATCAGCACGGTGATCTCGTGTTCGAGGCGGTGCAGCGAGTCCTGTCCCGGTACCTCGGGCGCGACCGCACCAGTGGTCGACGTCACGGGATCACTCCTCCGCTGAAATCGGTCGTTCGGGCATGAATCGATCGTACCCGCATTGCGCCCTGCAATGTTTCGCCGTGCAATCCGATCACGGCTACGTTACGAAGGCGTTACACGACGTGACGAGGAGGGGCGCGCGAAATGTGTGGTATCTGCGGTGGTGTGGACTTCCGGCAGGACCGGCGCGAGGACGAGCGGCGGGAGGTCCTCGCCGCGATGACGGCGACCATGGCCTGCCGGGGGCCGGACGACGAGGGCCTCCACCTCGACGCCCACGCGGCGCTCGGGCACCGCAGGCTGGCGGTGATCGACGTCCCGGGCGGGCGGCAGCCGATGGCCCTGCCGCCCCGGCCGGGGACGGACGTGCCGGAGGCCGTGCTCGTGTACAGCGGCGAGACCTACAACTTCCGTGAGCTCCGTGCGGAGCTCACCGCGGCCGGGCACACGTTCCGCACGGACAGCGACACCGAGGTCGTGCTGCACGCCCACCGTGAGTGGGGCCGGCGCGACCCGCGCGAGGCCGTCCGGCGGATGAACGGCATGTTCGCCTACGCGCTGTGGGACCCGGCGGCGCAGGAGCTCGTGCTGGTCCGGGACCGGCTCGGGATCAAGCCGCTCTACTACCTGCCCACCGCCGACGGCGTGCTGTTCGCCTCCGAGCCCAAGGCGATCCTCGCCGACCCGCGGGTGGAGCGGCGGGTCACGCTCGACGGGCTGCGCCGGCTGCTGGCGTGGGTGCACGACCCGTCGAACGCGGTGTTCGCCGGGATGTGCGAGGTGCCGCCGGGCGCGGTCGTGCGCGTCACCCGCGAGGGCGTGCGCGAGGAGCGGTACTGGCAGCTCGCGGACACCGGGCACACCGACGACGTCCCGACCACCGTCCGCCGGGTCGCCGAGCTGCTCGAGGACACCGCCCGCCGCCAGCTCGTCGCCGACGTCCCGCTGTGCACCCTGCTGTCCGGCGGACTCGACTCCAGCGCGCTGACCGCGCTCGCCGCGCAGTACACCGACGGCCGGATCCGGTCCTTCGCGGTGGACTTCACCGGCTACGAGGACAACTTCCGCGCCGACGACGTCCGCGGCACGCCCGACGCCCCCTACGTCCGGGAGGTCGCCGCGCACGTCGGCACGGACCACACCGACATCCGGCTGTCGACCGAGCAGCTCATGGACCCCGACGTCCGGCGCGCCGCGCTGCACGCCCGGGACCTGCCGATGGGCCTCGGCGACATGGACACCTCGCTGTACCTGCTGTTCAGGGCGGTCCGGGAGCGGTCGACGGTGGCGCTCTCGGGCGAGTCCGCGGACGAGGTGTTCGGCGGGTACCGGGACTTCCACGACGCGGACACGGTCGCGGCCGACACCTTCCCGTGGCTCGCCGGCCGGATGATGAGGGCCGACCCGGGCGACCCCGGCCTGCTCGACCCCGGGCTGAGCGGGCGGCTCGACCTGCCCGGCCACCTGGACGCGCAGTACCGGGCCGCGCTCGCGGAGGTCCCGGAGCTGACCGGCCCGGCTGCCGACGACCCGCACGAGCGGCGGATGCGGGAGATCTGCTTCCTCTACCTCACGCGGTTCCTGCCCAACCTGCTCGACCGCAAGGACCGGATGAGCATGGCCGTGGGCCTGGAGGTGCGCGTGCCGTTCTGCGACCACCGCCTCGTCGAGTACGTCTTCGGGGCACCCTGGGCGCACAAGACCTTCGACGGCCGCGAGAAGAGCCTGCTGCGGCACGCCACCGCGCACCTGCTGCCCGAGTCGGTGGTGCAGCGGGTGAAGAGCCCCTACCCGTCGACGCAGGACGACGCCTACGAGAAGGAGCTGCGGGAGCGCGCCGCGGCACTGCTGCGCCGCGACGACTCCCCTGCCGCCCCGCTGATCGACCGCAAGGCCGTCGCCGCGCGGATCGACGCCCCGCTGGACGGCGGCTCCGGGATGCACGCCCGGTTCCAGCTCGAGCGGGTCCTCGACGTCGACGCCTGGCTGCGGGACTACGACGTGGAGCTCGACCTGCGCTGACACGCCGTGCGCGGTGAGTGGGGCTCCGGCACCACTCACCGCGCCCGGCGGGATTTCGACCGGGCGGAACGCAGCAGAGCGGAATGCCGCGCCGGGGAGCCGGGTTGGCCGTGACATGGGACTCACCCGACGCGAGGGACCCCTGGCCCCCGATGCGCCCACCACCGTCAACTACGCGATCGACGGCCCGGCCCACAAGCTGTTCGCCCAGCCCTTCCCGCGCCGCATCCGCGCCGAGTTCGCCGGCCGCACGGTCGTCGACACCACCCGCGGGATGCTGGTCCACGAGACCGCGCTGCTCCCGGTGCTCTACGTGCCGTTCGAGGACGTCGACCCCGACGTCCTCGTGCCCACGGAGCACTCGACCCACTGCCCGTTCAAGGGCGACGCGAGCTACCACTCGCTGGTCGTGGGCGACCGGACCGCGGAGAACGCCGTCTGGTCCTACCCCGAACCGAAGCCCGAGGCCCCGTGGCTGAAGGGCCACGCCGCCTTCTACTGGGACGCCCTCGACGCCTGGTACGACGAGGAGGAGCAGGTCTTCGCCCACCTCACCGACCCGTACACCCGCGTCGACGTCCGGCCGACCCGCCGCCACGTGCAGGTCCGGCACGGCGACACGGTGCTCGCGGAGTCCGACGCGCCGGCGGTGCTGTCCGAGACGGGCCTGCCCAACCGCTGGTATCTGCCGAAGGACGCGGCGAAGGTCGAGCTGCGCCCGTCGGACACCCGGAGCCGGTGCCCCTACAAGGGCGAGGCCCGCTACTGGACCGCCGTGCTGCCCGACGGCACCGAGATCGCCGACGCGGCCTGGGAGTACGAGACGCCGCTGCCGGAGTCGGCCCGGGTCGCCGGGCTGCTCAGCTTCTGGGGCGACGGCGTCGAGGTCCTGGTGGACGGCGAGCGGGCCTGACCCTGCCCGCTTCTCGGGTCTTACTCGTCCTCGAGCAGGGCCTCGATGGCGGGCAGCGCCGCCCGGATCACGGCGCGCTGCTCGGCGTCGAGGCGCTGCAGCCGGCGAGCGACGAGTGCGGTGCGGTGGGTGCGGATCTCGTCCAGCCGGACCCGGCCGCTGTCGGACAGCGTGATCAGCACCCCGCGGGCGTCCTGCGGGTCCGGGGCGCGGACGACGAGGCCCTGGTCGTCGAGCGCCCCGAGGACACGGGACATGGTCGGGGCCGTGACGGCCTCGCGTCTGGCCAGCTCGGAGAGCCGCAGCGGGCCGTGCATCGCGATCGTCACCAGCGCGGAGAGCTGCAGCGGGGGCAGTGAGTCCCCGCCGTCGATCCGGATCCGCCGGTGCAGCCGGCCGACGGCCAGCCGCAGCCGGGTGGCCTCCTCGGTGAGCCCCGGATCCTCGGGGCCGTGCTCGGCGGTCTCGACCGGGTGATCGGGCGGCGGGACGTGCTCCGCGGTCATCCGCCCATCCTGCCAGCCGGACAGATCGGACAGTCGCCGGTCCCCCTGGCCTGCGCCGTCACACCTTCCGCAGCCGGATCCGCGTGACGTCGTGGCGGGGGCCCTTGGTGAGGACGAGGCTGGCCCGCCCGCGGGTCGGGAGGATGTTCTCCTCCAGGTTCGGCCCGTTGATCGTCGCCCAGATGTTCTCGGCGTGCGCGATGGCCGCGTCGTGGTCCAGCTCGGCGTAGCGGCGGAAGTACGAGGCCGGGTCGCGGAACGCCGTCTCGCGCAGCTTGAGGAAGCGGTCGACGTACCACCGGCGCAGGTCCGGGGTCGCGGCGTCGACGTACACCGAGAAGTCGATGAAGTCACTGACGGTCAGGGCCGTGTTGCCCGACGCCGGCTGCAGGACGTTGAGCCCCTCGATCAGCAGGATGTCCGGGCGCCGGACCACCAGCCGCTCGTCGGGGACGATGTCGTAGACCAGGTGCGAGTAGACCGGCGCGGTCACCTCGGCCCGGCCCGCCTTGACCTCGGTGACGAAGCGCAGCAGGGCCCTGCGGTCGTACGACTCCGGGAAGCCCTTGCGCTGCATGAGCCCGCGCCGCTCCAGCTCGGCGTTCGGGTAGAGGAACCCGTCCGTGGTCACCAGCTCCACCCGCGGGTGCTGGGGCCAGCGGGCGAGCAGCAATCGCAGCAGGCGCGCGGTCGTGGACTTGCCCGCCGAGACCGAACCCGCGATCCCGATCACGAACGGCGTGCGCGCGGCCGTGCCGCCCAGGAAGGTCCGGTAGGCGCGGTAGAGCCGCCCGCCCTCCTGCACGTGCAGGTTCAGCAGCCGGGACAGCGGCAGGTAGACCTCGCGGACCTCGTCGAGGTCGACCGCGTCGCCCAGGGAGCGCACCCGCTCCAGCTCCGCCGCGGTGAGCGGCAGCGGGCTCGTCTCCCCCAGCCGCGCCCACGAGGCGCGGTCGAAGTCGACGAACGGCGAGGAGCCCCCGTCGCGATGGACGAGGGAGGTGCCCGGGACGCCGGGCGGGAGCACGTGCCGTGGGGCACGGCGGTCGGTCTGCTCTGTGGCCTGCACCGTCGCGGGCATCGGGACCTCGGTCCTGTCGGGTTCTTCGGGTGCGATGGAGGTCCAACCTAGACGTCGTGCGGCTGATCGACCCGGCGACGTGGGGCGAACCACTCCGCCGCGGAGGGGTGATCGATCGAACGCTCCGGCAGGATGCGCGGTATGTCCGGGACGACCCCCGCGCTCGACCGCCCCGACGCTTCGGCAGGTCCGCGGCGCGGGCGAGGTCGTCGTCCGGACGGGATGAGGACCCCCTCCCGCGTCCGTCCGGCGGAACCCGTCGCGGGTGCCGCCGCCATCGGGCGCGCGACGGCGCCGCGCGCCCTAGACTCGCCCGAGCGCCGCCGGTACCGCTGTCCGGGGCGCCTGCACCCGAGTCCGACAGGAGTCCCGTTGCCGTCCGCGTCCACAGGACCGTCAGGCAGTAGCGCGCCGGGCCCGGCCCGGCTGCATCGACCCTCCCCGCCCCGGCGGTCCGAGTGACCGTCCTCCTCTCCCTCCTCGGCCTGCTCGCCGTCGTCGCCCTGACCCTGGGCACCGCGGTCTCGGTGGCCTCGGAGTTCTCGCTGACCGCCTTGGAACGCAGCCAGGTCGACTCGCACGTCGCCACCGTCGGCGACCGGCGCGCCCGGGCCGTGCAGCGGGCGCACCGCGCGCTGTCGTTCCAGCTCTCGGGCAGCCAGCTCGGCATCACGGTGACCACCCTGGCCACCGGCTACATCGCCGAGCCCGCGATCGCCGAGCTCATCCGGCCGGGTCTCGAGGCCGTCGGCCTGTCCCAGGCGGTGTCGGCCGGCGCGGCCACGATCGCCTCGCTGGTCATCGCGACGACGCTGTCGATGGTGTTCGGCGAGCTGGTGCCCAAGAACATCGCGATCGCGAAGCCGCTCGAGACCGCACGCGCCGTCGTCTGGCTGCAGAGCGGGTTCGCCCACGCCTTCCGCTGGCTGATCGACCTGCTCAACCGCTCGGCCAACGCGATCGTCCGCCGGCTGGGCGTCGAGCCCGCCGAGGAGCTGCGGTCGGCGCGGTCGCCGCACGAGCTCAGCTCGCTGGTCCGCTCCAGCGCCGAGCACGGCACGATCGACGAGGGCACCGCGGCGCTGCTCGATCGCTCGCTGCGGTTCACCGACCGGGTCGCCGAGGACCTGATGACGCCGCGGGTGCGCGTCGAGACGCTCGACGCCGCGGACTCGGTCGCCGACCTCGTCGTCCTCGCGCGCCGGAGTGGCCACTCCCGCTTCCCGGTGCACGACGGCGATCCCGACGCCGTCCTCGGGCTGGTGCACGTCAAGCAGGCCTTCGGCGTCGAGCCGAGCGCCCGGGAGAGCACGCCGGTACGTGACCTCGTGCAGCCCGCGGAGATCGTGCCCGCCTCCCTCGACGGCGACGAGCTGCTCTCCCGGCTGCGCGAGTCCGGGCTGCAGACCGCGGTCGTCGTCGACGAGTACGGCGGCACGGCCGGACTGGTGACCCTCGAGGACCTGATCGAGGAGATCGTCGGCGACGTCCGGGACGAGCACGACCGCGCCGAGCAGGCCCGGGTGCGCCCCCTCGGCCGGGACAGCTGGCTGGTCTCCGGGCTGATGCGCGCCGACGAGGTCGACGAGGCCACCGGCTTCCGGATGCCGGAGGGCGACTACGAGACCCTGGCGGGGCTGGTGCTGGAGAAGCTGGGCCGCATCCCGGACGTCGGTGACGACGTGACCGTCGAGGGCTGGCGGATCACCGTGATGCGCCGCGACCGCAACCGCGTCGCCGAGCTGCGGCTCGCGCGGCTGGCCCCGGAGGCGATCGGCCATGGGTAGCGACGTCCTCGCCGTCCTCGCGGCGATCCTGCTCCTCGGGGCCAACGCGTTCTTCGTGATGGCCGAGTTCGCCCTGATCAGCGCGCGCAAGGACCGGTTGGAGGCGATGGCCGACAGCGGCGTCGCCGGCGCGCGGACCGTGCTGCGCGCCAGCTCCGACCTCGCCCGCATGCTCGCCGCCTCGCAGCTGGGCATCACGATCGCGTCCCTGCTGCTCGGCCGCCTGGGCGAGCCCGCGGTGGCGCACTTCATCGAGGCACCGCTGGAGTGGGCGGGCCTGCCCGCGGCCGCGGTGCACCCCATCGCGTTCGCGCTCTCGCTCGCGCTGGTGTCGGTGGCGCACATCCTGCTCGGCGAGATGGTGCCGAAGAACATCTCGATCGCGGGCCCGGAGCGCGCGGCGATCCTGCTCGTGCCGCCGTTCCTGGTGTTCACGACCGTGATGCGGCCCTTCATCGACCTGTTCAACCACCTGGCGAACCTGAGCCTGCGGCTGCTGCGGATCGAGCCCAAGGACGAGCTGGAGACGGCGTTCACCTCGGGCGAGCTGTCGGCGATGATCGCGGACTCGCGCCGCGAGGGCCTGCTCGACGACGAGGAGTCCACCCGGATCTCCCGCACCCTGCGGTCCGCCGAGACCACCGTCGGCGACGTGCTGGTGCCCGCCGAGGAGCTGGTCTCCCTGCCCGTCCGGCCGCGGGTCGGCGACGTCCAGCGCGCCGTGGAGCAGACCGGGTTCTCCCGGTTCCCGCTGCGCGCCCCGGACGGCCGTTTCACCGGGTACCTGCACGTCAAGGACGTGCTCGACGTGATCGACGATCCCGACGCCGTCATCCCGCCCACCCGGGTCCGTGGCCTGCCCGAGGTGCCGGCCGACGCCCGGCTCGACGAGGCCGTCGCCGCCCTGCGCACCACCCGCGCACACCTCGCCCGCGCCGTCGACCGGCTCGGGGCCACGGTCGGGATGGTGGCGATGGAGGACCTGATCGAGCACTACGTCGGCACGGTCCGGGACGCCACGCACACCAGCGGGGCTTGACCTCGACCCGGCTTCAGGGCGCAGCCTCGCCGCATGAGCATCTTCACCGACGCCGAGCTCGAGTTCCTCACCGGCACCCGGACCGCCCGTCTCGCGACGCTGTCGAGGTTGGGGGCGCCACAGGTGAAGGCCGTGGGCTTCCTTGTCGACGCCGAGGCCGGCACCGTCGACGTGCCGGGCCTCGACAACCCGTCCACGCAGAAGTGGCGCAACGTGCAGCGGGACGGCCGGGTCGCCCTGCTGGTCGACGACGGGGGCAGGCCGGGCAGCCGCTGGCCGCGGTCGCTGGAGATCCGGGGCCGCGCCGAGGCCCTTCCGGACGTCCACCCGGCCACGGCCTTCCCGGGCGTCAGACCCGGCGTGATCCGCATCCACCCGCGGCGCATCATCGTGTTCGGGGTGGAGGACGACGGTCCGGGGACGCGCGACGTCGGCTGAGGAGTCCGGCCGATCGCCGCGTACGGTGGCCGGCGTGGTGACCGAGGAGCTGGACGAGCCCGCGTGGCGGGCCCGGGCGGCCGCCCACCGCACCCGGATGGAGCGCTGGACGCTCCCGCACCGCGAGCGCCGGCGCCGCCGGGAGCCGCATCCGGTGCAGGACTTCCTGTTCACCTACTACTCGCTGCGGCCCGCGCAGCTCGAGCAGTGGCAGCCCGGCCCCGGGGTGCGGCTGCTGGGCGACATCGGCGAGTTCGCCGAGCGGCCGGGCTACCGGACCGACGGCGCGGGCGTCGTGCTCGATCCGGCACGCCTGCCGGAGCGCCTGCGCCGCGCCGCCGGGTTCGTCCACGGGCTGGTCTCGGCCACGGCCGCGCGGCCGGCCCGCTACGGCTGCTTCGGGCTGCACGAGTGGGCGATGGTCTACCGCACGGACCGGCCGCGGCACGGTGGCGTGCCGCTGCGGCTCGGCCCGGCCGGCACCGACGCCGTCGTCGAGTCGCTGCCGGTGACCTGCACCCACCACGACGCGTTCCGCTTCTTCACCGCGGCGGCGCGCCCGCTCAACCGGTTGCAGCCGCGGCGCGAGGACCAGGTCGCGCTGGAGCAGCCGGGGTGCCTGCACGCGACCATGGACCTCTACAAGTGGGCGTACAAGCTGCTCCCGGCCACGCCGGCGGAGCTGCTGGGCGACTGTTTCGCGCTGGCCGCCGAGGTCCGCGAGCTCGACATGCGGGCCAGCCCCTACGACCTCGCCGACCGCGGCTATGCGCCGGTCCCGATCGAGACGCCCGGAGGCCGCGCCGAGTACGCGCGGGCGCAGCAGGGGTTCGCGGAGCGGGCCGCCCCGCTCCGCGACCGCCTGCTCGCCCTCTGCGCCGCCCTCACCGAACCCGCGGTCCAGCCCGCCTGAGTGCCGATCGGCCGGCCCGGAGGGAGCCGGCGCAGAAGCAGACTCAGGAGGAGTAGGCCTCGATCGGCGGGCAGGAGCAGACCAGGTTGCGGTCCCCGTGCGCCTGGTCGATGCGCCGGACCGGCGGCCAGACCTTGCGGTCGTGCACCCCCGGCGTCGCGCCCGTCGGGTAGGCGGCGAGGTCGCGCGGGTACGGGTGGTCCCACTTGTCCACCAGGCAGGCCGCGGTGTGCGGCGCCCCGCGCAGCGGGTTGTCGTCGACGGGCCACTCCCCCGCCTGCACGCGCCGGATCTCGTCCCGGATCCCGATCATGGCGTCGACGAACCGGTCGATCTCGGCGAGGTCCTCGCTCTCGGTCGGCTCGACCATCAGCGTGCCGGCGACCGGGAACGACATGGTCGGGGCGTGCAGGCCGTAGTCGGCCAGCCGCTTCGCGACGTCGTCGACCGTCACGCCGGACTCCTTGGTGATCCCGCGCAGGTCGAGGATGCACTCGTGCGCGACCTCGCCGTCGCGACCCGCGTAGAGCACCGGGTAGTGCTCGCCGAGCCGGGCGGCCACGTAGCTCGCCGCCGCGACCGCGGTCAGCGTGGCCCGCCGCAGGCCCTCGACGCCCATCATCCGGATGTACGCCCAGGAGATCGGCAGCACGCCGGGGCTGCCGTACGGCGCCCCCGACACCGGGCCGACGGCGTGCTCCCCGGAGCCGCGCCCGGGCAGGAACGGCACGAGGTGCTCGGCCACGGCCACCGGCCCGACGCCCGGACCGCCGCCGCCGTGCGGGATGCAGAAGGTCTTGTGCAGGTTGAGGTGGCTGACGTCGCCGCCGAACGCGCCCGGCCTGGCCAGCCCGAGCAGCGCGTTCAGGTTGGCCCCGTCGACGTAGACCTGGCCGCCCGCCTCGTGCACCGCGGCGCAGACGTCGCGGATCTCGGCCTCGTACACCCCGTGGGTCGACGGGTAGGTGATCATCAGCGCGGCGAGCGCGGATCCGTGCTCCGCGATCCTGGCACGCAGGTCGGCGAGATCGACATTGCCCGCCGCGTCGGTGGCCACCACGACCACCCGCATCCCGGCCATGACGGCCGACGCCGCGTTGGTGCCGTGCGCGCTCGACGGGATCAGGCAGACGTTCCGCTCGGCCTCGCCGCGGGACCGGTGGTAGGCGGCGATGGCCAGCAGCCCGGCGAGCTCGCCCTGGCTCCCCGCGTTGGGCTGCACCGACACCGCGGCGTACCCGGTCAGCTCGGCGAGCCAGCGCTCGAGCTGCGCGATCATCTCCCGGGTCCCCGCGGAGTCCGGCGCGGGGGCGAAGGGGTGCAGCTCCGCGAACTCCGGCCAGGTGATCGGCTCCATCTCCGCGGTCGCGTTGAGCTTCATCGTGCAGGAGCCCAGCGGGATCATCGTGCGGTCGAGGGCGAGGTCGGCGTCGGCCAGGCGGCGGAGCCAACGCATGAGCGCGGTCTCCGAGCGGTGCGCGTGGAAGGTCGGGTGGGTGAGGAACTCCGACTCCCGCCGCAGGTCCGCGGGCAGGGCGTCGGGGGTCGCGGCGTCGAGCCCGGTGACGTCGGCCTGCACGCCGAAGGCCTCCCACAGCGTCCTCAGGTGCGCGGTCGTGGTCAGCTCCGAGCAGGCCAGGCCCAGCTCGTCGGCGGAGATCCGGCGCACCGAGACCCCGGCCGCGTGCAGGGCGTCGGCGATCTCCGCGGCCCGCCCCGGCACCCGCGCCACCACGGTGTCGAAGAACGTGTCGTGCGGGACCTCGACCCCGCCCGCCCGCAGCCCGGCCGCGAGGACCGCGGCCATCCGGTGCGTGCGCCGGGCGATCCGGGTCAGCCCGTCGGGGCCGTGGTAGATCGCGTAGCAGGCGGCGACGACGGCGAGCAGCACCTGCGCCGTGCAGATGTTCGACGTGGCCTTCTCCCGCCGGATGTGCTGCTCACGGGTCTGCAGCGCCAGCCGCAGGGCGGGGTTGCCGTCGACGTCCCGGGACACCCCGACCAGCCGGCCCGGCAGCTGGCGGGCGAACTGCTGACGCACCGACAGGTAGCCGGCGTGCGGGCCGCCGAACCCGAGCGGCACGCCGAAGCGCTGAGTGGTGCCCACCGCGGCGTCGGCCCCGAGCTCACCGGGCGCGGTGAGCAGGGTGAGCCCGAGCAGGTCCGCGGCCACGGCGACCAGGCCGCCACGCGCGTGCACCTCGTCGATCAGCGCCCGGGGGTCGGCGACGCGTCCGGAGGCGCCCGGGTAGGAGAGCAGGACACCGAACAGCTCGCCCTCGGGAAGGCCCGCGGACAGGTCGGCGACCACGAGCTCGATGCCGAGCGGCTCGGCACGGGTCCGCAGCACGTCGATCGTCTGCGGCAGGGTGTCGGCGTCGACCACGAAGCGGGGGCTCTTCGCCTTGCCGGCACGCCGCAGCAGCGTCATCGCCTCGGCGGCCGCGGTGGCCTCGTCGAGCAGTGACGCCCCGGCCACGGGCAGCCCGGTGAGGTCGGCGACCATGGTCTGGAAGGCCAGCAGCGCCTCCAGCCGGCCCTGGCTGATCTCCGGCTGGTAGGGCGTGTAGGCCGTGTACCAGGCCGGGTTCTCCAGCACGTGCCGGCGGATCACCGGCGGGGTGACCGTGCCCGCGTAGCCCAGCCCGATCATCGGCACGGTCACGGTGTTGCGGTCGGCCAGCCCGTGCAGCTCGGCCAGCATCGCGGTCTCGGACGCGGGCGCCGGGATGCTCGTCGGCACCGCGCCGGTGTCCCGGATGCTCGGCGGGAGCGCCCGGTCGGCCAGCTCCTCCAGTGAGCCGACGCCGATCGCGGCGAGCATGCGGTCGAGCTCGGCCGGCCGGGGCCCGACGTGCCGGTCGGCGAAGGGCACCCCCGCCTCGAGCTCGGCCAGCGAGGGACCCCGCTGCGGCGGGACGGCGGAGCCGGTGGTGGTGCTCGACGGTGCGGGCGGCGCGTCGGTCACGAGGACGACCTTTCGGGCGGTGGGCAGGACGGCATGCCGGTCGTGCTGCCCTCCCCCTCTGTCCCCACCCGGGTACCCGGGTGCCTGAGAGATTCACCCGGGCGAAGCCGGGCTTTCCCCGTCGGCGGACGCCGGCCCGGTGGTCGCCGCGCCGGCGTCGCTTTCCAGAGGCGTCTCGCCCGCGCGGTCTCGGGTGCCTGAGAGGTTCCGGGGAGGAGTTGCTCCTTCGGCGCCCGGTCCACGTGCGACCGGGTCTCTCCCGCGCGGGTTCGGCGACTACCCGCCCAGCCTAGCCCCGGATCCCGTGGTTCCACCGAGGAACCACGCCGAGATCGCCGCCAGACTCGCCGCATGAGCAGCCAGGACCGCAGTCCCGCCCCCGTCCCGCCGACCACCGCGGCCTTCCACCTCCAGGCGGTGGCGTCATTCGTCGTCTCGCTCGCCGCCGTGACGGTCGGCGTCCTCTACCTGCCCGCCGACCCCTGGGTGCGGGCGTTCCTCGCCGTCGCGGTCCTCTACGTGACGACCTCGGCCTTCACCCTCGCCAAGACGGTCCGCGACAAGCAGGAGCGCCTCACCGTCGTCAACCGGGTGGACCAGGCGAGGCTGGAGAAGCTCCTCGCCGACCACGACCCCTTCCGCCCCGCCGCCTGAGCAGCCCGCTTCGCGCTGCGTAGTTGTACGTACTCGGCCCGTCGGCAGGACCTCGGCGTGCTCTCCTGGTCGGAGACCTGAACCAGGAGGCGTGCAGCATGAGCGAGAACCCCGACGGCGGCGCGAGCGCCGCGGACCCACTGGCCACCGACCCACGGGCCGGCCGCGGCAGGAACGTGCTGCTCGGCCGACCGGTCATCGGTGCGGTGCTCGCCGTGGCGGCGTTCGCCGCGCTCGTCCTGATCGGCACCCGGCGTCGTCGTTCGGCGGGCCTGCCCGGTGCGCAGGAACCCCGGTCGGCCACTCCGCTGAGGTTACGGGTCTTCGCCACCCGCGAGGGCCTCGTCGGCGGGCAGACCGCCAACGGGCACATCATCACGGCGCACGACCACTTCGTGGCGCTGCCGTCCCGTCGAGGCCTCTCCCCCAAGGGCGGCACCACGAAGAGTGTCAAGATCGACGCGGACAACGGCCGCTCGGTCATCGCTCCGGTCTGGGACGTCGGTCCGTGGAACACCACGGACGACTACTGGAACCCGCCTTCCGTGCGGCAGAGCTGGACGAACCTCCCGCAGGGCACCCCGGAGGCACAGGCCGCGTTCCAGAACGGCTACAACGGGGGCAAGAACGAGAAGGGCCACCCGGTCACCAATCCGGCCGGCATCGACCTGGCCGACGGCACGTTCTGGGACGACCTCGAGCTCACCGGCAACGCCTGGGTGTGGGTCACGTTCCTCTGGACCTGACGCGCCGACCTGCTCAGTGAGCCGCGCCCGGGGCCTCAGCTGATGGCGCGACGGGCGCGGCGGCGGGAGAGCTCGTCCTCCGGGGCCTCGTCGACCGAACCGCCGTCCGCGCGCTCGACCGGGAAGTCCTTGATCGAACCGCTGATCTCGCGCATCGCGCCGGAGACGGCGATCCCGAACACGCCCTGGCCGCCCTGCAGCAGGTCGACGACCTCCTCGGGCGAGGTGCACTCGTAGACCGTGGTGCCGTCGGAGAAGAGGGTGATCTGGGCCAGATCTCTTATCCCGCGCCGGCGCAGGTGCTCGACCGCGACCCGGATGTTCTGCAGGGACACCCCGGCGTCGAGCAGGCGCTTGACGACCTTGAGGACCAGGACGTCCTTGAACGAGTACAGCCGCTGCGACCCGGAGCCCGCGGCCCCGCGGATCGACGGGACGACGAGCCCGGTGCGGGCCCAGTAGTCCAGCTGCCGGTACGTGATCCCGACGACCTGGCAGGCGGTGGGGCCACGGAACCCGACGAGCTGGTCCGGCAGGCCGTCGAGGCCTTCCCCGACCAGCGGGTCCGGGAAGAGCTCACCCTGCTCGGGCCCGTCGGACGACGACCCGTCCACGGCACTCCCTCCGCCGGCCGGGACCTCCTGTCCCGGCGACCCACTCACCTGTTGACCAAGCCGACGGTAAGCGCGCGGGCGCCGACGGTCAACGCGCCACGCCGCCGTCCGACCTGCTCACCCGGGCGTGTCGGCGATCAACCCGCGCCCGGCCGGATCCTCAGCCCGGCTGGGCGCCCCGGAAGTCCTCCGGGGAGACGGAGTCGAGGAACTCGCGGAACTTCTCGACCTCGTCCTCCTGCTCGTCCGGGATGACCAGCCCGGCCTCGGAGAGCACGCTCTCGTCGGCGTGGATCGGCACCCCGATGCGGAGCGCGAGCGCCACCGAGTCGCTCGGCCGCGCGGACACGGTGATCCCGCCGTCGAAGATCAGCTCGGCGTAGAACGTGCCCTCCTGAAGATCGGTGATCCGCACCTGCTCCAGCCGCCGCCCGAGCGCGCCGATCACGTCCTTCAAGAGGTCGTGGGTCAGCGGCCGGGCGGGCTTGACCCCCTGCTGCTCCAGCGCGATCGCGGTGGCTTCCACCGAGCCGATCCAGATCGGCAGGTAGCGGTCGCCCTGCGTCTCCCGCAACAGGAGGATGGGCTGGTTGGCGGGCAGTTCGACCCTGACTCCCACGACGCGCATCTCGCTCATGCGCCCGCCTCCTCACCCTGGGGTCCGACATGCTCGACGCTACACGCGCGACCCGTGCTTCGCGCGCCTCCGGACGGGCGTCGGCGGTGACTTTTCCGCCCCGCAACGCCTCCGCGGCCGGTCAGCCCTCCGCCCCGGGCTCGGGCCCGGTGAGGAAGACGAGCCGGAACTTGCCGATCTGGACCTCGTCGCCGTTGGCCAGGACCGCCGTGTCGACGGGCTCCCGGTTGACGTAGGTCCCGTTGAGGCTGCCGACGTCGACGACGACGAACTCGCCCGAGTCGCGGCGGAACTCCGCGTGCCGACGGGAGACCGTGACGTCGTCGAGGAAGATGTCGCTGTCCGGGTGCCGGCCCGCGCTCGTGGTCGGCCGGTCCAGCAGGAAGCGCGACCCGGCGTTCGGCCCGCGGCGCACGACCAGCAGGGCCGAGCCGGGAGGCAGGGCGTCGACACCCGAGACCGGCTGCTCCTTGGCGGGCGGCTCGACGTCGGCCAGGAAGTCCGCCCGGAAGACCGACGTGGTCTCCGGGGAACGCTCCGGCGGAACGCCGGGCCCGTCGTTCGTGGTCACCTCGGGGTCTCCTCCTGCGTGGTGCGGTCCCGGCGGCGCCGCTGGGGCGCCGCAGGGGCTTGCTGTCGTGCGGGCCGCCGCGGCACGACCTGCCGAACCTATCGTGCCGGGGCCGTGCGCGGGGCCGGGGGACGACGCTAGGCGCCGTCGACGAGCTGCCGGTAGGCGGCGGCGTCGAGCAGTCCCGCGACGGCGCCCGCGGCGTCCTCGCCGAGCTCCAGCTCGACGATCCAGCCCTCGTCGTAGGCCGACGAGTTGATCAGTTCGGGGCTGTCCTCCAGCGCCTGGTTGACGGCCGTGACCTCGCCCGCGAGCGGGGCGAAGATGTCCGAGACGGACTTGGTCGACTCGACCTCGCCGAGCGCGTCGCCCTGGGCGAAGCGGTCCCCCACCGCCGGGAGCTGCACGAACACGACGTCGCCGAGCTGCTCCTGCGCGTGGTCGGTGACGCCGACGCGGACCCGGTTCCCGTCGAGGACCCGGACCCACTCGTGGGCCTCCGTGTACCGCAGGTCGTCCGGCGTGGCGGTCTGCTCGGCAGTCACGCAGCGCAGCCTAGCCCTCGGGTCGTGATCCCTCGGAGCGGACCGGCCCCGCGCGCATCGCTAGGACGAACTGCGCGAAGTACAGCAGGCCCGACCACAGGTAGACGGCCACGCCCCAGGCCGCGAAGGCGTACCCGAACGGCCGGGCGAGCTCGCCCCAGAACCCCGTCCGGGTGCCCAGCAGCAGGATCGGGAAGGCGTAGAGCAGCAGGAACGTGGCGGCCTTGCCGATGTAGACGACCGGGAACGGCCCGTAGCCGTTGCGGCGCAGCACCGACACGCACAGCCCGAGCACGAGGTCGCGGGCCACGAGCACGATCACGACCCACCACGGCACGATCTGCCGTACACCCAGAGCGACCAGCGCCGAGAGGATGTACAGCCGGTCGACGGCGGGGTCGAGGAGCTCGCCGAGGCGCGAGTACTGGTCCAGCAGCCGGGCGAGCTTCCCGTCGGCCCAGTCCGTGATGCCGCCGACGGCGAGCACGAGAATGGCCCACCCGTCCGCCCGCGGGCCGAGCAGCAGCCACAGGAACAGCGGGACCCCGGCGAGACGCAGCACGCTGAGCAGGTTGGGGACGGTGAGCACCCGCTCCTGCCGGATCACCCCTGTCACGACGGGGAGGGTACCGGTGGAGATCGGCGCTCCCGCGGGCGACGATGGCCCCATGGACGCCACCCGGCTGCGAGACGTGCAGGCCCCGCTGAAGAAGCAGTACAAGGAGGACCCGGAGTCCGCCGTGGTCACCCTCCACGCCGACGGCGAGCTCGACGGCACCGGCGTCGCCTGCCGGGTACGGACCGCGACCGCCCTGGCCGAGGCCGGTCTGCACCCCGCCACCGGCGGCGACGGCACCCAGCTCTGCTCCGGCGACATGCTCCTCGAGGCGCTGGTCGCCTGCGCCGGGGTCACCCTGCGGGCGGTGGCGACGTCGATGGGCCTGGAGGTCTCCGGCACCGTGCGCGCCGAGGGCGACCTGGACTTCCGCGGCACGCTCGGCGTCGACAAGGAGGCCCCGGTCGGGTTCCGCGACGTCCGGCTGTCCTTCGCCCTCGACACGACCGCCGACGAGGACCAGGTCGCGAGCCTCGTCAAGCTCACCGAGCGCTACTGCGTGGTGCTGCAGACGATCAAGGGCAACCCGCACACCGAGGTCGCCGTCACCACGGCCTGATCGCGGGGCCGGGTAGCGTCGCGGCATGGCAGGACCCGAGACAGGACCCGAGCAGGCCGGGCGGAGCACCGGCGCGCAGGTGCTGCTGCGCACCCTCGTCGACGCCGGCGTCGACGTCTGCTTCGCCAACCCCGGCACGTCCGAGATGCACCTGGTCGCGGCGCTCGACGCCGAGCCGCGGATGCGAGCGGTGCTGACGCTGTTCGAGGGCGTCGCCACCGGGGCCGCCGACGGGTACGCCCGGATGGCGGACAAGCCGGCGGCCACGCTGCTGCACCTCGGGCCGGGCCTCGCCAACGGCACCGCGAACCTGCACAACGCGCGGCGGGCCGGCACGCCGGTGGTCAACGTCGTCGGCGACCACGCGCTGGACCACAAGCCGCTCGACGCCCCGCTGGAGTCGGACGTCGACGCGCTGGCCGGCACGGTCTCGGCGCGGGTGCACCGCAGCCTGTCGACCGCGGACCTGGGCCGGGACACCGCCGACGCCGTCGCCGCGGCCTGCGGTCCGCCGCCCGCCGTGTCGACCCTGCTCGTGCCCGCCGACGCCGCCTGGACCTCGGCCGAGGGGCTCGAGCCGGGCACCGTCGCGCCACCGGCCGCCGCCGGCCGCGGCGCCCTCGACGCCGACGGCCTGGAGTCCGCGGCCAAGGCGCTCTGGTCCGGCGAGCCCTGCACCCTGCTGGTCGGCGGCACCGGTCTGCGGGAACGCGGGCTGGTCGCGGCGCACCGGATCGCGGTCGCCACCGGGGCCCGGGTGCTCGCCGAGTGCTTCCCCACCCGCATGGAGCGCGGCGCGGGCGTACCGTCGATCTCCCGGCTCGCCTACCCCGGCGACGTCGCACGGAAGCAGCTCGAGGGCACCGCGCACCTCGTGCTCGTCGGCGCCCGCTCCCCCGTCACCTTCTTCGGCTACCCGGGCAAGCTGGGCGATCTGGTGCCGCAGGGCGCCACCGTCCACCGCGTCACCGAGGTCGGGGCGGCCGGGACCGTCGCGCTGGAGGCACTGGCGGACCTGGTCGCCGGCGACGTCACCGAGGTGCCCCGCGCCGACGCGGCCCCGCCCGCGCTCCCGACCGGCCCCCTGACGGTGCAGTCCGCGGCCCAGGTCGTGGGGGCGCTGCTGCCCGAGGGCGCGATCGTGGTCGACGAGTCGGTCACCTCCGGGGCGAGCCTGCCGCAGGCCACGGCCGGGTCGGCACGGCACGACTGGCTCACCCTGACCGGCGGGGCCATCGGGTTCGGCCTGCCGGCGGCGACGGGCGCGGCGGTCGCGTGCCCCGACCGGCCCGTCTGGTGCCTGCAGGCCGACGGCAGTGCCATGTACACGATCTCCGCGCTCTGGACCCACGCGCGGGAGAACCTGGACATCACCACGATCGTCTACGACAACGGTGCCTACGCGATCCTGCGCGGCGAGCTCCTCGGCGTCGGCGCGTCGCTGCCCGCGGACTCGCCTGCCCGGTCGCTGCTCGACCTCGGCTCGCCGCGGCTGGACTTCGTCGCCCTCGCCACCGGGATGGGGGTGCCCGCGGTGCGGGCCTCGACGGCCGAGGAGCTGGCCGACGCGCTGCGCCGGGCCGCCGCCGAGCCCGGTCCGCACCTGGTCGCCGCCCAGGTCCCGCCGCTCGTCCCCTGATCTTGACCACCGGACCCGCCGTTCGTCGCGGTGTCGTGTCGGTTCGGCGCGGGTACCCCCTTCCGTGTGACGGGTGACCCCCGGTCGCGCCCGTACGGTGGCGATCTGGTCACGAGCAGCGGCGAGCGAGAGACATGAGCGTGCGAGCGGCAGAGGATCTGGCGTCCGGCGACCACGCCTGCGCCGTGCCGGTCAGCGACGAGCAGCTCTGGGAGCTCACCGCTCGGTTCCTCTCCGGCGGGCTGCGCCGCAACGAGAAGGTCGTCTACTTCGACGACGGCACCTCCGAGCAGGTACTGGAGCGGCTGACCGAGGACCGGATGCCGGTCGCCGCCACGCTCCGCAGCGGCCAGCTGCAGGTCGTGCCCGCCGACGTCACGCGCGGCGCCTTCCGCTCCCCCGTCGCCGACGTCCGCGCGCTGCTCCATTCCTATGTGGACGGTTCGGTCGCCCAGGGCTGGTCGGGCTTCCGGATGACCGGGCAGCTGAGCTACGGCGCCGACGCCCCCGCGGGCATCCCGATGACGGCCTACGACGCCGCGCTCGACGACGTCGTCCGCGAGCGCCGGTTCACCGCGCTGTGCCTCTACGACCACGGGCACTACAGCCAGGACCAGATCGAACGGATGCGCGCGGCGCACCGCGAGGAGCTCAGCGCCCCGGCCGCCTACGACGACGGGCTGCTGCGGATCACCCACACCGGCGTCACGGCGGTGCGCCTGGCCGGCGAGGCCGACCACAGCAACCGCCCGGTGATCCACAAGCTGATCACCGACACGCTCGACCGGGCGCTGCGGTCGGCCGACGCGCCCACGGACATCGAGCTCAACCTGGCATCGCTGCGATTCCTCGACGTCGCCGGGGCGGTCGCCCTGGTGCACGCGGCCGAGGAGTTCCCGAGCAGCCACCGCCTGGTGCTCGGCGACGTCCGGCCCGCCGTCCAGCGGGTGCTCGACCGCTGCGGGGCACCCTTCGCGACACAGCTCGTGGTCCGCGAGGCCCGGCAGCCCCCGGGCCGGCTGCCCGAGGTGGCGGACGAGCCGCACGGCCCCCGCGAGCGGCGCCTCGCCGAGGCGGGCCCGGCCGACGCCGAGCCGGAGGTGAGAAGGCCGGGGACGACAGGGCCGGACGAGGCAGGACCGGACGCGGTGCGCGAGCGCCCCTGGGCCGGGGTCACCGACGACGATCCCCACCGCGAGCCGGCCGCCGAGGGGGCAGCCGGATGAAGGTCGAGTCCCGTGTCCCCGCGCACACCCGGTTGCGGCACGTCGTGGAGTTCCACGACGGGCCCGCGGACCAGCTCGCCCGCGCCGTCGCCTTCGCCCGGGCCACGGTGCGCCGGGGCGAGCAGCTGGCCGTGGCGGTCCCTCCCCTCGTCGAGAAGGCGGTGTTCGACGCGGTGGGGCACGCCGGCGTCGTCGCGCTGACCTCGCCGTACGGGGCGTCCGGTGGTTCCGGGCAGACCACGGGCGCCACCTGGGCACGCGAGCTGCGCTCGCTCGTGCAGAGCGACGCCGGCGTCACGATGCTGTGCGGGCACGACCCGGCGCACGACGGCGTCGACGGCGGCTACTGGACCGAGCTCGACGCCGCGCTCAACGTCTCGCTGGCGGACCTGCCCGTGGAGCTCGTCTGCCTCTACCCCGTGTGGCCGCTGCACCTGGAGGTGCTCGAGGGCGCCCGCGTCAACCACCCGTACGTGCTCGCCGGCGGCACGCTGACGGAGAACCCGGAGCACCGCTGCCCGCTGGAGGTCCTGCGCGGCCGCGAGCGGGCGGCGCCGCTGGTCCTGGGCCCGCCGGACGTCACCTACCGGTACAACTCCTGGCAGCTGCACGAGGTCCGCCGGCTGGTCGCGCGGCTCGCGCCGGCGCTCGGCTTCGACGCGGTGCGGTCCGAGGACCTGGTGCTCGCCGTGAACGAGATCGCCACGAACGCCGTCGAGCACGGGGCGCCGCAGGCGGAGATCCAGCTGTGGGCCACCGCGGGCGGACTGGTCTGCGAGGTGCACGACACCGGCGACCTCGACGAACCCCTGCCCGGCCTCACCGCGCCGCACCCGGCGGAACCCCGCGGGCGCGGGGTGTGGATCGCGCGCCAGCTCTGCGACCTGCTGCACGTCTGGCAGGATCCGGCCGGGACCCACGTCCGCCTGCACGCGACCCCCTGATCGGGTGCGTCGGGGGCCGCCGCACCCGGTTCCGGGGGCTGCGTTAAGATCGCTCCGGGGCGTCACCTCTACGGCTGTACCTGCGGTTTGTCAATTGTGTACGTACAGATCGTCACTGTGACGAAACAACCTCTTGGCAATCCGGGTCGTCGGGAGAACACTGTTCGGCGGCACGGAGCCCACGAGGCGTGCCCACGGGTCACCAGTCGAGTACCACCACAGTCGGGATAACCATGTCTGACGGTCACCGCCGATCCCTCTCCGAGTGTCCGGGCCACCGCATCACGGTGCTCGGTTCCTTCGGTCTCACCTCGGACGGCACCACAGTGCCGCTGAGCGTGGACTCCCGCCGCGTCGTCGCGTACCTGGCCGTGCACCGCCGGCCGCAGCCGCGCGCCGGCCTCGCCGCCGACCTCTGGCCGGGTGTGCCCGCCGAGTCCGCGCACCGGTTGCTCGCCGAGGCGGTGAGCGGCATCGACGTACCGGGCCTGCTCGTCGGGGACCCGACCGACGAGAACGCCCCCGTGGCCCTGGCCGACGAGGTCGAGGTCGACCTGTCCGACGCGATGCTCCTGGTCCGCGCCTTCTCCGGCGGCGGCCGCCTCACCGAGCGTCCCGCGGTCGACCTGCTCGCCGAGGACATCCTGCCTGCCTGGACCTCCCCGTGGATCGCCGTCGAGCGTGAACGCTTCCGCCAGCTCCGGCTCGCCGCGCTGGAGGAGGTCTCCCTCAAGCTCACCGCGGCCGGCCTGTTCGCCGACGCCGTGGAGATCGCCGAGATCGCCGTGGCCGCCGCCCCCAGCCGGGAGAGCGCGCGCCGGGCCCTCATCGAGGCGCTGCTGGCGAAGGGCGACGTCGTCGAGGCGGTCGCCCAGTACGACGCGTTCCAGGAGCTGCTGCGCACCAGTCTCGGCCCGGAGAGCGCCGGCCTCGAGGGCCTGTTCCCGTTCGCGGGCGCCTGGCCGATGCGGCCCGGGATGGGCGGGTTCCGCCGCCCCGTGCAGCGCTCCGCGGTGGTCCTGCCCGGACTCCGGGCCGCGCGTCCGGCCTCGCCCGGCGCCCCGCGCCGGCTGGTCTCCGGCGGTTCGGTGCCCGGCCGCTGAGCCCCGCCGTCCCGACTGCTCCGGAACCCCGGTCGCCCCGCGGCCGGGGTTCCGGCGTTCTCGGGTCCCGGTGGTCCGGGCCGGCCCGGGTCAGTCCGGGATCGCCAGCTCCAGGCACACCTCGGTGCCCCGGCCGGTGGCCATCACGTCGAGGCGCGCGGCGAGCGCCCGGATCATCGGCAGTCCCCGGCCGCGGTCCCGGCCGGTGTCGGCGGAGGTCGGCCACCAACGGCCCTGGTCGGAGATCCGCGCGGCGATCACGCTGCCGGAGCGGCGCCGGCGCAGCTGCACGTCGACCTCGACCGGACCGGGCGGCCTGCCGCGGTAGGCGTGGTCGACGGCGTTCGCCGCGGCCTCCCCGACCGCGAGCAGCAGGTCGACGAGGACGTCGGCGGACAGACCGGCGCACCGGCCCCACCGGGAGACGGCGCTGCGGATGCCGGACAGCTCGTCGGCGACGGCCGTGCGGACGATGCGCAGCTCGTCCGGTACCGCGCGGACCGGCCGCCGGCCGACCGGCGCCGCTGCGGCCGGTGCGGTCGGTGCAGCGGTCGGTGCGGCCGGGACGCCGCGCTGCGGGCCGTGCACGTTCACGAGCGGAGTGCCCCCGGGGAGATCGACGGTGTGGCGCACCGGGTCCGGTCGCCGTGCCTGGTATCCCCCGAGGACGCTCCCGGCAAACAGGGACACGCGCCGGGTGGCCGGACCGGGGTCAGCCGTGGAAGCGGGGCGCCCGCTTCTCCCCGAACGCGGTGAGGCCCTCGGCGCCCTCCGGCCCCGCGGCGCTGGCCGAGATCGACGCGGCCTCCGCGTCGAGGTGGGTCCGCAGGTCGTGGTCGAAGGTCCCGGCGAGGAGCCGCTTGATCCGGCCGAGTGCGGCCGTGGGGCCCTGGGCCAGGCGGTACGCGGTGGCCTCGGCCTCGGCGGCCAGTTCGGTGTCGTCGACCAGCACGGACGCGACGCCCAGCGACAGCATGTCCTCGGCCGAGAGCGCCTGGTCGGTCAGCAGGATGTGCCGGGCGCGGCCGAGCCCGACGATCCGCGGCAGCGTCCAGCTCATGCCGCCGTCGGGCGAGAACCCGATCGCCGGATAGGCGGGCCGGATCCGCGTGGAGGTGCCGACGACGACCACGTCCGTCGCGAGCACCAGGCTCATCCCCGCGCCGGCGGCCCAGCCCTGCACGCCGGCCACGGTCGGGACGGCGCAGCGGACGTACGCCTCGAGCATCTCGTGGAAGAGGTCGGCGACCTCGCGGACGAACGCGCCGCGGTCCTCCGCGGCCGCGAACGACCGCACGTCGCCGCCCGCGCAGAAGTTGCCGCCGTCGTGGGCGAGCTGCACGGCACCGATGCCCCGCTCGGCCGCCTCCTCGGCGGTGCCGAGCCCGCGCAGCGCCTCGGCGACCTCGGCCATCGCCGGGCCGTCGAGCGCGCCCGCCTTGCCGGCCGTCACCCGGCAGCGCAGCACCCGTCCGTCCTGCGCCACCACCGGGCTCCCGCTCGCACCGCTCATCCCACCGCTCCTCACCCGGGGCGTGTCCCCGTCGACGGGGCAGACTAACGGTCAGCGCTGACCGGAGGGAACGATCGTCCCGGGTGAGGCGGCCGACACCGACCTCAGGCGAGCGCGCGCAGCTTCGGGACGACGTCCTCGGCGAACTGGGTGAGGAACCGCTCCTGGTCGTGGCCCGGGCCGTGGACGACGAGGTGGTTGAGCCCGGCGTCGAGGTACGGCTTGATCTGCGCGACCGCCTCGTCCGGGTCGCTCGCCACGATCCAGCGCTTGGCGACCTGCTCGATCGGCAGCTCGTCGGCGAGGCGCTCCATCTCCTCCGCCGAGTCCACCGTGTGCTTCTGCTCGGCGGTCAGCGACAGCGGCGCCCAGAAGCGGGTGTTCTCCAGCGCGGCGTCGGCGTCGCGGTCGTAGGAGAGCTTGATCTCGATCGTCCGGTCGATGTCGTCGAAGGACCGCGACTCCTTCTCCGCGCCCTCCTTGACCGCCGGGATCAGCTTCTCGGTGTAGAGGTCCATGCCCTTGCCCGAGGTGCAGATGAAGCCCTCGCCGGACCGGCCCGCGTAGCGCGCCACCACCGGGCCGCCGGCGGCGATGTAGACCGGCACCGGCTTCTCGGGCCGGTCGTAGATCTTCGCGTTGACGAGCGTGTAGTAGTCGCCCTCGAAGTTCACGTTGTCCTCGGTCCACAGCGCGCGCATCAGCCGCACGGCCTCGCGCAGCCGGGCGAAGCGCTCCTTGAACTCCGGCCACTCCCTACCCGACACCGCGATCTCGTTGAGCGCCTCGCCGGTGCCCGCGCCGAGGATGATCCGGTTGTCGTAGAGCAGCGCCATGGTGGCGAACGTCTGCGCCATCACCGCCGGGTTGTAGCGGAACGTCGGCGTGGTCACGCTCGTGCCGATCTGCACCCGCCGGGTGCGCTCACCCACCGCCGCCATCCAGGTCAGCGCCGACGGGGCGTGGCCGCCCTCGTGCCGCCACGGCAGGAAGTGGTCCGACACCCACACGCTGTCCAGGCCCACCTCCTCGGCCCGCACGGCGTACTCCACCAGGTCACGGGGCCCGAACTGCTCCGCCGAGGCCTTGTAACCGATCTTCAGGTCCACGCTGGTCCTTCCGCTGGGGTCACCCCTCCTGCGCACAGGTCTACTACACCGGGCGACCGCCGACACCCGGGCCACATGACCTCGACCGCGGTGCAGGTCGCACGGTCGGGTGGTGATCGACACAGGGACCCGGCGCGGACCTCTATGCCCACCTGCAGCGGCTGCCGATCGCCTTCCACGACCGCTGGCCCTCCGGCCAGCTGCTGTCGCGCGCGGTGCAGGACCTCTCCACGATCCGCCGGTTCCTGGCGTTCGCCGGGGTGTTCCTCGTGGTCAACACGATCACCGCGCTCGTCGGCATCGCGATCCTCGGCGCGCTGTCCTGGCTGCTCGGGGTGGCGGTACTGGTCGTCGCGGTGCCGCTGGTGGCCCTGACCCTGCGGCTCGAGCGTCGCTACTCCGTGGTCGCGCGGCTGGCGCAGGACCAGGACGGCGACCTCGCGACGGTGGTCGAGGAGTCCGCGCTCGGCGTCCGGGTCCTGCGCGCGCTCGGCCGGGGCCGCCAGATCACGGAGCGGTTCGTCGCCGGCGCCCGCGGCCTGCGCCGCACGGAGCTGCGCAAGGTGCGGCTGCAGGCCGCGCTGTGGTGCGTGCTCGTGCTGCTGCCCGAAGCCGCGATCGCGATCATCCTGGCGATCAGCGCGTGGGGTGTGGCGACGGGCGCGCTGACCGTCGGCACGCTGGTCGCCGCCGTGACGATCATGACGTACCTGTACTGGCCGATCGCCTCGCTCGGGTGGCTGCTCACCGAGGCCGGGAACGCCGCGGCCGCGACCCGCCGGTACTGGGAGGTCCGCGACGTCGCCCCGGCGATCGTGGATCCGCCGGACCCCGTCGCCCTCGGCCCCGTGTGCGGCCGGGTCGAGTTCCGCGCCGTCCGGTTCCGGCACGAGGGGGCCGAGGCCGAGGTGCTGCGCGGCGTCGACCTCGTCGTCGAGCCCGGCGAGACGATGGCCCTGGTCGGCGCCACCGGCTCGGGCAAGACCGTGCTGACCTCGCTGGTCGGCCGGCTGGCCGACGTGACCGGCGGGGCGGTGCTGCTCGACGGCGTCGACGTCCGGCGGCTGCGGCTCGCGGACCTCCGCACGGCAGTCGCCACCGCCTTCGAGGACCCGGTGCTGATCTCGGCGAGCGTGCGCGAGAACGTGGCCCTCGGCCTGCCCGACGCGAGCGACGACGACGTGTGGGAGGCCCTGCGGGTCGCGGGCGCCGCCGGGTTCGTCGAGGCGCTGCCCCGGGGTCTGGCGACGCGGATCGGCGAGCGGGGGCTGTCCCTGTCCGGCGGGCAGCGCCAGCGCCTCGCCCTGGCCCGCGCAGTCCTCGGCCGGCCGCCGGTCCTGGTGCTCGACGACCCCCTCTCCGCCCTCGACGTGCACACCGAGGCCGAGGTGGAGGCCGCGCTGCGCAGCGTGCTCGGCGGGGTGACGGCGCTGGTGGTGGCCCATCGCCCGTCGACCCTGCAGCTGGCCGACCGGGTCGCGCTGCTGGAGGGCGGCCGGGTGACCGCGGTCGGCACGCACCGCGAGCTGCTGGCCGCCAACGCGGTCTACCGGGACCTGCTGAGCAGTCCCGACGCGGAACGGGTGGGAGCGGCATGAGCACCGTGACGACGGACGTCGACCTGGACTGGCGCGGCGTCGGCGACGAGAGCGAGGAGATCACCCGGGCCGCCGGGCTGCGGCTGGCCCGCAGCGCCCGCCGCCTGGTCGCCGACCTGCTGCGGCCCCATCGGCTCGCCGTGGCGCTCGCCCTGCTGATCCTGGTCGTCGAGAACGCGGTGATGCTGACCGGGCCGTTGCTCGTCGCGCTGGCCGTGGACACCGGCGTCCCCGCCGCGCTCGACGGCCACCCGGGCCCGCTGGCCTGGTCCGTCGCCGGGTACGCGGCGTGCGGGCTGGCCTCGGCAGGGCTGCGGGCGGCGTTCCTGCTGCTCTCTGGCCGGCTCGGCCAGGACGTGCTGCTGGAACTGCGGCGGCGAGTGTTCCGGCACGTGCAGCGACTCGCCCTCGAATGGCACGAGTCGTACACCTCGGGCCGGCTGATCTCCCGCCTGACGAGCGACCTGGAGTCGATCGACGACCTGCTGCAGCAGGGGCTCGACGGCCTGCTCGGCGCGCTGCTCTCGCTGGCCGGGATCACCGTACTGCTCCTGCTGATCGACCCGGTGCTCGCGGGCGTGGTGCTCGCCGGGTTCGTGCCGCTGGCCCTGCTGACCCGCTGGTTCCAGCGCCGCTCGCGGGCGAGCTACCGGCTCACCCGCATCTGGGTGGCGCGGGTGATCGTCCAGTTCGTCGAGTCCATGAACGGCATCCGCGCGGTGCAGGCCTACCGCCGCGAGGCCCGCAACCAGTCGATCATGGCGCAGCTCAACCACCGCTACCGGGACGCCAACGCCGACGCCCTGCTCACACTCTCCTGGTTCGTGGCCTGCGTGCGGGCCGTCGGCAACCTGACCCTCGCGCTCGTGCTGCTGCTCGGCGCGCTGCGGGTCACCTCGGGGGCGCTGGAGCTGGGTGCGCTGACCGCGTTCCTGCTCTACCTGCGGCGCTTCTACGACCCGCTCGACCAGCTGGCCCAGTTCATGAACGCCTACCAGTCGGCGGCCGCGGCGCTGGAGAAGCTGGCGTCGGTGCTGGAGACGCCGATCGGCGTCCCGGAGCCGGCCCACCCGCGTGCGCTACCCGCCCGGTGCGGGGCGAGCTGACCTTCGACCGGGTCACCTTCGCCTACCCGCGGGCGCCCGAGCGGATCGTCCTGCCCGAGTTCTCGCTGACCGTGCCGGCCGGGCAGACGATCGCGCTGGTGGGCGAGACCGGGGCCGGAAAGACCACCCTGGCCAAGCTCGCCGCGCGGTTCCACGACCCGCTGACCGGCGCCGTGCTGCTCGACGGCGTGGACCTGCGCGACCTGACCGACGCCGACCTGCGGCGGGCGCTCGTCATGGTCACGCAGGAGCCGTTCCTCTTCTCCGGCTCGGTGGCGGACAACGTCGCCATGGGCCGGCCCGGCGCCTCGCGCACGGAGATCGCCGCGGCGGTCGACGCCGTCGGGGCGGACTTCGTGCACGATCTGCCCGAGGGCCTCGACACGGACGTGCGCAAGCGTGGCGGCCGGCTCTCGGCCGGGCAGCGGCAGCTGGTCTCGCTGGCCCGGGTGGTGCTGGCCGACCCGGGGGTGGTGCTGCTCGACGAGGCCACCTCCAGCCTCGACATCCCTTCGGAGCGGGCGGTGCAGGCGGCCCTCGAGACGGTCCTGGCGGACCGCACGGCACTGTCATCGCCCACCGGCTCTCGACCGTCGCGATCGCCGACCGGGTGCTGGTGATGGGCGGGGGCCGGATCGTCCAGGACGGCACCCCCGCCGAGCTCCTGGAGTCGGGCGGGGACTTCGCCGACCTCCACGCGGCCTGGCAGGAGAGCCTCCGCTGACGCCGCGTTATGGAACCATAACGCGTTCGGGAGCCGCCCGAATTCGCGTTATGGTTCCGTTCCATACGCGCTCCGGAGCTGTCGAAATTCGCGTTGTGGCTCCATAGTGCGCGCTCAGCGGACGAAGGCGGAGTGGCCCGTGATCGCCCGTCCGACGACGAGGGTGTTGATCTCGCGGGTGCCCTCGAAGGAGTAGAGGGCCTCGGCGTCGGCGAAGAACTTGGCCACGCCGTAGTCGAGCACCACGCCGTTGCCGCCCACCACCTGCCGCGCCAGCGCCACGGTCTCGCGCATCGCCGTGGTCGTGTACTCCTTGGCCAGGGCGGCGTGTTCGTCGCGTGCCTCGCCGGCGTCCTGCATCTCGGCGAGCCGCACGCACATGCCCAGTGACGCGGTGATGTTGCCCAGCATCCGCACCAGCAAGTCCTGCACCAGCTGGAACCCGGCGATCGGGCGGCCGAACTGCTCGCGCTCCTTGCTGTAGGCGAGCGCGGCCTCGTACGCGCCGATCATCGTGCCGGTGGCGCCCCAGGCCACACCGCCGCGCGTGCGGCGCAGCACGCCGTTGGTGTCCTTGAACGAGTTCGCGCGCTGGAGCCGGTCCTCCTCGGGGACCCGGCAGTCGGTCAGCACGATGTCGGCGTTCTGCACGGTGCGCAGGGCGATCTTGTTCTCGATCTTCGTCGCGTCCATGCCCGGGTTTTCCTGGTGCACGACGAAGCCCTTCACCGCGCCGTCGGCCTCGTCCCGGGCCCAGACGACGACGAGATCGGCGAAGGTGGCGTTGCCGATCCAGCGCTTCTCGCCGTTGAGGACCCAGGTGTCGCCTTCCCGGCGGGCGGTCGTCTCCAGGCCCTGCGCGACGTCCGACCCGCCGTGCGGCTCGGTGAGGCCGAAGGCACCGATCTGCTCCATGCGTGCCATCGCGGGGAGCCAGCGCTCGCGCTGCTCGTCGGAGCCGCAGAGGTCGATGCTGCCCATCGCCAGGCCGTTGTGGATGCCGAAGAAGCTGTTCAGCGAGGCGTCGGTGTGCGCCAGCTCGAGCGAGACGAACCCGATCAGCAGCCGGCGCGCGGCGGGGCCGTCGAGCCCGTCGTAGGGCAGCGCGGCGATGTCGAGGTCCGCGAACTTCGCGACGATGTCCTGCGGGAACTCGGCCCGGCTCCAGGCGTCCTGGGCGATCGGGGCGATCTCGGTCCGGCAGAACTCGCGGACGCGCCCGATGATCTTCTGCTCGTCGTCGGTGAGCAGGGAGCCGTAGCCGAAGAAGTCACCGGTGAGGAGGTCGGCGCCGCGCGGATCGCTCATGTCCCGACTCTGGCACGGTGCGCCGGCTCCCGCTCGTCGTCGCGGCCGGGTCGCGTGCCGGTCCCGGACCGTCGGTGCCGGCCTTTACGATCGCGCCGTGACCGCTCCCCCCGCCCCCGCGCTCGAGGTGCTCCACCGCGTCTTCGGCTACGAGGCGTTCCGGGGGCCGCAGCAGGAGGTCGTCGAGCACGTCTGCGCGGGGGGCGACGCGCTGGTCCTGATGCCCACCGGCGGCGGCAAGTCGCTCTGCTACCAGGTCCCGGCGCTGGTCCGGCCGGGCACCGGCGTGGTGATCTCGCCGTTGATCGCCCTCATGCAGGACCAGGTCGACGCCTTGCGCACCCTGGGCGTCAGGGCCGGGTTCCTCAACTCCACGCAGGGGCCGCAGGAGCGCCGCGACACCGAGCAGGCCCTGCTCGCCGGCGAGCTCGACCTGCTCTACCTCGCCCCCGAGCGGCTGCGCGTCGGCTCGACGGTCGACCTGCTGGACCGGCTCGAGGGCCAGGGCGGGGTCGCGCTGTTCGCGATCGACGAGGCGCACTGCGTGGCGCAGTGGGGCCACGACTTCCGGCCGGACTACCTCATGCTCTCCGAGCTGCACCGGCGCTGGCCCGCCGTGCCGCGGATCGCGCTCACCGCCACGGCCACCGAGCACACCCGCGCGGAGATCGCCGAACGGCTCGACCTCACCGGGGCCAAGCAGGTCGTCGCGAGCTTCGACCGGCCCAACATCCAGTACCGGATCGTGCCGAAGGCCGAACCGCGCCGGCAGCTGCTCGATCTCCTCCGCACCGAGCACGCCGGCGACTCCGGGATCGTCTACTGCCTGTCCCGCAAGTCGGTGGAGCAGACCGCGGAGTTCCTTGCGGCACAGGGCATCCCGGCGCTGCCCTACCACGCGGGGCTCGACGCCGAGGTCCGCCGCGAGCACCAGGCCCGGTTCCTCCGCGAGGAGGGCCTGGTCATGTGCGCGACCATCGCGTTCGGGATGGGCATCGACAAGCCGGACGTCCGGTTCGTCGCCCATCTCGACCTGCCCAAGTCCGTCGAGGGCTACTACCAGGAGACCGGCCGCGCGGGCCGCGACGGGCTGCCCTCCACGGCCTGGCTCGCCTACGGGCTGGCCGACGTCGTCCAGCAGCGCAAGATGATCGACGACTCCGAGGGCGACCAGGCGCACAAGCGCCGGCTGGCCCAGCACCTCGACGCGATGCTCGCGCTGTGCGAGACCGTCGAGTGCCGGCGGGTGCAGCTGCTGGCCTACTTCTCGGAGAAGGCCGAGCCGTGCGGCAACTGCGACACCTGCCTCACCCCGGCCGAGTCGTGGGACGGCACGGTGCCGGCCCAGAAGCTGCTGTCCACGGTGTGGCGGCTCAAGCGGGAGCGGAACCAGAGCTTCGGGGCCGGGCAGGTCGTCGACATCCTCGTCGGCAAGCGCACGGCGAAGGTCGAGCAGTCCCGGCACGACCGGCTGTCCACCTTCGGCATCGGCACCGAGCTGTCCGAGCAGGAGTGGCGCGGCGTCGTCCGGCAGCTGCTGGCGCGCGGGCTGGTCGAGGTGGGCGGGGCCTACAACACACTGCAGCTCACGGAGGGCAGCTCCGCGGTGCTCAAGGGCGACCGCCAGGTCATGCTGCGCAAGGACCCCGAGCGCACGCGGACCCGGCGTTCCTCCCGGTCGACGGCTCCCGCGGCGGACCTCCCGGCCGGCGCGGCCCCGGTGTTCGAGCGGCTCCGGGCCTGGCGTGCCGCCACCGCCAAGGAACAGGGCGTCCCCGCCTACGTGATCTTCCACGACGCCACGCTGCGCGCGATCGCCACGCTCGCCCCCTCCTCCCCCACAGCCCTCGGCACGGTCAGCGGGGTGGGCGAGAACAAGCTCGCGAAGTACGGGGCCGGCGTACTGGCGGCGGTCGCGGGCGACGACGGGGGCCCCGCGGCTGCCTCTGCCGGCTCCGCTCCCCCGGCGGCGAACCCGGCCGAGGAGGAGTGGCCGTCGGAGGAGCCGCCGGAACCCGACTATCCGGCCGACGACCCCTGGGGCGCCTGAGGATGCGCGTCACCCCGTCGGCCCCTCGGTTCGCCCCGTCGAACGCTCGATAATCGCGGGCGGACCCGTCGTCGAGGACCAGGAGGATGCGTGCCGGAACGGACCGGGCTACCCGCACGGATCACGGACCGGCTGCGCCTGCCCGTGATCGCCGCGCCGATGCTGCGGGTCTCCGGCCCGGACCTGGTGGTGGCCGCGTGCGAGGCGGGCGTCGTGGGCGGGTTCCCCACCGCCAACGCCCGCAGCGCCGAGGAGCTCGACCGCTGGCTGGCCGAGATCGGCGCGCGGACCGGACCGGCCGCCGCGCCCTGGGCCCCGAACCTGATCATGCGTTCCCCGCGCCTCGCCGAGGACCTGGCGGTGCTCGTGCGGCACCGGGTCGAGCTGGTGATCGCGAGCGTCGGGTCGCCCGCACCGATCCTCGGGCCCCTCCACGACGTGGGCGCGCTCGTGCTGGCCGACGTCGCCACGCTGCGCCACGCCGAACGGGCCGTCGCGGCCGGGGCGGACGGGCTGGTCCTGCTCACCGCGGGCGCCGGCGGGCAGACCGGCTGGATGAACCCGTTCGCGTTCGTGCGGGCCGTGCGGGGCTTCTTCGACGGCCCGGTCGTGCTCGCCGGCGGTATCGGCGACGGGACCGCACTCGCCGCCGCCCGCACCCTCGGCGCCGACCTCGGCTACCTGGGCACGGCCTTCCTCGCCACGCAGGAGAGCATGGCGGCCCCCGAGTACAAGCGCATGTGCGTCGACAGCACGCTCGACGACGTCGTCCTCACCAGGGCGTTCACCGGTCTGCCCAGCAGCATGCTCGGCCCGGCCATCCGCGCCGCGGGCCTCGATCCGGCCGCGCTCGACGAGACCGTCACCCCGGCCGACGCCGACGCCCTCTACGGCCACGGCGGTCTCGGCCCCCGCCGGTGGACCGAGGTCTGGAGCGCCGGTCACTCCGTCTCCGGGGTCCGAGAGATCCCGACCGCCGGCGAGCTCGTCGATCGGCTGGCTCGCGAGTACGAGGCCGCCGACAGACCGGACCGGGCCGCCGCCCCGTCGTAGACCCCTGTCGCAGGTCGATGTCATCACCGCCCGCGAGGCCCACCGGCGGACTGGCAGGGCCCCAGACGTCCAGCATCGCACCGAGGGAGCACCCATGAGCACGGAGACCAGCAGCCCCGCTTCCCCCACCGGCTCGCCGCCGCTGTGGGCGGGCACGACCGTCGGAACGCTGGTGCTCCGCGCGTTGCGCCGGTACCCGGACCGGGTCGCGTTCGCGTCCGACACCGGGACGCTCACCTACGCCGCCGTCACCGATCTCGTCGGGCGGATCCAGCGGGTGCTGGCCGAGCGCGGGTTCCGCCGGGGCGACCGGATCGGGCTGCTGGCCGGCAACAGTCCCGAGGCCTGGTGTGCGGGCATCGCGATGCAGGCCGCGGGCATGGCCACCTCGTGGCTGCACCCGCTGGGCTCGGTGGAGGACCAGCTGTACCAGCTCGCCGACCTCCGCGCGGCGGCGTGCCTCGTCGACGCCCACCGACACGGGGCCCGCGGCGCGGAGCTGGCCGCGGGCTCCGGCGACGTCCCGGTGCTCGGCCTCGGCCCGTCGGACTTCGGCCCGGACCTGCTCGCCGAGGCGACGACGGGCGGCGCCGCGACCGCGCACGACGTCGCGCGTGTCGGCGACATCGCCCTGGTCAACTACACCGGCGGCACCACGGGCCGGCCCAAGGGCGTGATGCGCCGCCACCCCGCCGTCACGCACATCATGTCGGTCGGCACCCTCACCGACTTCGAGATCCCGTTCGACGCCCGGTACCTCGCCGTCGCGCCGATCACGCACGTCGCCGGCACGAAGGTCGTCCCGGTGCTGCAGCGCGGCGGGACCGTGCACCTGCAGGACGGCTTCGACCCCGGCCGCGTCCTGGAGACGATCGAACGCGAGCGGATCACGATGACCCTCGCCGTCCCGACGATGATCTACGCGCTGCTCGACCACCCCGCCCTCGACCGCACCGACCTGAGCTCGCTGGAGCTGCTGCTCTACGGCGCCTCCCCCATGTCGCCGACGCGGCTCGGGGAGGGCCTGGAGCGGATCGGGCCGGTGTTCTCGCAGCTCTACGGGCAGACCGAGTGCTACCCGATCAGCGTCCTGCGCCGGGCCGAGCACGCCGACCCGACGCTCGAGGGCTCGTGCGGGGTGCCGATCAGCACCGTCGACGTCAGGCTCCTCGACCCGGAGGGCAACCCGGTCGAGCCCGGCGAGCCCGGGGAGATCTGCGTGCGGGGCCCCGGGACGATGGAGGAGTACTGGCGCAAGCCCGACCTCACCGCGCAGGCCTTCGCACACGGCTGGCTGCACACCGGCGACGTCGCCCGTTCCGACGACCGGGGCTACCTCACGATCGTCGACCGCACCAAGGACATGATCATCAGTGGTGGCTTCAACGTGTTCCCGCGCGAGGTGGAGGACGCACTGACCAGCCACGACGCCGTCGCGATGGCCGCGGTGTTCGGGCTGCCGGACGAGAAGTGGGGCGAGGCCGTGACCGCTGCGGTCGTGCTGCGGCCCGGCGCGTCGGTGACCGCCGAGGAGCTCGCCGCGCACGTGCGGGCGCTCAAGGGCGCGGTGCAGACGCCGAAGTCCGTCCACCTGGTCGACGCCCTGCCGACGACGGCCGTCGGCAAGATCGACAAGAAGGCGCTGCGGGCGGGAGTGCGGACCGGCGGGCTCGAGCGGTAACCCCGCCGGGGGCACACCGTCCACCGCGGGGCGTAGCGCCAGGCGGTACGCCGTCCACCGTGGGGCGCGCATCAGCCTCCCGACGCCGCACCACCGGCACCTGCATCCGCACCACCGGCACCCGCACCACCGGCACCCGCACTGCCAGCACCGGCGCCGCCGGCACCCGCATCCGCACCGCCGGCACCTGCACCGCCGGCACTCGCATCCCCACCGCCGGTACCCGAGCGGCCGGCACCCGGACCGTTGCCTCGGCCGCCGGCGACGGCGTCGTCACCACGACCGCAGCGGAGCAGCCCCAGCTCGTGCTCGGCCGCACCGAGTCGCCGGTGCAGGTCGGCGACCTCCTGTGCGTGGTCGGCGGTCCGCCGGTCCACCGCGGCGGTGTGCTCCGCCCGCAGCCGCTGCTGCTCCTCCGAGGCGTCGGCCCGGAGGGTCTCCACCTGGGCGGCGTGCTCCTCGCGTAGCCCGGCCAGCGCGGTGTCCCGCTCGGCGCGGTGGGCGACCGCGGCGTCCCGGGCCCGCTGGCGCTCGGCGTCGAGCTCTGCGCGGTGCGCTTCGGATGCCTCTCGGGCCCGCCCCCGTTCGGCCTCGAGCTCGGTCCGGTGGGCCTCCGCCGCCTCGCGGGCGCGACGCCGTTCGGCCTCGAGCTCGGCGTCGCGGGCGGTGAGCGTGGCCCGGAGTGCGGCGAGCTCGTCGCGCAGCTGCGCGGTCTGTGCCGCGGCCGCCTCGGCCAGCTCCTCGGCCCGCACGGCCCGGTCCTCCAGCGCCACGGACCGGCCCTCCGCCCGCACCTGCTCCCGCTCGGCCGTGGCCGCCGCCTGTTCCGCCCGCGTGCGTGCCCGGTCGGCCTCGGCGCGCAGCTCCACCGCCTCCGCGGCCCGCGCGGTCGCGTCGGCCGCTCCCGCCTCGGCCCGTGCCGCGCGCTCCTCCGCCGCCAGCCGCGCGCCGTGGTCCTCCGCAGCCCTGGCCAGCGCCGCGTCCCGGGCGGCCAGCGCCTCGCGGACCTCGTCGTCGAGCTGCGTGCGCAGCACCGCGACGCCCTCGAGCACCGCAGCCAAGGGGCCGGCCGCGGCGGCGAGCCGGGCCCCGAGGTCGTCGACCGCCGTGACGGCCCCGGCCGTGTCCCCCTCCTCCCGCAGGGACTCGACCGCCACGAACGCCGCCTCGGCGTCCTTGCAGCTCAGTCCCTTCGTCCCCCAGGTCCGGCCGTCCTGGCAGTAGCGCGGCCGGTTGCCCCGCCCGGCGAGCACCGGCAGCGGCTCCCGGCACCGCCGGAACGCGCACCGGCGCGGTTCCCCCGCGGTCGCCCCGGCGCTCTCCGCAGCCGTTTCCGCAGGTCGCAGCGCCGTCGCCACTTCGTCCACCCGGTTCCTCCTGGAATTACGTAGTTCGAATTAGATTATGAGAACTACATGTCTGTAGTTCAGAGGCTACTCGACCCGGGAGAACACCTCTTCTCCCGGGTTGGACGGGGGGTCGATGGCCCGGGCGCACCGAAAAAGTTGTCCGGTCTCAGCGGAAGTGGCCCCGGGGCTGTGTAAGTGGCCCCGCGTCTCCGGTAAGTGGCCCCGGTCTCAGTGGATCTGGCCCCGGCTGCCAAGATCGCCCCGTACTCGAATGGGTGACGGGGCGGGTTGGTGGGGAGCGACGTGCGGGTGCTGCACGGAGGACGGACCGGCCGGGTGGTCGGCTTCGAGGTCGGCTTCCGTGGCGTGGATGGTGAGGCCCGGCTGCCCCTGGATGAAGCTGCTGGGTTGGTGCCGTTCGAGCGGGTCGCGCCGGTGCGGTCGTTCCCGTCGTACCAGGGACAGCGCAACTACCCGGGCTTCTACTACGCGGCCACCCTCGACGCGCACGTGGTGTTCGAGTCCTGGCTCGAGCGCGACACGGCGATGGCGTTGGACTTCGAGCCCGAGGTGGTCGGGTTCGCCGCGCAGCCGTTCTGGCTGACCTGGGCGGGCACCGACCGGGCGCGCTCGCATGCCCCGGACTTCTTCGCCCGCACCGCCGCGGGCACCGGGGTGGTGGTGGACTGCCGCCCCGCGCCGCGGGTGCGGCCACGGGATGCCGAGGCGTTCGCCGCGACCGAGCGGGCCTGCGCCGAGGTCGGCTGGCAGTACCGGCTGGTCACCGGGCATGACCCGGTCTGGCTGACCAACCTGCGGTGGCTGGCCGGCTACCGGCATCGACGGTGCTACCGGGATCTGCTGGTCGCGCCGCTGCTGGACGTCTTCGCCACGGCTCGCCCGCTGGTGGAGGGCGCGGCGCGCGTCGGGGACCCGATCGCGGTGCTGCCGACGCTGTTCCATCTGCTGTGGTCAGGTCGGCTGGCCACGGACATGACGGCACGGCTGGAGTCGACCTCACTGGTGGCGGTGCCGCGGGTGACGGGGGTGAGCGGGTGAGGCGGCTGCTCAGTGTCGGGGACCGCGTGTTGTTCGACGAGGTCGAGCACCAGGTCGTCGCCCTCACCGGCCCACGGGTCCGGTTGGTCGCCGAGGACGGGACACCCAGCGTGGTGTTGCTAACCCACCTGGTCGGTTCCGAGGGGTTCATGATCCTCGACGCAGCCGGGTCGGCTCCCAACGCGGGGACACGGACGCTCGCCGACCTCCTGCTCGATGACATGCCCAGTGAGGTCGCGGCGCGGGCGCGGGAATGGGAACGCCATGTGGTGGAGGTCGAGACCGGCCTACCACCGGGCGCGGAACCCGGCACCCGGCCTCGCCCAGAGTTTGACCCGCAGCTGCGCACCGTCCGACAACGTGAAGCCGCCAAAGCAGCCGAGCTGAGCCTCACAGGTGACCCGATCAGCAGCAGGACCGTGAAACGGATGCGGGAGCGTTATCGGGCCCAGGGCCTGCGCGGGCTGGTCGACGGTCGCACCCGCCGACCGGTGTCTCGGCACGGCCGCACCGACGAACGCGTGATTGCCGCGCTGCGGGAAGCGCTGGGGGCGGAGACGTCGCGGTCGACTGGCACCGCGGAGCGGCTGCATCGGCGGGTGGAGGCGATCCTGGCCGAGCGGCACGGGGCGGGTGAGGTGACGATGCCGTCCCGGACGACGTTCTATCGGCTGGTCAACAGCCTCTCGGCGGGCAAACACACTCTGGGGGCGGCCACGACCCGCCGGTCGGCGGCGAACCGGCCCGAGGGCCCGTTCACCGCGACCTGGGCGGCCAGGCCGGGCCAGCAGGTGCAGATCGATTCCACCCCGCTGGACGTGATGGCGGTCTTCGACGACGGCCACGCGCGGCGGGTCGAGCTGACCGCGGCCGTCGATGTCGCCACCCGCACCCTCTGCGCGGTCATCCTCACCCCGACCAGCACCAAGGCGGTGGATGCGTCGCTGCTGCTGGCGCGGATGCTGGTCCCGGAGCCGATGCGGCCCGGCTGGGCCGAGACCATGGCGATGTCGCGGTCGCTGCTGCCGCACCGGCGCCTGGCCGACATCGACGCCCGCATGGAACACGCCGCGGCCAAGCCGGTCATCGTCCCTGAGTCGATCACCGTCGACCGCGGCGCGATCTATGAGTCGGCGACGTTCCGACGCTCGTGTGAGCTGCTGGGGATCTCGCTGCAGCCGGCCCGACCGGACACCCCGACCGACAAGGGGATCATCGAGCGCACCCTGCAGTCGGTGAACACGCTGTTTTGTCAGCACGTCGCCGGCTACACCGGCCGCGCGGCCTCGCACCGCGGCCGCGACGTCGAGGCCGAGGCGTGCTGGTCGCTGGCGCAGCTGCAGGAGCTGCTCGAGGAGTGGGTGATCGCGGGCTGGCAGACCCGCCCGCACAGCGAGCTCACCGGCCCCGACACCGGCCGCCCGCTCTCGCCGAACGAGATGTTCGCGGTGCTGGTCGCCGCGGCCGGTTACGTCCCGGTGATGCTCACCGGCACCGATTACATCGAGCTGCTGCCCGCGACCTGGCGCACGATCAACGACTACGGCGTCCGGATCGAGCGGCGCACCTACGACGCCCAAGCCCTCAACCCGCTGCGCCGCCAGCACTCCGGAGTCCACGCCCAGAACGGGAAGTGGGAGATCCGCTACGACCCCTACGACCTGTCCCAGGTCTGGATACGCAACCACCACGACCTGCACGCCAGCCGAGCCGAGGATGACAAGCAGCGGGGTGAGTTCATCCGGGCGGTCTGGACGCACCTGCCGATGGTGTCCGCCCCGTTCGCGGACTTCACCTGGCGCCACGCCCGCCGGCGCGCCGCCGCTGACCCCACCATCGGACGGGTCGACGAGACCGCCATCGCCCGCACCCTCGACGAGCTACTCACCCGAGCCGGCCAAGGCCCCACAGAGGCCCCAGCGGACGCCGATGATCGACGAGTGGCGGCACGGACCCGCGCCGCAGCCGAAGCACGTCCGCCGGTCCCGCTGGCGGAGACAGCTGACGACGGTCTCGACGACGACCCTGACGACGAGCAGACTCTCGAGCTCACCGACGGGCACGAGGACAACGTCAAGGACGAGGAGCTGGCCACCGTGATCCCGTTTGGGGTGTTCGACGCGCACGCCGAGGCCCGGCGATGGCCGTGACCCCTCCCGCGACGAGCTGGCACGCCACGGGGTCGGTGTCTGCGGATGAGCCGCTGACCACCAAGGAGGGCTGGGCGCGCTGGGCGAACCACACCAGCAGCCCACCCGAGCTGGATCCTGGCTGGAGGGCGCTGCCTGCGGCCGCTCGGGCGGCCTACGACGACCGCCGCCTCGACTATCACAGCGACCTGATCGTGGTGAACACCCCGACCATCCGCGAGGTGATCACCACCGTCCGGCGGCTGCTGGTGCTCAACCGCCGTCAGATCTCCGCCCGCCGCGGGCTGATCGTCACCGGGGGTGCCGGCACCGGGAAGACCACGGCGATCACACAGCTCGGCCGCGCGCACGAACTCGGGGTCGCGCTGCGCCACCCCGGTCCTGGGCAGCGGATCCCGGTCACCTACATCACCGTCCCGCCCGCAGCGACCCCACGGATGGTCGCGGTCGAGTTCGCCCGCTTCCTCGGGCTGCCCCTCACCACCCGGCACAATCTGGCTGACGTCACCAACGCCGTCTGCGCGGTGCTCTGCGACGTCGGCTGCGAGCTGGTCCTGGTCGACGAGATCCACAACCTCAACCTCGCCACCCGCGCCGGCGCCGAGGTCTCTGACCAGCTCAAATACTTCTCCGAACGCATCCCGGCGACCTTCGTCTATGCCGGGATCAACGTCGAACGCGCCAACCTGTTCACCGGCATTCGGGGCCAACAGCTCGCCAGCCGCTTCACCACCGTCGCCACGCGCCCGTTCGCCTACGGCACCCCAGCGCAGCGCGACACCTGGCGCGCTCTGGTCGCCACGCTCGAACAGGCGCTGCGGCTGCACCAGCACCGCCCCGGCACACTGGCCCGGCACGGCGAATACCTCTACCAGCGCACTCACGGCATGATCGGCAGTCTGTCCCACCTCGTCCGCGGGGCCGCGATCGACGCCATCCTCGACGGCACCGAGAAGATCACCAAAGCGCATCTCGAGGCGATCCGGCTCGACCACGCCGCCGAGACCACCCCCGCCGCCGGACCCAAGCAGAAGCGCTCCACGCGGCGTTCCGGCGTTGCCTGAGACAGACGCGCCATGATCCAGACCAGCGGGGGCGGCCCGCTGCGGCCCGGGCCGCTGCGGCGGTTGCCGATCACGCTGGCGCCGGTCCACAACGAGACCCTCGGCTCCTTCCTCCAGCGGTTGGCCACGGTCAACTACCTCAGCCTCGATACCCTCGCCGACGCCGTCGCAGCCACCCGCACGACGGTGTCGGGCACGGTCAGACGCACCTTCAACTGCGACAATCTCGCCTGCGTCACCGGACAGCGCAGCGACAAACTCGTCCGAGCACTCCCCGAACTTCGCCTCGATTCCGATCAGCTCCAACGCCGCCGCACCCTTCGGGCCTGCCCTCGCTGCACCCGTCGTCACTGCGGCGGTCCAGTGACCCTCTGCTCCCCCGCCCACCAGCAGGTCTGCGTCCGGCACAGCCTCTGGCTGGGATCACTGGGCCCCGGCTCCCTCGCCACGCCGCGACCGCGGACCTCATAGACGTCGGCGCGCTCCCCGTGATCCGGGCGGCGCAACGCCGACACCACCGGCTGCTCCGCCGCTACGGCGAGCACGCCACCAGCCACGCCGTCCGCGTCGCCGTCGAGATCTGGAACTACCTGAACGCCCCGCGATTCCTCCGGCCCTACCAATGGCAACGGGCGCACGTCCTGCGCCCCGGCACCGTCGAGGTCTCGCAGCATGAGCCGCTGGCACACGCGGTCTGCTATCCCGAGATCATCACCATCGCCGGCGTCATCGCCTCGCCTCACTGGCAGCCCCAAACCTCGGGAGCAACGCACCCCGCCCACACTGAGATCCACCGACGCCTCGCCACCCTCGCCGAGCAGCACTACGGCTTCTCCCCGCCGAAGCGTCACCCCCTGACCGACTGGTCCGAAAGCCACCGCTACGAACAGCGACTGCGCGGGATTCGACTCCGCCGGACTTCCACAGGGACCACCTACTTTGAGACGCCCGCACAGCCGTGGTCTCAATGAAACTGGCCCCACCCAGGTCACAAGCCGCGCCCGGGACCACTTTCATTGAGCCTGGATCCACCGGTGAAGCGCGCTGATTCGGGCGAGTCGTGACACACGAATG
>NZ_JAJTTE010000139.1 GCF_021343995.1 Pseudonocardia terrae | reverse complement strand
GACCCGAATCCGCGAGTAGGCCTTGAGTTGATCTGGGTTTGCCGGGCTGGGTGCTGGTCGGGTCACAGATCAGGTGTTGGGCAGCGTGGCGGCCCGAGTGTCGCCTCGGGTGAGCGGGTTCCGGTGCTGGTCGGGGCCGGTGCGGCCGGGTCAGGACAGGGCGGGCAGGCTGCGGAGGCGGGCGAGGACTTCGGCGAGCAGGTCCTCGCCGGGTGGTAGGCGCAGGGTGAGTGCGCGGGCGTGGCGGACCAGGCGGGCGGGGACGGCGATCAGCCGTCGACGCAGGGTGGCGATCATGGCCTGGCCGCCGCGGACGCCGTGCCCGACCAGCCGCCCCTGCCGGGTGTGGGCGGTGAGGTGGTGCAGCCAGCCGCTGCTGGTCGCGGCGAGCAGCGCGGCCCACATCCAGGCCTGGTTGACCGCGTGGTGCCCGGAGGGCAGGTGGCGCAGGCCTGCGCCGTGTTTGGCGTCGCGGAACAGGTTCTCCACCTGGGTGCGGTGGCGGTACCAGTGCTCGACCTGCGCGGCGTTCTCTCCGGTGGAGACATCAAGGTTGGTGACGATGAACGAGTAGGCGAACACGCCCTCGGCTTCAGCGATCTCGGCCAGGTCGTCGAGCGGGAGTGCCCGCTGCTGGGGGTGCAGGGTGCGGCGACGTCGGGCCCGCGGATCGCTCGAGACCTGGCCGCGGCCGAGGTCGAGGCGGACCCGGCGGATCACCAGTCGGGTGCCGGCCGGCCACCAGTCCGGGCAGTACTCGGTGACGGCGACCTGAGCGGCGCTCATGTCGATCGCCTCGGTCCAGCCCTCGGCCGGGACTCCGTCGAGGAGCCGCCACAACGGGGCGGTCCGCCGCGCGCCGATGGCGAACTCCACGTCGGTGAACAGGGCGGCGCGAGCGAGTTGGCCGGCGAAGTAGCCGGCGTCGGCGCGCAGCCGGACCCGCCCGGCTCGGGCCGGGGTGGGCAACGCGGCCAGCGCCCGGCCCAGCAGCTCGGCGCTGGTGGCGCGCGGGTCGTCGCGGCCGTCCCCGAGGTCGGCGGCCAGCACCACCGACGCCTCCGCCCACGTGGCCACGTGTGGGCGCCCGACCCGTTGGCCCTGGTGGTTGAACGCCACGCCGTGCTTGCCCCGCCCGTAGACCTCGACATCGGTGGTGTCCAGGTCGATCGTCACGCTCTCGGCCAGCGCGTGCGCCCGGCCGGGTGCGACGCGCTCGAGCAACTCCACAGCGGCCGCGTGCATGTCGCCGAGCCCGGTCTCCACCGCAGCCCACTGGCGCTCGGACAACCGGCGGGCCAATCCGGCCGCGGTGGTCGAGGCCAGTCCCGGCACCGGGGTCAGCGCCTGCCCCGCGACATCGTCGCGGTGCCGATCGAGCCCGACCAGGAAGTCCTCCCCGCACCACTGTGCCGCCGCCATACCGACCAGCACCTGCCCGGCAGTGAACCCGCGGTCCCGGGTCTTGATCGGCCCGACCGCGGCGTCGAGCCTGTCGATCACCCCGAGCCGCTCGACCAGCTCGGTCACCGCGACCAGCCCGGAGAACCTGGTCAACGACTCGTCCGGCGCGCCGACCTGCACCCGCGCACACCGGGCCCGCCGCTTGCGTACTCTTCGCACCCGATAGGTGTCCTCTCGACCTTGATGACTGTGTCGTCGCAAACACGATCATCGCAGGTCAGCAGGACACCTATCGTTCTCTCACCGTCCGCGAGCGCCCACTACTCGCGGATACGGGTC
>NZ_JAJTTE010000138.1 GCF_021343995.1 Pseudonocardia terrae | reverse complement strand
CCCGAGTTTGATCAGCGGAGCGGCGTTGGCGGAGCGGCAGGGCTGTGACCTGCGGTGATTGTGGGGGTTGGTGCGGGATTCACGCACTAATCGGTGGGTAGGCTGCCGGGTTGTGGCGTTCATCAGGCGGGTCCGGACGGGCTCGGGCGCGACGGCGGTGCAGATCGCGGAGTACGTGTCCGGGCGCCGGCAGCGGATCGTCGCGCACTTGGGCTCGGCACGCAGCGAGGTCGAGCTCGGGCTGTTGATCGCCCGAGCCCAGGGCATGCTCGACGACGCCGCGCAGGGCGAGTTGGACTTGGGCTTGGCGAAGGTGACGCGTCGGGCCCGGCTCGCCCCGCCACCTGCGGACCCGGCCCTGTTCGCACCCGCCGCGCCGCTGGATGCGCCGAAGGCCGGGCGCCCGGCAGCGGAGGCGACTGCGGCGGGCAGCGTGGTTGCGACCGCCTCGGCGCTGTTGTTCGACCTGCTTGTCGGGGTCTACGAGACTCTCGGGTTCGCCGAGCTGGACGACGAGGTCTTCCGCGATCTGGTGATCGCCCGGGTCGTGGAGCCCACCTCGCTGCTCGACGTGGGCCGGGTGCTGGCCGACATGGGGAGGCAAGCGGCGTCGTATCCCACGTTGTGGCGCACTCTGCGCCGCGCCGCCCAGACCGAGGAACCCGACGCCGACGCCGACCCCGACCTCGGCTCCAGCGCCGCGGTCGAGGACATCGATGAGTCCGAAGTGGACGGTAGCGGCGCGGCGGAAGATGAGACTGAACCAGCGCGCGGCTCCTACCGGGACCGGATCGCCGATCTGTGCTTCGCGCATGCCCTGAGCTGCGGCGATGTCAGTCTGGTGCTCTACGACGTGACCACGCTCTACTTCGAGGCGGAGAAGGAGGACGGCCTGCGCAAGGTCGGGTTCTCCAAGGAACGCCGCATCGACCCACAGGTCGTCGTCGGGCTGCTGGTCGACCGCAACGGCTTCCCCCTGGAGATCGGCTGTTTCGAGGGCAACAAGGCCGAGAAGCTGACGATCGTGCCGATCATCGAGGCGTTCAAGCCGAGGCACCGCATCGAAAACATGATCATCGTGGCGGACGCGGGCATGCTGTCCGCCGGAAACCTGACCACCCTCGACGACGCCGGGTTCAAGTTCATCGTCGGCTCGCGGCAGTCGAAGGCCCCGATCGACCTGGAGTCGCACTTCCACTGGCACGGCGACGCCTTCACCGACGGACAGCACGTCGACACCATCACCCCGAAACGGGGCGCGAACACCGCCAACGACACCGCCCTGCGCGCCGAGCCGGTCTGGGACCCGTCGGCGCATCCGGGGTCGTGGCGGGCGGTTTGGGCCTACTCGGCCAAGCGGTTCGCCCGGGACAACCGCACCCTCAACGCGCAGGAGTCTCGGGCCCGCGACGTCGTCAACGGCGACAGGACAGCCCGCACGCCGCGGTTCGTCAAGAACGCCGGCGACGGCCAGATCCTCGACGAGAAGGCCCTCGCCCGCGCCCGGCGCCTGGCCGGGCTCAAGGGCTACGTCACCAACCTGCCCGCCCCGGTCATGAACGCGGCCGAGGTGATCGCGGCCTACCACGACCTCTGGCAGGTTGAGGCGTCGTTCCGGATGAGCAAGACCGACCTCGCGGCCCGGCCGATGTTCCACCGCACCCGCGACAGCATCGAAGCCCACCTGACCATCGTGTTCGCCGCGCTCGCCCTCGCCCGCACCGCCCAGGCCCGCACCGGACTGTCCATCCGCCGCCTCGTCCGCACGCTACGGCCGCTGCGCTCGGCCACAATTGCCATCAACGGCGCCGAGCAGACCTTCCCGCCCCACATCCCGGCCGACCTCGAGCCGGTCGTCACGGCACTGCGCGGCTGACCTGCGTCACGCACTAAGCCTTCTGATCAAACTCGGGT
>NZ_JAJTTE010000137.1 GCF_021343995.1 Pseudonocardia terrae | reverse complement strand
CCGGGGTTCCACAGATCAGCCAGTCGACTAGTCCGTGAAAATGGGTTGTGAGCTGGGGAAACACCGATCGGCCCGGTGACGGGGCGTGTCACTAGGCTGGGGTGTTCGTGCTGGTCAGGGCGTTGCGGGGGTGGCCTCGAAGACGCGGCGGGGTTCGGGCAGGCCGAGCGCGGTCAGGATCTTCTTCTGGCCGGTGGTGAGCTCGGTGCGCTGGCGGAAGGAGCCGGCTGGGCCGGTGAAAGTGCCCAGGTGCAGGCGCTGGAGCTCGTCGCGGATGGCGGGCCAGGTCTGTCCGGTGCGGGTCTCGGCGATGCGGATGAGCAGCAGCGCTAGCCAGCACAGCAGCACGTGAGCACGGATCCGTTCCTCGACGCGGTGATAGACGGGGCGCATGTCGATGATCGACTTCATGTCCCGCCAGCCGCGCTCGACTTCCAGGAGCTGCTTGTAGCCAAGGGCGATGTCCTCGGCCGACAGCTTGGGGTCCGAGCAGCGCAGCAGAAACTTGCCGTCCAGGGTGGCCTCGGCGCCGATGGCCTTCTTGTCGATGCGCAGCAGCCCACCGGGGGTGGTGCGCAGGTAGCGCTTCAGCCCGGGCTTGGTGGAGATCACGCCGCGCAGCTCGACGCGCTGGTCCCGGGACAGCTTGTCGGAGCCGTCGATCATCTCCTCGAGCAGGGCGACCATGCGGGCTCTGATGGCAGCGTCGCGGACGGCGGCCTCGGGGTTGAAGCAGATCACGAACCGGTCGTCGGCCAGATCCGACGACAGCCGCACCTCCTTGACCTGCAGGTTGTCGGCGACGTGCCGGTAGCGGCCCTGACGCGCCAGCGCGGCGTCGGCCTCGGGGGTGCCGCCGCGCAGCTTCTCCCCGAGGATGTAGTGCCCGCCGGCCTTCTGCAGGTAGCGCCTGTTCTCGGCCGAGGTGAAGCCGCGGTCGGCGACCCACACGATCCGCGACAGCGACCAGTCCCGCATGTCGTCCTTCACCTGCCGGATCAGTGCACTGTCGGCCGTGTTCCCGGGCCAGGCCCAGCACCTCACCGGGATCCCGTCCCGGGTCACCGCCATGCCGACCACGATCTGCGGCAGGTCGCCGCGGGAGTCCTTGCTCTTGCCGAAGGTGCGAAAACCTGCCTCCTTCGCTGCGTCCGAGACGTCGGCGACCGGCATCCCGCGCTCGTCCCGGCCGACAGGGGCATCGGCGTCCTCGGCCTCGAAGTAGGTGGAGGTGGTGTCGAAGAACAGCAGGTCCACCTCCAGGTTCAGCAGGTCGGCGGTGTTGTCGAACACGATCCGCCCGAGCTCGGGCTCGGCGGCGATCAGCCAGTCCATCGCCCGGTAGCAGGACTCGTCCACCACCGGGACGTCCAGGTCGTCGATCACCACGTCGTGCTCGATCCACCGGGTCGCGGCCAGCTTCGAGCTGGGAGCCAGCGCCCGATTCGCCACCAGCGCGAACAAGATCCGCTCCACCCGCGGCTCCATCCGCGTGGTCGCCAACATCCGCCGCATCGCGGCATCGATCCCGAGCTTGCTCCACAGCCCGTCCAGCGCGAACACCCCGCCCAACGCCTTCGTCTCGATGAACCGCAGTTCCGCCGGCGCGGTCGCGGCCAGCGCCTCGCCCGGCTCCAGCAACCGACACAACGCGGCGACCAGCCGCCGGATCCCGGCGACGTCGAGCTGGTCCTCCCGGCCGAAGGAGTACAGCACCTTCGTCCGCGACACCTTCGCGACCTGGTCCCACTCGTTATGGGCCAGCTGCAGATAGCCGACCGTCTTGCCGTCGGCCATCTTGCGCGTCGAGCGCTTCACATACACGGACCGCGACCTTAGCGATCAAGCCGCTATGAGATCAAGAAGGAGCCACAGGTCACACATGGTGACCGACTCAGCCGTGTCACTAGTGTGTTTCGCTGGTTCCGCTAGGTCGCAACGCTCTGACCAGCGGTGCGAGCCTCGGACGAGTCGTCAGACCCGGATCATCTGTGGAACCCCGG
>NZ_JAJTTE010000136.1 GCF_021343995.1 Pseudonocardia terrae | reverse complement strand
AGCGGTGCGAGCCTCGGACGAGTCGTCAGACCCGGATCATCTGTGGAACCCCGGGCCTAGATTCGCAACGACCCGGCGGCCGGCTCGGCCCGGTTCCGGCGGGTCCTGACCCCGACCACGACGGGACTGGTGAGACATGAACGCCGTGCAGCAGCTCCTGCGCGAGTACGACCGGGCCCGCGCCTACACCGACCAGCTCTGGCGTGACCTCAGCCCGGACGAGCTGACCTGGCGCCCGCACGAGGAGTCCAGCGCGATCGGCTGGCACCTCGGCCACCAGGCCCACGTCGCCCACTTCATGATCCGCAACCTGACCGCCGCAGAGCCCAGCCCGGACCCGGAGCTCGACGCGCTGATGGACTCGGCCAATCCCGAGAAGTTCCGCGGCGCGCTGCCCACGGTCGCGCGCCTCGGCGAGTTCCGCGACGTCGTCGCCGAACGGGTGCACGCCCGCATCGGCGACATCGCGGGCGGTCGGGTGGGCGCGCCGGACCAGCTCGCGATCGTCGCCACGCACCTGCTCACGGCGGTGATCAACCACGAGTACCAGCACGACCAGTGGATCGGCGAGGTGCGCAGCCGCGACCTCGGCCACGCGCTGCCGCCGGACCCCGAAGCCGACGGGCTCTGCCGCGTCGACGGCTACCTCGTCCTGACGGGCGCGTGCTGATCGGGTCTCGATCACGTCCTCCGCCGGGACGATCGCGAAGGAGAGCCGTGATCGCCGCCCTTCCCGTCCTCGACCTGTCGCTGCTCGACGCGGGCGAGGCGAGCGCGGCCCGGGGTCGCGGAACGGCACCTCACCCGTCGCGGGCGAGAGGCGCGGTCGTGCTCGTCAGGCGAGGCCCTCCTTCGCCAGCAGGGTTCTCGCGTGGTCGGGGACCTCGCGGTCGAGCTCGCGGGGCGGGCGGACGTAGCCGCGGCTCCGGGGGCGGGTGGGAATCGCGAGCGGGGGTCGCAGCACGGGCTCCCAGGGGATGCTGTCGAGGAGGTGGGCGATCATGTTCAGCCGGGCGCGGCGCTTGTCCTCGGACTCGACGATGGTCCACGGTGCCGTCTCGGTGTCGGTGTGGACGAGCATGTCGTCCTTGGCCTGCGAGTAGTCGTCCCACCGGGCGATCGACTCGAGGTCCATGGGGGAGAGCTTCCACTGCTTCAACGGGTTCTCGACGCGGTCGCGGAAGCGCTTCTCCTGCTCCTCCGGGCTGACCGAGAACCAGTACTTGCGGAGCAGGATCCCGTCCTCCACCAGCAGGTCCTCGAAGATCGGGCACTGGCGCAGGAACCGCGTGTACTCCTGGTGCGTGCAGAAGCCCATGACCCGCTCGACGCCGGCGCGGTTGTACCAGGAGCGGTCGAACAGCACGATCTCCCCGGCGGCGGGCAGGTGCTCGACGTAGCGCTGGAAGTACCACTGGGTCCGCTCGCGCTCGGTGGGCGCGGGGAGGGCCACGATCGGGGCGACCCGGGGGTTGAGGTGCTCGACGACGCGCTTGATCGCGCCACCCTTGCCCGCCGCGTCGCGCCCCTCGAAGATCACGACGACCCGCGACCCGGTGGCCTTCACCCACTCCTGCAACTGGACGAGCTGTCCCTGCAGGCGCAGCAGTTCGGCCTCGTAGAGGGCCCGGGGGAGGCGCTGCGCCGCCTTCGCCTTCTTGGTCATGGGTGAAGGGTCGGGGACGGCTCGCGGAAAGGGAACAGGGTGGGGCCGGGCCGGTGGCCGGGGCGGTGGACGAGTCGCCCGGACGGGGTGATGCCCGGCCCCCGTTCGGGGTGGAGGGTGCGCGTCATCCGGCCGCGTTCGAGGAGGGCCCGCGATGTCCACAGTCGACCGACCCGACCCGCCCGGCCCCGACCTCCCCGGCACCCCGACCGCGACCGCCACCCCGGAGACCGCCCCGGATCCGGCACCGGACCGAGCACCGGATCCGCCACCGGAGACCACGCCGGCGGCGCCGCTCAGCTCCGAGGAGCGGGCGGAGCTGCACCGCCTGCGGACCGAGCTGGCCGCCCTGCGGG
>NZ_JAJTTE010000135.1 GCF_021343995.1 Pseudonocardia terrae | reverse complement strand
CGGCACTGCGCGGCTGACCTGCGTCACGCACTAAGCCTTCTGATCAAACTCGGGTGTGGGCCGGGCGAGATCTTCTCGCCCGGCCCCACGGGCCGTCGCAGACGAGCTGGCACGCTGTTGTGGTCGGTCGCGGCGCGCCGGGCGGGGCCGTCGCGCCGCGCCCACTGCCCGAGGCCTTCCCAGTCGTGGTGACGGCTCGTCCGCCGATCAGGACCCTCGGTGATCTGTTTATCGTGCCCGTCGTCAGCCCCGTGCCGTACCCGCTGCCGCCGATGGCTGCGGTGAGTACGGGGGAGTTGCCGGTCGGGGAGAAGTGGGTCTACGAGCCGAAGTTCGACGGCTTCCTTAACTGATTCCCTATGGATGATCCCCTGTCAAGGCGGTGTCTTGCGTGGGGGTTGTCGGCCGCGTGAGGATGGTCGGTGGGGAAGGTCGCCTCGTTTGTCGACGCCCTCGGGCGTCGGACCTGATGTGTCCCGCGGGGACTCCGTGAGGGGCCTTCCCCGCCTTGTGTGTCGCGGGGCTCTTGCGGCCGCGCCGGCGGGCCCGGACCTCGGTGGGGACGGTCCATTGCTCGGCGATGATCGCCTTCGCCGTGGCGGGGTCGACGGGGGTGCCGTCGGTGTCGCAGATGACGTAGGGCATGCCGCGACGCAGCACCGCCCAGGCGCGTTCGGCCAGCGCGGCGGCGACCACGCAGAGCGCTTTGGTGTGCGTGGCGCCGCGTCCGACGATCTGGGTGTAGTAGATCTTCGCTAGTTGCGGGTCCTGGCGGCGGGCGTTGTCCGCGGCCCGGATCAGGGTGGTGCGCAGCAGCGCCGGCCCGGCCTTGGACATGGGCTGGCCCTTGCGGTCGGTGTTACCGGTCTCGCTGGTGCGCGGGGCGAGCCCGGTGAACGAGCGGAACCGGCGCGCGGTGGGGAACCGGGCGGGGTCGCCGACGATGGCGACCAGTGCCGGTGCGCCGACGCGGGCCAGGCCGGGCAGGCTGCGCGCGAGCTGGCCGGGGTCGACCCATCGGTAGGCGTGCTCGCGGTGTGCGGCGTGCTCGGCCAGTTCGGCCTGGACGGCGCGCAGCAGCCGGACCTCGGTGGCGACCTCGGCGGCCAGGTCAGGGAACGGCATCGCCGGATAGGCCGCGTAGAGCTCGACCGCGGCGGTGGCGGCGGCCCGCCAGGCCGCGGCCCGTGCGGCGCCCTGCTGCCCGCGCGAGGCCTTGCCGATCACGGTGGTGAGCCGGGCCGGGCCAGCGGCGAGCAGCGCGCGCGGGTCGGCCCAGCGCTCGAGCACGGCCAGGTCGGCCTGCCCGAGCTCGCCGGTCAGCGGGGTGGCCGGCAGCAGCTGGCGGACCAGGTCTTTGATCCGCACCTTGTGCGCGGCCGCGGCCTGGGTGAGCCGGTCGGTGGCCCGCACGCGCCGATCCAGCGCCGCGATCTGCGCCCCAGGCAGCTCCAGCGGGCGCAGCCCGCCCGGGTCGAGCAGCGGCAACCGGGCCAGGGTGTCGGCGTCAATGCCGTTGCTTTTGGCGTGCCGGGACAGGAACCGGCGCAGGTCCGCGGCCTTCGCGCTGGAGACCCGGAACACCGTGTGCCCGCGGCCGAGGAAGAACACCGCGACCGGCAGCCACGCCGGCCCGGTCGGCTCGAGTACCACCTCCAGCCGGGTCCCCGGCGCGGCGCCGTGCAGGGCGGCGTCCTCGATCCGGGACAGCTCGGCCACCGTCGGCCCACTACGGCCCCGACACACCGTGCGACCCGCCTCGTCGAGCACCCGCACGGTGTGCGCGCTGGCGATCCCCAGGTCGATGCCCACCAGTCGTCGTTGCATCCGCGTCCTCCCTGCAGCCGGGCCTTGTCGCTCCGGGCTGTTCCGCGCAGGGCGGCGCACTGATCGGCCACGGTCCCCACGGGCGGCAAGCGATCCTGACGACGGCTCCCACTCATGTGCTGCAACCAGACCCGACCCGCCAAGGGGGCCGGTCTACTTCCCTCATCCGGGGCACCCGTAGAGTGTTCCCGATTTTATTGACACCGGTTTAGGCTGCCAGGTCGGTTAGTTC
>NZ_JAJTTE010000134.1 GCF_021343995.1 Pseudonocardia terrae | reverse complement strand
ACGAACATCGCCATCGCGAGCAGGAGCCCGAGCACCCGGCTCCCGGTCGGCGCCTGCTGGTCGGCACCTTCGCCGGTGGTCACGCCGGGCTGCCGTCGTGTGCGGCAAGTCCGCGCGGCTCGCGCGGAGGCGGAGCGGCCGACCGCGGAAGGGGGCGCAGGAGGCCCAGCCCGTACAGACGCTCCACCCGCCGCACCGTGTAGGGATGAGAGCGCGGCAGCTGTGCCAACCCGACCCAGAAGCCCCGCAGGGCACGACCCTGCCGGACCAGTGCGGGGATGTCGACGTCCTGCTCGGTGTGTCGACCCGAGGCGAGCAGGACCAGCCCCCTCGCGCCGTGCGGGGCGAGAAGGGCGCCGTGCCGGTCGCAGGAGTACTCGCGCAGCCGCGAGAGGGCCTGCCCGAGCAACGGGATGCGCTGGGAGTAGGCGACCGAGAGCTGATACCACAGGGCGACGTGGTGCAGGCGGATGTGCCCCAGCTCGTGGCCCAGGATGAACCGCAGACCCTCGCGGTTGCCGCGGTACAGGTTGGTGAACAGCTCGTTGGACAGCACCACGTAGTCGTGCCCGGTGGCCTGGGCGGCGAAGGCGTTGAGCGCGCCGTTGCCGTTGGCCAGGAAGATGTCCGGCCGACGCCGCAGCCCGAGCCGGGCCGCGAACTCCTCCGCGACCCCGTAGAGCTCGGGGTACTGCTCCGGCGACAGCTGGACGGCGGTGCCCCGGGTCGCGGCCCGCTGCGTCTCGCGGACCACGATCAGGGCGGGGACGAGCAGCAGCAGCCCGAACAGGGCTCCTCGGATCGCGTTCGCCCATGCCGTTTCCTGCAATGACGACGGGACGAAGGGCAGCACCAGCGCAACCCGGACGATCCCGACGACGACGGCCACGTTGAGGACCACCATGAACGCGTAGAACGGGATCTCGGCAGGGTGCCGGAGCCGGTTCGGCGCGGGTGCGGTCGGGCCTGCGGACATCACCCCTCCCCGCCGGCGCCGGTCAGCGAGCGGGCTCGCCGAGCGACCGGCCGAGTGCCCTGGCCTTCAACGACTCGTACTCGTCCGGGGTGATCGCGCCCTGGTCGAGCAGGTGCTTCGCCTCGGCGATCTGCTCGGTCGGGCCGCCCGCGGTCCCGTTCGGGGCCGCGATCCTGCGGACGTCACGCTCGTAGGCCTTACGGGCGGCGGCCACGTCGGCCTCGCGGCGCTCGCCCATCTTCCGGCCCTGCGCGATCAGGTAGACGAGCGACCCGACGATCGGGAGGATGATGATCACGACGGTCCAGGCCGCCTTGCCCCAACCGCCGAGGTCGTCGCGCCGGAAGATGTCGCCGAAGATCACGAACATCAACCAGAACCAGAGGACGAACCCGAAGAACACGAACATCGTCCAGAACAGGTCCAACAACGGGTACTGGCTCTGTGCGAGCAGCATGTCCAACCCCTTCTCTCCAGGTGTGCGCTCACCCGTCGGGAACGGGTGGGTCAGGGCCGGAGTCGCTCCGGCCGGTGGTCGATCTGCTCAAGCGTTCTCACCGCGGTACGAGGCGAGCGCCCAGATCACGATCGCGTCGAGCGCGATGATCACGAGTGCCCAGACCGGGAAGTGCGGCAGGAAGGCGAAGTGCGCCACGATGTTGATCGCCGCGGCTGCGATGCCGACGGCACGCGCCCACGTCGCGCCCCACAGCACCCCTGCGCCCGCCGCACCGAGCACCACGGCGAGCACCAGGTGGATCCATCCCCAGGCCGTCAGGTCGAGGGCGTAGGTGTACTGCGGCGTGCCCACGACGACCTCGTCGTGCAGTATCGCCGCGATGCCGGCGAGCACCCCGCACGCGCCGGCCAGCATCATCAGGACCGCGGCGAAGAGGGCGAAGGTCGTGGTCCAAGCGGTGTCTGCTCCGGCGCCCGCCGCCGTGGTCGCGTTGGTGGGACCGGCCCGATGCGGTGTGGCGTGCGTGCTCATCAGGACCCCTCTCGCACGTTCCAGGTGTCAATCGTGACGATCGTCCGTGACGGCTGCCCTCGTCCCATCCGAGACGGGTGATTGCGGGTCCTGCAGGGGTGGTGCCGGCGGGTGGCCCGGGAGGCGCGGCTGGTCGAGGAACTGGACGATCCCGAGCAGGACCAGCAGCACCAGGACGACCACCAGGATCGTCCAGCCCGAGGGTTGGTCGAGCAGCACGACCACGAGCGCGGCCAGGACGACCAGCGCCGTCCGGAGCAGGACGAGG
>NZ_JAJTTE010000133.1 GCF_021343995.1 Pseudonocardia terrae | reverse complement strand
CACAGCAGCCCCGGCTTCCGGCCGGTCGGTGCCCCGCTCAACGGCACCGGTGCGGATCCCCGGCGCGACTCGCCCCGCCGGCCCCTCGACGACGAGCGCCCGACCGACGTCGTCGGCCTGCCCCCCGTCCCCCCCGCCGAGACGGCGGCCGAGGTCACCGAGGAGACCGGCGCGGCCGAGGCCGCGGTCGAGCCGCAGCGCCGGGTCGACCCTTCCGCCGCCGAGTCGGACGGCATCCCCGGGAGGCACCGCCGCCGGGCGGGCTCCACGTCCGGCAGCCACCCCGCCTCGGACTACGTGCCCAAGCGCGGTCCCGGTGGCAAGAAGCCCCGCTCGGGGCGGCGCCGGCGCAACACCTTCTGGAAGGAGCTCCCGCTCCTCATCGGTGTGGCGCTGGTCCTCACGATCCTCATCCAGGCCTTCCTGGCCAAGGTTTACGTGATCCCGTCGGGCTCGATGGAGACGACGCTGCACGGCTGCACCGGCTGCAACAACGACCGGGTGCTCGTCGACAAGGTCACCTACCGGTTCAGCGACCCGCAGCCCGGCGACGTCGTGGTGTTCCGCGGGCCGGACTCGTGGGTCAACACCGAGTTCACGGTCGACGAGCCGACGAGCACGTTCGGCGAGGTCGTCCAGCAGTTCCTGTCGCTGATCGGGCTCGCGCCGCCGGACGAGAAGGACTTCGTCAAGCGGGTGATCGCCGTCGGCGGGCAGACCGTGTCCTGCTGCGACTCCCGCAACCGGGTCATGGTCGACAACCAGCCGCTCGACGAGCCCTACATCTACTACCTGCCCGAGGCCGGGCCGGCGCGGCAGATCCCGTTCGGGCCGATCACCGTGCCGCAGGGCGAGCTGTGGGTGATGGGGGACAGCCGCAACAACTCGTCGGACTCCCGGATCGACGGTCACGGGCCCATCCCGGTCGCGAACGTCATCGGCAAGGCCCGGATGAAGGTGCTGCCGATCAGCCGCTTCGGCTTCATCGACAGCACGAACCCGCAGCAGCCGCAGGCGGCCGCCCTCGGGGTCGCCGAGGACGGCGCGCCGCTCGCCCTGGGCGTGTTCGGCGTCGTGCCGTTCTGGCTGCTCCGCAGGCGATCCCTGCTCGCGGCCGAGGAGGAGTTCCTGCCCCGCCGACGTCGTACCTGAGGTGGCTGCACCCGTTCAGCGGCCCGTCCGCCGCCCCCGGAGGAAGCGTCCCGCCGAGCTCCTGCCCCCGGAGTGGAAGCCCGGCCGGGCGACCGTGCGCGCGTCGGCCGGCACGTGGACCCTGCAGAGCACGCTGCAGCGGCACGGCCTCGGCCCGGTCGCGGGCGTCGACGAGGCCGGCCGCGGGGCCTGCGCCGGCCCGCTGGTGGTCGCGGCCTGCGTGCTGCGCCCCGGCGACGCGAAGCGGCTCGAGGGCCTCACCGACTCGAAGCTGCTCACCCACGCGGTGCGCGAGGAGTTCTACTACCGGATCCTGCGCCGCGCCGAGGACTTCTCGGTGATCGTGATCCCGCCTGCCGAGGTGGACCGTCGCGGGGTGCACGTGGCGAACATCGAGGGGATGCGGCGCGCGGTCGCGGCACTCTCCACCCCGCCCGGCTACGTGCTGACGGACGGCTTCCCGGTGCGCGGGTTCGGCCGGCCGACCCTCGCCGTGCCCAAGGGCGACCTGACGGCGGCGTGTGTGGCCGCGGCGTCGGTGCTGGCCAAGGTGACCAGGGACCGGCTGATGGTCGCGCTCGACGAGCGCTACCCCCAGTACCGTTTCGCCGAGCACAAGGGCTACTGCACACCGGTGCACGACGCCGCGCTGACCGAGCACGGGCCGTGCCCCGACCACCGGTTCTCCTTCGTGAACGTGGCGTCGGTGGCCCGCGTGGGCGACCGGGTGGCGTTGGTCCAGAATGGGGCGGCCGGTGAGGAGACCGGGGTCGTCGAGGACGCGGAGTTCGTCGTGGACGACGAGGTCGCCCTCGTCGCGGACGAGGACAGGGTCGCAGGGGGAGTGGAGTCGTGAGCGCCGAGGATCTCGAGAAGTACGAGACCGAGATGGAGCTCACGCTCTACAAGGAGTACCGCGACATCGTCTCCCAGTTCTCGTACGTGGTGGAGACGGAGCGGCGCTTCTACCTGGCCAACTCCGTCGACGTGGCGCCGCGCAACGCCGACGGCGAGGTCTACTTCGAGGTCCGGATGTCCGACGCGTGGGTCTGGGACATGTACCGGCCCGCGCGGTTCGTGAAGAACGTCCGGGTGGTGACGTTCAAGGACGTCAACATCGAGGAGCTCGACAAGCCGGACCTGCGGTTGCCCGAGGGCGACCAGTTCGGCCACTAGGTGGCTGGTGTCGAACGGTCGGTTCGGCAGTGTGGGCTGCTCGGTTGGCTG
>NZ_JAJTTE010000132.1 GCF_021343995.1 Pseudonocardia terrae | reverse complement strand
CAGCGGTGCGAGCCTCGGACGAGTCGTCAGACCCGGATCATCTGTGGAACCCCGGTCCGAAGCAGACCCGGGATAGTGACTGGTGCTGGGCCACCCAGGCCGGTGACGCGCTGGTCGCGATGCAGAATCTCGTGAACGACGCGGTCGCCACCGGCGCCGATGCCCTCGACCCCGCCGCGCTGGCCGAGCAGGTGCGGCGCTACCGCTCAGCAGCTCAGATCGGTCTGCGTGACACCGCGGCCCGCGCCGATCCGGCGATGCGCAAGCACCACGCGCTGGCCCGCCGGCTGCTCGACCGCCAGGGCGACTACCTGCGCTTCACCACCGACTGGCGGATACCCCCCGGACGACAACGGCTCCGAGCGCGACATCCGCATGATCAAGCTTCGGCAGAAGGTGTCCGGCTGCCTGCGCACCCTCACCGGAGCCCGCCAGTTCTGCGCGATCCGCAGCTACCTGTCCACCGCCGCCAAACACGGGCTGCACTTCTTCGAAGTCCTCGTCCTGCTCGCCGAGGGCCACCCCTGGATGCCCGAAACTGCCTGAGCGGCTCTCACGCGACCTGACCAGTCACAGCGATTCGACTCGTCAACGCGTTCGCGCCACCTTGCGGGCAGCTCTCAACGACGCAATGCGCGAGGGTCTGATCCCCTCCAATCCGGCCGCCTTAGTTCGGCTTCCGAGCGGGAAACGCCCGAAGGCACTCATCTGGACCGAGGAGCGCGTCTCCCGCTGGTCTGCTGCGTGCGCCGCGCTCGCCGCCTGCGACCTTGACGACCCTGACCGACAACGGCTCGAGGAAGCGTGCCAACCGCCCTCGCCGGTGATGGTCTGGACGCCGACGCAGCTGGGCGCCTTCCTCGACCACGCCCACCACGACCGCCTCTACGCCCTCTGGCACGTCGTCGCTCACCGCGGCCTCCGCCGTGGTGAGGCGTGCGGCATCGCCTGGGAGGACGTGGACCTGTCGGCCGGGCTCATGGCGATCCGACGGCAGCTGGTCCAGAACGGATGGGAAGTCATCGAGAGCAGACCCAAGTCGGAGGCCGGCAACAGGTTCATCGCCCTCGATGCCGGCACGGTGGCCGCGCTGCGGGCGCGCAAGGAGCAGCAAGACCGAGAGCGGGCCGCCTGGGGCGAGGCCTATCGGGAGTCCGGCCGGGTCTTCACCAAGGAGAACGGCGAGGCCCTGCACCCGGCCTGGGTCACGGCGCGCTTCCATCACCTCGCCGAGGAGGTCGGCCTGCCGCCCGTGCGGCTACACGACCTGCGTCACGGCGCTGCGTCGCTGATGCTTGCGGCGGGAGTGCCGATGAAGGTCGTCCAGGAGACCCTCGGTCACAGTTCGGTGACGCTGACCGCCGACACCTACACGTCGGTCTTCCACGACGTGGCGGCGAGTGCGGCCGAGGCGGTCGCCGCCCTGATCCCACGAGCCCGAGCCGGATCCGCCACGCACAGACCACGCACACACTCGCCCAGAGGCGATCATCCCGAGGTACGATCTCCCCAGGTAGAAGGGGGTGGGCCCCGTGAGGATCGAACTCACAACCCGCGGATTAAAAGATCAGAGCTGACCGTGCTCGTGGCCTGTTGACGGTGGCTGAGCTGCAGCTTCACCTGTCCCTGTTGGCAGATCTGCCTGCGGACGACCGGCGTTCATTGACAGACTGATTGACAGGCACTCCACAGTAGACGATCAGACGGGCCCTCCGGCACTTCCGGAGGTGTTCGGCCGGCACGCCCTGTCCACCTTGCGGCGACATCACGCGGAGCGTGCTCGCGCCGTCGCGTTGCCGTTCGCTGACGAACATCCGTTCGCGCACTGTCGCCACCCCGGGACACCTGGAAGGCCTGGAGCGGGACGCTCCTATCGAGATCATTCTCGACGCCGCGGGCCGCGACGAGGTCCTGCACACCCGGCTCCCGGCGGCCGCCGCCCACCCGGGCTCGCCCGAGCTCTGCGCAGCATCCCCTTCGCCGCCATTGTCTCGAGCGGATACGTGGTGGCCGAGCTCGACCGCGCTGACGACCAGCTCGACGCGGTCCCGGGACATGATCGAGCGGCACCCTGACCTGGTCGCCCGCCGACGCCATCGCGATCCGCGGCCGGGCGCTCGCTGCGCGTCGCCCGGGTGCGACCGGCTCGGCGAGCAGACCTGGTCGAGACAGGACGAGGCCTCGAAGTCGCTGGCAAAGATCCCGCGGACCGCGGTGAAGTCCTGCCATGGCGTAGGCGAGTCCCCACCCCACCTCGTGCGCTGGCTTCTGATGGGTGGAGACACCGCCGAGCACCCCGCCGATCGCGCCCTGAGCGCCGCGACCGAACCGGCTAACGACGAGCGAACGGACCACGAGACCTCGTGATGCCCGGTGTCGCGGTTCCCGGCGTCCGCTCAGCGCCGACCGGCGCTGGTGACCTGGCCTGGATGCCGGCTGTCCCGGCCGCCTCCAGTGGGGAAACGGCGTGATCGAGTTTCTCGGCGCCCTGTATACGGCGATCGTCGCAGTGAGCCCTTTCCACTTGGCCTCAGCCTGGATCCACCGGTGAAGCGCGCTGATTCGGGCGAGTCGTGACACACGA
>NZ_JAJTTE010000131.1 GCF_021343995.1 Pseudonocardia terrae | reverse complement strand
TGGACCGTTCCCGATCTTGTAGACACCCGGTCGTAGACTGCCGCTGATCGCAGCGGAGGGAATCGCGTGGCGACACGCCGTCATTTCACCCAGGAGTACAAGGATCAGGCCGTTAGCCTTGTCCTCGATTCGGGCCGAACAATCGCCGAGGTGGCGAAGAGTATCGGCGTGCACGAGATGACGTTGGGCAAGTGGGTGAAGAAGGCACGAGACGCCGGTCGGGTCCCGGACTCTGATCTGTCCGAACCGGAACGGGCGGAGTTGGAACGACTTCGCAAGGAGAACGCGGACCTGCGGATGGAGCGGGATTTCGCAAAAAAAGTGATCATGCCGGCTGGCGCCGCCACCCTGGCCGGATGAGAATCTGTGCGGTCGTCCGGTCCAGACGTCGGCGCTGCGTGGTGCCGCGAGCCCGTAAAAAAGTGTGACGCGGGGAGCCTGAGGCACCCTGACCTGCTGCTTCGAGCGCGTACCTCAGTTTCTTGATCGACAGGTTCCCCACTCCGGGCGGCCCCTGGTGTCGACGGAAGAGGGGTGCGGGATGGATGTGTTGATCGAGCGGTGCGCCGGGTTGGACGTGCACCGCGACACGGTGGTCGCGACGGTGCGCCGGCCCGGCCCTGGTGGACGACGGCGTTCACAGACTCGAACTTTTTCCACGATGACCGGCCAGTTGCAGGCGCTGTCGGACTGGTTGATGGCGGAGAAGGTGACCCTCGTCGGTATGGAATCGACCGGGGTCTACTGGAAACCGGTCTACTACGTCCTGGAAGAAAGGTTTCCGGTGTGGGTAATCAATGCCGAGCATTTGCGTAATGTGCCGGGCCGGAAGACCGATGTGGCTGACTCCGTCTGGATCTCACAATTGTTGGAGCACGGGTTGGTGTCACCCAGTTTCGTGCCGCCGCGACAGATTCGGCTGTTGCGGGATCTGACTCGGCACGGACGGCGGTTGACCGAGGAACGGACCCGGACGATCCAGCGGCTGGAGAAGGTGCTTCAGGACGCCGGGATCAAGCTGACCTCGGTGGCTTCGACGATCCTGGGCAAGACCGGACGGGCGATCCTTGCCGCCCTGTTGGCGGGTGAGGAGGACCCGACCGTATTGGCCGACCTCGCGAAGGGGAGGCTGCGTCCAAAGATCCCGGAGCTGCGGGAGGCGTTGACTCACCGGTTCCGCCTCGAGCACCACGGTCTCCTGATCGCGCAGATGCTCGCGCACGTCGACTTCCTGGAGGACTCGATCGCCCAGACCTACCAGCAGGTCGACGTCCTGCTGCGCCCCGTCGCCGATGTCGTCGAACTGGTACAGACCATTCCGGGAGTCGGACGGCGGGTGGCCGAGGTTCTGGTGGCCGAGGTCGGACTCGACATGACCGCCTTCCCGACAGCGGCCCACCTCGCCTCCTGGGCGGGAATCTGCCCCGGCAACAACGCCTCCGGCGGGAAACGCCGTACCGCGCGCACCCGCCACGGGTCGATGTGGCTGCGTACCGCGTTGACCGAGGCCGCGCACTCCGCGGCCCGGGGCAAGAACACCTACCTCGCCGCCCACCACGCCCAGATCCGGGGGCGTCGGGGAACCCAGAAAGCCATCGGCGCGACCCGGCACGACATCCTCATCGCCTACTTCCATATCATCCGCGACCGGACTCCCTACCGGGAACTCGGCCCCGGCTGGAACAATCGTCGACGTTCCACCGAACAGCAGGCCCGCCGCCTCCTGCGACAGCTCGAAAGAATAGGCGTCAACGTCACGGTGCACAACACCGAATAGCATCGAGCCGATCCGGATGGCCATCAAGAAGCCGAGGCTCCGCCTCGGCCGCACTGCCGTGCCCGCGTGTGGTCCGGTGATTCACACCTCAGTAGCGACCTGGTTCGCGAAAGAACAGCCGTGAAGTACGCGGCGATCGCGGACTGGGCCGATGAAGGCGAGTACCCGGTCACGTTCATGTGCGCCCAGCTCGGCGTGGCCCGCCAGGGCTATTACCGGTGGCGGGCGAGCGGGCCCAGCGAGCGCGAGCGCACCGACGCCGAGCTCACCGACACCATCCGCGCCATCCACCGCGATCTGCACGGCCATCCCGGCGTGCGCCGGGTCTGGGCCGAACTGGTCGTGCGCGGCTACCGGGTCGCCCGCAAGCGGGTCTGGCGGCTCATGCGGGCCGCCGGCCTGCAAGGACGTCACCCGCGCGCCTGGCGACGCACGACCGTGGCAGGTCTGCGCCCCATCGACGCCCCTGACCTGATCGGGCGCGACTTCACCGCGCAGGCCCCCGACACCCGCTGGTGCGGCGACATTTCCTACGTCGCGACGGTGGACGGCTGGGCCTACATCGCGACCGTCATCGACCTGCACTCCCGCAAGGTCGTGGGCTACGCCGTGGCCGACCACCTCCGCACCAGCCTGATCATCGAAGCCCTCGCCGCCGCGCTGCTCACTCGCCGCCCACCGGCCGGGGTGATCTTTCACAGCGACCGCGGAACGCAATACACCAGTCGGGAATTCACCGATTTCTGCGCGGCCAACGGCGTCGTCCGCTCGATGGGCCGGCGCGCCACTTGTTTCGACAATGCCGTCGCCGAATCGTTCTTCGCGACCTACAAGAAGGAGCTCATTCATACTCGCCCGTGGAACAACCTTGCCGAGGTTCGGCAGCAGACGTTCCTCTGGATCGAGGGCTACTACAATCGTCGCCGACGACACTCGACGCTCGGGTACTTGACTCCCACGGAATACGAGCTAGGGTTCAGAGAACTAACCGACCTGGCAGCCTAAACCGGTGTCAATAAAATCGGGAACACTCTAC
>NZ_JAJTTE010000130.1 GCF_021343995.1 Pseudonocardia terrae | reverse complement strand
CCGGCGTGGTCGCCGAGCAGGTCGGTGACGCTGCCGAGGCGCACGGAGAGGTGGCACTGGGCGTGCGGCCAGCCGCCCTGCACGGCCAGCAGCAGGGCATTGCCGTAGCTCCGCGGAGGTCGGTTGCCACCTCGTCGAGATAGCCGAGCACCTCCAGGGCCCGCATCCGTCCGGCCGCGTCGGGCAACGACTCGAACACCGTGAGGGCGGCCGACGCCCGGGCCTGGGCCTCGTCGGGACGGCCGGCCGCGAGCCGGACGCGGGCGTGCACGAGGTCGTCGAGCGCGGTGCCCCACGGGTCGTCGACCGCCTCCACCGCAGGCCGGGCGGCGGTGAGCAGGGCGATGGCGCGGTCGGGCTCCCCGCGCTCGGCGTACCGGTCGGCCAGGACGAGCAGGGCGAGCCCGTCGACCGAGCTCGCCACCCCCTTCCCCGCCGCGAGGTGGGCGTCGAGCAGCGTGCGGACCTCGGCGAGTGCGGCGGGCTCGTCCCGGTCGTGCGCGGCCAGGGCGGCGGCCCACAGCCGGGCGGTGAGCGAGTCCGGACGTCCGTCGAGGAGGTCGAGCAGCAGCCGGCGGCCGCGCCCCCGGTCGCCGGCGAGCCACCACCCCCAGGCGCAGCGCACCGCGAGGCCGAGCGCGGCCTCCCGGTGCCCGTGCCGGAGCTCCGGCGACGGCTCCAGCCCGGCGGCCTCGGCCGGGACCCGGCGGAACTGCTCGTAGCCGGCCAGGGCCTCCGCCCGGCGGCCGTCCCGGTCGAGCGCCTCGACCAGGACCGCGCGGGCGTGCTGGCGCAGCGGGTTCTCGGCGACGAGGGCCGCGGCGAGGTCGGCGGCCGCGCGCATCGCCGGCGTCGAGGATCGCGCGGGCGTGCAGCTCCCGGGCCGCGACCAGCAGCTCCCGGAGCAACGCTGCGGATCCCGCCCGTCAGGCCGGCATCAGGCGCCGCGGCCCGCTGACGTCGACCCCGACGGCGACCGGCGGGCGGAGCTGTACGCCCTGGTCGCCGACCTGTACCAGGGACGCGCCGTCGGCACGGCGCCGCTCACCGCCGTGCTGCGGGCGGCGTGCCGGCGGGACCGGACCCTGCATGCCTTCGTCGGGCACGGGAACCTCGCGGCACACGGCCTGGTCTGCGCGGCCGCCCGGCAGGTGCCCGTGACCCGCCACCGGTTCGCCGACGGCGTGGAGTACGTCCTGCACCCGCGGTAGGCCGGGGTCAGCATCGGAGGTCGCCGCGCTCGAGGAGCCAGGTGACCCCGAACCCGGCGAGCAGGCTCCAGAAGGCACCGCCGATGTTCAGCACGGTCACGTCGGAGACGGTCACGACGAAGGTCACGAGCGCCCCGAAGGTGCACCGCGACCCGAACGCCGTGACGAACGCGGACTGCAGCACGCGCAGCATCGCGAGGCCGCCGAGGGTGGCCACGAACGCGGGCGGCGCGGCCAGCATGAGCCGGGTCGACGGCCGCAGGCCGGCACGGGCAGCATCGCCGCGGCGTGCACCTTGGAGGCCAGCGTGCGCAGGGCCCGGGGGTTGAACCGGAGCCGGTCCGCGGACCGCTCCCGTAGCAGCCCGGCCGCCAGGGACGGGAGCCGGTCGCGCCGCGCGCGCAGCGGCGGCAGGTCCAGGTGCACCGGACAGCGCGCGACCAGCGCCGCGGGGTGCCCCCTGACGACCGGGCCCGTGCTGGTCAGGACCAGCCGGAACCCGAGCTCGCCGGCCCGCCGGTCGAGCAGGGCCGCCACCGCCGGGTCGAGCAGGTCCACGTCGGGCACCATGACGGTGCCGGCGCAGGGCGACAGCGCGCCGACCTCGTCCGGACCTGCCGTCGGGCCGTCGAGCTCGACGACGGGTGGGGTCACCAGGGCCCGGGCCACCGTGCGCCGCCCGGTGCCGGTCTCCCCTCGCACCAGCACGGAGGCGCCCTCCGCCCGGTGCCGCTGGACCATGCGCGCAGGGGGGCGTGCCCGTCCGCGCCCCCGCCCGCCCCGGGCCGCCACGGGATCGCCGCCGCGCGCCGCGGGGGCCGCAGGCGGAGCAGGAACCCGCCGTCGACGGCCGTGGCGTCGAGGGCGACGGTCACCCCGGCCGCGAGGTCCAGGGTGCAGCTCCCGGCGCGGTTGCGCAGCCAGCCGGCTGGCCTCTGCGACCACGGTCTGCAGCGCCGCGTGGTCCGCGGGCTGCAGCAGCTCGGCGGCGGCGTCGTTGGCCAGGACGAGGTCCGGCCCGAGGGCGACGACGGCGTCCGCCGAGCCCGCGGCCACAGCGTCGAACGCCTCGAGGACGGCCCGCCGTGGCGATCGAGTTCGTGCCGGTCGCGGCCTCGGTGAAGCTGCGGCCCTCCACGACGCCGATCTCCTCGAGCCGCGGCCGCACGGCGGCCCGGCCGAACCGGATGTCGACCAGCCGCGCCTCGTGGTCGGCGAGGATCAGGGTGTACGGCGACCCGTCGAGCGCGGCCGCCAGGTCACCGAGGACGGGCCCGGCGACCCGGCGCAGCCTGCTCGCCGGGTCGACCGGGGCCACGTCCTCGGGGTCGACGCGGCTGTCCGGCGCGAGCCCGCTCTCCCGGGCCCGGAACCACGACGACGCGATCTCGGGTCGCACGTCGGTACCGGCCCCGGGCTCAGCCGAGCCTGACGTCCGACGGATGACCGGCGAGCGGCGTGACCGTCATCGTCATGTACGGGAAGAGCGGCAGGCCCCACAGGATCTGGTGGAGCTGCTCGTTGGACTCGACCTCGAAGAGCGAGAGGTTGGCGTACTCCCCCACGCAGCGCCAGATGTTGCGCCAGTGCCCGGAACGCTGCCACTCCTGCGAGTAGGCCTTCTCCCGGGCGAGGAGGTCGGCGCGTGCCGCCGGATCCATGTCCGGCGGCAGCGCGACGTCCATCCGGACGGCGAAGAGCTGGCGCGACGCCGAGGACTCGCTCGCGGGCTCGCTCACGCCTGCGGGTCCAGGGCGAAGTCGTAGGTGACCTCGTTGCCCGTGCCGGACGCGGCCGGGG